>DASRFJ010000374.1:0-23702 GCA_035651595.1 Streptosporangiaceae bacterium | reverse complement strand
GGGCTGGGCGGCGGGGCGGCGGACGCCTTCCGGCCGTCGCAGTGGGCGGGGCTGGCCAAGGGCGAGGGCATCAGCCGGCGCACGGGCTTCCTCGTCGCCACGATGGTCGGCACCGGCCTCTACGGGGCGCTGTACCAGCTGCTGGCCACGGGCAAGGGGCCGGAGGAGACGAAGGACCTGTGGTTCCCCAAGACGGGGCAGAGGAACCCCGACGGCACGGCGGCGCGGGTGTCGCTGCCCGGCTACATGAAGGACCTGGCCTCGGTGACTGACCGCGCCGGGCAGTCGCCGGTGCAGGTGCCGCGCAACCTGTGGCACATGACCAAGGGCAAGGTCAGCCCGGCCGTCCGCCTCGTGGCCGAAATCCTCGACAACCAGGACTGGCGGCAGGCCGCCATCGACAACCCGGCCGACCCGTGGCAGCGGCAGGCCAAGGACGACGCGCTGCACGTCCTCAAGGCGTTCGAGCCGATCTCCGTCTCGTCGTACTTCGACCAGCGCAAAAAGGGCGCCGGCCTGGGCCGGCAGCTCCAGGGCTTCGCGGGCATCACGCCGGCGCCGCACCGGATCACGCTCACCGACAAGCAGCTGCTGGAGGAGGAGGAGCGGCGGCGCTACCTGCCGTCGCCGCTGGAAAAGAAGCGGCGCGAGGACGTGAAGGCCGGCCGTTAGAACTCCGGCGGCCTGCCGTTGTCGGGGTCGTTAACGTCCAGCATCAGGTTGACCCAGAAGGCGTACCAGGCCACGGACAGGAGTGCGACGACCAGGACGACAACGCCCGACCACCGGATGCGGTCGTTGGCGAAGTCCACCGGGAAGAGGAACAAGAGCCACCCGCCCAGCATGAACCAACCGAAGGCTGCGCGTGCGAGCGGCTTACGCCACCAGGGCTTCTTCGGCGGCTGCGGGGGATGCACGGCCGGCTCGCCGAGGGTGGGTTGCTGGTCGGGAGGCATGACGCACCGCTCCTTTCGCCGCGGCCGGGTGTCCGCGATCTTCGCCCACAAGAGGGGCCGGTGTCAAGCGCTTTGCGGCCTGGGGCGCCGGGCGCGGGAGTGCCGCCCTCCCGGGAAGTGGCGCCGGTACGAAGCGCTCCGCCCGGCCGAGGGACATTTCGACCGGCCGCCGGCCCGTGTGGCTCACACGGGGGCGCGCGATGGGGCATGCTTGACGCACACCTGCGAAGAGAGAGGCACCATGTCCGAAGCTGGCGACTGCTTTGTGGTGCTGTCGCCGGAAGGATTCTGGGACGGCGAGAAGTGGGTGGACAACTGGCGGGCGGCGCGGCAGTTCACCGCGCCGCCCCTGGCGGACCCCTGGTCAGACTGCGAGCGCCTTTGCCGCGCGCTGGGGCCGGAGTGCGTGCCCGCGTTCTTCGCCGCCCCGGAAGTCAGCATCACGGAGGTTCAGGGGCGGTAGCTTCGGGGCGCCGAACGTCAGCACGAAGGGGCGCTGCTCACCGCCGTGCAGGTAGACGCGCACGTGGGCATAGCGACTCTGCTTGGTGTGCGCCTCCATCCGCACCCAGATCGATTCGACGAGGAACGGCACCCGCCCCTTGATGCGGTGGCGGATAGCCTGCTCGTCCTTGTGGCGCCCCTCTTGGCGGGCCTGATCGAGCGCCTTCAGCGAGTTGCGGAGGTCTATCAGCGCCTCGGTGCGTGTGGACGTGGCGGCTGCCTCCTTGGCCTGCCTCAGTTCCTCGTCTTTGGCCGCGACCGCCTCTTCTAACTCCGCCTGTTGGGCCACGGCGCGCCTGGGCCAGCGGGACGGGGGCAACTCGTCGAGCTGCCGGTTAAGGGCGTCCAACTCGATACCGAGGGCGGAGCGCTGGTCCTGTATCGCCTCGACGCGGGCCGTCAGGGCGTCGGCCTGGTGTCGGCCGTCCACGTCCGACGCCTTGAGCTTGGCGAGGAGGGTCAGCATCGCGCGCTCGAAGTCCCGGTAGGGGAGCCGCCATAGGCGTTCGTGGGTCGAGAGGTACTGCCGCCGGGTAGGCCCGGCCGTCCACCAGACGGTATGGAGCGGCCGGCCATCCCTGGCGTCGTGCACGAGGTAGGTGAAGAGGTTGTTAGCGTTCTCGCTAACGCGGCCGCCGCGCCCTCGCCGGCCGGCCCGCGCCCTCTGAGTCTTTTGCCAGCACTCCTCCGTGATAGCTACGGGGTAGTGGTTGGGGACCGGCGGGCCGTCGGGCACCCGCACCCCCTCGGCGTTGAGGCGCGTCGGCTGGTACTCGCCCACGGCCGTGCGCTCGGTGAGGTAGCTGGCGATTGTCACGACGTTCCACCGGCCCGACCGCCCCCAAGCCGGCTCGCCGCGCTCCACGAGGGCCCTGCGGAGGCGCATGACCCCCCAGCCCTCCTGCGTCCGCTCGTGCATCCAGCGGAGGAGGGCGGCGCGGTGCTCGTTGAGGCGGTAGCCGGTGGTCAGGTGGCGGTCGGGGTTCTTGGGGTGCGGGACGATGACACGCTCGATCCAGTCGGGGACGGCCAGGCCGTGCGGCACGTTCTGGCCCTGGCCGCTGGCCTGGCGGACGCGCGCCTTGGCGGCGTCGAAGGCGTCGAAGGACCAGCGCGATTTCTGCTCGCTCTCCAGGTTGGCCAGCATCATGTAGATGACGACGGGGCAGCCGGTCGTCAGGTCGTTGATGTTCTTGGCGGTGTAGCGGGCCGGCGGCACGCACGTGCGGATGGTGATGCCCCGCTGAAGGATTTCCCGCCAGAGCTGCACCTGGTCCATCCAGGGCATGCGAGACAGGCGGTTGACCTGCTCGATGCAGAGGATGGACCCCTTGGGGATCACGCCGGCGTCTACGAGGTCGAGGAACTTGCCGAGGTCGCCGCGCTTCCAGTTCTTGCCCCGGAAGCCGCTGATGCCCTTGTCCTTGAGGGAGAGGGTCCAATCGATCTCGACTTTCTCCTCGCGGGCGGCCGCCTCGGCGTAGCGGTCCTGGCGGCTCTGGGACTCGCCAGCCTCCTGGCGCTTGCCGGAAAACCGGCTGTAGGGTATCAACTTCCTTGCCATCGTCAGGGTTTCCGCGGTCTGCATGTCTTGGCCTCCCGTTAAGGATACCCGGCTTTCCCCGAATTGTCCAATCCGAATAGAACGCCCAGGCATTGTAGCTGGTTTAGCCCATTCGTCAAGCGCAGCAGAATAGGGCCAGGCGCTTATTCGCCTGGCCCGTGTCCTGAATTCCGCCTTGGCAGGGCGGGTTAATCCTTTTCGACGCCCTTCTTCTTCGGCCCCGGCCGCTTCACCGGCGGCGGCGGCGGTGGCTGTACGTCGCCGGTCATGAACGCCTCGCAGGAGACGCCCAGCGCCTTCGCGAGCAGCTGCACCGTCTCCCACGTCGGTTCGCCCTGCCCCTTCTCCAAGCGCGTGAGGGCCTGCTTGCTCAGGCCGCTGATCTGCGCCAGCCTGTACTTCGTGATGCCGGCCGCCTTGCGGAGTTCGGTCAGTCGGCTCGCAAACGTCTCGCGCCGTTTCGCCACGGGAGGGGCTCCTGTCCGCGCCTGGGTGGAATAATTCTAGGGAATGACTGTTGACTAGTCAATGAGTAGTGATTAAGATACAAGTGAAGTGGGGGAGGCGCGTGTATCAGACGCCCTCCCCCTGGGAAACCCCTGGTAAGAGGAGTCTCCGGTGCCAAGTCTACCCACTTCCCGCGCGCCCGCAAACGTCAACCCGCCCTGCCCGCTCTGCGATGACTGCGGTTGGCTCCCCAACCCCTACTCGGGCGGCCCGGCCGACTACATCCCCTGCCCCTGCTGCCCGGCCAGCGCCGCGGCCTGGACGACCGAGGACTGCCTGCCGCTGGCGGCCGTGGAATCCGCGGCTTGATGTCCCGGCCGCACGGCGGGGCGAGCCCAGCGCCCCGCCCTCACGTCCCACAGGAGGCAACCCCCGTGCTGTACACCGCCACCATCCGCGATGTGACGATCCTGTCCGAGTTCGAGTTGGCCCGCGTGCTCGACCTGCTCGCGGACATCCAGTCGCCCGACGAGGACGCCGTTGTGTGGCAGGGCCAGCGCGTGGTCCTGGTCCGCCACGGCGACGGCCGGGTGATCGCCGTCGAGGCCGTGCCCGCGGCCGCCTGACCCGATGACGGAGGCGCCGGCGCCCCACGACGTGCGCCGGCGCGGCCTGCCGGCAGGAGTGAAGGCCACGGAGGGCCGCCCGGCGCCGCTCTCATGACGGGGGCGGCGCCGGGTATCGTCCCTCGCCCCGGAGGTTGACCGCCATGCCCGACTCCAACGGCGACACCCGCGCCGCCCTGCTGGCCCTGGCCCGGCGGCTTGTGGGGGCCGACGACAGGACGCGGCTCACCATCATCGTCGCCCCGGCCGACGCCGCGGTGGTCATCACCAGCCCCTTGCCCCCGCCGCTGGTCCCGTCGCAGCTCCGGGGCCTGAGAAAGCTGATCTGGGACGCCCTCGGGCGGGGGCCGCTGGCGTCGCGCACGATCGCGCGTCAGATACACCGGACGTGGAACAGCCACTTCCGCAAGGTGCTCGCCTCGATGCGGCGGGACGGCCTGGTGAAGCGCGTGGCGCAGCGCTACGTCCGGGCGCCTGTACTGCCGTGAGCCTGACAAGTCAGCCTGACAAAGTGGGTCGGAAATTGCTTCCCTGCGCCGCCGCCGTCGTTTACCTTCTGCCCCCACCGGATCGCCCGACCCAGGAGGACACCACCATGCTCGACACTGCGACGGCCGACACCCTGACCGCCAACGGCACCGCCGAGGCTGAACACCCCGCCGGGGAGCGCGTGCGGCGCGTCGCCGAGCTGCGCCGGCAGGGCCGGTCCACCCGGCAGATCGCCGAGGAGGTCGGGGTCTGCCACCGGCAGGTGACTCTGGACCTGCGCAGGGCCGTCGCGCTTGGGATGCCCGTTGTCCCGCCCGGCGGCGTCGTGATCGGCCGGGACGGCAAGCGGCAGCCCGCACGCCGCCTGCCCGCCGGCGGCCCGAAGCACAACGGCCGGCCCCGCAGTGTCGCCGCCCCCCAGGCGCTGTGGCCCGTGTTCGACGCGGTGCCGCTGTTCCGCGAGGCGCTGTGTCTGGGCCAGGCGTTCGCCCTGGCCCTGGACCGCGCGGCGGCGTCGGCCGCAGGGCTCGGCCTCTGGCCGCTGCCGCGCCGCGAGGTCGAGGGGGGCGGGGCGCTCTGCTGCCGCGCCGCGCTCGACGAGCTGTTGTCCCAGCTGGCCCTGACCCAAACCGCGGCGGTCTGCCGCGCCTGCCACGGCGAAGGGCGCACCTCGGCCGGCAAGTGCGGCCCGTGCGCCGGCCGGGGGTGGTTGCTGAAGGGCTTGCCTCGCCGGCAGCAGTGACATCCCTTCCCCCTCCTCGGCACGGTGCAACCCGGCGCGACTTCCGCCGGGCCGGCCGGGGAGGGGTTCCCTTCTACGTGCGGCCCGCGCCGACTGTGCCGACTGTCCGCTGGTGACGGTTGCGCCGGCGCCAGGGCGGCTTGGCCTTTCCCGCGTCCAGGATTGCGCAGGACGAGCCCGAGGGCTCAGGCGGCCCGCGGGCCGTCCGTGGTGCCGTTCGCGGCGGGGCGGGCCGGTTTCCTGGGCAGACCTGTACGCCCGTGCGGTGACTGGGGCGGGCCGGCTGGGCGGCGGGCTGCCTTCTCGGTGCGACGGTGCCGGTTGTGCGAGTCAGGCGGCCCCCGGGTCGGCTCTGGGATGCCGGTCCGCCCACGGGCAGATGACTCGGCAGGGCGGGGCGTCCGGGCGGGCGGGCGGTGAGAGCGGCCGCACGGGGGCGTACAGCGCCAGCAGGGTGTCGCGGTAGCGCTTGTTGGTGGTGTTGCACCAGTGGGCCAGGTGCGGCAGCTCCTGGTAGAACGGGGACCCGGGCGCGTGGTACGGCCTGACGAGGGCGATCACGTCGATCATCCAGGCGATCGCGGCCTTGTCCTCGGCGGGGATGACGCCGGTGGGGGCTGGAGTGGACATGGGGAAGGAATTCTTTCTTCCGCTGCGCTGGCAGGCGGGTGCATGGGAGGTCTCTCGCGGACACGGGGACGACGGGACCTGTACGTCGTACAAGTCGGCTCCGGCGGGGGGCCTTCGTCGGGTTTTCCGCGGCCCCGGGTCGCGCCGGCGGCCCGGCCGGGTCCGCCTTTGCGTCCTTGTTGAGCCGGGGCCGAGTTGGCGCCCCAGGTAAACTCTTCGAGCGGGTTGAGAAGGACCGCGCGTGCGTGGAATGGGGCTAACTACCTGAGATGCAGCCGCTTACGACAAGTCATGCTGAATGTGGGGGGTTTTTCATTGTTGACTAGCGTATATGCAGACGATATATTATCTAGCGCCCGAGGGCGGCGCTCGATGCCACTGCCTCTAGCAGGGCTTGGGCTGAAATAGGGACCGGCAGCCGTAAAACCGGCTGAGGGAACAAGCAATTGGCCGGCTCCCGACAAGGTGGCGGTTCCCGCCGCTTTTTCAGACTGGACAGGCGGCGAGTCGTCGTTCGAGATCATGGGGGCGGCCACCTGGCCGCCCCCCAGTTTTTTATCCCCGCCACACGTCCCAATCCGCTTCGCGTTCTTGCACGAGATCGCGGTAGGTATCCTCGCCCCGGTAAGCGCGGACGATGGCCCCGCAAATCATGTCCGCCAACTGGAGCGCGTCCGAGGCGTCCGACCGACTCGTCCGCACCTTGGCGAACAAGGGGCGACCGTCAGGCCCGTTGCGCTTCTTGAACTGCTGCCGGATTGCCTCGACGTATACGGGATCGTCGTTGTGGTCCATTGTCGGCTTGCAGGGCGGAGCGCGCCGCGCTCCGCTCGTGGGGGCCACGATGAGCGGCTCCAAGAGCGCGACGAGCCGGCCGCCGACCTGCCCGTAGAAGAATTCCTTGTCCCGCCAGCGCTTGCTGTCCAGCCCTTCCTTGTGAAGAGTCACGGCCACGTAGCGGAAATCCTGCCGCGCGACCGCCGAAAGGAAGGAGCGGCGCCGTGCGGGGGCCGCGCCCTTGAAGTGGAACTCGTGTCGCTCGTCGAGGCCCAACTCCCGCCGCAGGCGCCTGATTGCCTCCGCGCAAGATTCGACTCCGGCGGCGGTCCCGAAGTGCACCGCCGCCAGGGTGAACTGAGGCGCCGAAACGCGCTCCTTTACGACGCCGCAGTCCCCCGACTCGTCGATGAACACGAACATGGGTTTGAACCCCGGCTCCTGCCGCTCGCCCCAGGCACCCCGCCTGGCGGCGCTGTCAAGCCGTCCACGAGAGTAACGAAACGCCGGCTCCGCGGGCAAACCGGCGGCAGCGCAACAACGCGGGGGACTCCAATGCCCCGCCCGTTTGGGTCTGATAAGCAGCATGCCCACGCCGCCGACCGGGTCAACGCGCCGATGCGGCGCGGCAATGCCCGGACGGTGAGCGCCGCCGCCCACGCAGGGCTGCCAGAGTAAGCCGACTCGCTCAGTCAGGCGGTGTCAGAGGTAGACACGGTAAGGCGCCTGGGCCGAACCCGCGGAAAGCGCGAGGCACGCAGAGCATGCGGAGCGAGATTTCAACATATCGACTCTAGGTTGCTTTTTCGGTCGAGTCAACTTGGTGGTCCTTTTTTCACGCCTTCGCCGGTAACGTCGGTTAGCAGTGCCGGCAACCGCAGGGCAGAATTAGCCCCGGAGAGCATCCGGGGCGCAAACGGCACGGGCCGGTGCCCCTCTCGGGAACACCGGCCCGTGCCGTCGCTGGTCGTGGTCTGGTCAGCCCGCCCGCGCCGCCTTGAAGCGGTTGACAACCGCGTGGTGCGTGTCGATGTCCGGGTACAGCAGCTCCAGGCCGGAGTCGTCGCAGGTGGTGCGCTGGCCCCGCGCTACCAGAATCTTCGCCCTGGCCGCGTCGCTGACCGGCAGCACCGCCCGCCCCTCGATGCAGGCGCGGATGGCCTCGGGCTCGCCGACGAGGTTGTAAGCCGCGTTCCCCGAGAACACCCCGCCGGCCTCCATGTCGGTCTGGAACGGCAGGCCCCAGCCGTCCAGCAGGATGTCGTCGGCCCCCAGGTCCAGGTACACGTCCCGGCGCTTGCCCCGCTGGCGCACCACGGCCACGCGCCGCTTGCGGCCCTGGTAGCCGACCGCCTGCGGGTCGGTCACCGCGCGTACCTCCAGCTCGTGCCGCTGCGTGAGCGCCATGCTCTCGCTGATGGTCAACAGAGTGACCCGCTGCCCCTTGGTGAGTGCCATTGGTCTTGTTCTCCCAGGTAAGGGCCGGGCGCCTCGACGGCGCCCGGCCGGTTGGATGAATCAGAGTCCGGGGTCGGCGTCGCTGGACACGTTGCCCAGGCCGTCCACCGCCCCGCCGTAGTCGCCGTCCTCGTACCAGCTGCCGGACCCGTAGTTGCGCCCGTCCGCCCAGGGCGGCGGGTCGTCGGGGCGCTCGGGCATCTGCGGCCCGCGCTCCTCGGCCGGCAGCCCGCCCAGGAAGCCGCCCATGCAGCCCGACGCGCAGACCGTGCGGCCGTCGAGGGCGGTTGTCGCGTCCCACAGCTCCAGCGCCTTGCCGCAGAGCGCACAGGACACGTCCTTGCGGGCCGATTCCCTCTTGCGTGCTGCCATCGGTGAAGCCCTCCGAAGGGCCGCAGTGGGCGAACTGCGGCCCGGTGGTGGTGGTCAGAAGCCCGCGGCCAGGCGCTCGGCCTCGGCCGCGTACCGCGTCATCTGCCAGGGCGACAGCCCGCCCCGCTCGGCCTGCTCGATCAGGCGGGTAGCCAGGGCCTCAAGCCCCTCCTCGATCCGGTCGCGCGGCGCCGGCCGGCGCGCCCTCACCTGCGCCGGGTCGTGGCGCAGCTCGGCGTTCGTCACCAGCTGGGCACGCTCCCGCAGGTCGAGGGCGCGGTCGAGGCGCTGGAGCGCCACCACGGACGCGACCGTCACGACGCGGCCGAACCGACCGGCCAGCTCGCGCATGGCGCGGATTTCGAGCTGATGGACCCGCGCCCTGCTGATGGGCCTGCCGTCGGGCTTGCGCAGCAGCTCGTCGGTGGCGATGTCCGCGTAGGAGCGGCCCAGCAACCGCTGCCGCACCACCCGCCGCTCTTGCGGGGACAGGCGCCCGAATCGCGAGTTGTACTGCCGCGCCAGCGCCCTGCCGTTGCCCTCCTCGGCCGCCCCGCGTACCATCTCTTCGCACAGCATGGGTAAGCCCTCCCAGGTTGTGGCCGGCCGCGGGACACTACCCCGCGGCCGGCCTTGTCTCGCCGATCACTTCGCCGCCGGGTGCCGGAAGAACGCCCAGCAGTTGAGCACCATCGACAGCCCGCACACCGCCACCATCACCGCCGTCACCAGCCCGCCCAGGTCGGCGTCGGTCGCGTAGACGTGGACCGACTCGCCCAGGATGAGGGCCAGGTCAAAGGCCACGGCCAGTGCCCAGCTCGCCCAGCGCGGCGACGAGGTGATGTCGCGCACCGCCCAGGCCAAGTGACTGAGCGACACCGCCAGCACGCAGCCCGTCAGGCCCGCCGCGCTGCCGGCCAGGACGTAGTGACCCGACCGGGCCAGCGTCCCGGCCACCGTGGACAGGGCCAGCGACCCCAGCGGGATGCCGCAGCCCATTGCCAAGGTCAGCCCGGCCTTGAAGCGGCCGGCCGTCATCAGCGGCCGGCGCCGGGGCTTGCCCTCGGCCCTCGCCCTGCCCTTGCCCGGCCGTCTGGCCGTGCCGTTCAGCCCCTCGATCAGCCGTGAGTCGTTCACCGTTCCACCCTCCTCATCTCCCCGGCAGGTCCGTCACTGACACCCAGCTGTCAGTCGCCCGGCCCGCCGCACCCAAGGCACGCCGTCAAGCCGGACCGGCTTACCTCCTTACCGGGTCCAGAATTTGAGCCAGACCCCCCGGCACCCCGGCCCCGCGGGGGGTGGGCTTAACCCCCGGCGCACCGACTCGCGGATAGGGGAGGTAGAAAAAATGCAGGGGGTAGCGAGGGGGATAGCATGGAACTGCTGAGCTTGGGGTCGAGCTACCAGCAAGAGGTGGTTGTCGTGGGGCGGATGGCGAACATGAAGGTCGGCAGGCGAGCTATCTCATAACGGTTATGAGATGCCGACCACAAGACGGTCGCCGCAGCCAGGGACCGACTATCTTCGGAATTTCCGAAGATCGAAACGCGGGAAGTGACCCGCACCGGCCCGGACGGCAGGCTGAAGCCACTTGTGCATTGCACAAGTGGCCGATCACCTTGGCGTCAGCGAGTTCATGGTCCGGTCCATGCGACCCGAGGTCCCAGGTGCGATGAAATCGCAGGTGCGCACCGGCAAAGACGGCCGCACCATCGACGCCAGCAACATCGTCCGCCGCCGCGAGCAGGCCGCCGCCGCCGAGGCGCCCGCCTTCTGGACCCCGCCCGTGCATTTCCATGACTAAAGCCCCGTTTCCCGTTCCCCACGGGAGAGGCGCGGGGATACCGCGGGGCTCTCGCTGCGTGCCGCGGCGCGATTTCTGCGCCTGCCGGGGCGTGCGGGAGCGGCGGCTTGGCGCTAACCGGCGGCGGGTGAGGGGTTTGCGGCCTGCCGGCCGCCAGCAGGCGGAGCCAAATTCCCGGCACAAGTAACAGGCGCGTAGCGGTGGTATAGCACGAGGCCAGGGCAGAGAGTCACGGGGCGGCACCGACGCACGTTGACATCGGGTGGGGGCGTGGAGACGATAAAGGGGAGAAACGGGGTATAAATGGCGGTGGGGCCGGAGGGCGGGTCCAGATGGCAGTGGCAGACATGGTGGCGACGCGGCGGCGTGGGCGGCCCAAGGGCGCGAGGTCATCTCCGCCCGGCCGCCGCGCAATGAAATGGGTACTCCGGCATCTGGGGGAAGAGGGCGCCGTGGCGCCGACGCCGCTGGCGGCCGCGCTACTGAAGCTGGGGCGAGACCACCCCGACCGCCTGGCCGTGCTGGTGGACGAGCTGGAGGAGCTGGCGAACCCGCAGAGGGATAACGTCGGCGCCACGGCCCCGGCACCACCCGCCCCCGTGAGTCCGTCTGACCCGTCGCCGGCCGAGGCGCCGCGCCGCCTTCGGAACCTGTCGCTCACCCCCCGGCAGTACGCCGAGTTCATGAACAACAGCGCCGTCTCGTGGGTGCAAGCCCTCCCGCAGACGTTCAAGGTGGTGGACGGCCCGGCGGTCACCCGCTCGCTGGCCAACGCGCGCTACACCCTGACCCTTGAGTCGCCGGCGTTCAGCCCCGTCGCCCCCGGCGAGGCCGTCCCCACATGGCAGCCGGAGAGCTTCCACAGCTGGAAGTAGAAGAGTCCTCCGGGGGCATATGTGCCACCGTGGCACATATGGGACTCCACCGGGAGCATATGTACAAAGTTTGTACATATGGGAGTCGTCGCGGCGAAGAACCACCCCCTCGCCCTTTCACAGCTCAGTTCCGAACGGGGCGCCCTCCCGGGCGTTGGCGCCCGTCTGGGACGCGCCGCGCGTGGCGCCGCTACGAACCTCCCCACTTGTGCGGCCGGCGGGCTCGGCGAAGGCGTGGAAAACCCTGCCGCCGGCGCTGAAGTTTCGTGCAGCTTCCGGGTAGACTGTGGGTGTCGGCTGATCCCCGACGCTTCCAAAGCGGCCCCGCAGCGAGCGGTGGCGCGGTGGTTCCCGCCACCGCTCGCCGGGCGCCAACCAGGAACCACCCATGTCCGCACCCAAGCTTCCTCGGCACGAAGAACTCGAAGGCATTGAGTACGCCACTGCCGGCGGGTGGACCGCCGCGCTCTGGGATCTCACGCGGTGGCTGCGAGCGAACGGGTGCGCGGACCGCGCCTACGAGCTGGAGCAGCAGGCGCAGGCCGTGCCTCCCGGCGCCGGTCCCCAGGCGGAGCGGGCAACGCTGCGTGCCGTCTTCGGGCTGCTGCCCCGGCTGCACAACGACCTGCCGCGGCACCTGACCCAGGGCCAGCACGAGCAGCTCGCCCAGATGCGGCGCGCGGCGGCCCGGTTCGTACAGTTCCGGCTGCGGCAGCTGGAGGGCGAGGGCACGGCCTTCGAGCAGGCGGTGGCGGACGTGCGGGCGCGCCTCGACGCTATCGCGTCTGGCGACGCGGCACCGCACGACGCGGCCGACGACCCGAGGAACTACCAGCCGGCCCAGAAGGTGGTTGACCAGCTGGCGGCGCTGGGGCTGCTGACCACCGACAAGGAGCTGCGCCGCCTGGTGGACGGGGGGCTGGTCCGCCACAAGAAGCCGAGCAAGCAGCGGCTCCTGGTCCACGTGGGCGACGTGCTGGCGGCGGTGATCGGTCGCGTGACCGGCGCGGGGCAGGACGCCGAGGGGCTGGCCGCCATCTACCTCCAGGCCGAGGAGAAGAACAGGACCGTCGCGGGGCGCCGGCAGGCCGGGAAGTAGCCCCCTACCTCCCGGCTACTGGACAAACCGAAAAAAAGATCGTTTGGCACCAAGGACTTAGGGCCGGTCCTACTTCCCGTCAACTTCCCGGCCGGGGTGCCGTGTTAGTTTCAGGGGCCATGAGCGAGCCCCAACAGACCGACCGGCGCGTCACCAGCGCCATGCAGGAATTCCTCGATGCGGTGCGCCGCAGCACGGCGGCGGCGCGCGACGTGGAGCGTGCGCGCGCCCAGCTGGAGCGCGAGGCCCAGCGCGCGAAGCGCCTGCGGCTGGTCGGGACCGGGGGGTGAGTGGAGAAGCCCGGTAGCCTCCGCCAGCATGGAAGACTACCGGGCTTAAAAGGTGCAGGTTCACGATGGCTGACCCGCGACCGTCTGTCAAGTCCGGTAGCCCCGCCAACGGGCACGCCGACGCCGTTCTGCGCCAGGCGCTGGCCTACCTCGACCACGGGCTGTCCCTCCTGCCGGTCGCCTGCGACGGCAGCAAGCGGCCCGACACCCGCAGCCTGCCCCGCGTCCGCGGCGCCGACGGGCTGTACCACCCGACCTGGGACCCGATGAAGGCCGAGCCGCCCGCCCGCGCGGCCGTCGAGCAGTGGTTCAAGGGCGCCAACCCGCCCGGCATCGGCGTGATCGGCGGCGCGGCCAGCGGCGGGCTGGAAACCATCGACTTCGACGCCCAGGCCGACACCATCTTTGTCGCCTGGCGCGAGCTGGTCGAGGCGGAGGCGCCGGGCCTCGTGGACCGGCTGTCCGTCGCCAAGACCCCGAAGGGGTATCACGTCCGCTACCGCTGCCCCGACGTGCAGGTCCCGGGCAACACCAAGCTGGCGATGGACCCGGCCGCCGCCCCCGACGAGCGCTGCCTGATCGAGACGCGCGGGGAGGGCGGCTACGCGATCGCGCCGGGCTCGCCGGGCAAGGTCCACCAGAGCGGCCGGCCGTACGCGCACTACAGCGGCCCGCCGCTGGAGCGGGTGCAGGCCATCGGCGTCGAGGAGCGCGAAGTCCTCATCCGGGCGGCCCGGTCGTTCGACCGCAGCGCGCCGCCGGAGACGGCCCGGCCCGCGCCCCCCCGCGGCACCGGCCTGTCCCCCGGAGACGACTACGACCAGCGCGGCCCCGACTGGCCGGACATCCTTGAGCCGCACGGGTGGGCCGCCGTCCACAGGCGGGGCGCGGTGACCTACTGGAAGCGCCCCGGCAAGGACGAAGTGGGCTGGAGCGCGACCACCGGGTACTGCACCAGCAAGTCCGGCCGCGCCCTGCTCGCGGTCTTCAGCTCGAACGCGCACCCGTTCCCCGGGCCCGAGGGCGGCCGCAGCTGCTCGGTCCACGGCAAGTTCGCCGTGTACGCGCTGCTCAACCACGGCGGCGACTTCGGCGCGGCGGCGAGGGCGCTGGCCGAGCAGGGGTACGGGGAACCGCGCCGCCGCGTGTCGGCCGCGCCCAGGCCGGAGGGCCGGGGGCCGGGCTGGCAGCGGCAGGGCGGGGGCAACAACGGTCAGTCGGCCGGGGCGCCGCCGGTCGGGTCGGCCGGGGAAAGTGAGCACCTGACCGACCTCGGGAACGCCAGGCGCGTGATCCGCCAGCACGGGGCGGACCTGCGCTACTGCCACCCGGCGCGGCGGTGGCTCGTCTGGGACGGCGCCCGCTGGGCCGAGGACACGACGGCCGAGGCCGTCCGCTGCGTCAAGCGCAGCCAGGCCGACCTGTACCGCCACACGGCCGACGCGATCCGCCAGCTCGGGGACGTGGGCGACGACGAGGAGCGCAAGCGCCAGCTGGCCGCGCTGACCGCCACGCTGAAGCACGCGCTCAAATGGGAGGAGGCCAAGCGCATCGCCTCGTGCCTGGAGCTGGCGCAGTCGGAGCCCGGCGTCCCCGTCCTGCCCGGCGACCTGGACACCGACCCCTACCTGCTCAACGTCCTCAACGGCACCATCGACCTGCGCACCGGCCAGCTGCGGCCGCACCGGCGCGAGGACCTGATTACCAAGCTCTGCCCGGTCAACTACGACCCCGCGGCCCGGTGCCCCCTCTGGGAGCGGTCCCTGGACCGCTGGATGGACGGCAAGAAGGGCCTGCTCGGCTACCTGCAGCGCGTCGTCGGCTACGGCCTGACGGGCGACGTGTCGGAGCAGCTGCTTTGGCTGTTCTACGGGCCGGGGGCCAACGGCAAGAGCACCTTCCTCCTGATCCTCCTCGCCGCGCTGGGCGACTACGCGATGCAGGCGGTGGCCGACCTGCTCATGGCGAAGAAGCACGACACCCACCCCACGGAGCGGGCGGACCTGTTCGGCAAGCGACTGGTCGCCACCATCGAGACGGAGGAGGGCAAGCGCCTGGCCGAGGCGCTGATGAAGCAGCTGACCGGCGGGGACAAGGTGCGCGCCCGGCGGATGCGGCAGGACTTCTTCGAGTTCCCGCCCACGCACAAGATCATCCTCTGCGCCAACCACAAGCCGGTCGTGCGCGGCACCGACCACGCCGTCTGGCGGCGCATCAAGCTGGTGCCGTGGACTCAGACGATCCCGGAGGCCGAGAAGGACAGGAACCTGGGGGAGAAGCTGAAGGCCGAGCTGCCGGGCATCCTGGCCTGGGCCGTGCGGGGCTGCCTCGACTGGCTGAAGAACGGCCTGGGCGAGCCCGAGGAGGTGCGCCAGGCGACGGAGGAGTACCAGGCCGAGCAGGACGTGCTGCAAAAGTTCCTGGCCGAGTGCTGCATCGTGCAGGCCGAGGCGCGGGTGAAGGTGTCGTCGCTGTACGAGGCCTACGGCCACTGGTCCGGCGACAAGTTCACCACGCAGCCGGAGTTCAACGACCGGCTGCGGGCCAAGCGGTTCGAGAGCAAGAGGACCAAGAACGGGTGCTTCTGGCACGGGCTGGCCCTGGCCACGGGCGAGGGTACGGGTGTACAGGGTGAAGCAGGGTGAACCTTTTCCCATTAAGCGCCCGCGCGGGCGCGCAACAGAAAAGTTATGGAAACGGGTTCACCCAGGTTCACCCGCCCCGCCGAGCCGCGGCGAAACGCGAAGGCGGCCAAGGGGATGCACTAATCGGTCCGCGGACCAGCGCGGACCAGCGCAGGTGGGGAGAAAAGAACGTGCGACGTGACGACGATGACTGTGGCCGGGTTGCAATGCCCCTGCTGCCACGGCTGCGAGATGCGGCTGGACGTGGACGGCAGGAGCCGGCCGGTGATGAACTGCGATAGGTGCGGCACCTTCGCCCGCCTCTTGCGACGGCGGGGTGACCCGACGCCGGCGGTGGACCTCGAGGACGCCTACCCGACCAGCCCGCCGGCCGGCAGCTGGTACATGGCCGTGGTCGAGGGCGACGACGGGGTGTCCCGCCCCGTGGCCCTCGGCGAGACGCTGGCGAAGGCGTGGGCCGGGGCGCTCAGCTCGAACCTGCACGGCACCATCGTGATCCTGGCGACCGACCCGCCCTCGCGCAGCGACCGACAGGCCGCCGGGGTGGCCGCATGAGCACGACCACGGCGACCGCGGCGCGCTGGTCCTTCTGGTTCCGGCGCTTCGGCGGGGAGCGCTGGGCGAAGGTCGCCGAGGCGGACACCGAAGACGGCGCCTGGCGTGCGCTGTTCGACTACCCGCTGTCCGGCGACAAGACCATCTGCCGCCCCGGCAACGACCCCAACCGGCCGCTCGGCACGAGGGCGGCCGCAGACGAGGACGACGACGATGGCTGAGCGACACACGCCCAAGCGGCGCTACGAGGTGGTGTTGGAGGCGCTGGACTCGGACGTGGGGCCCGTGGCCCGGCTTCGCGGATTCTTGAAAGCGAGTTTGAGGGCCTGGCGTCTCAAGGCCCTGAGCGTCCGCGACGTGACCCCGAAGCTGCCGCCCTTGCCCGCCGCGGCCGAGGCCACGAAGGAGGAGCGACTTGATGAGCGCGTTGGCTGAGATGCTGGACCACGACTTCCGCAGCGCGTCCCTGCCCGCCTGGCTGCGGTGCGTGGACGCTCAGATCACGCTCGCCGGGGCGCGGGCCAGGGGCGACGCCGCCGGCGCCGACCAGGCCCAGCACCTGTTGCGCATCGCCGCCGTCGAGCTGGCGGGCGTCGTGGCGTCGTGGAAGCACCTCGGCCGCGAGGAGCTGTGGCACCGCGGGCCGGACGAGGGCAGGGAGTTCTGGGACCTGTGCGTGCAGTACGGCACCGCCGTGCGCAGGCTCACGTTGGCCGAGGAGGAGCTGCGGCTTGCGACCGAGGCGGTGCGCCAGGCCGACGCGGCGCTGGGCGCGGGATGACCGAGGCGACCAACCAGAAGGTGACGATATGGCCGAGGACTACGATCCTGAACACCCCGAGGACTACGTTGACTCCTCGGAGCTGTACCCCGAGCAGCTGGGCGCCCCCGACGCGCGCGACGAGCGTGAGCCGACGATGCCCCGCGACCCGCGGCCGGTGGAAGAGGCCCGCCAGGGCTACCCGGAGGACTTCGGCGGCCCGTACCCCGCGCCGTCGAGCAACGGCACGCCGCAGCCGACCGCCACGCTGCCGCCGCCGGGCGGGCCGGGGCGCGGCGTCATCGACTTCTACAACGGCCAGGACTTCCGGCGCGTCAACACGCTGGACCCCTACGACCCCGCGTTCCAGCAGGCCATGTATCCCGGGCACGTCGCCGGCCAGCCGGGCGACCCGCTGCAAATGGCGATCCACAGCCGGGTCAACTACATCCGGGACTTGATGCAGCACGCCGCGGCGAATCCCATGATGTGGGATCACCGCACCGGGCAGGCGTCGCCGGCCTTGCAGAAGGTACTCCAGCAGGGGCTGCACCAGATCGGGCAGCTGGTGATGCACACGCCCGAGGGCGGCAAGATGGCCGCGAACCTGGGCCTGATGCCCCAGCAGCAGGCCGAATTCAGCCCGCAGCAGCGGCAGGCGCTGACCAAGATCGAGGGCGCCCAGCAGCAGCTGATGCAGGAGTACGCCCAGGGCAACATCGACCAGGACACCTTCCGCCAGGCGATGGCGCTGCACCAGCGCTCGCGCGAGGCGGTGGGGCCGCCGCGCCAGGTCCAGCAGCAGCAGCCGACCGCGCAGCAGCTGGTGGCACAGCGCGTTCACATCGACCCGCAGACGGGCAACGGGTTCATCCTCCAGCCCGACGGCAAGATGACGCACTTCGCCCCGTCGAACGCCCAGCGCCAGCCCGGCGCGCCCGCGGGGTTGCAGTCGGCGCAGCTCCCCGACGGCCGCATGGTCCATTACATCCTGGACCCGCAGGGCAGGCCGCACTTCGTCCCGGAGGCGAAGGCGGCCGCGGCCAGGGAGCAGGAGTTCAAGGCGCAGCCGCTGGCGCACTACCGCGCCCAGGCCATCAAGGAGTGGGAGGCGCGCACCCCGCCCGAGAAGGACGCCGAGGGCCACACGGGCGCCAAGACCCCCGTGCCGGAGTGGTTCATTGACCAGCACGCCGAGGTCCTGGCGCGCAAGGACCGGGAGCACTGGCAGGCCATGCACGGCGGCGCCCCCTCGCCGCAGCAGGGCCCGGGGCCGGCCGACCAGCGCATGCGCGACTTCGAGGCGAACCTGGACCGCATGGCCCCCGACCAGCAGCGGCAGTGGTTGCAGCAGAACGTCCCGCAGGGACCGCCCCCCGCGGCGCAGGCCCCGGCCGTCCCGCTGGCGGCGCACGTGACCGACATGATGCGGCGGGCGCGTGCCGAAAAGGACCCCGACACCGAGCTGGCGGGGATGTCCCTGCTGCGGCACCTGAAGACGTACCCCGGCGGCCTGATGACCATGCCGCCCGACGCGCGCCGCTCCGCCGTCTACGCCCTGAAGCAGCTGGCCCAGAAGGACCCGAACATCAAGGCGCCCGACTACAAGGACGTGGGAGTCACGCCGCCCCAGGTCATCGACCGCGGCACGCAACCGGCCGGGCCGTACCGGATGTTCAGCCCTGGCACTTTCCCCTGGCCCGGAGGCTAACATGCCCGACAGCTACGACGCCATCAACTCCTGGGCCGGCACCGCCACGGCCGCGCCGCCTGCTGCGGCGCCGGACATCAACGCGTGGGCCAACCCGCCCCGCGAGGAGATCGACGCCCGGCTGGCCTACGAGGACCGCCAGCGCAAGGTCGCGCCCATCTTCGCCGACGAGGGCATCAACTACGACAACCCCGGCGGCGGCGCGGACGCCTTCGACAAGCGCCTGCGCGAGGAGGTGCCCGAGCTGCCCGACGCCGAGCGCCAGGCATACGTCGCGCAGTTCCGGCAGCAGGCCCCGGACATGGTGCGCGCGCGCGACTTGCAGCGGGCGGTCGAGCGGGAGCGCAAGGAGTGGTGGGAGGGCGACAACCGCTCCTGGTTCAAGCAGACGTTCGGCACGACCGTCTCGGGGGCGACGCAGCAGTATTGGGCCACCAGGTCCGGGCCGCTGTCGGTCATCACCGAGGCGGCACTGATGGGCGACCTGGAGCGCGCCCGCCGCAACTACCAGGCCGGCACCGAGGACGCGCTGGACCGGCAGACCGTGGCCCGGTACATCATCCGCCAGCAGGAGGAGGCCAGGAAGGGCTTCGGCCGCCAGACCGCGGACATGCTGGCCGGGATGCCGGGGTTCCTCGTGGACATGGCCGTCGCCGGCGGCCTCGGCCGGGCCGCGGTCAAGGGCGTGGTGGCGAAGGAGCTGGCGTCCGGGGCGGCGCAGGCCCTGGCCATGACGCCGGGCAAGCTGGCCGCCCGGATGACGCCGGACGTGGCGCCGACCCCTGAGGGCCTGCCGCAGTTCGGGCCGCAGAAGCAGCCGCTCTCCGAGGCGGGCAAGGCGCTGGCGGAGAGCGCGATCGAGGTCGGGGCCATGCACGGCACCGGCCAGCTGCTGGGCAAGGCGGGGCTGGCAACGGCGGGGCCGCTTTCGCAGGCGGGCTTCTACGGCCCGCTCGGCTTCGTCACCCAGGCGCGCGTGGCCGAACTGGTGGAGGGCCGGACGGGGCTGCGGCCCGACTACGGCACGCTGGGGGACCTGTTCTCCGGCGACGCGGGCCGGACGGAGAAGGCGCTGCGGCAGATGGGCGCCGAGGCGGTGGCCGGCACGCTGGTCAGCGCCGGCGAGAAGTTGCCCGACGCCGCCCGGCGGATCGCCGCCGAGGTCAAGCCGACCTTCGAGCACGAGGGGTGGACGCCGCGGCCCGAGGCCCTGGTCGGCAAGAACTACCCCGTGGCCCCGCGCCCCGAGGCGGGCCTGCCGGTGCCGGTGCGCGGCGTCGAGCAAGGCGGTCAGCCCGCGCCGCGGGCGCAGGCGCAGGCCCCGCCGCCCGAGGTGGAAGGCCAGTGGACGCCGGCCGCCCCGCGCCTGGGCTACGGCGGCTACACGCAGACACCGCCGGGCGGCTGGACCGACCCGGCGGTGCTGCGGGCAATGGAGGCCCGCCGGCAGGCGGGGGCCGTCCCCACGACCCCGCAGGAGGCGGCCTACGACCGCGCCCGTCGTCAGGGGCTCTCCCCCAACGGCGCGGCGAAGGCGGCCGCCGCGGCGGCGCCTCCCGCGCCGGGGCAGGCGCCCCCCGTCAACCCGGTGGAGGCCAGCCGGCAGGCGCTCTTGCGCCAGGGGGTCTTCGAGTCGCCCGAGGACCTGGCCGGCTTCGAGAAGGAGGTCAAGAAGCAGCTGTGGCGCCGGGACTTCGCCGGCGGCGTGGACAAGCTGCTCGACACGTACAACTTCGAGGCCGACCCCGACCGCCCCGGCTTGACGCCGGACGACATGCGGGAGGCGCTGCGCCAGCACGCCTACACGCTGACCGGCAGGACGCCGCCGTCCGGCGGCACGCTGCGGCAGGCGCTCGACGCGCTTGACAACGCGGCTACGGGGGAGGAGCGCCAGGCCGGCGCCCGCGCCCTGCTGGAGCGCGCCTTCGACGAGGCGGGGCTCACCAACCGGGAGCAGCACGTCATCAGGCAGGGCTTGCTCGGGCGCACGCTGGAGGACATCGGCGCCGACCCGGAGATGGCCAAGGCCGGCGGCGGGACGCGCACCCGCGAGTCTGCGCGGCAGGTCAGCCAGAAGGGGCTGGACAAGCTCGCCCGGAAGTACGGCGGCCAGGACCGCGCCGACGTGTCGGTCCGCAAGGTGATCGACGGCATCCGCCAGGACTGGGCGCTCAACGACGCGGAGGAGGGGCGGCCGGCCGCGGCGGCGGCGGCGGCCGGCCTGCACGGCGACCCGGAGGCCGTGGTCAAGGTCGCCCGGCGGCACCAGCGGCTGGACGAGATCGACAAGCAGATGGAGGCGCTGGCAGACGAGTACACCCGAGAGAAGGAGAAAAACGGTGGCACACTTTCCGACGAGCGGGAGGCCGAGTACCGGGCGGGGTTTGATCGACTCGATCAGGAGCGCAAGGGCGGACATCGCGCTGCGGAAGCAGCGGCTGGCCGCGGTGCTGGCGAAGGTGCCGCGCCCGGTGGCGCAGGTCGCCGGGGTGGCGCCGTACCTGGAGCAGCTCAACACCCGCGTCGTGGAGCGGCAGGAGCAGCGCAAGGCGGAGCAGCTGGGCCTGAAGCCCCTGCCGAACGTCCCGCCGGCGCGGCCGCTGCCGATTTCCAGGGAGCAGGAGCAACCGCCGGCCTGACCGCCGGGGAGCGCGCCCCGCTGTTCGCCGAGGGCCCGGAGATCACCGACCCGGTGACCTGGCTGCACAAGAAAGCACCGCCGGCCGTCAGGGCGGGCGTGGCGCAGGAGGCGGACCAGCGGCACGCCTTCGAGTTGAAACAGTGGGAGCAGGAGCGGCGGCTCCACAAGGAGCTGCGCGACGAGCTGGCCAAGCTCAACCCGGGGCTCCGCTGGCCGTCGGACTATTCCAAGCTGGCACACCTCGACCGCGGCTCTGTCAAGGGGCTGGACTTGCTGGGCGAGCGCTACGCCCGGCAGAGCTACGAGGGCGCCCACTACCAGAATTACGGCGAGGCGCCCTTCGGCCGGGACCCCATCGAGGCGGCCGACCGCATCTTCCAGTTCCTCACGCAACCCCTGCGCGAGAAGCCGTCCCGCGATGCCATCTACCGCGAACTGGCCGGCCGCGCCATGGGTGAGCACGCCGAGGCCGAGGCGGGCCGCGCCGACGAGCCCGCCGGCGTCGGCGCCGGGAACGTCTCGCAGGTCGAGGAGGGCGTGTACTTCCACAGGGGCGCCGGAGGCAGTGTGCCGGCGGCCGGGCAGCCCGGCGCCGCGGCCCTGGCGCAGTCCGTGGTGGTGCCCCCGGAACGGGCCGGGCAGGTCGGCCGGGGCGTCCTGCGGCACACCAACGCCGAGCGCGTCCAGCGCGCCGACCGCGACGCCAAGGCGCTCGACAAGGGCGAGAAGTACTTCCAGGTCCACACCGAGGCCGCGCCCGCCGAGAAGGACCTGCCCCTGCCGCAGCAGACGCGGACGAAGCGCTTCCTCGCCTTCTTCACCCCGATCGAGGAGGGCCGGCCCAACGACGTGCCGGCCGACCAGCGGGAGTTCGCGCAGACCTACCGCCGGCTGCACGACGAGTACACCCAGGCGCTGGTGGACCGCGGCATCCTCCGCGACCAGGGGCTCATCGAGGACCACGTCGGCCACCTGTGGGCCGACCCCAAGAACCCCGACGCCACCGCCGCGGACATCTTCCGCACCCTCATGGCCAAGCGGCCCCTGGCGGGCCGCGAGGGCTTCAAGAAGGAGCGGGTGCTGCCGACCTACGAGGACGGCATCAACGCCGGGCTGGTGCCGCGGTCGTGGAACCCGATGACACTGGCGAAGATGGAGTTCGACTCCTACGGCAAGTCGATCTTCGGCCACGACGCCTTCGACCGCACCAGGGCCGAGGGGCTGGCGCGGTACGTCCCCCTGGGCGGCAAGGCGCCCCCCGGCTGGCGCACCATCCCGGACCGGCTGTGGCGCGTCCTGGCCCCGCCGACGGTCAACGTCCGTGAGTATTTCGACAAGAAGCAAATGGAGGCGCTGGAGCAGTTCGCGCAGGTCCGCCTGGGCGTCAACCTGAAGCGGGTCACGTCGGGCCTGGGCCGGGCGGCCGGCATGGCGGCGCCGGGCGAGATCACCACCAAGGTCGGCACCCCCGAGGAAGTGCTGGCCCACGAGATCGGCCACCAAGTTGACCGCCAGTTCCCGCAGCTGCGGCGGGCGCTCAACACGCCGGCCTTGCGGCAGGAGCTGACGGACCTGGCCGACCTGCGGGCGTCGGGTCAGGTGTCGGCGTCGCACCAGGCGTACCTGCGCTCGGCCCCGGAGCGCATCGCCAACCTGGTCGCCGCCTACGTCCACGCCCCCGAGCTGCTCAAGCAGGTGGCGCCCGGTGCCCGCGCCGTGCTGGAGACGCTGCTGACCAGCGAGCCCAGGCTGCGCGACCTGCGGGACATCAAGCCGTCCCTGGAGCTGGGGGAGCGCGAGCAGGCCATGCGCCTGGCGGGGCCGATGCTGACCGGGCACTACTACATGCCCGGCGAGGTGGCCCAGCTGTTCGAAAGGCACATGAGCCCCGGCCTGGCCAGCGCCGCCGGCGCGAAGGGGACCGCGTACCGCGCCTTCCGCGGGCTGGGCAACCAGATGTCGCAGTTCCTCCTGGGCTGGTCGGGCTACCACGCCACCGCCACGGTCCTCAACGCGCAGTTCTCGGCGATGGCCGAGGCGATGGGGATGCTCTCGCGGGGCGACTTCGCCGAGGCGCTGCGCAAGGGCCCGGAGGCCGTGGTCCCCGGCCTGGCGGCCGTCCAGGCGGTCCGGCGGGGCCTGAAGGTCCGCGCCGAGTGGGACCTGCCCGGCTCGCAGTCCCCGGAGGTGCAACAGCACGTCGAGTGGCTCAAGGAGATGGGCGGCCGGGCCCGCGGCGGCCACGACTACATGGGCTCGCAGCTGGAGCAGTTCCAGAAGGCGCTGCGGCAGATCGGGGCCGGCCGGTACGGCAAGGTGCCCGAGGCGCTGCTGCGGGCGCTCCCGGCGCTGAACCAGCTGGCGTCGAAGCCGATCATGGACTACCTGGTGCCGCTCATCAAGGTCGGCGTGGCCACCGACGCCATGCGCTACGAGATGATGAAGAACCCCGGCGCCGACCTGAACACGCGGCGGGAGATCGGCCGGAAGATTTTCGACCAGATGGACGACCGCTTCGGCCTTCTCACCTACGACAACCTGTTCCTGAACCGCCAGGTCAAGGACATCCTCCAGACGGCGTTCCTGTCGTTCGGCTGGAACCTCGGCGACGTGCGCGGGCTGGGCGGCGGGGCGGCGGACGCCTTCCGGCCGTCGCAGTGGGCGGGGCTGGCCAAGGGCGAGGGCATCAGCCGGCGCACGGGCTTCCTCGTCGCCACGATGGTCGGCACCGGCCTCTACGGGGCGCTGTACCAGCTG
>DASRFJ010000373.1:0-6695 GCA_035651595.1 Streptosporangiaceae bacterium | reverse complement strand
GCAGCGGATCGCCTCCGGGAACTCGGGCTACCGGGCGACCACAGCGGATGGATCGCCGACGCGCGCGGCACTGAGGCCCGCTCTAGTGGGCTCGATTGCGCAGTTGACACGCTAACGGAGGGCAGCGCACTAGTTCATGGCGAGGCCGTCGCGGAGCGCTTTGGCCATCAGGACCACGCGCTTGGCCTGCACAGCCGCGGCGTCCCTGGCGACGTCGTCGACCGGGTTCTTGCCCTGCGCGCTGACGTGGCTGGTGCCGTACGGGTTGCCGTCGACGTACTTGGCCGGGTCGGTGTAGCCGGGGGCGACCACGATCCCGCCGATGTGGTGGATGGTGTTGTAGAGCGCCAGCAGCGTGGACTCCTGCCCGCCGTGCGGCGAGGAACTGGCCGTGAAGCCGCTGTAGATCTTGTCCTGCAACCTGCCCTGCCGCCAGTACCCGCGCATGCTCTCCATGAAGTCCTTGAGTTGCGCGGAGACGTTGCCCCACCGGGTGGGGGTGCCGAACAGCACCGCGTCCGCCCACACCACGTCCTCCGGGCTCGCCACCGCGATGTCCTGGGTGGCGTCGATATTCGCGCGCCACGCGGGAACGGCGTCGATATCGGCGTCCGCGGCGAACTCGGGTACCTTGCGGAGCCGCACCTCGGCACCGGCCTTCTCCGCCTCGGCCGCCAGTGTGCGGGCAAGCTCGGCGACGGTCCCGGTCGCCGAGTAATAGACAACGCTGAGCTTTACCGGATCGATCACAACAATCGACGGTACGTCGCCCGACTTGGTTTGCTCTTGGCGCGCTCTTGGCCCGGGCGCGTCACCCGCGGACACCAACTCGGCACCAAGCCGACGGCAAGCGGTATGGACGAATGTGGCTGCGAACCAGTGCGCGTCACGGGGAGATACGAGGGAATATGGCAACTCTATGCAGACCAGCGGTGAGCGTGCCGGAGTACATAATCACGGCGGAAGAGACCATTGAATTCGCCAGGAAGGTACACGCTGGCAAGCCGCAGCTCCCGCTGGCCCTCCGGTTGATCGAGAACACTGGGGTGCGTAAGCGGCATATTGTGCAGCCTATCGAGAAGACGCTCACCCATCCGGGTTTCGAGGAACGCAATCGCGTCTACGAGCTGGAATCGAAGAAGCGGTGCCCTGAAGTCATCGAACAGGCGCTGGCGAACGCATGCCTGGCCGCTGGGGAAATCGACGCCATTATCTACGTCTCGTGCACCGGTTTCCTGATGCCGTCGCTGACCGCGTGGCTGATCAACACCATGGGTTTCCGGTCCGATACCCGGCAGATACCTATCGCGCAGCTTGGCTGCGCGGCCGGCGGCGCCGCGATCAATCGTGCCCACGATTTCTGCATGGCCTACCCCGATGGCAACGTGCTGATCGTCGCGTGCGAACTGTGCTCGCTGTGCTACCAGCCGGACGATGACGGCGTCGGCTCGCTGCTGTCCGACGGGCTGTTCGGCGACGCGGTGGCGGCCGCGGTCGTGCGGGGCAGCGAGGGCACCGGCGTGGCGCTGGAGCGCAACGCCTCGTACCTCATCCCGGACACCGAAGACTGGATTTCTTACGCGGTCCGTGCCACCGGCTTCCACTTCCAGCTCGATCGCCGGGTGCCCGGGACGATGGAGCCGCTCGCCCCGATCCTGCGTGAGCTGGCCATGGACCATGGCTGGGACATCGGCAGCCTGGACTTTTACATCATTCATGCCGGCGGCCCGCGGATCCTGGACGACCTGAGCAGGTTTCTCGGCGTCGAGGCCACGAAGTTCCGCCACAGCTGGGCGACGTTGACCGAATACGGCAATATCGCCAGCGCGGTCGTGCTCGACGCGCTGCGCCGGCTATTCGACGAGGGCGCGATGCTGCCGGGTGCCACCGGCGTGGTCGCCGGGTTTGGTCCCGGCATTACCGCCGAGATGTCGATGGGCAGCTGGGTGTCGGACATACCGCCCGTCACCGTACCGGCAGCCCAACCAGAGCGCGATCTCGCACGAACGGGGAGGTGAATCTGTGAACGGCTTGGTTGTCCCGCCCGGGCAGGGCCGGAAGCTGATTACCAAAGCACAGGAAGTGACGTTCAAGGTGACCGAGGCGGACGGTGCCTTCGCATCATGCTTCGAGGTGATCGTGCCGCCCGGTTTCGATGTCGGCGCGCATACTCATGGCAGTGCGAAAGAATTCTTCTACGTCTTGGACGGAGAACTCGAAGTGTGCGCGTTCGAGCCGGTCAAACGTATCGCGGAAAGCTGGCTGGACTGGGAATCTCCCGATGGAGATCGTGTCGTGCGAGCGGGCGCGGGCAGCTGCATGTTCGTTCCGGCCGGATGTCCCCACGCGTTCCGTAATCCCACCGGCAAGTCGGCGCGCATGCTATTCCAGAGCTATCCGCCGCCGGATCACGAGCGCTATTTCGAGGAAATATGTGAGATTTTCTCGCATGGTCAGACGGTGGATGCCGACGCCGTGCAGAAGCTGCGCGACCGTTACGACGTCAACCAAATTACGCCGCTTCGCTACGGATGATCGACATGATTCCATTGGTGCACGCAAGTTTGGGCAAGCAGGAACTGGCGGCCGTCGAGGAGGTGTTCTCGTCGGACTGGACGGCCGGTCAGGGGCCCCGGGGCAAAGCGCTGGAGCGGGAACTGGCCGAACGCTACGGGGTTGGCGACGCGGTCGCGCTGAGCAGTTGCGCGGCAGCGCTCCACCTGAGCTTGCTTGCGCTCGGCGTCGCGCCGGGCGACGAGGTGATCGTCGCCGACTACACGTTCCCGGCTCCCGCGCACGCGGTGCGGTACGTCGGGGCGGTTCCCGTGTTCGCCGACGTGCGCGCCGACACCGGCACGGTAGACCCGCTGGCGGTGGCGGACCTGATCGGTCCGCGCACCGTGGGGGTGATCGCGGTGGACACGGTCGGCCTGCCCGCCGACTACACCGAGCTGCGGACGCTCGCCGATCGCTACGGACTGTTCCTGATCGAAGATGCCGCGTGCGCCGTCGGCGCCACGTACCGGGGGCGGCCCGCGGGGGCGCTCGCCCCCGTGGCCTGCCTGTCGTTCCACGGCCGCAAGGGCATCACCAGCGGCGAGGGCGGCGCGCTGCTCACCGCCGATCCGGCGCTCGCGGCGGACGTCCGGCTGCGGTCGTCGTTCGGCATCGAGCCCATCTTCGACCAGGCACGGGTCATCGGCCTGCCGATCCCGGCGTTCCTCGAAATCGGCTACAACTACAAGCTGTCCGACATCGCGGCCGCGATCCTCCTGGTGCAGCTGGGTCGTGTCGGCGAACTGCTGGACCGCCGGCGCGCGGCGGCGGCGCGCTACGCCGAACTGCTCGCGGACGAAGAACTCCTCACGGTGCCGTTCGTGCCCGAGGACCGCACCCACGCCTGGCAGTCCTACCTGGTGACGCTGGACCCGGCCGTGGACCGTGCCGGGGTGGCCGCCGACCTGCGCGCGCAAGGCATCGGCTGCGGGCACGGCACCTGGGCCAGCCACCTCCAGCCGGTCTACGAGGCGAAGCAGTCGTGCCCGGTCTCGGCGGAGTTGTTCCAGCGGCAGCTCGCGATACCGATGCACGCCGAACTCACGGTGAACCAGGCCGAACAGGTCGCGGCAGCCCTGCGCGGCGCACTCCGTCGCGCGGCGCGGGCACAGAGGGGGATCGCATGAACAGCAACGGTCAACCGACATCGGACCGGATCATGCGGCTGATTACCGGGTACTGGGCGACCGGGATCCTGGGCGCGGCGGCGACTCATTCGGTGTTCACCCACCTCGCGGCGGGCGCGGCCGATGCCGTCGAGCTGGCCGCCCGGGCCGGGATCTCGGTGCGGGGCGCGCAGGCCCTGCTGGACGGGCTGGTCAGCGTCGGCCTCGTCGAGGTGGACGCCGGCGGGTACCGCAACAGCGACGACGCGGCCGCGTTCCTCGTCGAGGGCCAGCCGACCTGCCTGACCGGTTTCGCCAAGGTCAAGCTCGGCCACATGCTCACGCTGGCGGACCTGCCCGAGGTCGTCCGGGTCGGGGGACCGCTGGCGGCCCCGGTGGTGGAGGTGGCTGGTAACCCGCACTGGGAGGGACTGATCCAGGCCCTCGCGGCGCAGTCGGCGCCGGTCGCGGAGATCGCGGCCGATGCGCTGCGGCTGGCCGAAGCGGGGGAGATCTCGATACTCGACATCGGCGGCGGGTCGGGCATCTACTCCGCCATCTGGCTGAGCCGCAATCCCGCCGCTCGCTCGACCCAGCTCGACTGGGCACCGATCAACGCGATCGCCCGCCGGCTGCTCGCCGAGCGGGGCCTGGCGGACCGGTTCAGCTGCGTCGACGGTGACTTTCACACCACCGGCTTCGGCGTCGCCGCGCACGACTTCGTGGTGTACTCCAACATCGCCCACCAGGAGGGGCCGGAGGACAACCTGGCGGTCTTCGCCAAGGTGCGCGGCGCGCTCAAGCCCGGCGGCACGCTGGTCATCAGCGATTACGTCGTCGAGGACGATCGCAGCGGGCCGCCGTACCCACTGATGTTCACCGCGGAGATGCTGCTCAAGAGCAAGCACGGCGAGACCTGGCGCCGGGCCGACTACCAGGCCTGGCTGGCCAAGGCCGGCTTCGAAGACGTCAGTTTCCAGCCGACGCCGTCGCCAGCCACGTTGATCTTCGCCCGCTAGCACCGGGCACCCGGGAGGCTCGCGATGAGCATCGCACCGGTCGTCCCGCTGTACGCCGAGGCCGACGCCGCCGGAGAGTTCATTTCCGACCGGATGATAAGCCCGGCCGGGTACATCGGCACGACGCCGACGGCGCTTATCGGGCGTGCCGATGACCTGGCGCGACTGGCCAGCGTGCTGGCGTGTCCCGAAGCCCGCCTGGTCACGGTGACCGGGCCCTGCGGGGTGGGCAAGAGCCGCTTGGTGATGGAGTACTTCCGCCAGCACCCGCCCGGCCCTGCCGGGGTGGTCGACGTGCTCGATTTCGGGTACGCCGCGGACGCCGCCGTGCTGGCTCGCGTGGTGCGGCAGCTCAACGAGCAGCGCTCGCGGGGCGTGCGGGGCGTGCGGGCGGTGCTCGAGCGGATCGGCGAGGGCAGGCATACCGTGGTGCTCGACCACTGCGAAGACGTGGCCGGCGAGCTCGCGCCGCTGCTCGCCGAATTCCGGCGGTGCTGTCCGCGGGTACGGATCGTCACCGTCGGAACGACCCGGCTCGGGCTCTACGGGGAGCGGGTCGTCCGGCTCCAGCCCCTGCCGGCCGCGGCGGCGGCCGACCTGTTCGTGCAGTGCGCACGATCGGTGCTGCCGGAGTTCGCGCTGACCGCGGAGAACTCAGGTCCGGTGCTGGCCTTGTGCCGGCTGCTCGGCGGCCTCCCGTTCGCGATCGAGCTCGCCGCCGCGCAAACGAAGCTGGCCGGACCCGAGCTGATCCTGGAGCGGCTCCAGGATGGCTTCGGCGACCTGCGCAGGCTCGGCCATCACCCGTATTCCCGGCATTCGACCATCACCGGCCTTGTGTCGTGGGTGTCCGCTCAGCTCGACGCCGGCGAACGTACGCTGCTGACCCAGCTGGCGATCTTCGAAGGCCCGTTCACGATGCGCGCGGCAGCCGAGGTGGTGCCGGGATTCGACGGTGGCGGCTACCTGATCATGGAACGGCTCATCGACAAGAGCGTGCTGGTCCCGGACCAGCGGCGCGATGGTGAGCTGAGCTTGATCATTCCAAACGTGCTGCGGCTCGACGCGGCGAGCACGTTCACCGTGCAGCCTTACTATCCGGCACTGCGGCATGCGCACGGCGATTACTTCCGCCGGGTCGCCGCCGCCGGGGCCTGCGCCGCTACAGGGCGGGAACCGGACATCCGGGCCGACCTGGTGGCGGCCTTCGGCTACTGGCAGGAGGCCGGTGACGCGGCGGCGATGGCGGTGATCGCGAGCGCGCTGCGGCTGATTCCGCGCGATGGCGAGCCGGCCGCGAGGGCCGGCCCGCAGGTTCCCGCCGGCGTAACGGACGTCCTGACCAAGCGGGAACTCGAGGTCGCGCTGCTGGTGGCCGACGGCCTGACCAACCGGGCCATCGCGCACAAGCTCGGACTCGCCGAGTGGACCGTCGTCAACCACCTTCGCAAGGTGATGCGCAAGCTCGGCTGCCAGTCCCGCGTCCAGGTGACCCGCCGCCTAGCGGCCAGCTGACACAAAGGTCACACGCCCCCCGCCCCGTCCCGCCGGCACCCCGCCCCTCCGGCACCCCGCCCCGCAGGTCACCGGACATATCCGGTTTGTCATGATATGGCCTTGCTCGTCCGCGGCTCGCGCGGTGCCCGGGAGGCGGTCCGGAAATTATTGCGGACACTTACCCCGCCAAACTGGTGGGGTAACTGTCCGCAATAATTCGCGGCCGTGTCACGAATCCCGAAATATCAGGATTTGCGCCAGGCGGCTGGAGGCTGGCGGGTGGACTGGGCGCTGGCGGGTGGCTGGACGGGCGTGGACTCGCGGCCGGCGGGCTGGCGGACTCGCCGGCTGGCGAGCCCGCGGGCTGGCGGGTGGAGGGTGGCGGCTGGTGGCGGGTGGGGTTAGTAGGTGGTGATGGAGGGGGTTGCGCCTTCGGCGGCTTCGATCTGGCCGGATTCGGCCAGGCGCATGGCTTCTTCGATCAGGGTTTCCACGATCCGGGATTCGGGGACGGTGG
>DASRFJ010000372.1:0-2888 GCA_035651595.1 Streptosporangiaceae bacterium | reverse complement strand
CCCGCGTTTCTCCCGCGGCGTGGCCCCTGGAGCGACCGATGGTCGCTGGTCGTACAGGGAACGACACGAGGCGGAGAGAAGCCATGTTCGACGTCATCCTGAATCACAGGGCCGCGCACCTGTATCTGGGCTGGTTCCTGGTCCTGATTATGGTGAACGTCCTGCTCCGGCACGCCGGCCTCGAACGCGGACGTCCGCGGCCAACCGCGCACACGGTCCGATGCGATCGCGCCTGGCCGACGATGTCTCCCCGCCGTGCGGCCGCCCTCTCCAGGTGCGCGTGAGTCCGCGGGATCAGGCCCCTGGCTTCACTGCCGCTGGCGGCGTCCGTGCATCAATCCGCGCCTGCGCTACGGGCGCCCCGCCCCCTCCGGTTCGCTGCGGAAATGTCCCAGGCAGTACGCCCCGAGGCCCGCTGTCACCTGGGCGTTGAGGCGCGACCGGGGCACCGGGCCCGCCGAGCATCGAGGGTGGTAATCGGCATCCAAAAGGGAAGCGCGATCGGCGCCCAAAAGGGAAACACGGGGCGGGGAGATGAGCGTCATTTTCCCTTCTTGGGATCCTTGTCCTTCCGGGCTTTCATCGACTCGCGGAAGCGGTAACTTTCGCCATTCATCTCGAAGATGTGGCAGCGATGGGTGAGGCGGTCGAGCAAGGCCCCGGTCATCCGCTCGCCCGGGAACAACGACGCCCATTCCCCGAACGGCAGATTGCTCGTGATCAGCAGGCTCCGGCGCTCGTAGCGGTCGGCGAAGACCTGGAACAGCAACTCGGCGCCGGCGCGGCTGAACGACAGATAGCCGAGCTCGTCCACGATGAGCAGGTCGGCGCGATCCAGCTGGAAGAGCAGACGGTCGAGGCGCTGTTGCTGCTGCGCGGCCTCTAACTGGGTCACGAGCTTGGCCGCGGTGACGAAGCGGACGCGTTTGCCGAGCCGACACAGGGCCAGGCCCAGGGCGCTGGCGACGTGGGTCTTGCCCGTGCCGGAAGCGCCGAGCAGGCAACAGTTGAAGTGTTGCTCGAGCCACTCGCCGCGCGCCAGCTCGAGGACCTTCTGCTTGGGCAGGGTGGGTGTGGCGGTGAAGTCGAAGGTGTCGAAATCCTTGAGGACGGGGAAGGTGGCGGCGCGGATGCGGCCGGCCACCGCCTTGGCCGAGCGGGCGGCGAGTTCGAGTTCGGTCAGGCGCAGCAGGTAGGCGTCATACGGCTCGTCGCGTGCCGCCGCCTCGCGGGCGAGCTGGTCATACTCGGCCAGGATGGTCGGCAGCTTCAGCTGCTTGAGGTTGGCCTTCAGGAGCAGGGGCAGGGGTTCGTGCATGGACATCTCCGGGGCAGGAAGGGAGCAGCAACTGGTCGAAGCGGGACAAGTCAGGCAGGGGCACCGCCACCGGGTCGGGCGGCGGCGCGCCGGGGAGTGACATATGGCTGTCAATCGTCAGGCGGGCGATGGCGGCGCGGATGGCGAGCAGGTCGGTGGCGCCGCGCGCGGCACAGGCCAGCAGCGCCTGGGTCACCACCTCGCGCGGGTGGCTCTGCAGCAACTGCAAGACCCGGATGAACTGGCGCGTGCCGGTGCCGGGGCCGAGGCGCGCCTCCAACACCCGGCGCAAGGCCCCGAACGCGGCGGGCAAAGCCCAGTCGCGAAAGACCGGGGCGTGGTCCAGGGCCGCTGGTTTGCGCCCGAGGACCTCCAGGAAATGCAGGGGATCGAGCACTTTGTCGTGCCGGCCGTAGCTGCGCCGGTGCGTGGCGATCAGCTGGCCCTCGGCGACCACGCTGACGTGGTCCACGTAGCCCTTGACCGTCACCGTGCGGAAGGCGAAGCGCCGCGGCACACTGTAGCTGTTGCTGTCGAAGCGCACCGTCTGATACTTGTCCACCTGGCCGGGCTGCAGCACGCACGCATCGAACGGGCGCGCCGGGGTGGCCAGCGCCGCGGCGCAGTCACGCTCGAAACGGGCGCCGACCGTCTCGCCCTGGTCGCCACAGATCCGCTGCCGCGCCGTCAGGCAACACTGGCGCAGGTGGCGGTTGAGGGCGCCGAGGTCCGCCACGCGCGGCACCGGGGTCGCCCACTGCCGCTCGAGGTCGTAGACGCGGTTCTCGACGCGCGGCTTCTCGGTCGCCGCCCGCGGCATACAGAACTTCGGGCTCAAGGTGTAGTGCGACACGAGCGCCGCGTAGCGCGGGTGCAGCGCCCGTTCCCGGCCGCGCAGGATCAGCAGGGCCACGGTCGTCGGATTGTCCCACCACAGCTCGTGCGGCACCCGGCCGAAGAAGTGGAACCCCTCGACCAGGCCATGCAAGACGGCCTCGGTGCGCGCCGTCGGCACGGCCACGGCGAACGGGGCGTTGGAGTAGCTCCAGGTCAGCAGCAGCACCGGCACCTGCTGGCGGCCGTCGGGAAAGTCGACGGCGATCTGCCCGAAGTCGGCCTCCGCGCGCGCCCCCGGTCGATGCTCCAGGGGAATGAACGTGTCGCGCCGGTCCAGGCGCTGCTGCTGCAGGTAGCGGCGAATCTGGTCGTAGCCGCCCTGGTAGCCGTGCTCCGCGACCAGCCGGCGGTGGACCTGCGCCGCCGTGTGCCGCTGCTTGCGTGGCGCCGTGTCATCGGCCGCCACCATGGCATCGACGACGGCTCGGAAGGGTCCGAACACCGGCGCCGGCGGCGGCGCGGCCCGGGTGTACGGCAGCGGCTCGGGCTGGCCCAGTGCCTTGAGAATGGTCTTGGGGGAGCGGTTGAGTTGCTCGGCGATTTGGCGTATCGTCAGCCCCTCGCGCCGCAACTGCCGAATCGTCGCGAAATCGTCCACCGTACGCATCCTTCTCTCCTTGCGGCAGCAACTTTGCCACACGCAAGGATTGTGCTACGGTGTTTCCTTTTTGGG
>DASRFJ010000371.1:0-22882 GCA_035651595.1 Streptosporangiaceae bacterium | reverse complement strand
TGCTTGCGGTCGCTGCTGGTGATCTGGATGTTGCGGGGCTTGGCGGCCTCGCGGACCGGGATGGTCAGGGTGAGGACGCCAGCGGCGTAGTCAGCGGCGATCTTGTCGGCGTCCAGGGTCTCGCCGAGGAAGACCTGCCGGGTGAAGGTGCCGTAGGGCCGTTCGGCGACGATCAGCTCGGCCCCGTCGGCCTTCACTGGGGCGCGCTCGGCGCGGACGGTGAGCACGTTCTGCTCGACGGTCAGGCTGATGGAGTCCGCATCGATGCCGGGCAGGTCCAAGTGGACGTAGAAGCTGTCGCCGCGCCGGTAGGCGTCCATCGGCATCGCGGCCGGCCGGGCGGCAGTGCCGAAGACCTGCTGGGTGAACCGGTCCAGCTCGCGGAACGGGTCGGTGCGCATGAGCATGGTCGGTGCCTCCTTGCGGTGTCGGTTGTCTGTCACGCTCACCGGATCTATATAGCATGACGCAGGGTAACTTGACAAGACTCGACTCAGGTTTATCTCAGGCGCATACTGGAGGAAACCTGTGCGTGTATCTATGCGGCGAAGCGAAGGGAACGATAACTGTGATGGCCGCTGACGGCCCCCGGGAACCGGCCCAGGACCTCTACCATCTGCTCGGGGTGGCGAGGGACGCCTCCCGAGAGGAGATCGCGCTGGCCTGGCGGCGCCGGGCTCGCGCAGAGCACCCCGACGCGCGCCACGGCGACGCCGACGCGCCGTCCCGGTTCCGCGCACTGGCCGAGGCCTGGCAGGTGCTCGGCGACCCAGACCGCCGGGCCGCCTATGACCGGGGCCTGGACCCCGGGCAGCCCACGGGCCGGGTGCGGGTTACGGTACGGCGCTCGCCCGCAGCGCCCGGCCCCGGCCCCGGTTCCGGCCCTGGCGCAACGGGCGGCGCGGCAGCGTCGGCCGGGGTCTCCGGGCCGCCGCTGGTGGCGGGGCCGGTCCGGGTGGAAGGCGGCTCCTCCTCGGTGTCCTGGGCGGGGGCCCGGGATGAGGCGGACTTGCGGCTGGCGCTGCTGGCGGAGCTGATGCTGCGGTACCGCGGCTGGGGCCGGCCGTGGTGAGCCCGGGATGGGCCGATCGGGACCGGGGGCTGTTCAGCATCTCGGTGGCCGCCGAGCTCGCCGGGTTGCACCCGCAGACGCTGCGGATCTATGAGCGGGAAGGACTCCTGTACCCGGCGCGCAGCGCCGGGGGCACCCGCCGCTACTCCCGGCACGACATCGACAGGCTGGCCGAGATCTGCGCGCTGACCGCGGACGGCCTCAACCTGGCCGGCATTCGCCGGGTCCTCCAGATGCAGGAAGAAACCCGGCAGCTGCAGGCCGAGTTGGCCCGGCTGCGGGAACTGCTGGGCGACGGCACCCCGGCCGGCGGCGGCGGACCAGGCTAGGCGGCCGGCTGCTTGATGAAGCTGATGCCGCCATTGGTTTCCAGGACCGCCCATTTGATGTCGGCGATGGAGGCGATCTCGCTGAGCCGCGCCTTCTCGGCCAGGTCATCGAGGGTCAGCCGCTCGCGGCGCATGTTGCGGTCGATGAGCTGGCCGTTCTCGACCAGCACGATTGGCTCGCCCTGCAGGACACCGCGCATGCTTCGGAACCGGTATCCCAGGTAGGAGATCGACACCTGCACGATGCCGATCGTGCACACGACCAGGAGCACGCCGGTGACCGACAGGTCGTTCTGGGTGACGCCCGATTGGATCAGGTCCCCGATGACCACTACCGACCGGCGCATCCGCACGATCCATCGTCAACCTTCGGGATGAGCCTGCAACGGCCCCACAGTAAAACCGGCGCGACCAGGAAACCAGCCACCGCGCGGGAAGCCCGCGGGCCTAGCCTGACCACCCGCACCCGGCCCGAGGTACCAGCATGGCCCTACAGTCCGAGTGACCGGCGGTGGTCATGCCTCGGCTGGGACGGGGAGGCATTCCTCGGCGCGGATGGTGCCGCGGCTGGAGGTGAAGGTGACGGCGAAGCCGGTCGCCAGGGCTACCAGGACGCCAAGGTTGGCGAACGCCCAGGCGGCGGCCTTGCCGCCGAGGCCGGACGGGGAGAGCAGGTAGCCCTGCCAGGACAGCCAGGACGCGTTCGGGTTGGTCACCAGGCCCCAGCCGAGCGCGGTGCCGACGAGGACTGACAGCACTTGCGGCCAGCGCACGTCGCCGTAGCGCCCGCGGGCGGAGTAGAGGTCGGCTTCGGCGTAGTCGCGGCGCCGCAGCGCGATGTCGGCCAGCACTGCCCCGCACCAGGCCGCGGTCGGCACACCGAGCGTGATCAGGAATCCCTGGAACTGGACGATGAAGTCCGACTTGGCCCAGAACACAACGTAGATGCTGCCTAGTGTCATCATGGTGCCGTCGATCAGCGCGGCGGCGAACCGTGGCACCTTGACCCCGAGGGCGAGCAGGTCCAGGCCGGAGGAGTAGATGTTCATTACCGATCCGGCGGCCAGGCCGAGCAGCGCCACGATGGCGAACGGCACCAGGAACCACGTTGGCAGCAGGCTGGCCAGCGCGCCGATCGGATCCGCCCCGATCGCGTGGTTCAGCGGCGATGACGAGCCAGCCAGCAGCAGGCCGGATGCCAGCAGGAGCACCGGTGCTACCGATCCCGCGAACGTCGTCCACCACACCACGCCCAGTCCCGATGACCGCCTGGGCAGGTACCGGGAGTAGTCCGCTGCGCAGGTGGTCCAGCCGAGGCCGAAGCTGGTCATCATGAACACCAGCGCGCCGAGTACCTTCTGCGCCGGCCCGCCGGGGATCGCGGACACCGCGTGCCAGTGAACCTTGCCCGCGACCAGCGCGAGGAAGATCACCGTGCACGTCCCGGTCACTACGGTGATCCATGCTTGCAGCCGCATGATCAGGCTAAAGCCCATCACGCCGCTGACAACGGTCAGCGCCATCACGACCACGAGCGTTATCACCTTGACCGGCGTCCCGGCTGGCCAGCCCAGCTGGTGGAACACCGTAGGGACCGCCAGCGTGGCCAGGACCACCAGCACGGTCTCCCAGCCCACGTTCACCATCCAGGAGATCACGGCCGGAAGCGCGTTGCCCCGCACTCCGAACGCGGCCCGCGACAGCACCATCGTCGGCGCTGATCCGCGCTTGCCGGCCATCGCGATGAGCCCGCAGGCAAGGAACGACAACACGATACCGATGATCGAGACGATCAGCGCCTGCCAGAACGAGATCCCGAACCCGAGCACGAACGACCCGTACGAAAGTCCCAGCACCGAGACGTTCGCGGCGAACCACGGCCAGAACAAGTCGCGCGGTGTCCCCTTGCGCTCATCCTCTGAGATCACGTTGATCCCGTTCATCTCGATCCTCATTGGAGCATCGCTCATGACCCGTGATCCCCTCAGGTATCTAATTACTGCCTTGCTCACCGTTGTGGTCACTCGAGGGCATAGCATCACACGCGTGAAATGCTGCAGCAATCACCTGTGCGGTAACAAAAGCATGGCGCGGAGTGCATAATAAGCTTCCCCGCGGTAACGGCACACGCTAATCGGCCGGGGTTCCGACACGGAACTACCATCCTGCAAAATACCCGTCCCGGGTCCGGAGAACAAAATTCGACATGTGCGGACGCGAAATACATCATCTGTCAGCACCCCTGGGCGACAGGCACAGTCCACGGCCATGGCGTTCCTCGGATACGCTAAAGCGCGCTCAACCGCGCAGCTCAGAGCCGTGGGATAAGCGCCGGCGTGGTCTTGCGATACCGCAGGCAGGATCGAGGTGATCGCGCCTAGAAAAAGCCCAATGCATGCTGGTTTTAAGGATACTTATGGACGCAGGGATCGATCCCGCATCCCGGCGGGCCGCACGACCTTGCGGCAGGTCCTCGACGGTCAGGAAAAGATGACACTGCATTGCTATCACACGTTAATGTAGGCAGCAAGTCAGATTATCCTGTCTATCCCGCATATTTCTGTCCCCTCGTCTTCTGGGAGAGTATCGGAGGCGTCCCGCGGATTGAGAAGATGGGGGGAATCCCGTGTCTGTTGACGCCGGAACCGATGCTGCGCAGGATAAGCCGCAGCAGAGCCTGAGTACGGCGGCGGCCAGGAATCTGGCGACCACAACCAAGACCGTGCCGCAGATGCAGGGAATCAGCTCCCGGTGGCTGCTGCGGGTGTTGCCGTGGGTCGAGGTGTCGGCTGGCACCTACCGGGTCAACCGCCGCCTGACCTACGCGGTGGGCGGGGGCCGGGTGGCCGTGGCGCAGACAGCGGATCAGGTCACGGTGGTCCCGCCGAGCCTGCGCGAGATCCCGCTGTTCGCCGGGTTCGCCGATGATGCGGTGCTCGGCGCGCTGGCTGCGGCGTTCGTCCAGCGGCAGGTGGCGGCGGGTGAGGTGATCGCCGAGCGCGGCCAGCCGACCGGACAGTTCTATGTGGTCGCCCACGGCAAGGTGAACCGGTCCGGCGGCGGCGCGTTCGGTGAGGACACGGCGCTAGGCACGGTGGCCGACGGCGGGTACTTCGGCGAGGGCGGGCTGATCGCCGAGACCGTCTGGGACCATACCGCGGTGGCGCTGACCGACTGCACGCTGCTGGCCTTGGCCCGGGAGCAGTTCCAGGCTGTCATGGCCCAGTCGGAGACGCTGCAGGCGCAGGTCAGGCAGTTCCAGGACGCCGCGGGCCGGCCGCAGAACAGGCGCGGTGAGGCCGACATCGCGATCACCTCCGGGCATAGCGGGGAGCCGGACCTGCCCCGCACCTTCGCCGACTACGAGTTGAAGCCGCGGGAGTATGAGCTGGCCGTCGCGCAGACCGTGCTGCGGGTGCACACCCGGGTAGCTGACCTGTTCAACAACCCGATGAACCAGGTGGAGCAGCAACTGCGGCTGACCGTGGAGGCGCTGCGGGAACGGCAAGAGCACGAGATGGTCAACAACAGCGAGTTCGGCCTGCTGCACAACGCCGACTACTCACAGCGGATCCAGACCCATTCCGGCCCGCCCACCCCGGACGACCTGGATGAGCTGCTGTCCCGGCGGCGCAGCACGAAGCTGATCTTCGCCCACCCCACGGCAATCGCGGCCTTCAGCCGCGAATGCTCCAGGCGCGGCATCTACCCGCATAGCACCGAAATCCACGGCAACAGCATCCCCGCCTGGCGCGGCGTGCCCATTTTCCCGTGCAACAAGATCCCGGTCACCGGCGATCGGACCACCTCCATTATCGCGATGCGGACCGGCGAGGATGACCAGGGCGTGGTCGGGCTGCGTCAGACCGGCATCCCTGATGAGGTCGAACCCGGCCTCAATGTCCGCTTCATGGGCATCAGCGACCAAGCCATCATGTCCTACCTGGTCAGCACCTACTATTCCGCCGCCGTTCTAGTCCCCGACGCGCTTGGCATCCTGGAGAACGTCGAGGTCTCCCGGCCGTTCAGCTGACTGAGGATGCGTGGTCACCGCTAGTGCCCGCGCTGCCTGGCCTGACCATGACCGTGAGGAGCTCCATGTCGACCGAGACGGGTGTCGAGGATTCGCGGCAACCGCGGCAACCCTTGAGTACTGGCGCCTTGGAGAACGCCGAGATCTCCCGGAATGGTGGACAGCGCCGGATGCTGGCACGAATTGACGCGGCGGTCCTCGGCGATCGCCATGCCCGGCTCATCGACATCCTGACCGCCCGGATCGACCCGCAGGGGGCGGTGCGGGATCTGTGCGCCAGCCGTGTCGCTGAATCGGCGCTGTTCTTGCGCCTGCTCCAGGGCGAGCGCGCGGAACCGGAGGTCCAGGACGGGCTGATCACATATCTGCGCGGTGCCGATCCCGGCGACGAGGGGAGCCAGATTCTCCGCGACGCCGCGCTCGGGCGGCCGGACCTGCGCCGGGCCGGGGCTTTCTGCGAAAGGTTCGAGCACGGTACCGGCGAGCGCAAGCAGCTCATGCTGCGGACGGCCTTCGCCCTCTTCGACCTGCTGCCGTTCGAGGACCTGCCGCCGATCCGGTACCGGGGGCAGGCTGTCTGGACCGAAGTGTCGCTGTGCGCGAGCAAGATCTTGCACGGTCACGCCCACGGGCGGCGCGACGAGGCCGACCAGGCCTTCCTGACCGGCCACCTAGCCAACGCCGAACCGGCCAGGGTCTGGCAGGGCAACGTCCTGGCGCATCTGATCGCGCTGCACGCCTTGCGCACCTTCGAGCCCGGCGGCCTCCTCACGGTGAACGGGATTGAGGCAGTGACCGCCACCCGTCATCGCGATGGCGGCGTCCCGTTCGTCACGTCGCAGGACGTCTTCGACACGGCGCTGGCGGGGATCGCCTTGGCGGACGGTGACGGCCCGCCGCAGGTCATCGTCCGGATGGCCGACTGGGTCGCCGCCCAGCAGCTTCCCGACGGCGGATGGGGCTACAGCACCGATACCTCCCAGACGGATACGGACGACGCGTCCCGGTGCGTACAGTTTCTCCACTTGGTAAACCCGGGGCGTTACCGGCAGGCCATCGAGAACGGGTATGCCTACCTGGCCGGGATGGCGGACCAGGACGGCGGCTTCCCCACCTATGTCCGCGGGCACCCACCCGAGATCGACGTGACCGCCGCGGCGATCATCGCGCTCAGCTCCGACCTGAGCCGGCACGCCGACCTCATCGGATCCTCGGTCCGCTATCTGGCCGGGCACAGCCGGGATCACGGCTCGTACCCGCGTGGCTGGACCTTGAGCGAGTCCAGCGTGATACGCCTTGTTCTGGACGCGCTGGCCTGGGAACCCGATCCAGATCCTGCCGTCAGGCGCGCGATGCGGAACAGCGTCCATCGGCTGTGCCAGGACCAGAACGGGGACGGCGGCTGGGGGCAAACCTGGGGCGAGCCGAGCGATGTCCTGTCCACGGCGCAGGCCGTTCCGGCGATCACCGGACGTGCGCCCGGACCGCTCGCCGACCGGGCGGTCCGCTGGCTGCTGGCTCAGCAGCACGAGGATGGCGGGTTCACCTCGATACCCGACCAGGCCGGGCCGCGCCCGCTGCCGTACGACTTCCCGGTCCTGGCCAGCATCCACGCCCTGAACGCGTTCAACGCCGCCCGGGAGAGCGCGCCTGCCCGAGGCCCCGGTCAGGCGCACGCCGTGGCCCTGACGGGGAGAACCGCCGTATCGCCCGAATCCGGTGGAACCGGCGGGACAGCTCGGCTGCTGCCCGATTTCTACTGTCCCTTCCCGCCCGCCGCGCATCCGCTGGCCGCGCAGGCGGACGCGCGTTCGGTGGATTTCATGTACCGATATGGCCTGTGCGCGGGTGATGCCGACCGTGCCCGGCTTGCGCAGGCGGGGTGCGGGGACATGGTCGGCCGGACATGCCCCGCCGCGCGCGCGGACCTGCTGCAGGTCACGTCGGACTACAACATCTGGGCGTTCGCGTTCGATGACGAGTACTGCGACGAGGGCCCGCTCCGGGAGCGCCCCGGCGAACTGGCCGATGCCGTGGCGCGCATACAGCGCTGCGTCGACATCCCCGAGCACACCGTGTACCCCGGCGATCGCTACGGCGCCAGCCTTCGTGAGTTGCGATCGCGGTTCGCACGGTGTGCGACGCCACTGGAGGCGGACCGTTTCGCCGACCTCATGCGCGGCTACTTCGCCGCCGAAGTGCGCAAGGCCGGGTTCGTCGCGCGGGGCCAGCGGCCCGGGCTGGACGACTACACCCTGTACCGGCTCTACGGCGGCGGAGCCATGGTCTACACCGAACTGATCGCGGTGTGCAACGGGTGCCCCGCGCCCCCGCGCCTGCTCGCGGACAGGCGGGCACGGGCGATCATCGAGGTGGCCGCCACATTGACCGTCTGGGGGACCGACATCTTTTCCTTCGGGAAGGAGACCGAGCGTACCGGGGATGGCTTCAACCTCATCGACGCGTTCCGCCAGGAAACCGGCTGCGGGATGGACGAAGCGTACGAGCGGGCGATGCTCATGTGGGACCGGATGATGACCCTCTTCCTGCGTCTCCGCGACCGGCTCAATGCGGAGCTGCCGCAGCTCGCGGGCTATGTGGCCGGCCTTGGCCAGTACATCCGCGGTGTGCTGGACTGGTGCCGCACGACCGACCGCTACGTCTACCTCGACGGCACCGGCGGCACCCGGGCGTTCACCCCGGGCGGATGGCGCGCCACCCCTCGCGACAGCTCCCCCGATCCGCTGCCGATCCCGTCGATCTCCTGGTGGTGGCGATACGACCCGGCAATCGCCGCACGCCCCCCAGCCCAGCAGCGCTTCCTCCCCGGCAACCTCACCGGCCTGGGTACCTCGGCCGCGCGCAGCCTGCTCCGTGACGCTGAGCGCGATCGGTGACGAAACAGTAGCAGTCTGGCAAGTAGGCCGGGCTGACCGGCCAATGTTACGGTCACGGCGGCTACGGATTGCTTCGAGTGTTCCTCCTGCGTAACGGATGCGCGGAGTCTGCGGCGGTTCGTGGAAGAGGGAGGGGAAATGGATACCCGTTCACGATTCCGGCTGAGCGTCCTCGCCACGGCGGCTGCGCTGGCGGTGACCGGCCTGGGCTTGACGTCCGCGCCCGCGCAAGCGGCGCCCGCGCAAGCGGCGCCCGCGCACGCGGCGCCCGCGCACCGGATGGTGTACGTCGCCGCGCTGCGCTCGAACCAGGTGACGGTCATCGACCCGGCGACCGACACGGTCACGGCCACCGTGCCGGTTGGCAGCTTCCCAGACGCAGTCGCCGCAGCCCCAGACAGCGGTCACGTCTACGCCGTCAACCAGGGAAGCAATAACGTGTCTGTCATCGACACCAGCACGAACGCGGTGTCGGCCACCATCGCGACCAACCGGTTCCCGGCACCCGTGGCGGTGGCACCGGACGGTGCCCGCGCGTATGTAGGTGACTTCGTCAGCCCTGGCGTCGGCGGGCTGTCAGTGATCAACGCGAGCACGAACACGGTCACCACCACGGTCAACATCTGCGGCAATCCGTTTGGCGTAGCCGTCACGCCCGACGGCTCCCGCGCCTACGTGGCCTGCTTCGTCGGCAGCGCCGTCTCGGTCGTGGACACGGCTACCGACACCGTCGTCGCCACCATCGCCAGCGGCGGCGCCAGTACTCCGGCTGACGTGGCGATCACCCCGGACGGGGCGCACGCCTATGTGCCCAATTTCAACAGCAACAACGTCTCGGTGATCGACACCGCCACCAACACGATCAGCTCGCTGATCCCCGGCTTCTCCGGCCCGGGCAGCGTCTCGATCACCCCCGACGGAACGCATGCGTACGTGGCCAACGAGAACAGCAACACCGTCTCGGTGATCGACACCGCCACCAACACCGTCACCGCGACCATCCCGGTCGGCTCCACACCCACTGACGTGCTGGTCGATCCGGCGGGCGGCACCGCCTACGTCGCGAACGGGGGCGGCAACAGCGTCTCGGTGATCAACACCGCCACCGATACGGTCACCGCCACCATCACCGGAGTCGGCGCCGTCCCGTTCGACATCGCGATGGCAGCCGCGCCCCCGGTGGTCACCGGGGTATCTCCCGCGCACGGTGCCGAACCCGGCGGCAACCAGGTGACGATCACCGGCCAGCATCTGGCGGGCGCCAGTTCGGTGCTGTTCGGCTCTGCCCCGGCCACCAACGTCAAGGTCATCAACGACCTCACGGTCACCGCGACCGCCCCGGCGCACACCGACGGGACCGTGGACGTCACAGTCACCACCCCGGCCGGCACCAGCGCCACCGGCGGCGGCGACCACTACACCTATGACGAGCCCGCACCCGCGGTCACCGGCGTCATCCCGCCGAGCGGGCCGGTCACGGGTGGGCACCGGGTCACCATCACCGGCACCGACTTCGCCGGCGCCACCGGGGTATCGTTCGGCGGCATACCAGCGGCCTCGTTCACCGTCGCCTCCGACACCCAGATCACCGCGATCACGCCCCCGCACTCCGGCGGCACCACGGACGTGACCGTCACCACCGCGGCCGGGACAAGCACTACCAGCGGCGCCGACCATTACACCTTCCGCCCGGCTCCGGCTAACACGCTCGTTTACGTCGCCGATGGCGGCGACAACACGGTCAAGATCTACGACCCGGCCGCCGGCGCGGTCACCGCCAGCATCGCGGCCGGCCCGGTCCCGTTCGAGGTCACCCCGGACCCGGCCGGAACCCAGGCGTGGGTCACCGACGCCGGCGGTAACACCGTCACGATCATCGACACCGCGACCCAGGCCGTGACCGGGACCATCACCACAGACGCCGGCCCCGCCGCGGTGGCCTTCACCCCCGACGGCGCCACCGCCTACGTCTCCAACGCCCACGCCGGCACCATCTCAGCGGTCAGCACCGCCACCGGCACCGTCACCGCCACCATCACCGTCGGCGGGGACCCGCGCGATTCCGCCGTCACCCCTGACGGCGCCACCTTGTACGTGGCCGACCACGTCGAAGGCGTGGTCTACGCGATCAGCACCGCCACCAACACGGTGACCGCGACGATCGGGCTAACCGGCACCTTCCCGGCGGGCCTGGCGATGAGCCCGGACGGCAGCCGCGTCTATGTCGCCAACAACGGCACCGCCAACGTCTCGGTGATCGCCACCGCCACCAACGCCGTCACCGCCACGATCCCGGTCGGTGACCACCCCACCGCCGTCGCGTTCACCCCGGACGGGACGACCGCCTACGTCGTCAACAACGGCGGCAACAGCGTCTCGGTGATCAGCACCGCCACCAGAGCGGTCACCGCGACCATCCCCGTCGGGACGATGCCGCTCAACGTCGCCGTCAACGCGGCCGGCACCACCGCCTACGTCACCAACCAGACCGATAACACCGTCTCGGTCATCAGCACCGCCACCAGCACCGTCACCGGCCTCGCCAGCGGATTCTCCGCACCCCGCGGCCTCGCCGTCTTCCGCTAGCAACCGCGACCGCCCGGCCCTCGATCGCGGCTGACATTCTCCGCGACCAGCTAGCTCGAGCCGCGGCCACACACTGACGGCCGACTGGTCAGGCCGGCAGGTCAGCGGTGAGCGAGGCGGCGACCAACTTGCGGGCTTCCGCTAGCTGATCTGCTCCGGGACTGGGAAACCGCTTTTCGAGGAATGGCGGGTTGCGCCAGCCGAATTGCGGGCGGCCAAGCGGCCTGCCGATGAAATGCGCATGGAAGTGGGTGCAGCCATCACCCCAGCGATACATGTGCACCCGAGCAGCCTCGCCTAGGCTCATGATCGCCCGCTCGATGGCCGCCGCGATCACGCCGGAGAGCGAGTAAGTGCCGGCAGCCCGTCAATCAAGCCGGACCGCAGCCAGCCATAAAGGTAGGACGCAACTCTCCATGCCCATGCGGCAGCGGCAGAAAGCACAAGAAGTCCTGTGGCTCCCCGTTATCCACGATCGCGGCAGGCGCCACGGTCGCGCTTGTGATCCCGCCAAGCGATGCGGCGTCGACAAGTACGCCACCGGCCCGGCACTTGCTAAGTTGCGGTTCCGTGCCGATGTCGGGGACATAGGGTCTACCTGAACCCTCGTTCTTGACCGGCCCGAACGCTACATCGAGCGGGTCCGTCCAGGCCCGGGGCGCAGGATGCAGGACGTCTACATAGCACCGGGAGACAACTGAGGTGAGCGCGTTGCTCTGAATGGTATTGACGCGTTGCAGGCTCTGGCTGGAGGTGTCTGCGGTGATGGATGCGGAGCGCTCGGTGCCGCGGAACTCGATGCGCGCAGCAGTGGGGACACCGCAAATGCGGCGGCGCAGCGAGCCGGGTCGCTGGTCCAGGACTTCGGCAGGTACAGCTCCCGGCCGGTCAGCGCGTGCCCGCGCCGGGCCGCGTACCCGAGGTAGACGGCGGCCTGCGCGTTCCCGGCCCGCCCGGCGATGCCGGTGTACTGCCGCTGCACGCCGGCGGTGGCGGTGCCTTTCTTCAGGTCACCCGTCTCGCCGGCCACCAGCACGGCCCGCGGATCGCCGAGGTGCTCCGCAACATAGCCGCGTACGTCATCCCGCACGCCGTCTGCGTCCCGCCTCGCGCGCGCCAGCAGGTGCTGCATTCCCGTCCGGCGTGGCATCCCCGGCATGCTCAGCTATCGTCCAGCAGTTCTTGCGCGGCAGCCCCGCCAGCAGTCCCGCCACGAACACCCGCGCCCGGCGCCGCGGCTCCACCCTGCGGAAACGGGTCCCGGCCCGAGTCATCAACTCATCGAGTATCCCCGCCCAGCGGACGGGGTCTACGCTGCGGCCACCAGGCGATCATCACGTGTCAGCACACACCGGGATGATCAGACGGTGACCGCCCCGTGGCCAGCACCGGCACGCCGAAGATCTAGGCTCAGACAGCAGGCAGGCCGCATCACTGCCAGCGGCGGCCGGCACAGCATCCGCCCGCCGTCTCATACCAGGAGGACACATGCACCGAGGCGAGGTCTGGTGGGCCAGGTTCGACGAGCCACGCCCTGTTGTGCTCCTGTCGGACGACGAGCCGTCCGGGTTCCGGGCAATGCAGGTCGTCGCCCCGGCGGACACCGACATCTCCGGCCTGGGGGCCGAAGTCGCAGTCGGCATCCAGGAAGGACTGCCCTTTGAAGGCGTGCTGCGCGTCGGGTTCCCCCGCCCGGGCTTCACCCCGTGCACGTGGCTGACCACCCTGAGCCGGGACGACCTGATCGAGCGGGCAGGCGCGCTGTCCCCCGCAAAGCTCATCGAGATCGACGATGCCCTGCGCGCCAGCGAACGCAGGACGGAATGGACCCCGGCCGCGGCGGCCAGATTCAGCGAGATCAAGGCTTCCCTCCGTCCTGAGGAACTCAGATAGACACAGAAGGAACGGCACCCCCGCTGATCAGGCCGATCTTGTCCAGACAACCGACGATCCACGTGCCTTACCAGCAGTCTCGCAAAGATAACAATGATACTTTGATTCCACTCACGTCGACGGCTGGTTCTCAGAACGATAGCTGGAATTCACTCGCTGCCATACCGGCTGAGCTCAACCTCGAATTTAATAGCCGCAACAGGATCAAACGCTTTTTGGCTCCCCCGGAGCCAATCGCGGGCTTCGCCTTCCCTGCCTTGTATAATGAGGACGCATGCCAGCTCCTGCATCGCGGCCGCGTCTCCTTCGTCGGCGGCTTTGCGAAACCATTGCTCAGCTTCATAATATTCGTCACGATCGAAGAGCTGGAAACCGAGATTACGAATCCCGGCTATGTTTCCAGTACCGGACCTTGAGGGACGGTCTGTTGCTGCTCGTCCTCCTCAGCGACCGAACGCGCCTGAAGCACAGCTACGAGGGCGCCAAGGCCCAACAGACCGGCAACTGACCACCACAACAAAGGGCCGTCATGTGCCCGTCCCCACGACTTGGGCACCGCACCTGCTGCCAAGGCAGCGGCTACCGCCAACAGCCCCGCCAACATAGCGGACGGCACTCCCCACAGCGCCACCCGGCCTCGGCTCATCAAAATCCATCCTCTCCTACCGGGAATGGTATCTTAAATTACTTCAGGTTCCGCATTGAATTTTATGGCAGACGTCCACTTTTGCTGCAGATCGGGCGGATGGCAGGATTGTTGCCATGAGCGAACCGGCCGGGGCAGTGGTTGGCTGTTGACTGCGGTGGACTCTTCGCCGAGTTTGCGTCATCGGTCTGTCCGGCAGCGGTTTCGAGAATCCCGCCCGCTGTCCGGCGGCGAGTTCCGGCTGCTTGATCTCCGGCGAAGACTCCGACCGGCAGAAAGCAGCGTATTGCTGCAGCCGGGAGTCACGCCTTTGGAGGGAACGAAGATGAGCGTGAATCAGCCTCCTCCCGCGACCTGCGCCGGTGTCCTGGCCGACGGGGCGAACTGCACACAGCTCGCTGACACAGGGCGCTATTGTCCAGGGCACGTGCGCTTCGAGGCCCGGGACCTTGACATGCTGAAGCTCGCCTCGGAACATTTCCGCCTGGACCTACAGCTTTTCTGGCAACGCGGCAGCCTGTTCCTCCTCATGAACACAGCTGTGGCGACGGTGTACGCAGCGGCCAGCCAGGCCGCGCTCCGGCCGCTGCTCGCGGTATTCGGCTTGATCACGACAGTGTTCTGGTTCCTGGTCATGCGCGCCAGCGCGTACTGGATCGATCACTGGCGGCACAGGCCATGGCTCGTTCCCTCCGAGATCAGCAAATGGCTGCCTGCGGTACTCGCAGCGGGCTGGTGCGCACTGTTCATCGGATCACTGACATGAGGGATAGACAACAACTGCGTGCCCTGCAGAAATGCATTTGCCTCCTCGCTCGACAACGCGCTCATCTGCCGCGATGAAGCGCTCGGCCTAGCGCGCTGAGGCACGTAGGGTGGCAGTAGCTAATCGGCCGGGTCAGCGAGGACGGCAGCGAGTTTGGCGGCCAGACGCCGGTAGTCGGTCAGGAGCCGCCCGGCCAGCGCCGGCTCGCTTTCACACCGGTCACGAAGGCCTTTGGCGAGATCCTCTGCCCGTTCGGCGAGCGGTGAGAGCCTATCCGGCTCTCTCGTCTTCGGCTGGAGCGGGCGCGATGATCTCGATGGTCGGGAAGTATGTCCGGTACCGCCGGACATCGCGGGTCAGCAGCCGGTAGCCCGCTACCGCGGCGTGCGCGCCGATATAGAAGTCCGGCATCGGCGATCGTTTGTCCCCTCCGGACCGGCGGTATCGCACGAATGCCTTCCCGGCGGCGAATCCAGCGAGGTAGGGCAACGGCTCGCGCTCGTAGTCACTGGCCGGGAGCAGTTCCTCCAGCTCTTCGACGGTCTCATAGCCGACCGAGACCTCGGCGTAGATGAGCGGGTTGATCACCATCCGGCCGGCGTCCAGGGCCGCTGCGATCTGTCCCGCCGACCAGTCAGCCCACTGATCGTCTCCGGTGATGACATCAAGCAGCACGCAGGAGTCCACCAGAGTCGCAGGCCGGATCGCCGCCGGGTCATTCGCCACGCAGCAGCGCCATGATCTCGTCGGTGCTCATGCCCGCGACGTCGTGCCCGGAGGCGGTGTTACGCAGCCGGCGGGCCAGCCGCTGCCCCCTGGTCCCGGCTCCCTCGGCGCGGACAATCCGGAGCGCACCGCCGATCTCGACGACCTCGACCTCATCGCCGGCGTGCAGCCCGTACTTGGCCCGCAGATGCGCCGGAATGGTCACCTGGCCTTTGCTGTTCAGCACCATGACAGCCTCCTCCGGCGAGTATCCCGTATTACGTCTACCACGTAATAGTAGCATGCAGGCATCGCCGGCCACTCGGAAGGGGCTGTTACAGCCGGCATCCAATCAGCCAGACCGTATGTCTGCACGCTCCGGCGAAGAAGCTCGTCCGCTCATGCCGCCTACCGGACGGAACTCGGCCGGAGTGAGCGTGTGTCAGTGCTGCTCTGGCCGGCGTTTCCGCCTCCGCTGCCTGAGTGCTGCGCGGGGCAAGGCTGAGGTCGCGGAGGCGGTCTGGGCGCGGCCCGGTCGCGGCTCTTCTTAAACGGATGATATATTTCATCTATGCGTAGTGAGGCTCCGGCGCTCCTGCCGATTCTGCGGTCCCGCCACCTCGCCGAGATACTGACCCTCCTCTTGCTGCATCCCGACACCGAGTACACCCTCAGCGATCTGGCCGCCACGCTGAGCCTGCCGCTGACCACGGTCCAGCGCGAGGCAGGCCGGCTGGCCAGTGCTGGGCTGATCCGGGAACGCCGCGTGGGGCGGGCCAGGCTGGTATCCGCGGACCCGGTCGGCCGCTACACGCGGGCGCTGACCGAGCTGCTCACCCTGGCGTTCGGACCGCATCTGGTCATCAGCGAGGAGTTCGGCCCGCTCGAGGTGATCGCTGTGGCGATCTACGGCTCATGGGCAGCACGCTATGAGGGCGTTCCTGGACGTCCGCCGCACGATATTGACGTCCTGGTCATCGGCGAGGCAGCTCGCCGCGATCTCTACGAGGCGGCCGAGCGCGCCGAGCAGCGTCTCGGATTGCAGGTCAACCCCGTGCTGTGCTCCCGGTCCCGCTGGATCGCGGCCGCTGACCCGCTGATCCGGCAGATCCGCTCGGCACCGTTGGTCTGGGTCACCGGGGAAGCCCCGCGCGAGGAGGACAGCTGATGCGGTGGAGCGCCGGAGAGGCCGCTATCGGGCAACTGCTCGCGGACAGGCACCTGGAACGCGTGCAGGGCGCGCAGGCGGACGGTGAACCGTGGCCGGACCGGGCGCGGCAGACCCTCGATGCGGCACGCCTGATCGCTGAGGCGGCACCGGACAGCAGCGTCGTCCTTGCCTACGATGCTGCCCGGCAGGCCTGCGTCTCCCTGCTCGCCCAGCAGGGCCTGCGTCCCACCACTGCCGGCGGCCATAAGGCCGTCGACGATGCGATCCGTGCCCAGTTCGGCGCCAGCTTGCGGGCATTCGGCGGGCTGCGCCGTCGGCGCAACGAACTGCAGTACCCGGACTACCCCACCGAGAAAGCCAGCGCCGAGGAGACCGCTGAGGCACTGCAGACCGCCGGCGAGATCATCGACGCCGCCGCCCAACTCCTCCCCAACCTCGGATTCTTCTGAACCGCTGGCGCGACGGCGTGATCAGCACCAGCCTGCTGCCAAGGACGACATCACCGGCCGCGCCGGGGACGTCCTGCACTGCCGAATAGCGGGCGATACTGTCGGCAGCGATCGTCAAATTCAGCATTGCGATTCACTGCAAGGACGCGCGGAACGCGAGTATTTAGCCACTTTGGGCTGGTTCAGCCCGTATCGAGCATTGCGTGAGCCAGTTCACATAGCCCATCTTCTACCGCTATATCAAGAATTCTGGAATATTGCTCCAGGAATACGTCAACCGAGAACCACATCATCAGATTCCCACAGTTCCTCCATCCCACTGATATACCTTCTGGCCACCTTCCCGTTGTTGGCGCATTGGTAAACGGGCAACGGCCGGACCGGACCGCGGCTAGCGTACGGCACGAAGAAACTCTCATCTCCTGGACCATCAAACACATAGGTCCTTCCGAGGGGAATCGCGTCGAAGAGCCTGATCGTAACCTTGCCCGCTGCCGGCAACTCCCGCCGGCGGGAATCTGCGTATCGCTGAAGATCAATAATAGTTTTCAGGTCCAGTTTATTCTCTACTCGCAGGTGCTCCTCTGACATCGCGACTCCCCGCGCAACGTATCCCGATATCCGGGACATCGGATTGAGGACCATGAACCTGACGTTGACACCATGTTCTATCTTGTCCCGAAATGCAGGTCAGTACCGCAGATCGCGCTCGTGGTAATCCGGACGATCGCGTCGGCGGGCTCCCCGATCGCCGGGTCGGGAACCTCATCAACCGACACCTTGCCAGACGACAGCCTTCATCTCCGCGCTCCTCCTGTGGATTTCTCTCCCCCGCGGCGCGTCATGGGATCGCGGCGGCGTCGCCCCGGTATTCGACGCTACGCCAGCCTCGTGCTCCGCGGGCGGGGCCGAAGGATGCACCACTGTCCGTTCGGGATAGTCAAGGTCTTTCCTACCGAACGAACGGCGGTGCTTCGCCACCGGCGCATGGCTGCCCGCGCCGCGCCTTGGCCCGTGGATCGCCGAGGCTCCGCAGCGCGGGAAACGGGACTACCCGGATCGGTCCGCCGCACGGCTACCTCCCGATCGAAGAGCACGGCATCGTGGGCGACCTGCGCACGGTCGCCCTTATCGGCACCGACGGCACGGTCGACTGGTACTGCCCGGCGCGCTTCGACGCCCCGAGCCTGTTCGGTGCCCTCCTGGATAAGAACAAGGGCGGCTACTTCTCCATCACGGCCCGTACCAGCTACGCCAAGCCGAAGCAGCTCTACCTCCCCGATACCAGCATCCTGCTCACCAGGTTTCAGGGCAAGGACGCGGTCGGCGAGGTCATCGACTTCATGGTCCCGGAGACGAGGTCCACCGGCAAGGCGCGCGATCTCCTGGTCAGGCAGGCCCGCGCGGTCAGGGGCACGGTCACGTTCGAGCTCGCCTGCCACCCGGCGTTCGACACGTGTCGTCTGACATCCCAGCGCGGCATCCGCTGGCCTGGCGGCCAGGCGGCGGAGCGTCTAGAGTGCCTGATCATGACGGAGATCGTACTGCGCGTCCGCCTGATCAGCGGCGACCTCTTGGACGTCGCCTATGACGGGGCGGATGCCGCCGGGGACGATGTCATGGATCACGTAACCTCGACCATGGCACAAGACGGCGGGATGCTGCGATGCAGGCACGGCGACCGGCTCATAGTCCTCTACGGCCGGAGCGTCGCCACCCTCGAGCTGGCTCCGCGCGGCGCGGTCCTATGACCAGCCGTGCGTTGGTCAGGCATGATCATCCCAGTACGTACCCGAGAAGAAGGGAGTCCGGCATGGGCCGCCCCCTTCCCGGTCTGTCCGGTCCCTGCGGCGGCAGGTCAGATCGGGTGGACCTCGTCGGCCTTCGGGCCCTTGGTGCCCTCCCCAGATCGCGATCCGCTTGGCCAGCTCGACCTGCTGCCTGGCGTTGCGGGACGGGGCGGATCTGCTGCCCGACGAGACCGGCGACCTGGCCGCCGCGTTCGGATCGCCCGGCACCTCAGCTTCCATGATCCACTGCGCTGGCTCCCTCCGGTAGCGTCGGGAGCCGCACGCTAAGCCGCTCGCTGTTCCACCCTGGTCCCGCCGGGGCCGCTGCCGTGGTTGAGGGTCTCTACCCGGTGGAATGGGCTGGCGGGCAAGCGGTGGTGACGCTTCCGGAGCACATCGGGGTATCCAACGCCGGGCAGGTCCTTACCGTCGTCAGGCTGTTCTGTTCAGCGATGGCTTCGCTGTCCTGCCCAACTCCTGGGGTCTTCCCAGCGGTGTTGAGCGGTGCGGTCAGGGAGTGCCGGCTGGCAGGCTTTCCGGCGCCGTCGGAGTCGGCAGCACGGGCACTGTCACCTGCGGCAGGCGTCCAGCGTCCTCGGCATCGCTGGTGTCTGGCCGGGCCAGCGCGCTAGCCTGCGCGGTGCGGTCGAAGAAGCGCAGCAGCTCCACGGGGAAGGGCATGACGAGCGTGCTGTTCTTCTCGGCGGCGACCTCGACGACGGTCTGCAGGAGCCGCAGTTGCAAGGCGGCCGGGTCGGCGGCCATCACGGTGGCGGCCTGGGCGAGCTTCTTGGACGCCTGGTACTCCCCGTCGGCGGAGATGACCCGGGCGCGGCGTTCGCGCTCGGCTTCGGCCTGCCGCGACATCGACCGTTTCATCGATTCGGGCAGCGAGACGTCCTTGACCTCGACCCGTTCCACCCGGACCCCCCACGGTTCCTCGGTAGGGGCGTCGATGACGTCCTTGAGCTGGGCGTTGACCTTGTCCCGCTCGGACAGTAGCTGATCCATGTCGCTCTGACCGATCACCGACCGCAGCGAGGTCTGGGCGACCTGGGCCACGGCGAAAGCGTAGTTCTGCACGTTGATGATCGCCTTGATCGGGTCGATGACCCGGTAGTAGACGACCGCGTCCACCTTGACGGTGACGTTGTCCCGGGTAATGGCTTCCTGGCCGGGCACGGCCGCCACGATGATCTGCATGTTGACCTTGCGGAGCCGGTCCGTGAACGGGTTGACCCAGGTCAGCCCCGGCTGGCGGAGGCCGGGCAGCGCCCTGCCCCAGCGGAAGACGATGCCCTGCTCATACTGGGTAATGATCTTGAAGCCGAACAACGCGGCCTCCCTGTCCCTGGCGCATGGTGCGCCGGGCTAACCCGGCCCGCGGACGGCGCCGGCGTGACTGCCAGCGTTCGGAATGCCCCAAGGCCTACTGCCAGTATCACATACCAGCGGAACGTGAATGCCCGGCCGCGGTGCACGGACAATTGCCCGGGCCGGATCCTGTTTCGCGGGTGAGACCTGCTCTGCGCACCCAGAACGGGTCCGCCGGTGCGGGCAGGACGGATCACCTGGTCAGCTAGGGCTGCGGCTGGCCGCTGCTCCAGCGGCGCTGAGGTGATGAACGATCTGGCGGAATGACCCCGCGAAGCTGTCTTCGCTGTAGCCGAGATCCGCCGCCGCGCAGAAGTCCCTGACCAGGCCCTGGACCCGGCACAGACTGGGCCGGGGCATCGACGGGAACAGGTGATGCTCGATCTGGTAGTTAAGGCCGCCGAGCATGAAGGTGGTGAACCGGCCGCCCCTGACATTCCGGGCAGTTACCACCTGGCGGCGGGCGAAACCAGCCGCGGTCGCGGATTCGATGACCGGCATCCCCTTGTGGTTCGGCGCGAAACTTATGCCCAGGTACAGCGAGAAGACCGCCTGCTGAACGGCGGCGAAAGCGAGCGCCTTGAGCGGGGAGAGCACCCACAGCACCACCGTCAGGTACAGCGCGGCGTGCAGCAGCATGAGAGCGGCTTCAACCGCCGCGGCACGGTCTCGCCGCCGTACCAGCCGCTTGACCCCGAGTACGTGCATACCGCCGCTCCGCAGCAGCATGAGAGGGAAGAACAGCGGCGCCTGCCAGCGTGCCAGCCACGATGAGATCCGGCGGCGCCCGATTCCCCGCGCGTCAGGCAAGGCCAGGGCGGCTCCTCCGCCGATATCGGGGTCGCGGTCCAGTTCGTTGGGATGCGCATGGTGAGCGTTGTGCTTGGGAACCCACCAGCCGAAGCTCAGTCCGGTGAGCGCGTTCCCCACGATGAGGCCGAGCATGCGATTGCGCCGGCGCGAGCAGAAGACCTGGTTGTGCCCCGCATCATGGCCGATGAAGCCCAGCTGAGTGAACATCATCCCCACCAGCGGCGCGACGGCGAGGGCAACCCACGAGTCGCCGCCAGCGACGAGCAGGCCCCAGCCAGCGAAGAAAGCGAAGACCGTCAGGGTGATCTTCACCGCATAGTAGCCGGGCCTGCGGTCGAGCAGACCCATCGCCCGTACCCGCAGCGCCAGCGCTCGAAAGCTCGCAGTCGAAGGATCGACCGCGACACGCCGCCGGTCCGCCGCTGAGGCGCGGCCAGATGGCGGGGCATGAAAGCCGGGTATTGTGCTGCTCATCGCTCTGCCCTCCTCGGCGTCTTCCGACAACACCGCTCGGCGCTTACGCCGCCAGGGTCTGGAGCAACGAGACCGCGGTCAAGCCCGTCAGGCATGACCGCTCCCTTACAGTACCTCCGTCAGACGACCCGCCAGACCGACGCGAGGCCGAGGTCGGCTGGCGGCGGCAGCGTCCGGGTCATGGCAGTACCGGCACTGCATGGGCGTCAGCGGGTATCGTCGATATTGAGAGCCGGTGAACTCGCCGCTGGGTCGAGACCCCGCCTTGCCGCTGCAGCAGGAGGGGAGCCCCGTGTCCGGCGTCAGGCCGAATATCCGTGCCGGTAGTGGCCGGGCTGCCGGGCAGGGCTGTGCCGATGACGGTTGACCGGCAGGGCAGGATCTGGGGTCTGGTCGCGTTGCAGGCGGCCAGTCACAGTGGCCCGGTCTCAGCCTCGGATGCATGCGCGGCGGCCGTCGCCGCGGTCCAGGTCACCGGGGGGTGGCTGAGTGCCGCGAGCAGCGCGGAGCCGGCGGGTCACCTGATGTCGGTCACCGATGCGGTGAGCGAGCGGCTTGCTGAGCTCCAGCTGATGCTGGGTGAGGGCCCGTGCCCGGACGCGGTCGGCTACGGCGGCCCGGTGCTGGCCTCGGACCTGGGCGATACGGAAGCTGGCCGTCGCTGGCCGGTGTTTGCCCCAGCGGCCCGGCAGGCCGGGGCTGCGGCGATCTTCGCGTTCCCGCTGCGAATAGGGGCAATCGGAGCTGGTGTCATGGGCTTGTACCGGGATCGGGCCGGGCCGCTGAGCGATGGGCAGCTGGGTGAGGCGCTGATCTTCGCCGATGCCGCGGCCCTGCTGCTGATTTCCGCGGACCAGCCGAGCGAGACCGGAGCGGGGACCGGGCCAGGCGGGCAGCCCGCGGACCTGGCCGGGCATCGCGCCGAGATCGATCAAGCCACCGGGATGCTCACCGAGCAGCTCGGCGTCGGCATCACGGAGGCTTTTATCCGGCTGCGCGCCTACGCTTATGCTCATGACCGGCCACTGGCCGACCTGGCCCGCGATATCGTGGCGCGCCGGCTGCGGCTGGGACCTGACCGGGGCCCGTCCGAGGACGGGCGGCGTGACGGGACTCCGCATCCGTGACCGCGCCGCTGACCGTTCACCCGGCGGGTATGCCGCCTTTCCCTCAGAGAGGAGCGGGAATGGACGGAGAACTGCTGTCGGATACGTTTGTCGAGCTGACCGACACCATGGTCGCCGGCTTTGACATGATCGACTTCTTGCACGTGCTGACCAACCGCAGCGTGGCGCTGCTGGACGTCGAGGCGGCCGGGCTGCTGCTGGCCGACCCGCGCGGGGAGCTGCGCGTGGTGGCCGCCTCCAGCGAGGCCGCCCGGCTGATCGAGCTGTTCCAGTTGCAGAACGATCAGGGTCCATGCCTGGACTGCTTCCGGTCCGGGCGGCCCGTCCAGGCTACGGACCTGGCCGCCGAAGCGGGGCGCTGGCCGCGGTTCGCGCCCGCCGCCCGGCAGGCGGGATTCGGCGCTGTGCAAGCCCTGCCGATGCGGCTGCGTGAGCAGGTCATCGGCGCGCTGAACCTGTTCCGGGCCGGCCCGGGAGCCTTCGCCGCCACGGATATACGGATCGGCCAGGCCCTTGCCGATGTGGCCACCATCAGCTTGTTGCACGAGCGCGGCATGCGCCGCAGCGAGGTCCTCAACGAGCAACTGCAGACGGCACTGAACAGCCGGGTCGTCATCGAGCAGGCCAAGGGGAAGCTCGCCGAGCGCCTCGGCGTGGACATGGACCAGGCGTTCAGCTTGCTGCGGGACTTCGCTAGAGCCCGCAATCGCCGCCTGTCCGAGCTGGCCCAGGCCTTCGTCGACGGCACCGAGACGCT
>DASRFJ010000370.1:0-10544 GCA_035651595.1 Streptosporangiaceae bacterium | reverse complement strand
TCGGCGTTTAGCGTGCATGTGTTTGCTAACACCCCTCGCGCGGCGTGACGGTACCGTTCTTGATAGCGGCTTCCCCGGTTCACCACATGACGGACTCCGCGTGGCCGCCGTAGCCAAGCTCGATATGCTCAGCGATCTGCTCACGGACGAACCGCAGTATCCTGCCAAGATCACTGCCGAAGTATCGCTGGCGCTTGACCAGGTTCGCGACAAACCCGCCAGAGCTGGCAGGTCACCGCACTACGGTACCCCATCCGCGAAAGGGCCGATGCTGTCTGGCCCGTGCCGGCGTGTTCTCCGGTATCTACCGGTCGGCCGGGTCTACGATCCAGGATCAGGCGCTGATGTGCCGGGGCGCGCGGGAACGCAGATGGCTGGAGGTGTTGGTGAGCCAGGGTAAACTTGTGCGTGACAAGATCCCGCAGATCATCCGCGACAAAGGCCTTGAACCCGTCGTCTATGTCGCCGATGGGGACGAGTACGCGGCCCGGCTGCGCGACAAGCTGACCGAGGAAGTTAATGAGTTCCTCGCCTCCGACAGCGACACCGAAGAACTCGCCGATGTCCTCGAAGTCGTCTATGCCCTGGCCGCGCTGACCGGCACCGACCCGCAGCAGCTGGAGAAGCTCCGGGCGGCCAAGGCAGATGAGCGCGGCGGTTTCGCCGACCGGGTCATCTGGTCCGGAAACCGACCCGCCGCGGCTGCCGGGTCATAGCGCATACGGGTTACCGGCAGCGATCTCGTCCGCGAACGCCTGCCACAGCAGGTTCAGCGGGTGCGAGGGGCTGAACGCGGCGCGTTCCCCGCGCCGCGCGAACGTCCCGGTGACCAGTTCCATCGCCGGGCTGAAATCAGGCCCGAGGTCGATTAGCCGCAGCCCCGGTCCGCCGGGCAGGCGTCCTTCGGCGGCGGCGCGGGCGATGCTGACCGAGGTGAGCATGCACCCGTAGGTCATCTTGGACCGCATGAGGGCGAGCCCGAAGTAGATGTCGTCGATGGTGGCGACGATGGTCATCCGGCTGCGGAAGTCAGTGCCGTACCAGCGGCGCAGGAAATCGGTGATCACCCCGCCGGCGGCGGGAACGATCAGCGGCACCTCGGGCAGCCGGCCCACGCTGACCGCGGGAACGGGCAGTTCCCGCTTGGGCAGGTTGGTGAGCAGCACCAGGCCTTCGCGCCGCCACTGGAGGAACTCGTAATCGCCGGGGGTGTCGCCGGTTCCGGCGACGGACGCGAATCCGCCGCACAGCAGATCGATCTCCTTGGCGTCCAGGCGGGCGAAGGCGTCCTTGGTGCGGACATGCACCATGTTCAGCTCGACCTCGCGGGCGGCGAACTCGTCCGCGACCCGCTGCCAGACGGTGCCGACGAACCGCAGGGTGAACTCGGTAGTGCCCAAAGCGACGGTCTTGCCGATCCGGTGCCGGGCGTCGTTGACCTGCCCCTGCCAGCTACCGAGCAGGGCGCGGGCCTGCTCGGCGATCGCGGCGCCGGTCGGGGTGAACACGAACGGCTGCCCGCGGCCCTGCTTGATCACCAGCAGTTCGCCGCACATCCGCTGGAAGCTGCGGTTGAGCATGTCGACCTGCTTCTGCACGCTGGACTGCTCCCGGCCCAGCACCCGTGCCGCCGCGTTCGCCGAGCCGGTCTCCTGCACCACAACAAGGGTCCGCAGCTGGTCGAAAGTGAACTCCAGCAGCTGCGGCGGGCACGACAGGAGACCGCTCAGCGAATCACCGTCCCGCACCCGGACAGCGGGTGCCGACTCGCTCATCCGTAACCCGCCAGCCGACCGGGACTGTCCGGCAGGACAGCTGAAGTGCACCTGATCACAGGTCCCGTCCAGGTAATCCGGGAATGTCCGTGATTACACCTCGACATTAGATGCTGTCCGGCCGAACATCAAGATTACGGCACATCGTTACGCGGAGGCGAGAATATGCTGACAGCAAGTGAGATAGCGGCGCAGATCGGCCAGGGTGAGATCGCCTGGCCCGGCGAGCTGCGCGGGGACAGCCTGCTGCTGCGGCTCGGCTCCCCGCTGCAGCAGCTCGCCCACCCCGGGCACGTCATCGACCTGGCCAGCCAGGACAGCATCGACCGCCTCTACGCCGGCCCGGTGCACGACTGGGAAGAGTTCGACCTGGCGCCGGGCCTGATGGCGCTGTGCTGCGTCAGTCATCCGCTGCGTCTTGGCACGCGGTTCGCGGCCGTCATCGCCGGCCTGTCCCACCTGGCCCGGACCGGCCTGGCCGTGCACCTGGCCAGCCCGTGGGTGATGCCCGGCTGGGAAGGGCACCTCACGCTGGAACTGCTCAACGCCGGCCCGGCGGCGCTGCGGTTGCGGCGGGACATGCCAGCAGGCCGGGCCGTCCTGATCCGGATGGACGGGACCCCCTGTGACGCGGTGCCGCACGCTCATTACGGCTATCCCGGGCATCTGGGCAGCCAGTACGCCGCTGAGTTCGGTGCCCAGCCCGCCGCGAACGGCACGAGGGAGTGACGCACCGTGGACTGCGCGTTCTGCACCGAGTTCGCCGGCACCCCGCCGTCCAGGCAGGGGACGCGGATCATCTGCGAGAGCGGCGGCTGGGTGCTGCTGCCCACCGCCGGCTGCTTCACCCCCGGCTACTGCCTGTTCATGCCGCTGGAGCACCTCGACGCGGCAGCCGATGCCGCTCTCGCCGAACTGGCGCAGGTGGCAGTGGCTGCCGAGCAGATGCGGGCACTGATCACTACCGTGTGCGGGCCGGTCATCATCGCCGAGCACGGCCCGCGCGGCTGCGAGCTCGGCGCGAGCTGCTGCGGCCACGCCCACCTCCACCTGATCCCCGTCCCCGATCCCGGGGCGGTCACCGCCGCCTACCAGGCCACCGGCGGACCCGGCCGCCGCCTCGCCAGCCTGACCGCCTTGCCGGAGGCAGCCGACGGACCCTACCTCTACCTTTCATCCCGGCCGGGCGAGCACCTGCTCTGGCCCGCGGACGGGTTCGCCCGCCAGTACGTCCGCCGGGTCTGCGCGGCCCAGCACGGGATACCCGGCCAGTTCGACTGGCGCGACCACCCCTTCGACGCCAACCAGGCGCTCACCCTCACCATGCTGCGCGCCGCGATGCAGGCCAGAGCAGCATGACCCGCGCACCGGCCGCAACGCCCGGCCGGCTGAGCACGCTCACGCCAGACGAGCTGGCCGCAGCCGGTCACCGGTATCCGAAGTGGGCGACGATGTGCCAGCTCCGCGGCCTCGGGCTCCCGGTCCTGGACGGGATCCTGCTCACCCCCGGCCAGGACCGCGACGCCGTCGACGCAGGCATCGCGGCGCTCGCTGCCGCGACCGGGCAGGACCGGGTGATGATCCGGTCCGACGGCGGAACCGAGACCCGCCGCTACTACAAGGGCGGGAACACCTTCCAGCTCGCCGAAGCCGCCGTCAAAGCAGCCGGGCTGCTGGACGCAGGGCGCGCGGTCATCGTCATGGAACCCACCGACAGGTTCACCAACCAGCTGTCCGCAGTACTGCGCATGGACCGCGACGGCAGCCACGGTACCTTCACCATCGAGGCGCTCGGCCCCGGCTACGACGTCGCCGACCTCACCCGCGGCGGAATCCCGCCCCAGGTCACGGTCACCGCAGACATCGACTGGACCAGCTACCGCGAACCCTGGTGGGCTGACCTGCGGCTGACCGCCTACCTCAGCCCGGAGACTGAGCGGCGGCGCCGTGAATCGCGACTGGCCCGGATCGCCGCCGACATCCTCCCCGACACCGGCCACCTCCCCGGCAGACCCGGTCCCGGCGCACAGCCCGCCGCGTTCGCCCAGTCCTGGCTGCTGGACCACGGATATCACCACCTGTGGCAGCAGCACGACATCGTCACGGTCGTCGCCCGGCGGGCCCGCGGCTGGCTCGACGACGCCTACATGATCACCGCCAGCCGCCCCCGGCGCACCTGGACGTGCCTGGCCACCGCCACCTCCGACCTCGGCTGCCGCCGCGTCTACTGGGACATCATCGACGGCAGCTGCAAATACGCCCCCAGGAGCCCCGCATGACATCGCCTGATCAGGTGATCTACCTCGACCACCAGGCCACCACGCCACTGGACCTGCGCGTCCTGGACGCGATGATGCCCTACCTCACCAGCCAGTACGGCAACCCGTCCAGCCCGCACGCCTACGGGCACACCGCCGCCCTAGCGGTCCGCGCAGCCCGCCGCCAGATCAAGAACCTGATCGGCGCCAGCAGCGACAGCGAGATCATCTTCACCTCCGGCGCCACCGAAGCCGATCACCTCGCCATCACCGGCATCGCGACCGCACTCCGGGATGCTGGCGACCACATCATCACCACCGCGATCGAGCACAAAGCCGTCCTCGCCGCCTGCCAGCACCTCACCAGACACGGCTTCCGGGTCACCATCATCCCCGTCGACGCGGACGGGATCGTCAGCCCCGCCGGCATCGCGGCGGCCATCACCCCGTCGACGGTGCTCGTCTCGGTGATGCACGCGAACAACGAGATCGGCGCCATCCAGCCGCTCGCCGAGATCAGCCAGATCACCCGCGACCGCGGTGTCCTGCTGCACACCGACGCCGCCCAGTCCCTCGGCAGCATCCCGTTCGACGTCGACGACCTCGGCGTCGACCTCGCATCGTTCTCCGGCCACAAGATCTACGGACCCAAAGGCACCGGCGCGCTCTACGTCCGGCGCGGCAGCATCCGCCCCGTCCCGCAGCTCACCGGCGGCGGGCAGGAATACGGCCTGCGCGCCGGCACCCTCAACGTCCCAGGCATCGCCGGCATCGGCGCCGCCGCGGCCATCCTCGCCCGGGAACGTCACACCGACAGCCGCCGCATTCTCAGCCTGCGCGACCAGCTGCTCGCCGCACTGCGGCAGGCAATACCCGACATCAACGTCAACGGCTCACTCACCAGCCGGCTCCCCGGCAACCTCAACATCACCATCCCAGGCACCGATGCTGGCCAGCTCATCAGCCAGCTCACCGGCCTGGCCATCTCCACCGGATCAGCCTGCAACACCGGGCAGGCGGAACCCTCCCACGTTCTGACCGCCATCGGGCTCAGCCGGTCAGCGGCACGCGCCAGCATCCGCATCGGCCTCGGGCGGAACACCGCACACCAGCACATCCAGACCGCAGGCCGGCAGATAGCCGCAGCGGCAACCTCCCAGCGCGACGAGGCTAACGACGGCACCAAGGAGATCGCCGTCTGATACTTCTCTGTGCAGCACTGTCAGGGTCGTGTGACCATGGGGTGTTCTCCCCCGTCAGCGCCACTGGTATCTGGTCTTTGCAATAGAGCACATGCAGCATCGTCCGTCGTCGTCTGCGCTTGACTCTTTGCCCGGCCGCATTGCGTCCTCTGCATGAGTCATCGTGAGGGGTACGGCCTAGCCACAAGCCTGCCGGAATCAGGAGAACATCTTGAACCAGGAAGAGGGAAGCATGAGCAACGGCGGCCCTAGCGCGCCGGACCCGGCCATCGAGTCACCAGGCGGTGCCGTGCCCATGCTGTGTCCGGGATGCTGCACGCTCCAGGACATCCCCGACTGGCCCGGCCACGACGCCGCCGACTTGAAGACCGTCATCGGGTGCCACCGATGCGGTTTCACCTTCCCGCTCTTGCCGGGCGCGTTCAAGTCGCTGACGCTCGACGCCATGCACAACCATCGCTGCGAGGGACCGGAGGCGGGCAACTGGGACGCGGTGGGAAAGGCGATCACCGAACAACTCGGAGAACTCCAGCAGCACGACCCGGATCAGCTCGCCACGTTCTTCAGGGTCGCATTCGGCCAGCCAGATCACGAACCACCCCAGCAAGTCAATGGACGTACACAGTCGTTACGAGCAGGGCCGTCACGAGCAACCCCGGCCCCCGCCGGTCCGGGCCCGACCCGGCAGACACCAAAGACTCATAACCGTGTTACCGGACCATCGCGCCGGGCCCGGGGAGATCCGCGCGTACGGCCACCGCCCGGGACGGCGTCCGCGTTCGTCCGCGTTCGCCGGCTATCCGGCACGACCGCCGAGCGGAAGGCTGACAGACACCCACCCTGACAACCGCCGGAAGGACGCGATGGAGCCGGGATCCACATTGCCGGACGTCGACACCACCAAGCCGCACCCGGCGCGCATGTACAACGCCTACCTCGGCGGGCAAGACAACTACCCGGCCGACCGCGCCGCCGTCCGCAAGATCCTGCGCGCATTCCCCGAAGTACGCGCCATCGCCCGCGCCAACCGCGCGTTCCTCCAGCGCGCCGTCCGCTACCTGGCAGCCGAGGCCGGCATCCGGCAGATCATCGACATCGGCACCGGCATCCCCGCCGCCGGCAACGTCCACGAAATCGCCAGCCAGATCGCGGCCGGCACCCGCGTCGCCTACGTCGACAACGACCCGGTCGTGCACGTGCACGCCAACGCGCTGCTGACCGGCACCGGGACCACCAGCATCGTGCTCGCCGACCTGCGCGACCCCCACGCCATCCTGACCCACCCCAAGCTCACCGCGCTCATCGACCTCACCCAGCCCGTCGCGCTGCTGCTCGTCGCCATCGTCCACTTCCTCACCGACCAGGACAACCCGGCACAGATCATCGCCACCCTACGGGACGCCCTGCCGCCCGGCAGCTACCTCGCCCTCTCCCACGGCACCGCCGACTACCACCCGCCCGGCACCGCCCGCCAGGCCGCCGCCGGCTACGACACCGCCGCCGCCCCGCTGGTCCTGCGCAGCCACGCCCAGGTCACCGCGTTCTTCGACGGATTCGACCTAGTCGAGCCGGGCCTGGTGCAGGCGCCGCTGTGGCGTCCGGACGGCAAGCCGCCACGCCCCAAAGACCTCGCCAAGATCGGCATCTACGCCGGCGTCGGCCGCAAACCCGGCTGATTCATCAGAACGACAAAGGTGACACGCCCCGCGACCAGTCCCCCGGCCCCGCGAGGTGAGCGCCAGCATAGCTACCTCACCCCGGACCGGCGGGCAGGCTGTGCAGCCCGGCGACGATCGTCTCCCGGCCGAATTCCTCGATCCGCTCCCCCAGCTCCCGTGCCTGCACCGAGCCGCGGAACACCGGCGCGGCCAGCTCGTCCCGTGCCGCACCGAGCCGGATGGTCACGTCGCTGATCCGCTGCGCAGCCGGGAGCGACAGCGCCGGCTCAAGCGCCGCAACCGCGGCGTCCAGCGCACCCGACCTGAGCCGCACCACTGCCAGCTCGATGCCGGCGAGCGGCTTGCCGACGACCCAGTGATTCTCGCCTGGTCCTGGCCCCTCGTCGTACAGGCCCATCGCTCGCTCAAGTTCGGCGTCCGCCTCGGGTTCGGCGCCTTGGATTGCGGTGAGCGCGGAACCGGCCATGCCGTAGTGGGTGGCCCGTGAAACGGCGAACGTGCCCCCCATCTCCAGCAGCTCATCGTGGTATTCGCGGTTGTGAGCGTCATGCGCGTCGTGGACGGCCTGGCGGGCCGTGTCGACATCGCCGAGCCGGGCCGCTGCCCGCGCATGATAGATGTGGAGGGCGCCCCCATCTGGACCGGCGGAGAGGTACTGGAGCCCACTGAGAGCCAGGTCCCGGCTTTGCTCAAACCTCCCGCGGAAATACGCGAAGACCGACAGCTCGCCGCGTAGCCTGGCCATCAACGGACGATGGTCTATCGCGTTCGCGTAGGCCCACCCGGCCCGGTCTAGCTCCTCCGCTGCGTCTGGGTAGCCGAGCCGGTTGGCGGCGCTCCCCATGATCCCGTTTAGGCAGGCGAGCAGGAAATACAGGTCAGTCTGCTCGCGGGGCCACAACCGCCGGTCCAGCAACCGGTATATCCGGTCGCGGACCCGCCGCAATTCGAGGAACACGACGAACGGCTCGCCCTCGTCGCTAAGCCGTGCAAGCCTCACAACGTCGGCACGCAGTTGCTCGAATGTGACATCGCCGATGCCGGGCTGTCCCGATCCCTCGGCGTGGTCGCTGCTCTCGTGTGCCGTCATCAGCACCTCTCGCTCAACCGTGAAACTGCCCTTATCGGGCTCGTTTGTTCCACGGTAAGCGACAATGCGCGACGCGCAAGGAGCAGGGCGGTCCTGCCCGAACTGGCTGGGGTCGAGGCCGAGCGCGGCGCAGTAGTACAGCCGGTACCGCTCGGTCAGGCCGTATTTTCCCTGTTCCCAGCGGCGGATGTAGGCGGCCATGCTGTCGACGGCGGGCATGGCTTTGTCCCCGGCGGCGTGTCCAGCATCGATCAGGCGGCGGGCCATCTCGCGCACGGCCCAGCCGCGGTCCTCGCGCTGCCTTCGCAGCCAGGTACCGTCGATTAACATCGTCTCCCCTCCTGCCGGGCGTGCGCGGACGATGCGTGTCCGCGCTTGCCCGGAGTCGTCCGTCTGGCTGGTCAGGTGAGCAGGTCGTCGGCCAGGCCTGCCTTGGCGCCGTCGATGAACGCCTTGATCTCGTGCGGGTCCAGGATCAGGGCCGGGCTGTCCGGGTCGGCTGACTGGCGCAGCGCGACCCGGCCGCCGGGGAGCTTCTTGGCTTCCAGGCACGAGCCGCCGTTGTCGCTCCACGGCTTGCGCCAGCCGCCCGCGCCGAGGCTGGCGGCGGCCATGCCGTTGCGGATGTCGTCCATGGTTGTCAGGTCTCCTTCAAGATGTCGCGGAGGATGGTGATGGTCTGCTCAGGTGAGGCGGCCTGGACGCACATGGCGTCGAGGGCCTGGGTGTACCGCGCGGTCTCCTCGGGCTTGTTCAGGTAGTAGGCGCCGCTCAGGGCCTCGCTGTAGACGATGTCGGGCATCTGGTCATCGGCGAACCGGAAGATGTTGAACATGCCATACAGCGCGGGGTGCCAGCCGGCCGCGAACGGGATGACCTGGATCGTGATCCCGGGCTGCTCAGCGGCGGTGATCAGGTGCGCGATCTGCTCACGCATCACGTGGCGTCCGCCGATGGTGCGACGCAGCACGGTCTCGTCGAGCACGACCCAGTATCCGGGCGGGTCAGCTCGCTGGAGAAGCTGCTGGCGGGCGAGCCGGAGAGCCACCGTACGTTCGGTGAAATCCTGGGCAGCCGCGGGGAAGCTCGCCGCGGTGATCGCCCGGACATAGCCTTCGGTCTGCAGCAGCCCGGGCACGACCTGGGGTTCGTAGGCGCGGATCAGGGTCGCGGACTCTTCCAGGCCGACGGCGACCTTGAACCAGGACGGCAGGACGTCGTCGTAGCTGTGCCACCAGCCTGGCTTGCTGGCATCCTTGGCGAGGGCGAGGAATGCGTCGATCTCCCGGACGTCGGTGATGCCGTAGGCCATGAGCAGGCTCTTGACGGTCAGCGGTTTCAGGCCGCCGCCGTCGGGACGCTCGATCCGCCGGACCGTCCACGGCGAGGAGTAGATCGCCTCGGCGGCATGCTCGTAGCTCAGGCCCGCCTTCTCGCGTAGTTCCTGGAGCTGCCGCGCGAGGATCATCCGCAGCACAGTGGGGCTCGCGCTCTGGGTTCCGGACACCGGCTCCCTCCCGTACGGGTGTTCCCGCCGTCAGCGTGCCGCGGTCGTCTCGTCTTGGCAATAGCGCACATGCGCATCATCCGTTGTCGTCTGTACTTGCACTTCTCGCTGCCTGTCATTTTGCACTTTGCATAAGTCATCGTGAGGGCAGGGCGCGGCCCTCGGCCAAGCCTGGCGAGGAGAGAGGAGGCTGTCGTGATCATCGGCGGATGGCGCGGACCGGGATGGCGGATCGTCGAGGCCGACCCAGGTAATGCCAGGCAGATCCGGCACTGGATCTGCTCGGCGATCAGCGGCCACGGGTGCCCGGTCGACGCCGAGGATGCCGCGCTGGTCATGGGCGAACTGTTCGCCAATGCCGTGCTGCACGGCCCGCCTGGCGGCCGTGTGCTGGCCGGCTACTGCCTGTGGAGCCGCGGTGCCCGCCTCGTCGTGGCCGACGCCGGCGGCCCGGGCGTGCCGCGGCTGCGGCCCGCCAGCTTCGAGGAAGACGGGCGCGGCCTGCGCCTGGTTCAGGAGCTGGCCGCCCGGTGGGACACCTTCCTGCTCGGCGGCGCACGCGTGGTGTGGTGCGATCTGCATACCGCGCTGCGCGTCCCGGCCGCTGACGCGTGGGCCTGGCTGTCGCTGATCCTTTCCGTCTGCGACCTCTCCTCGAGCCGCCGGACGTCCCAGAGCCCGGCATGCGGCGTGCTGGCCGGAGCGGGGTCGCGGTGAGCGACTGGACGCCACGCGGCCACGCGGCTCCCGCCACCGAGCCCGCCGGCGGGAACCAGTGGACCGCGCGGGTAGCCGATGACCTGTATCTGCTCTCCCACTACAGCAGGACGGGACGGGCCCTGCTGGAGCCGCGGACACTCGGACTGGGCTTGGCGGCCGGGCTGGTGGCCGAGCTGGTGCTCGCAGGTGCCGCACAGGTGCGAACCGGACGCCTCGTGGCCATCAGGCACATCCCGCTGTCATGCAGGCTCGCCAGCCGGGTCCGCGGCCAGATCGCCGCCGAGCCGGAGCCGCACCCGCTGCGGGACTGGCT
>DASRFJ010000369.1:0-21847 GCA_035651595.1 Streptosporangiaceae bacterium | reverse complement strand
CCCCTCGACGCCTCGCTCTGCACGATCCGCACAACGCGCGCTCCGCCCGAACCAGCAACCGAAAACAAGCCTGTGACGCCTGATGAACAGCTACCTATTTACGCTCCCGGTTCGGCGGTGGGCTTGCACTTGCGGCACTTGGGCCTTCTGAACACCTCTATTCACACTAGTTCTACCGCTGGCAGGCTGAAGGGCGGTCGCAACGTGCTCTGGGCGGCCCTGATGCGCTCGGCGGCCTCGGCGGCGGCCGGATGCGCGGCCGAACACGCCGAGTGAAGGAATCTTCGAGAGTAGTCGACCACTTACATAAATAGTCGCCTAGGATCATCTGTATGGTGATGGTTAGTCAGTCTGATCCCCGGCTGTACATGCGGCTCGCTTCCCACGTCCGCGAGCAGATCATGTCCGGCGAGCTGACCGCTGGAGACCGGCTCCCCTCCATCGGGACCTTGTGCCGCGAGCACGCGACGTCCCGGCGGACGGCGGGCCGGGCGATGCGGCTCCTCGAGGACGAAGGCTGGCTGGTACGCGTACCCGGGCTTGGCTACTTCGTCCGGGACTGACCGGATATCCGCGCGTTCATCTCGGCGTAGTCGACGCCGCCGGCGCACGAGTCGTACGTGCCGGCGGTGAGCATCTCGGCCGCCGCCCGCGTCGCGAGGCCGTACGCGGCTTGGGCGATGGCGGATCCGACGCTGACCCGGACCACGCCGACGCTGGCGAACTCGGCGACGCTCGGCGCGCCTGGCCCGGCCATGACCGCGACCGGAAGCGGGCCCGCCACCAGCTCCGCGATCGCGTCGAGGTCGATCAGGCCGGGCACGAACACGCTGTCCGCGCCGGCCTCAGCGTAGCCGGCGGCTCGCTTCAGCGCCTCCGCCACGCCGTCCGGGATGACCGGGTAGGCGCCACTCAGGAACACGTCGGTCCTGGCGTTGATCCAGATCGGTGTGTCCCCGGCAGCCGCGCGGGCCGCCGCGATCCGGTCGGCCTGCGCCGCGAGGTCGTGCAGGCCGCCGGCGTCCCGGCGATCCTCCAGGTTGACGCCGATCGCGCCCGCCCGCACCACCGCCGCGACGGTCCGGGCGACCGCGTCCGGTGAGTCGCCGTAGCCTGCCTCGATGTCCGCCGAGACCGGCACCTCGACCGCGGCGGCGATCCGCTCGATCACCGCCGCGGCGCGATCCGCGCCCAAGCCGCCCGGACCGGCCGGGCCGGGCTGGCTGCCGGCGTCCGGGCTGCCGGCGTCCGGGCTGCCGGCGTCCGGGCTGCCGGCGTCCGGGCTGCCGGCGTCTCGCACGCCGAGCGACCAGGCCACGCCGGCGCTGGTGGTGGCCACCGCCCTGGCCCCGGCGGCCGCTATCGCGACCGCCGAGGCGACATCCCAGGCGTTGGGCAGCAACAACGGCTCGCCGACCCGGTGCAGGCTCGCGAACAGGCTCGCGAACAGCTCAGAGCGCGACGACGAGCTCATGGTCAATCTCGGTGAACTCGACGATCCGCTCCGCGAACTGGCCCGCGATCAGCTCGCGGTACGCGGCGGAGCTGGTGTGCTCGTCGAATGCCGCCTGGTCGGCGAAGTGCTCGACGAACAGCAGGTAGTCGGGCTTCGCCGGGTCGCGGTAGACGCGGAACGACAGGGTGCCTTCCTCGGCCCCCGGACCCTTCGGCGCGAACTCCTGCACGATCGCCTCGACCTTGTCCTGCATGCCGTCCTTGAGCTTGATGGGATAAACCTTCACCAGCACGGTGATCTCCTCCGAACTCGCATCGATGACATATCCCGAACAGCATCCAGCCCCGGGCACCATCGCGTCTGGCCGGATCCGGACGCGATAGCCCGGGGAACATGTCCGGATCTGACCAGCCATCCGGCCGGGCGATGACGTATATCTGGGTCTATGACCACGTACTCCGCGGTCGTCACGACCGGCATCTACTGCCGGCCCGGCTGCGGCGCGCGCCCGCTGGCCCGTAACGTCCGGACGTTCGACCTCGCCGCGGCCGCCGAAGCCGCCGGGTTCCGCGCCTGCCAGCGCTGTCGCCCGTACCGGGTGGCCGGGCCGGTGGGATCCAGCGCGCCGGAAATCGTCTGCGAGGCGGTTCAGCTGATCATCGGGGGCGCGCTTGACGACGGCGGCACCGAGGCGGCGCTGGCCAGCCAGATCGGCATGTCACAGCGGCACCTGCGCCGGCTGTTCCTCAAGCACCTGGGCGCGAGCCCGGACCAGCTGGCCCGCTCGCGGCGCGCGCACTTCGCCCGGCGGCTGCTCGATGACACCGACCTCGCGATCGGCGAAATCGCGTTCGCGTCCGGGTTCGGCAGCCTGCGCCAGTTCAACCGGGCGATGCGGGAGGTGTTCCGCTCCTCCCCCAGCGACCTGCGAGATCGCCGGCGCCGCTCGGACCGGCTGGCCGCCGACGGCGGGCTGGCGCTGCGCCTGCCGGTCGAGCCCGGCTACGACTGGGCGGCGGCGCGATCCGCGCTGGCCGCGAGCGCCATTCCGGGCGTGGCGACGGCTGGCGAGCAGGACTACCGGCGAGTGATCACGATGGCCGGCGAGCCCGGCCTGATCGAGGTCTCCCCCGGGGGGAGGGACGGCGGCCAGGACTGCCTGCTGCTGCGGGTGCACCTGCCGTACTGGGAGGGTCTGATCCATGTCGTGGACCGGATCGGCCGGCTGCTCGGCATCGACGCCGACCATGCCGTCGCCCCCGGATGGACCTCGTTCGAGGCCGGGGTGTGCGACATCTTGGCCGGCAGCGAGCGCAGCGAGCCGGGGCTGCTCGCGGCGTTCGTGGACCGGCTGGGGACCGCGGTGCCCGGCCTGCCGGCCGGCCTGACCCACGCGTTCCCTGACCCGTCGGCGGTGACCGAACAGAGCCTCAAGGCGACCGGTCTCCCGGAAACGGAAGCCGCCGCGATCGCGGTGCTCGCGCAGACCTGCAACGCCGGCGAGATCCCGGACCCCCCGTCCGGGCAGTGGCGCCCCTGGCTGGCGCTCGCCCGGACGGACCTGATGGGCGCCGCGCTCCGCTAACCGCTCTACGGCAGGGGCTAGAGCGGCGGGCCGTCGGTCAGCTTGATCGAGCTGGTGGTGTGCTGGCCGGAGGTGCTCACCCACGTGATGGACACGGTGTCGCCGGGCTTGTGGCTGGCGATGGCGTCGTGCAGCTGGTTCGCCGTGCCTACCGCCTGGCCGTTGACCGCGGTGATGACCGCGCCGCCGGTCATGCCGGTGCCCTGCGCGGGCCCGTTGCAGATCGTGCCGATGACCAGGGCGCCGCTGTTCACCGGCGCGATCGTCGTCGGCACCGGCAGGTTCGCGTCGCTGCTGTAGCACGCCTGCTGCTGGCCGAAGCCGAACCCGCCCTGGCCCTGCGCCTGCTGCTGTGCCTGGATCTGCGGGTTGCTGCTGCCCGACGACGCGAGGAAGATGCCCATGAACGGCGGGTACCCGAGCGAGATCGTCGAGCTGCCGTGCCCGGCGGTGATCTGGTTGACGACCGACAGCGCGTCGTTGATCGGGATCGCGAAGCCGGTCGATTCCTCCTGCGAGTCCTGCACGTTGTTCCCAGCCGTGTTCATGCCGACGACCTGGCCGGACATGCTGGCCAGCGCGCCGCCCGAGTCGCCGGAGATGATCGCCGCGTCGGTCTGGATCATGTTGTGCAGCGTCTCTTTGGCGTCAATGCCGTTCTCGTCGTTCGCGGTGATCGTCTGGTGCAGCGCGGTGATCCGGCCTGCCGCCGGGACGATCTGGCTGCCGCCCTCGGCGTTGCCCATCGCGACGACGTTGTCGCCGACCTTGAGCTGCGACGAGGTGCCCACCGGGGCCGGCTTCAGGCCGGACGCGTTCTGCAGCTGAATGGCGGCGATATCTCCGGTCTGGTCGTAGCCCAGGACCTTCGCCCGGTAGGTCTTGCCGGTCGCCACGAGCGTCGCGCTGATGCTCGTCGCGTTCTCGATCACGTGGTTGTTCGTCAGCACCAGGCCGTCGGAGTTGAGCACGATCCCGGTGCCGGCGGCCTGCTCGGACCGGTACTGCAGCGCGGTGTTGATGATGACCAGGCCGGCCGAGACCTTGTTCACCACGGACTGCTGTGCGCCGTTGCCGATGGGCGGCGCCTGGCCCTGCTGCGGTTGCTGCGGCTGCTGCTGCGGAACCTGCCCGGCCGGCGAACTGAAACTCGGCGCGGGCGACTGCGCCGACGTGCTCGTGGCGCCTATGTGGTCGATGCCGACGACGGCGCCCGCGCCCAGCGCGGCAGCGGTAACCGCCACCGCGACGTAGCGCAGGAAACCGGGACCCCGCGGCGGCGGCGGGGGTGCCGCGCCCCACGGGTACTCGGGAGGTGGCGGGCCGAACTGCGTGCCGTACTGACCATAGCCCGCGTAATTGTCGCCGTGCTCCTGCATCTGCCTCACTCCGCCCTCGGACCCGCATCCTTCCAGTCAGCACTGCCCTCCAGTGAGCACTATGAACCTGACCGTTGGCTGAGGGGCGGCTGGAGATTCGGCTCGGGATCAGCGGACCAGCGACGCCAGCGACGCCAGCTCGGGCACGAACAGCCTGGCGTCGACCGTGCCCACGCCCGCGGCCAGGCTGTAGCCGGCCCGCGCGCCGAACCCGTGCACCGTGTGCTTGTGGCCGCCCTGGGAGAACGTCACGGTGTTGTTTCCGCTGGTCACCGGCACGATGCCCGGTTCGCCGCGCAACGACATCTGGTACAGCGCCGGGTTGATCAGGCCGAGCGGATGGCCCGCGAACTGCGCGGCGAGCGCCACGATGCCCGCGAACAGCGGGGTCGCCTCGCTGGTGCCGCAGGTCTGGGACCAGCCGGGTGCGGTGCCCGGATAGCTGGCGTAGGTGTCCACGGCGCCGTTGCAGGCGGCGCTCATCGCGATGTCCGGCACGCCGCGTGCGCTGCCCACGATGTTACGCACGCCGTTCTGGTACGAGGGCCGGCCGAACAGCACCGACTTGCCGCCGCCGCCCGCGTCCGGGTTGGGGCCGGCGTCGCCGAAGACGAACTCGTTCGTCCCCTTGCTGTACGTGTCGTTCCACACGTTGTCGGGCGCCGTGCGGGTACCGCTGGCGGTCAGATGCAGCTGCGTGCCGCCGATGCCGGTGACCAGCGGGTCGCTGTCCGACCATGACGTCACCGGGAACAGGTAATAGGTGGAGCCGTTCTGCCTGACGTCGGCCGCGCCGGAGTCGCCGGACGCGGCGAGCATGGTGACGTGCGCCTTCTGCGCGGCGAATTCGGCGCCACGCAACCCGTTGACGCTGGCGCGGGACGAGAACGTCTCCTCCGTGGCGCTGAAGCTCTGGCTGATCACGTCGGCGTGGTAGTGCTTGATCGCGTAGTTCTCCGCGGTGACGATCTGCGGGAAGCCGTGCACGCCCTCGGTCTCCGACACCGGCGTCTCGGCCAGCACGATGTTCGCACCGGGCGCAATCGTGTGCGCCCACTCCACGTCGAGCGTGGTCTCGCCGGCCCAGCCGGTCATGTCCGAGTCCTTGGGATTCCACGGCGGAAGCTTGCCCGCCGGGGTGATGACCGTGAACGACGGCGGCGCCGGCAGGCCGAACGTGCGGTCGAACACGGCAAGGTCATGCTTGATCGTCGGGCTGCCGAAGGAATCCACGATGACGATCGTGGTGCCCTTCCCGTTGATGCCCCGCGCGTACAGCGCCGGCAGGTCATACGCCCGCTGGAGCTGCGCGGGCTCGTAGCACGCCACGCCGAAGGACTTTTCGCACTGCGCGGTGGAGGTGGGCCCGGACCGCGTGTCCGCCAGGTGACGGACCTGCGGCTGGACGATCACGCTGGCCAGCGCCGAGCTCGCGCCCGGTGCACTGGCCGCGGTAACCGTCCCGGCGGAGCCGGCCGCCGCCCCGCCCGCCGCTACGGCACAGGCACAGGCGGCAGCAGCGAGCACGAAGCCCTTAGCGTGACGCAATGATCACTCCCCCTGAATCAGACTGAAGCCCACTATTCCCGCTCATTATGGAGCCGAACGAAGGTCGGCGCCACCTTTGGGATATCTGTGACTAGAGAGGCGCAGGCGAGCACACGCGAGCGTCGCACGCAAACCGGGATGAAAGGGGTAATCGTGGGGAAGTACCTAGGTGTGAGGACGCCCTCTGGGTCCGGTCAGGGGGCCCAGAGGGCGTACCTCTGTCGTTATGCCAGTTTGGCGAGCTCCGGCACAAACGCCTGCGCATTGATCGTGCCGACACCGGCCACCTCGCTGTAGCCGTTACGGGCCTGGAAGCCGCGGACCGTGTAGCGGTGCCCGTGCTGCCGGAACGACACCGTGTTGTTCCCGGACGTGACCCGGACGATGCCGGGTGCGTGCTCGGCCGACAGCTTGTACAGCGCCGGGTTGATCAGGCCGAGGTCGTGGCCCGCCTTCTGCACGGCGAGCGCGACGATGCCGGCGAACAGCGGAGCGGACTCGCTGGTGCCGCACACCGCGTAGTAGCCGGCCGCCTGGCCGGGGAAGCTCTGGTACACGTTCACCGCGGCGGAGCAGGCACCGCTCATCGAGATGTCCGGAATGGCCCGGTGGCTGCCGACCGTGCCGCGCACGCTGTTCTGGTACGAGGGGCGGCCGAACAGCGTGGACGCGCCGCCGCCGGTGCCCAGCGGGTTCGGGCCGTTGTTGTTGAAGATGAACCGCTGCGTGTTGCCGTTGTAGGTGTCGTTCCACACGGTGTCGCGGGAGCTGCGCACGCCGCTCGCGAACAGGTGCACGTCGGTGCCGCCCACGGCGGTGACCAGCGGGTCGGTGGCCGGCCAGCTCGTCGTCGCGTGCGTGTAGAAGGTCGTGTTGTCCCTGCCGGGGTTGGTCGCACCGGTGTCACCGGTGGAGGCCAGGACCGTGATGTGGTTGCGCTGGGCGGTCTGGTACGCGTAGCGGTACCGGCTGATCGACCCGTTCTGCTCCGCGCCGCCGAAGCTCTCGCTGATCACGTCCGCGAGGTGGTGCTGGGCCACGTAGTTGACCGCGCGTGAGACCTGGGCGATGAAGTCGCCCGAGCCGGACTCCGGCACCGCCACGACGAGGATCTTCGCGTTGGGCGCGAGCGCGTGCGCGTACTCGACGTCCAGCGTGGTCTCGCCCGCCCAGCCGACCATGTCCGCGTTGTTCTTGTTGTAGTTCGGGATGTGCCCGGCCGGCGCGATGACGCGCAGCGAGGGCGGGTCCGGCAGGCTGAACGCGCTGTCGAACTGGGTCAGGTCAGCGGAGATCGTGGGCGACCCGAACACGTCCACGACGGCGATCGTCCGGCCACTGCCGTTGATGCCCGCGTTGTACAGCGGCGTGACGTTGTAGGCCTGCTGGATCTGCGCCGGGTCGTAGCACGCGACGTGGAACTGCTGCTGGCAGTCGGCCGAGGTCGGCGGGTCGTCCGGCTGTGCCCGCGTGACGTGGATGATGTCCGGCTCGGCGCGGAAAGTCGTCGCCGCGCTGGCCTGGCTCGTCGCTGCCGTGCCGGTGACCCCCGTGCCGGTGACCCCCGTGCCGGCGACCCCCGTGCCGGCGACCCCCGTGCCGGCGACCGCGATCGCGCTGCCAGCGATGAGGCTGGCCGCGCCCACGGCAATAGCGATATTTCGGATCATGACCCCGCTCCCCGTCTTGTGGTAATTCACCCCTTTTGGCGATAGCGACGATAACAGCTTCACCATGATCAAATGGGCACAATTACCCAACTGGGATGTTCGGGGTTGTTGTATCGCGATTCAGCCGAGTTTTGCCAGCTCAGGCACGAAGTACTGGGCATTGATCGTGCCCACGCCCGCCACCAGGCTGTATCCGTTCCTGGCGTAATAGCCGTGCACCGTGTAGCTCTTGCTGTTCTGGCTGAACGAAACTGTGTTATTGCCCTGGGTCACCGTGATGATGCCTTTGGCATGCCCCGAGGCGAGCTTGTAGAGCGCCGGGTTGATCGCGCCCAGATCGTGGCCGGCTTGCTGCGCGGCGAGCGCGACGACGCCGGCGAACAGCGGCGCGGACTCGCTGGTGCCGCACACCGCGTACCAGCCGGGCTGTTCACCGCCGAAGCTCTGGTACACGTTGACCGCCGCGGAGCACGCGCCGCTCATCGAGATGTCCGGGATGCCGCGCGCGTTGCCGGTGATCTTCTTGACGCTGTTCTGGTACGACGGGCGCCTGAAGGCCACGGACTTGCCGCCGCCGGTGGCGAGCGGGTTCGGTCCGTCCTCGCCGAACACCAGGTTGTTCGTCGCCTTGTTGTACGTGTCGTTCCACACCGTGTCGCGGCCGGCCCGGTTGCCGGCGGTACCCAGGTCGAGCGCGGTGCCGCCGACGGCGGTGACCAGCGGATCGGTGGCCGGCCAGGTCGCGGTCGGGTAGGTGTAGTAACTCTGGCCGTCCATTGCGGTGTTCGCCGCGCCGGTGTCGCCGGCCGAGGCCAGCACCGTGATGTGGTGCTTGGCGGCGTTGCTGTAGACGCTGTGCATCGCGGCGGCGAAACCGCGTGGCAGCACCTGCTCGGTCCAGCCGAAGCTCTGGCTGATCACGTCCGCGAGGTGATGGTTGATCACGTCCTGCTCGGCGCCGAGGATCTTCTGCGGATCCTCGTTCGGCACCTCGACCAGCAGGATCTTCGCGCCCGGCGCGGCCGCGTGCGCGTACTCGACGTCCAGCGTGGTCTCCCCCGCCCAGCCGACCATGTCCGCGTTGTTGTCGTCGTACCCGGGAACACCGCCGACCGGGGCGATGACCTTGAGCTGCGGGGCCGGCATGCCGAGGAAGTTGTCGAACTCGGTCAGGTCGGCGTCGATGGTCGGCGAGCCGAACACGTCGATCAGCGCGATCGTGCGGCCCTTGCCGGTGGTGCCGCGGTTGTACAGCGAGGTCAGGTTGTAGGCCTGCTCGACCTGCGCCGGGTCGTAGCAGTTGATCTGGAACAGCGCCTGGCACTCCGTCGTGGTCGGCGGATCGTCCGGCGAAACGTGGCGGATGTAGTACATACCCGCGTGCGTGACGGCCGGGAAGTCCGGTTGGGCCTTTGCCGCCTTTGCCGCCCCTGTCGCCGTTGCCGCCCCTGCCGCCGCGCCGACGGCGGTACCGCCCGCCGTCCCTGCCGCTGTTACCGCCGCGGTGGCGGTGCCGCCGATGGCCAGCGCACAGGCAGTCGCCGCGATCGTAATGGTCGTGTGCTTGCGCAACGCCCCTACCCCCCGTTTATCTCGCATATAGGGCGAAGCGAACATAACATTCGCGGGGAGGCTCGCGCAGCGGAATGCGCTGCGACTGGTGAACGCTTTGCGACTGCCCCGTCGCGGAACGATCGCAGCCGTCATACTTGGGGACGGACCCCCCGTATACAGAGGTGAGCAGCAAATGCGCGTGCGCGGAAGCGTGGCCATCGACCTTGGCACGGTGAACACGCTGGTCTGGGTGGCCGGGCGCGGAGTCGTGCTGGAAGAGCCGTCGGCGATCGCCATCGACACGACGGCGGGCACGGTAGCCGCCGTCGGCTCGGCGGCGGACACCCTGGCGGATAAGGAACCGCAGGGTATCGACGTCATCCACCCGTTGCGGGACGGCGTGATCGCCGACCTGGACGCGACCGCGGCCATGCTGCACGCGTTCTTGAAGAAGGCGCGGCGGCACAACGGGCCGCTGCGGCCACGCGCGCTGGTGTGCGTGCCCGGCGGCGCCACCGAGGTCGAGCGCAGGTCGGTGCTCGCCGCGCTGAGCGTGCGGCGGCCGCGGTATTCGGTGAAGCTGATCGACGAGCCGGTCGCCGCGGCGGCCGGCGCCGGCTTCGACCTGACCAGCGGGGCCGGCGGGTTCATCGTCGACATCGGCGGCGGGACGACCGAGGTCGCCGTCGTGGCCGGCTGGCGGGTCGCCCGGGCCGTGTCGCTGCGCAAGGCGGGGAACACGATGGACGACGCGATCCTGGCGGCGTGCCGCAGCGAACTCGGGCTGATCTTGTCCCAGCGCGCGGCGCGCGACCTGAAGATGACGCTCGGGGTCGGCGGCACCGGGGCCGGCGCGGCGGAGGTGGTGGGGATCGACGCGGCGACCAGGGTACCGCGGACCGAGCGGGTACCCGGCGGCCTGGTGGCGCGGGCGCTCGAGCCCACCGTCAGCGCGATCGCGGACCAGGTGCTCCAGATCCTGTCCGAGATCCCGCCCGGGCTGGCCGAGGACGTCGTCCGCGGCAAGATCCGGGTGGCCGGCGGCGGCGCGCTGCTGCCCGGGCTGCCCGAGCGGATCGAGGCGGTGGCCGGCATCGGCGCGGTCGTGGTGGAAGACCCGCTGCGCTGCGTGGTGCGCGGCGCGGCCGAGATCCTGGAGCGCGGTAAGAAGGCTTCAGGACCCGGCCTGCGCTTAGCTCACTGGTTCATTCGGAGGGCTGGGTTCACTCCAGGGGCTGGCGGGCGATGCCGGACGGCTCGCGGCCGGCCAGCAGCCAGCCGCCCGCGACCGACACCACCGGCAGGCCCACCAGGATCAGCAGGTAGTCGAGCGGCGGCACGTTACCGAACGTCGCGGTCAGGCTGCTGTGCGCCCAGGCGATGCCGGCCACGGCGGCGCCCGCCACCCCGAGGACGGCCCCGAGCAGCGCCAGCGCCCCGGCCGTTGCGGCGGTGATCGTCCGCCGGGTCGCGCCGCTCGCCCCGGTCGCGGTGAGCGTCCGCAGGTCACGGGACGTCTCACTGCGCACCAGGCCGACCGTCATGGCCAGCACGCCGAGCGCGATCACCAGTCCAAGCGCGGTCGCGCCGTCGCTGATCTGCCCGAGCGCGAGCTCGCCGGACTTGGACTCCATGCTCACCCCGGCCCCGTTCGCGATCTGCCGCGCGGCGCTGATCTGACTGGCCGTGAGCGCGTCCGGCGTGGTGATCAGCCAGCCCGCCAGGTTCTCGGTCAGGTGGTAGCGCTGAACCGCGTGCTCGGTGATCACCGTGTTCGGCGCGGACGTGCCGCTCGGCAGGCCGGATTCCTGGGTGATACCCGGGTTGTTCGCGGTGCTGGGGTTGCCGTCGGCCTGGCTCATGTTGCCGTAGATGAGTTGCATGTTCGGCTCTTGGCTGAAGCCGGGGCGCATGGACAGAATGTCGGCGCTGGCCGGCACGTTCCTGATCCCGTACTGGCCGAGCAGCCGCGGGGTGGCGACGTACAGCGCGCCGGAGAAGTTGTTGTTCCCCCGGCCCTGCTGCTGGAGTGTCGCGTTCACGCCCTCGAGGGGCAGCACCGACGTGGCGCGCAGTTGCCTGGCGTACGTCGTCACCCGGGCTTGCAGGGCGGTGATCTGCGCGGTGGTCAGGTTCGCCGAGTCCGGTGCGTTCGGGCTCTGATCGTGCGTGTAGACGATGAGCTGGTTACTGGTCAGGTTCGCGCCGGTGTAGTCGAGCACGTTGGAGAACCGGACGCTGGCGACGATGCAGATGAGCATTGCCAGGAACACCGCGAAGGTGGTCGCGGCCAGCGCGGCGCCCGAGCGGGCACGGTAGCGGACCAGGTCGCGCAGCGCGATGCGAGCCGAGACCGGGACGCGCGGGCCGGCCGCGGCGGACAGCACGGCGACGGCCAGCGGCGCCAGCCGGAAGATGCCGATCACCGTCGCCACGAGGCCGATCAGCAGGAACAGCGAGTCGCTGCCGCTGTTGCCGCTCCAGCCGCCGGAGAAGTACAGGCTCACGATGCCGACGGCGAGGAACACCGCGCCGGGTATCGCCGACTTGTACGCCGCCCTCGGCTCGGCGGGCCGGCCGGACAGCGCGGCCACCACCGGGATCCGGGACACGATGCGAGCGGGGCGCCGGGACGCGAGCAGCGAGGTCACGATCGCGAGCAGCACGGCGACCGCGATGGCCCACCACGGCAGGTTGGTGGCATCGACGCGGTGCCCGGTCGCCGACTCCAGCCGCGGCACGTAGCCGATCCACGCGCCGAAGCCCACGAGCGCGCCGGCCACCGCGCCGGCGACGCCGACCGCCACGCCGTTGGCCAGCATGACCAGGCGGACGTTCTGCTCGGTCGCGCCGAGCGCGCTGAGCATGCCGAGCGCGCGGAGCCGGCGCTGCGCCATGACGGTGAACCCGGCCACCGAGACCAGGCCGATGAACACCAACCCGAGCACGGCGATTACCAGCACGATCGTCGCGGGGCTGATGCCGCCGCCTCCGGCGCGCTTCAGCGAGTAGCCAGCCGCGGACGGCAGGCCGGCGAAGACCGGACTCTGGTTCGGGCCGTTCTGGAGGACGTCCTGGGACTTGGCCGGAGCGTTGAGCAGGATCGTCACCTGCGTGGGCTGGGTGACCTGACCGGGCGCGACCAGCGCGAACTCGTCGAGCAGGTTGGTCGGGTTCTCGACGATGCCGGTGACCTGCCAGGAGCGGCCGCTCTGTTGCCAGCTGCTCCCGATGTGCAGGTTGTAGAGGGCGGCGACGCCGCTGGTGACCGCTGCCTGTCCCGGACCGCTCGGGTAGTGGCCCTGGTCGAGGGTGAGCAGCGGTCTGCCGAAGTTCGCCGCCGGGTCCTGCGCGCGCAGCTCGACGCTCTGCGCGGACCCGGTGTTCAGCGCCTGATGCTCGATCACCTGGACCGGGCCGTACCTGCCGCTGATCGAGGCGATGTCGGCGGTCAGGTGCGGGTCGTTACCGGGCAGGGTGATCGCGGCGCCGGCGTTGCCGAACGTCACGGTGCTCGGCGGCGGCGTGTTCGTGGCCACCCCCGCGCCCCAGATCGTGGCGGCCACGGCGACCACGAGCATGCCGAGCACGAGCAGCTGCTGCCGCCATTCGCGGCGGAACAGCCGCAGCGCCCACCGGATCACGGCCCGCCGGGCCGGCACGCCGCCGTTGTCCGGGCCGGCGACGACCTGCCGGTGCTGTGTCATCGTCGTCATCGGACCTGTCCCCCGTCACCGAGCAGGGACTCCGGGCCGGCCGCCGGGGTGGTCCGGTCGGTGACCCGGCCGTCCCTGAGGAACACCACCCGGTCGGCCCAGGAGGCGAGCTGCGCGTCGTGGGTGACCACGACGGCGGCCATGCCGCCCTTGCACGCGTCGTGGATGAGGCGCATCACGGCCTCGCCGTTGACCGAGTCGAGCGCACCGCTCGGCTCGTCGGCCAGCAGCAGCTGGCGCTCGCCGACCACCGCCCGGGCGATCGCGACCCGCTGCCGCTCACCGCCGGACATCTGGTCTGGGTAGTGCCCGGCCCGCTCGGCCAGGCCGAGCCGGTTCAGCGCCGCCAGTCCGGCCTGCCGGGCGCGGCGCGCGGCCATGCCGTCGAGCTCGAGCGGCAGCGCGACGTTCTCCGCCGCGGTGAGTCCGGGCAGCAGGTTGAAGTCCTGGAAGACGTAGCCGATCGTGCGGCGGCGCAACTGCGCCTTCTGCACCCGGGACATCTGTGTGACGGTGGTTCCGGCGATCCGCACCTCCCCGGTGCTCGGGTCCTCCAGGGTCCCGGCGATGGTGAGCAGTGTCGACTTGCCGGAGCCGCTCGGCCCCATCACCGCCACCATGGTCCCGGCGTCGACCGCCAGGCTGATCTCGTACAGCGCGTGTACTTCGGCGGCCCCCTGGCCATACACCTTGGACACGTCCCGGAGCTCTAGCACGCTCATCGGGTGACCCCCATTCTCCTTCTGAGCCGCGGCACGTTGGCCGGGCTCGGCGGCGTCGGCGGCGGTGTGCCGCCCGCTCTCTTGATGCGACCGTCCGCGCTGTCCAGCCAGCGGATCACCGCGTCGAGCCGGAACAGTTCCGCGTCCACGACGAGCGCCAGGCTCAGGTCGTGCTCGGCCTCGTCGTCCTTGATGCGCGTCCACTGCTGCATCAGCTCCACCAGGTAGCGGCGATGCGCCTGGATGACCTCGCGCACCTCGGTACCCGGCACCCGCATCGCGACCAGGATCTTCATCACCAGCTCGTCCCGTGGCGGCGCCGACATGTCCGGCGGCGTGCGCAGCCAGCGGGCAAGCTCGGCCTCGCCGGCCGGGGTGATGCGGAAACGCTTCTGCTTGTCGTCTTTGTCTGCGTCTGTGCTTGTGCCCGTGTCGGGGTCTGTGCCGGCCTGGCTGTCCGCCTCGATCAGGTCGTCGCGCTCCAGCCGCTGAAGCGTGGTGTAGACCTGGCCGACGTTCAGCGGCCACACATCGCCGGTCCTGTCCTCGAACTCCTCGCGGAGCTGAAGCCCGTACTTCGGACCCTCGCTGAGCAGGGCGAGCAGTGCGTGCCGGACGCTCATCGCGTGCCCTTACTGAGTAGCATACTGAGTATAGTACTCGGTTTGCCGCAATAGGCAAACGGTGGTCGCGGCTAGCCGCTAGGCGGGCGAACGGGACGAGCCGGCGGGCGCGCGGGACGAGCCGACGGGCGCGCGAACGGGACCAGGCGCGGCGATGTCGGCCAGGCGCCCGGTGCCGACGCTGGCCAGCCCGAGCCCTTCCGGGTCCTCGCGGCTGGCACAAGAGCCGAACAATGTGGCGGATTACCGCTTTGTGGAAGCCTGACCCCCGAATACGGGGGTCAAACTGCCACGATAGGGCAATCCGCCACGCTAATGCCGGGGGCCAATACGGGAACGAGCCTCACCAGCCCCTGAAGACACTCAGACAACTTGGGTAGCATGCGGCCATGCGCCGGTAGCCCGCGATCGCGCGTCGGTAGCCCGGGATCGCGTGCCGGGGCCGCGCGGTCACGGGTACTGGCTGATCACCGTCTCGGCGAAGCGGGCCATTTCCTCGCGTTGCGGGGAGAACTGGAGCAGCACGAGGCTGATCCCGGCGCGTTCGTAGGCGGCGAGCCGGTCGATGATCTGCTCGGGCGTGCCGATCAGGCCGCTGCGCAGGCCGCGGTTGGAGACGCTGTACTCCTCCAGCGAGACCTGGGACTCAAGCTGGGATCCGGCGAGGAAGTCCTGGTAGGACGCGTACGCCTCGGGCGAGGATTTCACGTCGAGGATGCGGGAAAGCTCGGCTTGCGCCGCCGCCTCGGTCTCCCGGCAGATCACGTAGCCGGACACGCCGAACACCAGCGGCGGCAGCCCCAACGCGGCGCGGCGCGTCGACAGGTCGCAGACCTTCGCTTCGATGACCTCCGGCGGGTCGCCGTGCATCAGGTAGCCGTCCGCCCGCGCGGCGATCACCTCCTTTGCCTTCGGCGATTCGCCACCCATGTAGACGGGCGGCGGCACAGCGGGCTTGGGCTCAAGGATCGTGCCAGAGAGCTGGTACAGCGGACCGTCGTGGGTCACCGTGTCCGACCGCAGCAGGCTGGACGTGACGGCCAGCCACTCGTCGGTCCGCGCGTACCTGGCGTCGTGCACGTCGAACGGCGCCCCGTACTGGGTCGCCTCGTCGCGCCACCAGGACGAGACCACGTTGAGGCTCACCCGGCCGGGAGCGATCGTGTCCAGCGTGGACAGCGCCTTGGCGGTGAGCGAGGGTGAGTGGTAGTTCGGCCGGACGGCGAGCATCAGCTCCAGCTCACTGGTGACCGCCGCGACGGCGGGCGCGAGCGTCCAGCAGTCCAGCGACGGCGCGCGATGGCCCTTGATGTCGTTGAGGTTCAGCTCCGCGATGAGCGTCAGCTCGAAGCCGAGCCGCTCGCTGTCCGCGGCCAGGTCCCTGATGTACGGCCACGCGATGCTCATCCCCTCGTCGGGCACGTTGCGCAGCCAGCCGCCGAATATCGGCATCCAGTACCCGAAACGCATCAGCACACCTCCGCGTGCTCGTTGAGAAGCTGCCCGAGGAAACGCGCCACCTGCCGAAGCGCGGGACGCGGCGCGACCGCCTCGATGGCCGGGTTGTAGTTGGTGGTCGTGTTCACGTCGTACGTCACGACGCGCCCGTCCGCGGTCTCGATGAACTCGAAACCGGCGATCTCGATCCCGTGCCGCCGGGCGAAGTCCTCGTACTGAGCAGCAATACGAGAAGGGATGTCCGGGCGCAACGCGAACGCCGGACCCGAGGAACCGACGTCACACGCCTCCGCCGGGCACAGCTCGAACGAACCGCTGCTGGTGTCGGCGGTGATCGCGTAGACGAACTCGCCGCCGACGATCTCGACCCGGGTGATGAACGGCGCCGCGGCCGGCACGTACTCCTGGAGCAGCGCGATCCCGTCGACGGGCTCCTCGTACTCGGAGTCCCCCGCCACAAACGCGGTGAACTCCGCGTGCGAATCGAAGCGCCGGACGCCCAGGCCCTTGCCGCCCTGGTTGTGCTTGCTGATGAACGGCAGCGGCATCGCGGCCGCCGCGGCGGCGAGCTGCGAACGACCCGCCACCATGACGGTGCGGGGCACGTCGATGCCAGCCGCGCGCAGCGCGGTGAGCTGATCGGCCTTGCTCACCTCCAGCTCCAGCACCCGGCGCCCGTTCACGACCCGCCTGCCGTGCGCTTCCAGCCAGCTCAGGATGGCGCGCGCGTGATCCTTCGCGAACGGGTGCCCCCTGGTGTGCGACGACGCGCTCGTCCGTGACCAGAAGACACCCTCCGGCGGGACCTCATCGAGCTCAATGACACCGGAACCGAGGAGCCACTGCTCATGCGGCACGCCCTCGGCCCGCAGCGCGGCCTCGATCGGCGGATACCAGTCAGGATTTTCGTGAATCACGTACACCGGCACGGCTACCAGACTAGCCGTCGGCCGGGTAGTCCCGTTTCCGCTGATCATCCAGGAACGCCAGGAACGTCTCGTTGTTCGTCCGGGTCAGCCGGCCGAAGTCCGGGTCGTTGCCGATCCACTCCGACGGGCGTTCCATCTCGCACTCGGGGTTGCAGACCGCGAACTCAAGGCTGTCGACCACCTTCGCCACCAGGCGGTCCGGCTCGGTCCCCGAGCGAGCGGCGAGTGCCGCGTACGCGCAGGCCAGGTTGTACGCGGCCGGCCAGGAGGGGGTGCTGCAGTGCCAGGGCCAGCGACGGGTGCGCAGCCGGGCGGTGATCGGCCGCGGCTTCCCCGTCCTAGCCGGGAAGTCGCGCAGCACGTTCGCGAAGTCCTTGCTGTCTCCGGAGATGGCGGTCACTATCCGGGCGATCGTGCGGGCGTAACGCAGTTCGCCGCGGTCCTTCGCCCCGGGCATCAGCGCCTTGCGCACGGCGACAAGCAGCAACGCGACGCATACCCCGTCGTGGAAGGCCTGCCGGTGCCGGGGCCGCCGGTACGGTCGGAGGACTCCGCGTTCGTTGCGGGTCCAGAACATCCCCCAGAGGATGTGCCACCGGGTCAGGTACCGCTGGATCGCGGTCAGTTCCTGCTCAGCGGCGTCCAGCAGCCGGGGCCTCAGCCACTCCATCATCGCCGCCTGGCCGCGGCCGCGGATTCCGTCGGCGGCGTCGTCGCCGGCCAGGCCGCACCGGGTCAGGATCCGCACCGCGTCCCGGAGCACGGTCACGTCGATCTGGCCGAGGTCGGCGTGCGGGTTCGCGAGCATCTCCAGCGACATGGCAAGCCGGTAGCGCCCCGGTAGAAGCGCGGATACTGCTCCCGGTTCACGGCGTGCAGCAGCAGCGCCGCCAGATCGGCGCCGTCGGTCGCGCTGCCGCACCACGGCGGCACGGTGCGGTCCCGCGCGAAGATATGCCTGGCGACATACCCGGCCACCGCGGCAGCGGCGTCGTCGAGACTGCCCGCGGCCAGGGTCTTCGTCGCGATGGTGGCGCCCGACCGCGGGTCCGCGAGGCCCACCGTGACCAGCGTCACCTTGTCGTCGGAGGGACGCTCCACCCAGGCGCGGACCTGGATCCGCGGCGGGTTCGGCCACATCATGCCGAAGAACCGGATGATCGCCCCGGCCAGCCCCGCTCCGGTCACGCCGCTGGCCTCGGCGATCGACGCCAGCCCGCTGGGCCTGCTGCCGCCGGGCAGGATGGCCGGCGAGCGGACCTCCACCGCGGGCAGCCGGAACTTGAGCTCCGCCACCAGCAACTCGTGCCGCTGCTTACCCGTCTCGACGCTCGTCCCCGCGTCGGCCGCATCGTCCTGCTTGTCGCCGGTCAGCGTCGACACGTCCAGGCCGGGTGCCTGGCGGCGAAGCGTCCAGGCTTCGAGCGCCCGGTAGCCGAACAGCACCAGCACCGCGATCACCAGCCACCCGATCCGGCCAGGCGCCGGCACGCGATGTGCCACCAGCGCGCTGCTGAGCGCGTTGGCACCCCGGACGAACGCGTCGGACAGGCTGCCGGAACTGCGCGCCGGATGCGTTAAGCCGTACTCAAGCACATAGAGCGCGGCCACCGCGGCGACCGCGATCGCGACCCACCGGAGCGTACGAACGCTGAACTGGTACCCGACGAGGCCCAGCATGACGGCGACTCCGGCGAATACCAGCCACACTAACCAGGAATTCATCGCCTTCCCCTCCCCACCTCCATTATTACCGGCCGTAGCACCACAGGTCGTTCGGTAAAAATCTTTTCTCCGAACGTCCGGTGGTGCTACGGTTATACGGTGATAACCGATAAACCAGCAAGCGAGGGCGTGTCGCCGATCGCTTTCTACCTGGACCGCGGCTCCGGAGTGCCGACGTACCTGCAACTGGTGCACCAGGTCGCCTACGCGCTGCGGCTCGGGTTCCTGACCGAGGGCGACCAGCTGCCGAGGATCAAGGACGTCACCGGGTCGCTGGCGGTGAATCCGGACACCGTGGTGAAGGCCTACCGGGAGCTGGAGTTGCGCGGGATCGCGGCCGGCCGCCCGGGCCTGGGCACGTTCATCGTCGCGGCCCCGGAGGTCGCCGGGCTGCGGGAGATGTCGGCGCTCCAGCGGCGGCTCGGGTCCTGGCTGGCCGACGCCTCGGCGGCGGGCGTCGACGAGCTGGGCATGAAGGCGCTGTTCGCCGCGGCGCTGCGGGATTTTCTTGACAACGGGGGCACCGCAGAGCGGGCGGACGGCGCCGCATGAACGTGTTCGAAGCCAGCGGGCTGAGCAAGCGGTACCGGGGTACCTGGGCGCTGCGCGACTGCGATCTGGCGGTGCCCGCCGGGCACGTCGTCGCGCTGATCGGGCCTAACGGCGCGGGCAAGACCACGCTGCTGCGGCTGCTGGCCGGCCTGACCAGGCCGACCGCCGGGTCGCTCGCGCTGCTCGGCGGGGGGCGGCCGGGATCGGACGCGATCCGGAACGACGTCGCCTACCTGGATCAGCAAGTGCCCTTCTACCGCGACCTGCGGGTCAGGGACATGCTGCGCGTCGCCGGAGCCATGAACCGGCAGTGGGATGAGGGTCTGGCGCAGCAGCGGCTGGCCGCGTGGGGCATTCCGCTCCGTCGCAGAGCGGGCAAGCTGTCGGGCGGGCAGCAGGCGCTGCTGGCACTGACGCTGGCGATCGCGCGGCGGCCTCGCCTGCTGCTGCTTGACGAGCCGATGGCCAGCCTCGACCCGCTGGCGCGGCAGGACGCGACGGGGGTGCTGATGACCAGCGTGGCCGAGGACGGCCTGTCCGTCGTAATCTCCTCGCACGTGCTGACCGAACTCGAGCGCGTGGCCAGCTACCTGATCGTGCTGTCCGGCGGCCAGGTGCAGGTCGCCGCGCCGGTGGACAGCCTGCTCGCCGGCCACCGGGCGCTGATCGGTCCGGCGGGGGACGCGGACCGGCTGGCCGGCGCCGTGCCGGTCATCGCGATGTCGCGGGCGGGGCGGCAGGCCCAGGCGCTGGCCCGGACCACCACGGCGCCGTCCGGCTGGGCGGAGCGGCCCGTCACCATGGAGGAACTCGTGCTCGGCTACCTGCGCGAACCGGCCGCGCGTGCGGTGTCCATCGCGGAGGTCGCGTCATGACGGCGGTCGCTGCCGTGCCCAGCGGCGCGCGGCGCATGGCGCGGATGACCTGGCTCCGGCACCGGTGGACCGTCGCGGCGATCCTCGGCGTGTTCGGCGTGGCGACCCTAGTGCTGCTTGGCGAGGGCATCGCGATGCGGGCTTGGCTCGACGCCAATGGCATAGCGCATTGCCTGCCGACGAACCCGGAGAACAGGGACGCGGCCTGCCTGAGCGCAGAGTCGCTCGTCGGCCAGTTCACCGCAGGTAACTCGGGGGAAGCAGCGTTCTTGGCCGGCGACACCGCGCACCTGCTGCTGGCCGTGCCGGCGGTGGCCGCGCTGTTCGGCGGGCTGCCGTGGCTGACCCGGGAGTTCGAGACCGGTAGCTTCCGGTACACCTGGGTCCAGGGAATCAGCCCCAGGCGCTGGTCGCTCGGCACGTTCGGGTCCTTGGCGGTCGTTGCGGCGGCCGGCGCCGTGGTGCTGGGCGTGGTGTTCGACTGGTGGTACCGGATCGCGCAATGGCCGGTCAACGTCACGCCGGACATGGGCTGGGACTGGGATGTATTCGGGCTTTCCCCGATCGCGCTCGTGGGCTGGACCGTGTTCGCTTTTGCGCTCGCGATGCTGAGCGCGGCCGCGATCCGGCGCACGGTCCCGGCGATGGCCGCGTTCGCCGCCAGCTACGCCGGGTGCCTGTTCCTCGGCCAGTGGTGGCTGCGCCCCCGGCTGCTGTCCATTGCGCCGGTAGTTGCCCGCCAGTCCTTCGGGTCTTTCTACCCATCGCACTGGAACGATCTGTGGCTGAACGGGTGGATTACCGCGCCTTCCGGGCACGTGGTGACGACGGCAGAGCTACTCAAGCTTTATGCGGGCATGGGCCACTTCAGCGGCACGCAAGGCCAGTGGCTGGCCGCGCATCACTACGTGAGCTGGGTCAGGTACCAGCCGCAGTCCCGGCTCGTGCTGTTCCAGCTCGCGATGGCGCTCGTGCTGCTGGTGCTGTCGGCATCCCTGGTGCTGGCCGCGGTCCGGTTGCTGCGGGCGCGATCCTAGGCCTTTTGATTAGAGATCGTTTTGATAGAGGTGCAGCGCCTCGGTCAGCCGTTTGCGCGATTCCGGGGTGTACGGCTCACACTGGAACATGATGTGCGGCACGCCTAGTTCGGCGTATCCGCGCATCGCCGTGGCGATCTCTTGCGGCGATCCGGTCAGGGGCTTGTCGAAGAAGGCCGGCTTGGCCGGCTTGAGGTCTGGGAACCACAGGCCGATGAGCGCCGTGACGCCCAGCGTCGCCGGGTCGCGGCCGACCTCATGGCACGCGGCCTCGATTCTGGCCATCGGCTCGGCCATGGTCTCTGGCTGGCCCATGTAGCCGGTGTTCCAGAAGTCCCCGTGCTGCGCGGCCAGCCGCAGCATGCGCGGCCCTTCGCCGCCCACCAGCAGCGGCGGCCCCGCCGGACGCGGGCCGCGTGGCACGTCCGCGCAGTCGCGCGCCTGGTAATACTGTCCGGCGAAATCGACGTGCCCGGTCCGCAGCAGCGGCCCGATGATCCGCAAGGCCTCCTCGAAGCGGGCCACGCGATGATCGAACGGCAGCCCGAATGCCTGGTACTCCGCCTCGTGCCAGCCCGCGCCGATGCCCAGGATCAGCCGGCCGCCGCTCACCTCGTCGGCGGTCGTCGCCATCTTCGCCAGGATCGCCGGGTTGCGGAACGAATTGCACAGCACCAGCGTCCCGATCTCGACCCGCTCGGTCGCCTCCGCGAGCGCGGCGAGCACGGTCCAGGTTTCCCAGATGCCGCGCACCGGCTCCCCCGGATAGCGATAGAGGAGGTGGTCGGCGAGCCAGATGCTGTCGAATCCGTCCGCCTCCGCCTGCTTTACGACGTCGCGGACGTCCTCGTACGTGCGTGGACTGTTATCCTCGCGATCGTTTGCCAGGAACACCAGCAACCCGATTTTCACGGCGCACTCTCCGGTTTAGTTTCGTCTCTGCTCGTCGGCAGCACGCTACGACCCGTCCACTGACACCTCCTGTCAGCAGACCCGCCCCCGGTTCCCCCGACCTCCC
>DASRFJ010000368.1:0-5087 GCA_035651595.1 Streptosporangiaceae bacterium | reverse complement strand
GGGATTGGGGGTGGTAGGCGGTTGCGGGTGGGGCCGGGGGGACGCGCAGGGAGGCGCCGTCCCAGAGGGCGGTCAGCGCGGTGGCGGCCATGACGCGGACGCCGACGCCGATCGCGCGCTCGTCGACGTCGAACGTGGCCTGGTGCAGGTCGACGGACTCGACCGAGCCGGGCACCCGGGTCCCCAGGCGGGCCAGCGCGCCAGGCACGGACTCCAGGAACCAGGCGAAGTCCTCACCGCCGAGGCTCTGCGGGGTGTGCACCACGCCGCCTTGGCCGAGCATCGCCTCGCCGGCCACCGTGAGCATCTGCGCACAGTCCGGGTCGTTGACGGTCGGCGGCACGTTACGGTCGTAGATCAGCTCCGCGGACACGCCGTACGCGGCCGCGACGGAATCGATAAGGCCCTTCAGCAGGTCGGGTGCCGAATGCCATGCCTCGTCGTCCAGGGTGCGCACCGTTCCGGTTGCCACGCCGACGTCGGGTATCGCGTTCGGCGCGGCCCCGGCGTTGATGTGTCCCCAGACCAGGCTGAGCGAGGACCGCGGATCCACCCGGCGGGAGAGCGCGGCCGGCAGTTCGGTGACGATCTTGCCGAGCGCGTACACCAGGTCCGCGGTCAGGTGCGGGCGCGCGGTGTGCCCGCCCGGCCCGGTGACCCGGACCTCTATCTTGTCGCAGGCGGCCGTGATCGGCCCGGACCGCACGCCGAGCAGGCCGGCGTCCAGCCGCGGGTCGCAATGCAACGCGAAGATCCGGCCGACCGACGAGATGCCGCCGGCCGACAGCACCTCGAGCGCGCCGGTGCCGATCTCCTCGGCCGGCTGGAACAGCAGCCGGACCCGGCCGGGCAGCAGCCCGGCCGCCGCCTGCTGGGCGAGGAACAGCCCGGTGCCGACCAGCACGGTGGTGTGCACGTCGTGCCCGCACGCATGGCAGACGCCCGGCACGGTCGACGCGTAAGGCACCTGCTTCTCGTCCGCCATCGGCAACGCATCAAGGTCCGCGCGCAGTGCCACCACCGATCGTTCGGAATAATCGGTGCCGATGTCCACCAGCAGACCGGTTCCCTTGGGCAGGATGACCGGCCGGAGACCTGCGGCAGCCAGCCGCAGCGCCACCCGGCGCGTGGTGCGGTGCTCGGCGAACCCGGTTTCCGGGTTCGCGTGCAGGTCGCGGCGGAACTCGATCAGCTCGGCCTCGTGCTGGGCCAGGAAACTGTCGAGATCCGCGACGAGATCATTGCCTTCCATGTTCACCCCCGTGATGGCTCTGCCCGTCAAAGAACTTGTCTTCGGCGAACTCCCATACCAGCGACCGTACGACGTCGTTGAGGTCCCCCGTCCGCCGGTAGACGGCCTGCTGCCGCTCGTAGGAGGCACCGTACTCAAGCACCTCGTCGGCGACGGAAAGCTCGTCGGCACAGCCAAGCCTATCCGCCACCGGCTCAAGCGCGCGCAACAGCTCGTACAGCTCGTCGCGCATCGGCGCGGTGGATCCGTCGTCGTCGGTGATGACCATCGCGTCGAGGCCGTAGCGGGTCGCGCGCCACTTGTTGTCGCGGACCAGCCACGCGGGCGGGGACGGCAGCGTGTAGCCGCGGTCGAGCTGGTAGTCGAAGAGCTGGACCAGGGACTGCGCGAGCGCGGCGGCCATGCCTACCTCGCGGAGCGTCGGCGTGCCGTCAAACATGCGTACCTCGACGGTGCCGAAGTCCGGGTGCGGCCGGATGTCCCACCAGACCTCCTTGATGGTCCTGATCGTCCCCGCGCGCAGCAGGACGTCCATGTACTCCTCGAACTCCGCCCAGTCCGCCAGGCGTGGCGGCGGCCCGGACGTCGGCAGCGTGCCGAAGGTCACGGACCTGCTCGAGGCGAGACCCGTGTCATCGCCGCACCAGAACGGGCTCGACGCGGTAAGCGCGAGGAAGTGCGGCAAATATGCGGCAAGCGCGTTGACGATTGGTATCGCCTTCGCGCCGTCATGTATTCCCACATGTACATGCACGCCGAAGGTCTGAATCCGGCGAGCAAGCCATTGCATCTGATCGACAAGCTCCGCATAGCGCTGGATGGGCGCCATCGTCGCATCGCGCCAGTCGCCCACCGGGTGGGTTCCGGCGCATGCGAGCACAATACCGTGCGGGGTTGCGACGCGCTGGAGTTCGGTGATCATTTCGGCCAGGTCGTCCTTGGCTTCTGACACCGTGCTGCAAATGCCGGTGACGACCTCGACCGTCGACTGCATGAGCTCGTGCCGCAGTCGCGGATGCTCGCCGGTATCCCCGATGACCGGCAGCTCGCTGAGGATCTTTCCGGCTTCCTGCCTGAGCTGCATGGTCTCGCCGTCGATCAGCTGCACTTCCCACTCGACGCCGAGCGTGGGACCGTGCGAGGGATTCCAGTCGATGGCCATGCCGTCTCCATTCCTACCCGGGGGAGCCGACCCCCGGACCCCCTGGGTTTAGTCGGGCCGGTACTCACCCCACACGTCACGCAGCGCGTCACACGTCTCGCCAAGCGTGGCTCCGGCGCGCAGCGCGTCTCGTATCGGGTAGAGCACGTTGTCGCTTTCATTCTCAGAGCTTTTTTTCAGAACGGACAGGGCTCGACTGACCGATACGTTATCTCTGGCCGCTCGCAAGTCGCTTAGCTTGCGTGCTTGCGCCGCCTCGATGGCTGGGTCGACCTTGAGCGGTTCGTAGCGTTCTTCGCTGTCTGCCTGGTACTTGTTGACGCCGACGATGACGCGTTCGCCGTTGTCGATCTCCTGCGCGACCTGGTACGCGGCCTGCTCGATCTCGTCCTTCTGGAAGCCGCGTTCGATGGCGGCGACCGCGCCGCCGATGTCGTCGACCTGGCCGATGAGCTTCGTCGCGGCCTGCTCGATGTCGTCGGTCATCGACTCGATCGCGTACGAGCCGGCGAACGGGTCGGCGGTCGCGGTCAGGTCGGTCTCGCTGGCGATCACCTGCTGTGTCCTGATCGCCAGCCGCGCGGCTCGCGCGCTGGGCAGCGCGAGCGCCTCGTCGAAGGAGTTCGTGTGCAGGCTCTGCGTGCCGCCGAGCACCGCGGCCAGCGCCTGGATGCTCACCCGGATCAGGTTGACCTCCGGCTGCTGCGCGGTCAGCTGCACGCCTGCCGTCTGCGTGTGGAACCGCAGCATCTGGCTTTTCGGGTCGTTCGCCTTGAACTCGTCCTTCATGATCCGCGCCCAGATGCGGCGGGCGGCGCGGAACTTCGCCACCTCCTCAAGCAGCGTCGTGCGCGCGACGAAGAAGAACGACAGGCGGGGCGCGAACTCGTCGACCTCGAGACCCGCGCTCAGGGCGGCCCTGACGTACTCCTTCGCGTTGGCGAGCGTGAACGCTATCTCCTGGACCGGCGTGGCGCCGGCCTCTGCCATATGATAACCGCTAATCGATATGGTATTCCACTTGGGGAGATTTTCCTTGCAATACTTGAACGTGTCGGCGACAAGTCTCAGCGAGGGGCGCGGCGGGTAGATGTAGGTGCCGCGGGCGATGTACTCCTTGAGCACGTCGTTCTGGATCGTGCCGTTGAGGCTTTGCGCGGCGGCGCCTTGCTCCTCGCCGACCGTCTGGTACATGAGCAGCAGCAGCGCGGCGGGGGCGTTGATCGTCATCGACGTGGAGACGGCGTTCAGCGCGATGTTGCCGAACAGGATCCGCATGTCCTCGACCGAGTCGATCGCGACGCCGACCTTGCCGACCTCGCCGTGCGCCTGCGGCGCGTCGGAGTCGTAGCCCATCTGGGTGGGCAGGTCGAACGCGACGCTCAGGCCCGTGGTGCCGTTGGCGATCAGCTCGTGGTAGCGGCGGTTGGATTCCGCGGCGGTGGCGAAGCCGGCGTACTGCCGCATGGTCCACGGCCGTTTGGTGTACATGCCCGGATACACGCCGCGGGTGAACGGGTACTCGCCGGGGCGCTCATGTTCCGCGCCGTAGACAGGTTGAATGGGCAGGCCTGACTCCGACATTCGTTCCATGCGCCAAGCGTAACCGTGGCGCCTCGCGCGGAACGGGCGGCCGGTGCTGGCACTCACAGCTAGCGAACGGGTACCCTCCCGAACGGGGCATGGTTTGGAGGTTGGACGCTGTTCATCGTGACGGGGCTGGCACGAGCGATAGCCGCTGGTGTCCTGACGGCGACCGCCGGCCCAGCTGGCATCGTGGGCTCGGCGCCTGCCGTCATCGGCGGGTCGCAGCTGGCGGGGACGGGCGTGATCGTCAACTATCCCGCTGGCCGCGCGCCGAAGCTGCCGGGAATCAAGGCGTCGGCGTGGGTGATCGCCGACGCCGGCACCGGCCAGGTGCTCGCCGCGAAGGATCCGCACGGGCAGTTCCGCCCGGCATCGACGCTCAAGGTGCTGACGGCGGTCGCGCTGATCCCGGCGCTGAACCCGACGGCTTCGGTGGTCGCCTCGAAGCTGGCGGCATCCCAGACGCCGAACGACATCGGGTTGCTCGCCGGGCACCAGTACCAGGTGTCCGAGCTGTTCACCGCCCTGCTGACGATCTCGGCCAACGACGCCGCGGTGGCGCTGGCCGAGGGCACCGGGTCGTACGCGCGCGGCATCTCGCTGATCAACGCCGAGGCCAGGCACCTCCAAGCGGACGATACCGTCGCCGAGGATCCGAACGGCCTGGACGCACCCGGCCAGCACACCTCCGCCTACGACCTGGCGCTGATCGCCCGGCAGGCGCTGACCATGCCCGCGTTCATGAAATACGACACCGTCCGGGGCGGCCTGTTCCCGATCAAGCCGCACAAGTCCGTCGGGCTGTGGAACCAGAACGGCCTGCTCACCGACTACCGCGGCGGCATCGGCGGCAAGATCGGCTGGACCAGCGCGGCCGGCGCGACGTACGTGGGTATGGCCCGCCGCAACGGCGTCACGCTGATCGTGTCGCTGCTGCACTGCCCCGCGCTGACCGAGATCATCTCCGCGGAGAAGCTGCTCGACTGGGGCTTCGCCGAAGACGGCAAGGTCAACCCCGTCGGCACCCTCGTCCCCCCGGGATCCGCGGCGTCTGTCGCCTCCGGCGCGTCCGGCGCGTCCGGCGCG
>DASRFJ010000367.1:0-46451 GCA_035651595.1 Streptosporangiaceae bacterium | reverse complement strand
GCGACGACGGCGGAGGCGGTCGCCCGGGCGGTGCGGTTCGCGACGACCTGGCATGGCGACCAGCGCCGGCCGACCGGCGCGCCGTACCTGGAGCATCTGCTCGAGGCGCTGGAGATCCTGGTGCGCGGCGCGGGCGAGCGGGACGCGGACGTGCTGTGCGCGGCGGTGCTGCACGACGTGCTCGAGGACACCGAGTGCACGGCGGCGGAACTCGTCGAGCAATTCGGCACCCGGGTGGCGCACCTGGTCGGCTGGGTGACCAAGCCGGAGGCCGGCCCGGGCGAGGACAAGGCCGAGGTCAAGGAGGAGTACCTGCGCGAGCTGCGCCGGGCGCCACGGGACGCGGTGCTGGTCAAGCTCGCGGATCGGGCGAGCAACGTGCAGACGCTGCGGAACCTGGCACCGGCCAAGCAGCGAAGCTACTACGCACAGACCGTCCAGTACATCGTGCCGCTGGCGGCGGCCCATCCGTGGTTCGACCGCTGGTACGCGCAGTGGCAGGCCGAGTTCGCGGACCTAGCCGGTCCGGCCTAGCCGCGCCTGGCCAGGGCGACCGGGGGTGGCGGCGCGGGTTTGATGTCCTGGCGACGGCCCGCCTGGCAGATCAGCAGCCAGCCGACCAACGCGGCCGGATAGATGAAGTAGCCGAACCTGGTGGACGGCGCGAGCACGAACATCAGGGACAGCCCGAGTACCAGCCGCCACATGGCGGCCGGCACGTCACGCGGCGGCCAGACCACCAGCGACGCAGCGATCGCCACCCCGGTGAGGATCAGCAGCCCGACCACGATGTCGTGCCCGACGTGGCCGGTCTGGGCGATCAGGTGCCCGATCAGCGGGCTCGCCGCGGCGGACTGCACGTGCGCCAGGCCCAGCGGGAACAGGATCGTGTTCTTCACCAGCGATCTGGCCCCGGTCAAGACGAACGGCCCGACGCAGACCACCATCACGGCCAGCGCCGTCCCGCAGAACCGCAGCGCGGCCCGCTTGCCATCGCGCACGACGAGCAGCACCAGCGCGACGGCCAGCGCCGGCCAGCAGGTCGCCTTCATCGACGACGCGACGCCGAGCGCGAGCCCGGCCGCCAGCTCCCCGCCGTGCCGCCAGAGGAACGCGAAGCCAAGGCACATGAACGCGACCATCGGCACGTCGGTGCCGCCGACCGCGAGCTCGAACGCGATGATCGGGGAGGCGGTCATCAGCACCGCCCAGCGCAGGTAGTCCCTGGCCCCGCCCACCCGCAGCGCGAACGCGAACACCACGATGAACACGACGCCGAACCACACCCTGGGATCGGTGATGGCGTTGCCGCCGAACAGGGCCTGCGGCAGGCCAAAGACGGCCATGACCGGCAGGTAAGGGTTGTAGGCGTTGGGGTCGGTGGTCTTCGCGAGGACGTTCGGAGCCTCGTAGGGGGTGCCGTGATGGATCAGCAGGCTGGCCGAGCGGACCACCACGTTGACCTCTGGCTGCCCTTCGCCGTGCCAGGCCATCCAGACAAGCGGGACGAGGATCGCACCGCAGACAATCACGCCAAGCGCGACATCGACCCCGATCCGGGACCGCCACGCCATCGCCACCCCGGCGGCGGCCGCATAGGAGCACGCGGCCCAGGCTCCCCACAGCTGGTGCAACGGATTGCTGCTGAACAACGCGACCCCCGCGGCGAACAGCGCACTCGCCACCAGAGCCCCCGCCAGCCAGCCGCGTGGCAGCTGCCGCACGGTGAGCATGGGCGGCAGACGCAGCCTGTTCCCCCAGCTGACTTCCACCATTTGATGCTAATAGACGCGGCTCGCGCACCAGATAACCGACCGGGAGGAGGCTCCAGCCGAACCGGTCGCCGGCCATCCCCACGGCCCGCGCGGCGCGAGCAGCGTCACGGCCACGGCGAGCGCGCCGAGCGCCGGGCCCTCGATCGTGCCGATGCCCCGATCAGCACCATCAACAGCATGTACACGCTGTACTGAATGCTGAACACCGAGGTGGGCTCCACGTACAGGGTCTGGAGCGCGATCACCGCACCGACCGCGCCCGCGCCGCCGGCCGCGGCCAGATAGGCGAGCAGCCTGATCCGCGGCACCCGCACGCCGGCGCTGGCCGCCGCGACCGGGTCGCTGCCCGCCGCCCGCGGGCCATGGTGTTCCTCGCCAGCGACGAGAGCTCGTTCGTCACCGGCGCCACCCTGTCCGTAGACGGCGGCACGTCCGTGTAGCACGCGCGGCACCGCCGCCCCCCCCAAATCGGACACCTCATCACATTCCAGGCGTGCTGTCAGGGACACCAGATCATTGCGGACAGTTACCCTCCCAGTTCGGGGGGGTAAGTGTCCGCAATAATCCATGGTGGGCCGAGGACTGGCGTGCGGGTGGGACGCCCGCCAGCCCTCGGGTCTAGGGGGCGCTAGCGGCGGGCCTGGATCCAGGACCTGGCCATCGGGGCGAGCGCCGCGATCGCGGCGATCAGGCCGATGAAGGCGCCGAAGCTCCAGCCGACGTTGACCACGCCGTCGCCGCTGGGCTTGAAGATCACCGCGATGAACACGAGCACCAGGTTGATGCCTGCCACCACCGCGAGCAGGCGCTCATGGCTGAGCGGGAGCGCGGGCATCTCCCGCACGCCCGCGTAGGCGACCAGGTAACCAACCATCAGCAGGGCGAGGACCAGCACTAGGTACAGGTAGCCGTGCGCGGTGAGCGCGTCCACCGACGAGCTCGCGGAGATTCCAGCGAACGACGCGCTCGCTGAGTACCACGGCAGGAACAGCGAGATGAACAGCACGACGGTCGCCGCGCCGCAAACCCGGTCGCCAAACGCCCACCGGGCCGGATCCAGGCGGAATGCCTGCGCCTGGGCAGGCGGTCTGGCGGACACCGCGGGGGTCGCGGTATCACCGGTCAGATTGGTGGCGGGCATCGGAGCGCCGCAGCTCGGGCAGCTGGCCGAGCTGATGGCAGACTCGCGCCCGCACCGAAGACAGATCATTGAAAGTCCCCTCTCCACGCGGAGATTCTCCCCACTACCTGTATTCACGGAGCCGAACGGACTTCCGTTCACATTGCGGGAAGGAAAGGGAATTCAGATGACCGGCGCCGACGCGCTAGGGGTCTGGCGCGGTCAACCGCCCGGAGAACAGCAAGGGCAAGAGCACATCGCGGAGCTCGGCCGTGGTCGTGCAGATCCGCTGGTGTGCCGCAATCTTCTCGTCGAGAACGGCGAACACGCGGACGATGGATCGCTGTGTCTCCAATGGTGGAAGCGTGATGGGTAGAGTTTCAAGTGCCTTCCGGCTGATGCTCGGCACCGCGGTGCTGACCTGCGCGCGGCGGGAAAACCAGTCCGCAACGTCTGGGTGTGCGAAGTATCGGGCGAGGAACTGAGGATCCACCTGCCCCGATGGCCGGACGCAGATCAGGCCACTACCGAAAACCCAGCCCGCCTGATCGGTACTTGCCAGGGCTACGCGACCAATCGAGCCGACTCGCACGCACAAGATGTCGTCGCCACGGATCTGATATCGGGACTGGCTCGCCGCATCATCCTCGGAAACTCGGTCAGTCACGCCGGTAACCCGCCCGGACACGATGTTCTTGGGCTTAACCACGGGCACGGAGCCGTCAACGACGTCGCGCGTAGGAGCGCCAGGTATGAGTTCGCAGACTTCACCGAGCCGGGTTCGCGCCCACCCGGATTCCGCCGCGTCTGCCGGGCCGCTCACCTCATTTAGCTCCCTGAGCACCCGCACGGCAATGGCGTCGGTTCCCGCAGCCTGCTGATGCTGGTCCGTTAGCTGGCGGACAAGTGCCCGAATGCTGGCTAGGGCGTCACCGTCGGCGCGCGCGTAACGTGGCTGCGTGAGGTAAAGGGCTGGGCTAAGGTCATAGCCTTCCTCGCGGATGCGCGCGAGCGGCACGGCGATCACGCCGGATCCCTGCGGGCTGACTCCATGTCGCCATCCCCGCACCGCGCTGATGATCCTCTCTGTCTGAGCAGCGCTTAGCTCACTGTGCACGTGACCGACCTCAAGGGAGCGGACAAACAAGATCTCGGCCCGAGCCGGTCCCGGCGGAGTCAGCAGCCAGACGGTTACTGGTATCCCCGTGTTCCGGAACAGCCCCGGTGGAAGCGAGACCAGGGCCTCGACGCAGCCTGTCTCTACCATCTGCGCGCGAATGTGGCGTTCCCGTCGATTTGTGCTGGACAAGGCCCCGTTCGGCATGAGGACAGCTGCCTGGCCATCTGCCGCGAGACGCTCCACGATGTGCTGCAGCCAGGCGAAGTTGGCATTCCCAGGCGGGGGTGGACCGAATAGCCAGTGGCGAGAATCGCGGCTGGTCCAGTTAGACATGTTGAACGGCGGATTAGCGACTATGTGCGAGAACCTGCCGCTGGTCGATGGGCGAGACAGGACCTCGTCGGCGGGTACCAACCTGAGGTCGTATTCCTGTGCATGCAAGGTCGCATTCATGGTGGCGAAGGCGAGGGATTCGGCGTTCGGGGTCTCGCCGTGAAGCTTCAGAGCGGCTTTCGGTTCCTCGTCGAGTGCCCGCAACGTGAACGCTGTCAGCATCTCGCCAGAGCGGCAGAACGGATCGTAGACCGTCAGCCGCGGACCCACGTCGGCCATGCCAGCCAAGAGCCCCGCGACCGAGGCGGGGGTGTAAACCTCGGCCCCTTTGACGCCCGCGCGCGTCGCGAAGTCCTCGAGCAGATGCCTGAATGCGCGATCGCCCCCCATGCGCCTGACGATAAGATCAGTGGCTTCCAGCATCGCCCTGACTGCCGAAGCTGGAAGGTGCGCATCCGCCAGATTCTCGGCCGGGAGCCCAGTCAGGAGATCTCCCAGATCGGGGTGCGACTCGGCGAGCAGCTCCGTCCACCGGCTCTCGTCTTGCGAGCGGCTGAAGACCAAGCTAAGCACGAGAACGCGGAGCTGGCCCGGGCTGAGCAGTCCCCGCAACTGGTCCAGTACTTGCCAGAGCACGCTCAGCTCGGAGCTATCTGGCATGAGCTGTCTGCCCGGGGCGGGCCGCCAGTACAGCGGGTACGCGGTCGAATCCCATTAGCCATGTAACGGTAAGAGGTTCGATGTAGCCGAGCAGACGGTAGATCTTTTGATGATCAGCAGCCAGGTGCCTATGGTGCACCGGCTCGTGATGCATGATCCTGTTTCTGAACCTGCGTACCGAGTCGAAACTATCGTGCAGCCGTTCACGGCGGCCGTGGTACCCAGGAAATGACCGGTGCAATGCCGGAACCCAAAGGTAGCGATCGTAGCGACGGCTGAGCAGGGATACCCAGAAGCCCAGGGAAAGTTCGGCGACGATACCGTCCGCGCAGGGCACGGATGTGTGCTGGCGAGCACGTAGATCATCGGTTGCCTGCCGCACCTTAGCGTCGTCATGGCCATCCAGACGGGCGACAGCCCACCAGTCTTCCCGGCCGTACCTGATCCGGAGCTGACTGTGCAGCGCATTCCTGAGGCTGATCTCGAGGCAGGACAATGCGGGGTAGAACGCTTCCGAGACCTGCAGATTCCAGCGGTACAGGTCGAATGCGTGGACGCCGCCAGAACGGGCGGCTTGCTGGTACCGATCCAGCCTGGGCGCGGCAAAGACCCGGGTAGACCATCCAGGTGGCTGACACGACATGACAGCGCCTCCAGAACATGCGTGGTTCCGTCAGGCGACCGCAGGGTACAATGGACGACGTGAGCCCCGGGTCCGCCTCTGCTCTGCATGCCGCCCGGGGCACGGCCTTATCTTGGCCCGGGCGCTCTTACCATCCAACGGATCGTCGCTTTGACGATAACCCTGATCCGGCCTGACGGTCAAATTGTATAAGCAATACAAATGGGTCAGATGACTGGCGGGCGGCCGGCCTTGGTCATCCGCCACGCGGTGCGCAGCGAGATCGGGCGGCGCGGTCCGGGGTCGAGGCGCCAGCCTTCGGCGAACCCGGCGAACCAGGGGCGCAGGTGGGCGGGCTTGCCGCGCTCTCTGAGCACGGTCAGCGCCATCCAGTCCGCCAGGTACAGCGCCGCGAACGGCCACGGCAGGTTGCGGCGGACCAGCAGCACCCGGTTCCGGCCGTCGCGGCGGCGGAACGAGTCGTAGCGGGCGTTCGGCATCGCGTGGTGGCACATCCGCACGGCCGCGTCGTACTCGATCCGGTAGCCGCGGTCCTGAAGCCGCCACGCCAGGTCGGACTCCTCATGTCCGTAGAAGAACAGCGCCGGATACCCCCCGGCTTCGAGGAACGCGGTTCGCCGGATCGCGGAGGCACCGCCGAGGAACACCGTCACGACCGAGGAACGCTCCGGATCTCCGGCCCGCAGCCGCGGCACATGCCAGCGAGCGCCCGGCCCGCCATCGGGATCCACCACCCGCATCGACAGCACCCCGAGCCGCGGGTCGGCGGCGAACCTGTCGCTGACGTAGTCGGCCAGGTCGGTATCCGGGAACCAGCCGTCGTCGTCGAGGAACAGCACGACGTCCCCGTCGCACGCCTCGACGCCGACGTTGCGGCCGGCCGCGACGCCCACGTTGTCCGCGAGGCTGATCGTCTTGACACCACCGGGCAGCCCGGTCACCTCGGTGCCGTTGCCGACCACGACGACCTCGACCTCGCTCTGCTGGGCGAGCACGCTGTCCACGGCGCGAAGCAGTTCCGCGGGGCGGTCGCCCATGGTGAGGATGACACAGGAGAGTTTCACCGGCACGCTCACCTCAGCCTGCTCGACGCGACGATCGCGACCAGGTGCGCGGCGGCGATCAGCACGCCGATGATCAGCGCCGCCACGGCCAGCACGCGGGTCGCGGTCAGCGTGCCGGTGCCCGCGTCGATGATCGCCGTCAGCAAGATCAGCGCGGACAGCTCGACCGCCTGGATGGCCCGGTGTACCCGGAACACAGAAGCTAGCCTCCGCGCTAGCGCAAGCCCTTGTGACCTGGGCGCCAGCGCCTCGTCGTCGTGCGTGCTGCCCAGCCCGGACGAGGCCCGTGCCACGGCCACCCCGTCGGTCTCCGCCTTGATCAGCGTGGCGCACACCGCCGCGGCCAGCCCGATCGTCACGTAGCCGCCGGTCAGCGAGAAGTGTCCCTGCGCCCGGATGCCCAGGCCCGCCAGCAGCAGCGCCTCGCCGATGTAGTGGCCCATCCGGTCGAGGAATACCCCGGTCGCCGAGAACCGCCTGGTGTACCTGGCCAGCTCACCGTCCGAGCAGTCGAACAGCAGGTACAGCTGGATCAGCAGGAAAACGCCGATCGCCGCGGCGATTCCCGGCACGGCGGCCAGCACCCCCGCCGCGACACCGGAAACCATGAACGCGACCGTGACCGCGTTCGGCGACCAGTGGTGCCTGGCGAACCACAACGTGGCGTACGGCGACACCTTGCGCATGTACAGCCGGCCCGCCCAGTGCTCGTCGTTCAGCCGGGCCAGCACCTGCGGCGGCTGCCCCGCCTCGCGCACCTCGTCAAGCGACGGCATCGGTGAACTCCGCGACGCGGCGGGCGACCGCGTCCTCGTCGAGGCCGAGCCGCTCCAGGATCGTGTACCTGCCGGGCCGGGTGGCCGGAGCGTGCAGCACGGCCTTGGTGAACTCCGCGTCGGTGAGGCCGAGGTCACTCGGCGTGCGCGGCAGGCCGTGGCGGGCGAGGCAGGACGAGATGACGGTGAAATGTATGTCGTTCTGCCGCAGGAAGGAACAGAAGAGGGCGCCCACGCCGGCTAGCTCGCCGTGGTTGGCGGTGCCGGGGAACAGCTGGTCTATCGCGTGCATGATCTCGTGATCGCCGCCGCTGCACGGCCGGCTGGAGCCGGCCACCGACATGGCCAGGCCGCACATCAGCAGCGATTCGGCCAGCACGGTGAGGAAGCCGTCGTCCTGGGTTGTGCCGGGCTGGTGGAGCACGGCCGCGGCCGCGGTGCGGGCCAGCGTGACCGCCAGGCCGTCGACCGGCTCGCCCTGGTCGGCGGCGGCCAGTTCCCAGTCCGCGATCGCGGACAGCTTGGCGGCCACGTCGCCGATGCCTGCCTTGACCATGCGCGGCTCGCCGGCCTTGACCCGGTCGAGGTCGACGACGGCCGCCACCGGGGCGACCACGCCGTAGGAGCCCTTGCCCGACTCGTGTTCCAGCGAGCTGACCGGCGAGGCGATGCCGTCGTGCGCCAGGTTCGTGGCCACCGAGACCATCGGGATGCCGGCCATGTGCGCGGCGAACTTCGTCACGTCGATGGTCCGCCCGCCGCCGATGCCGGCCACCGCCTCGTAGGTGCCGGCCCGGAGCTGCTTGCCGAGCGTGACCGCGGTATCCACGGTCCCGTCCGGGACGCGGTAGACCTCTTTGGCGGGGAGGTGGCTGAGCTCGGCGAGCACGCTGTCGCCCTGCCCCGGGCCGACCGCGATGGCGATCCGGCCCTCGGTGGCGATCCGCTGGTCGGCGAGCAGGGCGCCGAGATCCGCGATCGCGCCGGGCCGCACGTCGACGACGAGCGGCGCGGCGAGCATGCGGGCCAGCAGGGGCACTTTCGCGGTTCCTCAGTATCGGCGCGGCGAACGTAAGCTAACAGGGAGATTAGCAGCGGGTAGCTATCTCGCGCGCACGACGCAGATCATCGTGGTTGTCGACCTCGACCCAGTCGACCGTGCCGATCGGCGCGATGCCGATGGGGGCGCCGCGGTTCGCGTACTCCTGGAAGCCGTCCTCGTAGTACAGCGACGGGTCCCGGCGCCAGGTCGCCTCGAGCGCGTCGGCCAGCTTGTTCGCGGCCGGCGGCCGGATCAGCGTCGCGCCGATGTACTCGCCGTACGCGCCGGCCGGGTCCATGTTCTTGGTGATGCGGGCCAGCGTGCCGTCGGCGGTGCGGGTGACCTTCATCTCTTCGTCGGCGAGGTGTTTCACGTCGTCTACGGCGAGGACGATGTCCGCGGCGTGTTCTTTGCTCAGGAGCGTGTGCTCGACCGAGGCAGGGTGAACGGTGTCGCCGTTGACCAGCAGCGCGCCTTCGGCGAAGTGGTCGCGGGCCAGCCACAGCGAGTACGCGTTGTTCCACTCCTCCGCCCGGTCGTTCTGGACCAGGCTCAGCGTGACGTCGTGCCGCTTTTCCAGGGCGGCCTTCCTCTCGCGGACGACGTCCGCGGCGTAGCCGACCACGATCACGATGTCGTGCAGGCCCACCGCGGCCAGGTTGCGCAACGCGATGTCCAGGATGGTGACGTCGCCGTCGACGGGGAGCAGCGCCTTCGGCAGCCCGTCGGTGTCCGGCCGGAGGCGGCGCCCGGCGCCCGCCGCCAGGACGATACCGATCACGCGGGGTCACCCTCCGAACTGGGCCTGCTCGGCCTCGGTTCCACCTCGGTTTCCACCTCGGTTTCCAGGAGCCATCCGCCGAGGAAATCCCAGGCGAAGAGCACCCAAAGGTATCCCGAAAACGCGATGTAAGCCAACGGCGCCTGGCCGGCCAGCGCCGCGAGCCCGAGCAGCAGCATCCGCCCGTCCCAGCCCAGGCCGAGCACGTCCGCGGAGATCCCGCTGCGGTGCCGGGCGCGGAAGCCGACGTCTACGTGCCGCAGCACGACGGCGCCGAGCAGCGTGAACACCGCCGCGGGGGCGACGCTGCGGGACAGGCCTAGGGCGGCGATGAACACGAACTCGCCGGCCAGCAGCAGCGGCGGAACCAGCCAGTCGCGGCGCCCGTCGTGCGGGTGCGAAGAACCGAGGGCGGCGAGCAGCATGCCCTCCACCGGGGTCAGGATCAAGATGCCGGGCAGGTTGGCGAGGCCGAGCGCGGACAGCGTGCCGGCCACCATGAGACCGACCAGCACCGGCAGCAGTGGCGGCAGCCTGCCCTGCACCACGCCGCCGATCCACCGGGAGAGCCGCCCGTCGTTCCGGTACGCGGGTAGGTCCCAGGGGGTGTCCCGGGGGTGTTGGGGGCGGGCAGCCCCTGACTCGCGGGGGGATCCCGGGGGGTCGCCCCCCGGGGTCGCGGGGGGTTCCGGGGGGTCGTCCCCCCGGATAGGCAAGATGACTGTCATTATCGCGGAGCCGAGCGCGCGGCCCGCCAGCACGTAGGCGACGGCGAGCGCGCCGAGGCCGAGCAGGGCGAGAAACGTCACGCGCGGGCCGAACAGCACCGCCGTGATCGCGATGACCGCGTACCGCTCGCCCGTGGGCAGCGTGATCGCCTGCTCTACCCGGCGCATCGCCTCGCGGTGCAGCCGCTGGCCGCCGGCCGCCTGGTCGTAGCAGAGTTCGCCCAGCCGCCGGATGCCGAGCATGCCCATGGCGGCCATGGCCAGCCGCCACATGCCAAGCGATCCGCCACCAGCCCAGCTGGCGACGGCCGTGTGCCGCAGCGCGTTCCCCCAGAGTCCGTTCAGGCCCGGCGGGGCCGCGCTCAGCGCCAGGGCACAGTACACGGCGAGCTCGGTGACCAGGGAAATCGCGGTGCCGAGCCAGTCAAGGGCCGGGCCGGTCCACCGGCCGGACGCGGCGACAAGGCCACCGGCGCGTCCGGACACGAACGCGCCGGCCAGCGCGGCGATGCCGATGCCCCGCGCGCCAAGCGTCGGCGCGCTGAACCAGACCGCCGCGACCAGCCCGAGCCCCAGCGAGATCCCGTACAGCGTGGCCGGCGCGAGGTCGCGCGCGAGCGCCAACCGGGCCAGGGTCCGGGCGGCGGGGTCGGCGATCGCCTGCGCGATCATCCCCTCGGCGTCCGGCCCGGCGTCCAGCACACGAGTCTTCACGCCGCGCCTGGCCAGTTCCCCGAGCAGCGCGCCGAGCGGATCGTCCGCCTCGGGCGACGCGGCCAGCCATTCGGCGGCATCGGCGAGCGCGTTCAGGTCCGGAGTGTCCGCGACCAGCGCGCCGAGGCCGGCCTGCGTGCCCCGCCCGGAAAAGGCGGCGGTGCCGCCCGCGCCCAGCAGCCGGGCCAGTACGTCACCGGGAATGGCGCCCTCGCCGACGCAGATCAGCACCCGTTCCCCGGCGACCCGGGCCGCGGCAGCCACCGTGAGCAGGCCGGAGCCGTAATCCCGGCCACGGCCGGCTCCCGCCAGGTCCACCCTGCGCACACCAAGCGCCGCGAGCTGCCCGCACATGCTGGCGTCAGCTTCAGCCGCGAGGACCAGCGCAACAGTCATCCGTGTCCTCCCAGCGGCCCCCGACCGCCGTGATCCACTTCGAGCGGTACCCAACTTACCGGCGGTTCATGCCCCGGTCCCGGACCAACACGCCTGCCCGGTAGAGTCCGGCTCATGCGGATTGTGGCGGTGGTGCTCGGCGGCGGGACCGGGCAGCGCATGGGCAGCGACCAGCCCAAGCAACTGCTCCGGCTCGGCGGCAGGACGCTGATCGAACACTGCGTCGCCGCGTTCGACGTGGCGCCCGGCGTCGATGAGGTCCTGGTCGTGATGGCCCGCGGGTACGTCTCGCCGGTCCGGTCGATGCTGGCCGGCTTCGGCAAGGTTTCCGCGGTCATCGAGGGCGGCGCCGGGCGGCCAGACTCGACCCGCGCCGCCCTGGCTGTGCTTTCCGGTGCGGACTGCGGCGTGCTGCTGCACGACGCCGCCCGGCCGCTGGTGGACCAGCGGATCATCGCCGACTGCGTCGCGGCGCTGTCGGCGCATGACGCGGTCGGGACCGCGGTGCCCTCGTCGGACACGATCGTGCTGGCCGCGGACGGTGTCATGGCCGAGGTGCCGCCGCGGGATCAGGTGTGGCGCTGCCAGACGCCGCAGTGCTTCCGCCTGCCGGTGATCGCGAAGGCACACGAGCTGGCCGCCGGTGATCCGCAGTTCGCGCCGACCGACGACTGCGGCGTCGTGCTCCGCTACCTGCCGGACGTGCCGGTGCACATCGTGCGGGGCAGCGAGCGCAACATCAAGATCACCTATCCGGGAGACCTGGCGGTCGCGGAAGCGCTGCTCAGCGTTTGATCAGCGTTTGATCGCCTGCTTGGCCAGCGTCCGGCCGAAGTCCAGCATCAGCCCGCTCCCCTTGCTCGCATCCTCCAGCACCTCGCCGAACGCGTCGGCGAACGCCTTGACGTCCTCCTCGGAGATCATCAGCGGCGGGATCAGCTTGATCACTTCCATGAAGTCCGCCGACACCTGGGTGAGGATGCGGTGCCGCTGGAACAGCGCCACGACCAGCGTCTGGGAGAACAGCCCGACCCGGGCGGCCTGGAGCATCTTCCAGTTGGCTCTTGCCCGCAGCGACCCGGGCTTGTCGAACTCGAGCCCGATCATCAGGCCGCGCCCGCGCACGTCCGCGAGCACGTCGTACTTCTGTGCGAGGGTTTGCAGGGCCGTACTGAGCGCCGCTCCGGTTTTCGCGGCATTCTCGGTCAGTCCCTCGGTTTCCAGCACGTGCAGCGAGGCGAGCCCGGCGACCATCGCCATCGTGCCCGCCTTGAACGTGGTGGAGTGCACCATCACCCGGTCTTGGGAGGAGAAGACCTTCTCGAAGATCCACCCCTTGGCCAGCATCGCGCCGACCGGCACGTACCCGCCGGACAGCGCCTTGGCGACGGTCACGATGTCCGGCTGGACATCCGCCTCGTGCTGGTAGGCGAAGAATTTCCCGGTCCGGCCGAACCCGCACTGGATCTCGTCGCAGATCAGCAGCGCACCGTTCTCGTGCAGCAGCTTGGCCGCGGCGGTCAGGAACCCGTCCGGCGGCATGTGCACGCCCTTGCCCTGGATCGGCTCGATGATCAGCGCCGCGACGTCGCCGCGCTTTAGCTCGGCGGCTAGGGCGTCTATGTCACCCAGCGGGATGACCGTGTCCGGCAGCAGCGGGCCGAAGCCCTTGCGGAACTCCTTGGACCCGTTGATCGACAGCGACCCCGCGGTCAGCCCGTGGAACGCGTGGTCGCAGTAGATGACCCGGCCGCGCCCGGTCGCGTACCTGGCGAACTTCAGCGCGGACTCCACCGCCTCGGTGCCGCTGTTGCAGAAGAACACCCGCTCCAGCCCCGGCGCCTTGGCGAGCAGCCGCTCGGCGAGCAGCCCCGGCAGCGGCTGGCAGTCGAACTGGGTCCATTCGGCCAGCTCCAGGTCAAGCGCGTCGTGCAGCGCCTTGCGGATCACCGGGTGGTTGCGCCCCGCGGCGAACACCCCGAAACCGGCCAGGAAGTCGGTGTACCTGTTCCCGTCCTTGTCGTACAGGTAGGCGCCCTCGGCCCTGGTGTAGATCTTGTCGAACCCGATCGTGTGCAGCGTCTTCGGCTGCTGCGGGTTCAGGTACTTCCCGTAGAGCTCGTATCCTTCGCGGCCGCGCTCGGCCAGCAAACCCCGAAGATCAAAGTCCATGTCTCTTAACGTACTGTGGTTTCTCCTCCGGGACCCTATGCAGCCCGCGCGGACTCGTGAGAAACCCAGCTCCCCAGCACATGTGCATGGTCGCGAGAACTATTGGCAGCCGGACCCGGATCGCGCCGGTCATCCCCCTGGACAAGATCACTGACACCACAGTGATCCCTGCCAGATAGCTGACTGGGATCACGAACCCGGCGATGGCCAGCCAGGGGAGGCTGGCCGCCAGTCCGGCGATCCCGGTCAGGAGACCAAGCGCGCACAGCGTCGCCGCCGCGGGCGGGGCGAGGTAGCGGAAGCTGGCGGTCTCGGGATGCTCGCGCATCACAACGCGACGCCACCTGCCGTAGTGCCAGTACTGGGAGGCGAGCGCCTTGATGCTTGCGCGAGGCCGGTAGGTGACCTGCAACGCCGGGGTGCACCAGACGAGACCGCCCCGGGCTCTTATCCGGTAGTTCAGCTCCCAGTCCTCGGCGCGGAGCATGCCCTCGTCCCAGCCGCCCGCTTGCTCGACCGCGTGGCGTTGATAGATGCCAAGGTATGCACTGTCCGCCGGGGCCGGCTCGCCACCGGTGTGCCAGGTGGCCGAGCCAACACCTGCCTTGGACGTCATGCCCCAGGCGACTGCTTGTTGAAAACGACTGATGCCCTCGGCCGCCATCACCCCGCCCACGTCCGCGGCTTTTGTCTCAAGCAGCGTCGCAATCCCAGTCCGCAGATATCCGGGGCGCATCAGCGCGTGCCCGTCCATCCGCGCGACGACGTTATAGCGAGCCGCGCCGAACGCGAGGTTCAGCCCCGCCGGAATCGTGCCTGAGGGGTTGCTGATCGCGGTGACCCGCGGATCGGTTCTTGCCAGGCGGCTTGCGATCTCCGCGGTGCGGTCCTTTGACGGCCCGACCGCGAGCACGACCTCCAAGGGGGCGGGATAGTCCTGCGTCAGCACGTGCTCGACCGCGTCCGCGAGGTACACCTCTTCATTGCGCACCGGGATGATGACGGACACCGGAGGCCAGTCGCTTAGCTCCATGACGCCCGCCACGCTACCAGCGCCCACCATTGTGCGTCCCCAACTGCGTCCCCAAGGGTCCATAGACCGGGGTTGCCGGAGAAATGGCGGAATTTTCCGGGCATTCGGGACAGAATTCCGCCGTTTGGACGGCAAAGGCGGGTGGCGCGTTGCGGGCATGCGATGGATGCATACAGGGAACGCATGAGGAGTGACGCGGAGTGACGTGACCGGTGTGCTCCAGCAGGTGAAAATCGGGACCACCGCGCGCTGGATGGCCGCCGGACTGACGCGCTGGCAGGTGCGGGCACTCGTCGATGAAGGCAGGCTGGTAGTGATCCGACACGGTGTCTACGCGACGGCAGAGGTAGTCGCTACGGCCGAGCGACGTCCAGAACTCTGGCACGCCGTCCGCACAATGGCCGCAGTGCTGGCAACGTCGTCACGGCCGGTGGTGGCTAGCCACGAGACGGCGGCGCTGATTTACGGATTCGACTTGCTGAACGAGCCGCCGGAGGACCTCGTCACGCTTACCCGGCCGCCTGGCAGCGCCACCGCACGCACGCAGCGGACCCGGTACGTCGCCGCGAAACTGTTCCGCGGCCACGTGACGAAGTGTCTCGGGGTTCCAGTTACCACACCGGCGCGGACAGTGATAGATCTTGCCCGCGCGTTGCCATTTATGGACGGAGTGGTGGTTGCGGATTCGGCCCTCCACCTCGGCAAGGTGAAGAAGGCCGAGCTGGCGGCGGTGCTGGACCGGTGCGCCAGCTGGCGCGGCGGGGACAGCGCACGGCGCGTGGTGGAGTTCGCCGACGCACGTGCCGAGTCGGTGCTGGAGTCGTGTGCCCGGGTGGTCTTCGACCGCAACGGGCTGGAGCCGCCAGAGCTGCAAACCTACATCAGGACCGCGGAGGCCGACTACCGGGTCGACTTCTACTGGCCGAAGTACCGGACCATCGCCGAGGCCGACGGCCAGAAGAAGTATGCGGATCCCGCCCAGGCCGTCGGACAGCTCAGACGGGACGAGCATCTTCGGGAGACCGGCCGCCACGTGCTCCACTTCACGTGGCGGGACGTCTTCTATCGCGAATCCCGGCTGATACGCCGGCTCAACGAGACATTTACAGCCCGGAGTCCTCCAGCATTTCGGTGACGAGGGCGGCGATCTGCGAGCGCTCCGAGCGGACGAGCGTGACGTGCGCGAACAGCGGATGGCCCTTGAGCTTCTCGATCACCGCTATCACGCCGTCGTGCCTGCCGACCCGGAGGTTGTCGCGCTGGGCGATGTCGTGGGTGAGCACCACGCGGGAACCCGCGCCGATCCGGGACAACACGGTGAGCAGCACGCCGCGCTCCAGCGACTGGGCCTCGTCCACGATGACGAAGGCGTCGTGCAGCGACCGGCCGCGGATGTGCGTCAGCGGGAGCACCTCGAACATGTCCCGGCCGAGCACCTCGTCGATGACGTCCTGGCTGGTGACCGCCGACAGGGTGTCGTAGACGGCCTGCGCCCACGGGCTCATCTTGTCCGCTTCCGAACCGGGCAGGTAGCCGAGCTCCTGGCCGCCGACCGCGTACAGCGGGCGGAACACGATCACCTTGCGGTGCTGGCGGCGTTCCATCACTGCCTCGAGCCCGGCGCACAGGGCGAGCGCGGACTTGCCGGTGCCGGCCCGCCCGCCGAGGGACACGATGCCGATCTCCTGGTCGAGCAGCAGGTCAAGCGCCACCCGCTGTTCCGCGCTCCGGCCGCGGAGCCCGAACGCCTCCCGGTCGCCGCGGACCAGCTGCACGGACTTGTCCGGCCGCACCCGGCCCAGCGCGCTGCCGTTGGACGAGGAGAGCACCAGGCCGGTGTGGCACGGCAGGTCACGGGCCTGCTCGCAGTCCAGGATGCCGGTCTCGTACAGCGCCTCGACGTCCTGGCTGGTCACCTCCAGCTCGGTCATCCCGGTCCAGCCGGAGTCCACCGGCAGCTCGGCCCGGTACTCCTGGGCTTCCAGGCCGATCGAGGCGGCCTTCACCCGCAGCGGCAGGTCCTTGCTGACCAGCACGACCTCGTCGCCCTCCGCCTGGAGGCTGCACGCCACAGACAGGATGCGCGAGTCGTTGTCCCCGAGCCGGAACCCGGCCGGCAGCACCTGCTGATCGGCGTGGTTCAGCTCGACCCGGATCGTGCCGCCCATGGCGCCGATCGGCAGCTCCGTGTCCAGCCTGCCGTGCTCGACGCGCAGGTCGTCGAGGTAGCGCAGCGCCTGCCGGGCGAAAAAGCCCAGCTCCGGATGATGCCGTTTGGCTTCAAGTTCGGTGATGACCACCACTGGCAGCACGACCCTGTGCTCGTCGAAGCGGCCGATTGCGGCCGGGTCGGCGAGCAAGACACTGGTGTCGAGGACGTACGTGCGGGAACCCTTGGATTTGACCACGCAGACTCCACAACGGGATGACGGACCGGGGCTGGCCTTCGACGGGCCGCACCGGCCCTGTCCTGCGCGCACGAAGCTCGCGAATCGAGGGCCCTCCCGGGAGACGGCTCCACACCGTCCACCACTACCGAAGGTACCCGCGATCTCGGTGCGGCAAAAGCACCGCGTGGTGACTAAGCAGGAACTATGCGGTGAACGTGCTGGTCACCTAGGCTCCGAAACGCCTGTTCCGCGCGGCGTAGGAGCGCAGCGCCCGCAGGAAATCCACCCGGCGGAAGGCCGGCCAGTAGGCGTCACAGAAGTAGAACTCGGAGTGCGTGCTCTGCCAGAGCAGGAACCCGCCGAGCCGCTGCTCTCCGGACGTGCGGATGACCAGGTCAGGGTCGGGCTGCCCGGCGGTGTACAGGTGCTCGGCGATGTGCTCCACGTCCAGCACCTCGGCGAGTTCCTCGATCGTCGTTCCCCTGGTCGCGTGATCCTGGAGCAGCGAGCGCACCGCGTCGGCGATCTCCCGCCTGCCGCCGTACCCGACCGCCACGTTGACCAGCAGGCCGGGGTTGGGGGCGGTGACTTCGGCCGCGTCCTTGAGCACCCGGACGGTCTCACCGGGCAGCAGGTCGAGCGCGCCTACCGGGTTCACGTGCCAGTCCTCGGCGACCAGGCCCTGGACCGTGTCCTCGATGATCTTCAGCAGCGGTCCGAGCTCGCTGCTCGGCCGGGTGAGGTTGTCGGTGGACAGCAGCCACAGCGTGACAACCTCGACACCGGCATCCCGGCACCAGTGCAGCAGCTCGAATATCTTGTCCGCGCCCTTGCGGTGGCCGTTGCTGACGTCGTCGAAGCCGGCGGACCTGGCCCATCGCCTGTTTCCGTCGCACATCACGCCCACATGGCGGGGGATGGCTCCCGGGGACAGCGAAGCTTCCAGCCTGTGCTCGTACAGACGGTAGACCAGATCACGGAGTCCCACGCTGCGGCCTTCCTCGTCCCCGGCATGATCTATGGCAACGGTACCCAAGGAACGTGCCAGCCGGGGCCAAGGGTTTCCGATCGGCCCGCCAACTTCACCGGGGATTCAACAAGGCCTCAGCCTGACTGGCCGGGCCCCTCCGCCCGTACCTCCTCGACCTGCCGCAGCGCCGCACGCAGCCGGGACAGCCACTCGTCGGCGTTCTCTCCGGTCAGCCGGACGCACCAGGCAAGCGCGTCGCTGCGGCTGCGCGCCACACCGGCGTCCACCAGTGTGTCCAGCACGCGCCGCTCCTGCTGGCGCAGCCGCGTCATCACCGGCACCGACAGTGTGGTGAACATCTCAGTGACGTCGCCGCAGACGACGCCCCAGGACACCTTGCGCCGGAACCTGTGCTCGGCCTCCCGCGCGATCTCGATGCGGCGGCTCCTGGTCTCCTCGCGGAACCGCCGGATCCGGCCCTCCGCGGCCGCCGCGCGCTCCGCGTCGGTGGCCTCGTCCTGTACCGGGTCGGGCAGCGTCCCGATGATCGTGATCTCCTCGCGGTCCAGCGTGATATCGGCCGCGGCGGTAAACCAGTCTCCCGGCAGCCTCCCGGTGAACCAGGCGCGCACGTGTGCTTGCCTGCCGCCGGCCTCAGCCTCGCTGTCGCTGGCGTCGTCCTGCTTTGATGTACTCATGTAATCATGATTACATGCCAGTGTGCGGCGGTCAATCGCGTGCGGGCATGCGAAGGAACAGCTGCCGCGCGACAGCGCAACCGTCGAGTGAAGGCAGTCTGCGGGAGTAAGGGCCTTAACCGGCGATGCCGGTGGCTTCCGCGGTCGCGACGTGCGGGTCGACACGGACCGCGCCGGCGAACTCGCTGCCGAAGGCGACCGGGACGACCTCGACGTTCATGCCCGGCTGCGGCGCCTGGATCATCTGCCCGTTGCCGAGGTAGAGCGCCACGTGCGAGACGTAACCGGGGTCGGTCGGGTCAGTGCGATAGAACAGCAGGTCGCCGGGCTCCAGGTCGGCCGGCGGGACGAGCGGACCGGTCAGCGCCTGGTCCGCGGCCACCCGGGGCATGCTGAGGCCTGCCTGTGCGAAGGCCCACTCCACCAGGCCTGAGCAGTCGAACGCGCGCGGCCCGGCGGCGCCCCAGACGTACGGCATGCCGCGGCGGCTGAGCGCGGCCTGGAGGATGGTGGTCAGCTGCGCCGAGCTGAGGTACTGCCCGCCCGTCGCCGAACCCACCTGTGCCACCGCGCCGCCGGTCCTGGTGACGACCCAGGTCACCAGCGGCTCCACCGCCGCTCCGTGCGGCACCAGTTTGCGCAGCTTGGTGACCAGCCCGGCCACGGCCTCGGGTGGCGCACTGACCACCATCGCGTTCGCGGCCGGCATGCCCAGCGACTTCGCCACCGAGTCCGATACGACGGCGTCGACCCCGGGGATGCCGACGGTGCCGAACGCGATCACCGGCAGCCGTTCCGGCTGGCTGCCCGCGACGTTCACGGTCCCGCCGAGCGGCAGTTTGTCCAGCGTCCCCATGCTGAAGGACACCGCCATCCCGCCTCCCGCCACGCCCTGCCAGAAGCGGTCAGAACTGGCCGCGGACTTGGCCGCGTAGTCGCGGAACGTGGAGGGGTTGACGCCGAGGACGGCGGCGAACTCGCCGTTGACCTTCACCCGGGCGGCTTCAAGCGGCTCGGCGCTGGTCACGTCGGCCTGCCGGGAAACCTGAGTCAGCAGCCCGCTGGAGAGCGAGAACGGCGCCACGATCAGCAGGTCAGCCTGCCGTAGGGTGCCCATCGGGGCCACCCGCGGCGGCTGGGTGGCGGCCGTGTCCTTGGCGTCCGGGATATGCCGGGCCACCGGCACGCTGAGCGGGGCGCTGCGCGGCAGGCCGAGCAGCGGCACCACCGGCGCGTCCTCACGCCCGTGCCCCGGCGTGGCCGGGATCGACGGGGCGGTCTGGCCTACCGCCAGTCCGGAAACCCCTGGCCCCGCGCCGCCCGCGGCGGCCACGATCGCGCCAACCACGGTGCCCGCGACCACCAGCGTGGTGATCGCGACGGGCACTATTCGCCGGCCCCGGAACTCCTCCCCGAACAGACGCACTCACCCACAATGCCCCATACGTCGCCAAACGTCCATCGGCCGGGCAAAAGGTTAGCCGCTTCTTAACGGGAAGCTAGCAGGTCACGGAGCCGGTCCGGGCTGGTAACCGGGGCCTGGCAGACGAACTGGCGGCAGACGTACGCGGCCGGGGCCCCGTCGACCAGACCGCGGCCCGCCAGCAGCGGGATCGATTCGACGGGCCCTGGCCCGATGGCCAGGACGGCGCCGGGCGAGGCGTAACGGAGGGCGGTCTGGTGCAGCTCGGCGGTGCGCGGGTCGGACTCGGGACCGACGACGGCTATCTCGGCCGGGCCGGCGATCAGCGCCTCGGCGACCGCGAGGCCGGCCCCGGCCGCCCGCGGGAACCGGGCGGCGATGCCGGGCAGCACGCCGAGCGCGTCCTCCGCGGCGGTCCGGTGGCGCGCCGAGCCGGTCACCGCCGCATAGCTGAGCAGCGCCCCGGCCAGCGCGAAGACCCCCGACGGCGTCGCGTTGTCCGCCGCGTCGGCCGGCCGGAAGATCAACTGCTCGCCGTCGGCCGGCGCGTCATAGAAGCCGCCGGCCTCGTCGGCGAAACTGTCGAGCGCGAAGTCGAGCAGTTCCCCCGCCAGCGAAAGCCAGCGCGGCGATCCGGTGACCCCGGAGAGGGTGACCAGGCCTTCGGCCACGCAGGCGTAGTCCTCGAGCGCGCCGTCCGAGTCGCCCGCCACGCCGTCCCGGGAGGTGCGCACTAGGTGCTGCCCCCCGCCGGCAGAGCCGGCCCCGCCAGCATCGTCGCCCACATGCACCGACTCCAGCAGCCGGGCCGCGTCGGACGCCGCCGAGATCAGGTCGGGCCGGCCGAGCAGCAGCCCGGTCTCGGCCAGCGCGGAGATCGCCAGCCCGTTCCACGCAGCGACCACCTTGTCGTCCCGGCCCGGCCGCTCCCGCCCCGCGCGGGCCGCGAACAGCGCCGACCGCACCCGCGCGTAGCGCGCCATGTCCGCCGGATCGGCCGGCAGTTGCAGCACCGAGGAACCGTGCTCGAACGTTCCCTCGGCCGTCGCGCCAAACAGCTCAGCCGCGTACTGGCCGTCTTCCGGCCCGAGCACCGACGTGAGCTCGTCCGGCCGCCAGACGTAGAATGCGCCCTCGGTCCCCGCGCTGTCCGCGTCCAGCGACGCGGCGAAGCCGCCCTGCGGGGTGCGCAGCTCCCGCACCAGGAAGTCGCAGGTCTCCTCCGCCACCCGCCGCGAAAGCACGGCTTCGGACCGACGGTAGTGGTGCGCGTACGCCCGGGCCAGCAGCGCGTTGTCGTAGAGCATCTTCTCGAAGTGCGGCACGGTCCACGTCGCGTCCACCGAGTACCTGGCGAACCCGCCGCCGAGCTGGTCGTACATGCCGCCGCGCGCCATCGCCTCGAGCGTGCCCGCCGCCATGGCCAAGGCGTCAGCGGACGCCGTCCGTTCGTAGTTCCGGAGCAGGAACTCCAGCACCATCGACGGCGGGAACTTGGGCGCGCCGCCGAACCCGCCGTGCTCCTCGTCGTAGCCGCCCCGCAGCGCCACCACGGCCTGATCAGCGATCGCCGGCCACTCAGAAGACCGGTCGTCGCGCAGCGCCTTCGCGATCGCGGCCGCGTTCGCCGCGAGTGCCCGGGAGATCGAGGCTCCCTGCTCGAGCACGCCCTGGCGCTGCTCCTGCCACGCCTTGGCGACGCCCATGATCAACTGCTGGAACCGCTCCCGCGGGAGGTAGGTACCGCAGAACACCGGCTCTCGCCCCGGAGTCATCACAACCGTCATCGGCCAGCCGCCCGAGCCGGTCATGGCCTGGGTGGCGGTCATGTAGACCGAGTCCACGTCGGGCCGTTCCTCGCGGTCCACCTTGATCGCCACCATGTGCTCGTTGAGCAGCGCGGCCGTCCCGGGATCCTCGAACGACTCGTGAGCCATCACGTGGCACCAGTGACACGCGGCGTAGCCGACCGACAGCAGCACCGGGACGTCACGGCGCCGCGCCTCCGCGAACGCCTCGTCGGACCACGGCCACCAGTCCACCGGGTTGTCCGCGTGCTGGAGCAGATACGGGGAGGTGGCGCTGGCGAGTCGGTTCATGCTTCGACCCTATCCGGGGCGAATCAGCGGGCTCGGCGGGGAGAAAGATATGTCGTTCTGAGGAAAAGGGCCAGCAGGTAGTATGCGGCGCCGGTTACCCCGACAAAGAAGCCCAGCGGCCAGTTCGTGCGGTAGGACAGCACGATGCCCAGCCACACGGCGACCAGCGCCAGGCTCACCGAAAGGGCGAGCGCGCGCACCGGGCTGGCGGTGAGCGTGCGCGCCGCGGCGGCCGGGCCGATCATCAGGCTGAACATCAGCAGCGCGCCGACGACCGGCACGGTCATCGCCGTGGCCAGGGCCATGACCAGCAGGAACGCGAGCTCCATGCGCTCCGGCGGGAGGCCGCGGGCGGCGGCCACCTCCGGCATCGCCGAGGTCAGCAGCAGCGGCCTGAACAACACCAAGATCAGCGCGACCGACACGACGCCGAGCGCGACGATCGGCACCACGTCCCCGGAGCTGACGCCGAACACCTCGCCGAACAGCAGCGCGTACGCCTCCTGGGCATACTCGGTGGACCAGCTGACGAACAGCGCGCCGATGCCGAGCATCAGCACGAACGTGAGCGCGGTCGCCACGTCGTGCCGGGCGCGGCGGCTCAGTGCGGCGATGCCGGCGGCGCCGGCCAGCGAGAAGACGGCCAGCCCGGCGAACGGGTTCAGGCCGAGCAGGGTGGCCCCGGCCGCGCCGGCGAACGCGCCGTTCGGGATCGCGTGCGCGGCGAACGTCGAGCCGCGCAGCACCGCGAAGAACCCCATCACGCCCGCGATCACCGCGACCGCCGTCGCGGCGATCCAGGTGTTGAGCATCAGGCCGGTGAACACTGGGGCTCCCGGCGGCCGTGACGGTCGCGGCGGAAGAAGGTCACCAGGTAGCCGCCGACGACGAGCGCCACGACGAAGAAGCTGACCGGCCAGCCGTGCCCGGCCGGCGGCCAGGTGTAGCTGTCGTAGGCGAGCCACACGCCGACCCAGGTGGCGGCCACGCCGATCGCGGCGGCGGTGAACATCGACCTGACCGGTCCCGTGGTGAGGCGCAGGGCGGTGGCCGCCGGGCCGATCAGCAGCGCGGTGCTCAGCACGGCACCGATGATCACCGCGGACAGCGCGACGGAGATGGCCAGCGCGACCAGGTAGACCGCGCCGGTCAGGCGGACCGGCACGCCGCGGGCGGCGGCGATATCTGGGCTGAGCGAGCTGAGCAGCAGCACCCGGGCGAGCGTGACCACGATGCCGAGCGCGAGCACGGCGGACACGATCAGGTACGGCACCGTGGACGAGGTCAGCACGAAGATCGACCCGAACAGGATCGTGAACGAGGCACCGCCGGTGGACGTCCGCTGGGTGCCCAGGTACAGGAACAGCGCGGCGAGACCGAGGCCGCCGCCGAGCACCACGCCGGTGGCCACGTCCCGGCCGCGGCGCCGCTGCACGCCGATCAGCTCCATGAACAGGGCGGCGCCGACGCCGAACGCCAGGTAACCCCAGAACTGGTTCAGGCCCACGAGGAATGCGCCGGAGCCGCCGGTCGTAGCGATGTCGGCGAGCGAATGGCCGGCGAACGACTGGCCCCTGGTCACCGTGAACACGCCGGTCACCGCCGAGGTGATCGCGATCACGGTGCCGACCAGCAGCGCGGTGCGCACCGGCGGGTTGCCGAAGAACCCGCTAGCGAACAGGTAATGCACCGGGGGTCACCAGCTCGTCGGCACCGGCCACCACCAGGACCCGGTTGTGCACGTGGATCACGTCCACGTGGTGGCCGTACAGCTTGCCGAGCACGTCAGACTGGACCACCTCGTCCGGTGCGCCCGCCGCCACCCGGCCGCCGGCGACGTACACGATGCGGTCCATGACCGGCAGCAGCGGGTTCATGTCGTGCGCGGACAGCAGCACCGCGATGCCCTGTTCGCGGGAGAGTTCGGCGAGAAGCGCGACAATCGCTTGCGCACTGGAGATGTCCAGGTTGGCGAGCGGTTCGTCGAGCAGCAGCAGCTCCGGGCGGCTGATCAGCGCGTGCGCGATCATCACCCGCTGCTGCTCGCCGCCGGACAGCTCGCCGACCCGCGCGTTCGCGTAGCCGCTCGCGCCGACCGCTGCCAGCATGTCGTCGACCCTGCGCCTGCGGTCCTTGGACGGGAAGCTGAGGCCGAGCTTGTGGCCGTCGATGCCGAGCGAGACCACATCCCTGACTCGCAGCGGCATGTCCGGCTCGATCAGCAGCTTCTGCGGGACGTAGCCGACGGCTGCGCGGAGTGCTCGGCTGCCCGACGTCGTTGGCTGGAGGCCGAGGATGACGCGGAGCAGGGTGGTCTTGCCCGCGCCGTTCGGCCCGATCAGGCCGGTGAACTCGCCCGGTCCGATAGTCAGCGACACGTCGTCGAGGATCGCGCGGCCGCCAAGCCGGACGCTGACGTCATGGAGATTGAGAATCACAGGTGCTCCGTCGATTTCTTGGTCGCGACCGCGTTGGTGAGCGCGGTGACCTCCGCCAGCATCCAGGACTGGTAGTCGTAGCCTGGCGTGGGCATCGTCTCGTAGACGCCTACGACGGGGATGCCGTTCTGGTGCGCGAGCGTGATGAACGACTCGGTCAGGCTGTCGGTGACCTGCTGGTTGTACAGGAACGCCTTGACCTTGCGGCCGGTGAACAGGCGCTGCACGATCGCGAGATCCTGGGGGGACGGGTCGTTGCCGTTCATGATGGCGGCCTGGAAGGACCACGGGGTCAGGTTGACCGTCCCGGCCGCTTGGAGCATGTAGTCCGCGACGGGCTCGGTGGTGGCGACCGCCGTTTCCGGATATTTCGTCTTAAAGGCGGAAAGGGCGTCGGTCCAGGCCGCGAGCTTGCCGGCGAACGCCGCGGCGTTGGTCTTGAAGTAGGCGCCGTGCGCGGGCTCGATCGCGGTCAGGTCGGCGGCGATCGCGGTCGCGACCGCGGCCATCGTGCCCGGCTTGTACCACAGGTGCGGGTTGGGCGTGCTGTCCGGCAGGCCGAGCAGCCGCTGCACGTCGATGACCTTGCGGCTGCCGCTCGGGGCCGCGTTCTCGATCGTGTTCATGAAGCCGTCGTAGCCGAGCCCGTTCTGCACGACGAGCTGAGCCCCGCCGACCTCCTGGGCTACCCGCGGGCTGGCCTCGAACGTGTGCGGGTCGTTGTTCGGGTTGCTCATGATCGCGGTCGCGTTGACGTACCTGCCGCCGACCTGGCCGATCACGTCCGCGTACTGGTTTTCCGCGCCGATGGCGACGATCGCCCCCGCCGACGACGAGCCGGAAGCCTCGCCCGGCGGGTCGATCGCCGCCGCGGAGCACGCCGTCGTTGCCGCGGCCACGGCCGCGGCCAGGACAACCGCGCCCGCGATCCGCGCCGCCTGCCACCGCATGAGCATCGGACTCCTTCGTTGGGCTCATCGAGGTTGGGCTCATCGAGCCGGGAACAAGAACCCCCGTACGTTCGGTTCAACTAAATTGGAATGATAATGATTTCCATTTCGGTGAGCAACTTGTCCGGCGTGGTTGGGCGGTCGGGCCAGGAAGGCGGTACGGTGCGTCGTGTGACGACTCAGCAGCCCGGAGATCGCGTGCCCGAGGCACGCGGCGCGGGCGGGGCTGGCGGCGCGGGCGGGGCTGGCGGGGCCGCGCGAGCGGGCCGCGGGACACGGGCGGGCGGCACCCGGCAGGCGCAGGCGCTCGCCGCCGCGCTGGCCACCATGCCGGGCTTCTCCAGCGCCCAGGAGATCCACGCAGAGCTGCGGCGTAAGGGCGAGCACGTCGGACTCACCACCGTCTACCGGCACCTTCAAGCGCTGAGCGACCAGGGCGGCGTAGACGCGATCCGCGACGACAACGGCGAGACGCTGTACCGCAAGTGCGAGACTACGGCACACCATCACCACCTGACCTGCCGTTTCTGCGGTAGCAGCGTGGAGGTCGAGGGTCGCGCGGTGGAACGCTGGGCGGAGAACGTCGCGGCCGAGGCGGGCTTCACCGAGGTGGGCCACACGGTGGAGCTGTTCGGCCGCTGCCCGGACTGCGCCGCCGCCGGTTAAGCGTCGGCTAGCCGTCCTGCAGCTCGCGCTTGCGGTCGGACGCGTACATGTGCACGTACTCCTGACCGGTAAGCTCCGCGATGGCGGTCATCACCTGCTCGGTGATCAGGCGGCGCGCCTTGGCGGGCGGCTCCTCGAGGACATCAGGCGGGAAGACCAGCGGCTTGCCGATCCGCACCTCGACTCGGCCGGGGCGGGGGACCACCTTGCCGGGCGGCAGGATGCGCCGGGTGCCGATCATGCCGACCGGGATCACCGGCAGGCCGGACTTCACCGCGAGCCAGCCCACTCCTTGGCGGCCGCGGTACAGCTTGCCGTCGGGTGACCTGGTGCCTTCGGGATAAATGCCGAACAGCTGTCCCTGCCGCAGCCGGCCGAGCACCGCCTCCAGCGTGTCCTGCGCGGCGCGCGCGCCTTCCCGGTCGATCGACAGCTGGTTGGTGGCCTTCATGTACCAGGCCAGCAGCCGCGCCGCCGGGCCGCGGGCGCTGAAGTACTCGATCTTGGCGGAGAACGTGACCGGACGGTCGACCATGAACGGCAGGTAGACCGAGTCGATCGCGGACAGGTGGTTGGCCGCCAGGATGGCGCCACCGGTTTCCGGGATGTTCTCGGTTCCGGTCACCTTCGGCCGCCCGAGGGCACGCAGGAACGGGCCGGCGACAACGCGCGAAAGACGGTACTGCGGCACGGACTACTCTCTGCCTCACCCGGGCCGGGGGCTAACGGTCTGGGGCTGATACGGTCTGGCCAGCGACGGAAGAGCCTGCTCCGGCGGCGGCGCTTCCAAGATACCCTGCCGTCAGGTCCTGGTACGCGGCGGCTGACAGCAACGCGATGCCAAGCGGAAGTCCGAACGGCAGCGCGGCGGCCGCCACGATCACGCCGGAATCGTCCGCGAACCAGCCGAGCACCGGCATCAGCCACAGCACGCCGAGGATGGCCTGGAGCAGCGGCTCGGCCCGGTAGGCGCGCGGCGCGGTGGACAGCCGGAACCACGACGGGCGCCACAGCATCAGCCCGGCCAGGATCACGGTGACCGGGACCACCGGGCTGTACGCGTTCACGGTGAGCGAACCGATGTTGGACGCGATCTTGCGGTTCAGCAAGCCGTTGCCATGCCCGTGCAGCGTGTTTCCGGTGAACGAGCTGATGTCGGACGTGCCGGTGATCGGGAACGCGTAGTTGATGAGCGCGAACACCGCGAACAGCGCGAGCCCGCTGACCGCGACGAGAGCGATGCGGCGCCAGTTCAGCCGGATGCCCGCCAGGATCATCAGCAGCAGCGCGAAGCACGGCACCATCGCGATCGTGCCGCCCACCTTGGCGCCGAATCCCGGCCATCCGGAGACAACTACGGCTAGGGCACCGACAACACAAACCAGGACCAGGCCGACCCGCTTGGAGTGGCTGCGCAGCCCCCAGATCCCCAGCCACGTTGCGGCGCACAGCGCCGCCATCCCGTAGATGCCGAGCGCCTCGTTGCCGATCCCGTAGAACCGTCCCGCTTCAAGAACAGATAGTCCGAACGGCGACTCCAGCTCTAGCCGGGACCCGGTCATCACGTCGAGGGCGAGGACGACCAGGGTGAACAGGCTCACCGCACCGAACGGGCCCAGCGGATCCCGCCGCCATGGGCCACGCAGCGCCACCAGGCCGATGACCGCGGTCCACGCCACGGACATGGCGTACTCCCAGAGTGCGGGATGCGCGTACTGCCACCAGGGAACCAGGTTCGCCAGGAACGTGCCGGCCGGGGCCGCCACGGCGAACACGCCGGCAACGCGCCAGCCGGCGACGCGGCGTCGGCGGCGTTCGGTCGTGGCGCCCCAGAACGCGAGCCCGATGACGCCGAGCGCGGCGACGTCCGCCAGTGCGTAGGTCCAGAAGAAGATCGAGTGCGTGGAGGTCCACACGCGTTCGGCCGTCTGCCGGCCGGTGAAGCCGGTGATCGTGGCGGTGAGGCTGTCGGGCCGGCCGGTACGGGTGAGCTGCGTGCCGTCGACGCCGGCCGGGATCGTGGCGCCGAGCCAGCGGAGCACGGTCGGGGTGAGGTCGGTGATCACCACCATGCCCGGCTGGTGGGTGGAACGCGCGTGCAGCAGGCCCTTTTCGTACCCTGGGCCGCTTACTATGACGACCCCGAGCTGCGCCTTGTCCAACGCACCGGGCGAGGCCACTAGCACCGTAGTGCCTTCGGGGACCTTGGTGAGGACGGCGTGGAGTTCCGCGTCTGCGGCGCGGACGGCCGCTTGGCGAGTCTGAGCCGGGCTCGCTGGCAGCGCGCCTAGGTCTATCGCGGTCAGCCGGTGGCTGGCCAGGTCGGCCGCGGTCAGCGTGGCGGGGTCGTTCAGGTAATCGCCGCCGACGCTGCCGTCGGGCTTGGCGAGCGCGAGCGCCGCGCCGGGGCCGACCGCGAGCGCCGCGCCCGGTGCGGCTGCCGCCAGCGTGCCCCAGACCGGGTTATAGCTGAACTTCTTGTTGTAGTCGACGATGGCCGGCATGCTGGCCACGTCGCTTAGCCGCGGGTTGACGGCGGGCAGCTGGGGGCAGGGGCCGGACTCCTTGTGGCCGACCTGGGCCCTGGCGCCGGCGTTCAGCACCAGCCAGCCGTCCGCCGGACAGGAATGTGGCAGCCGCGCGTACTCCACCAGGGTGCCGACCGAGCCCTGCCCGGCCAGCTGGTACAGCGCGGGAGTCGCCTGCGCGGAGACGTCGCTCCAGCGCAGACCGGGGATGCCCACGATCACGACGTGGCTTGCCGACGCTGCGGGCGCTGCGGTCGTTGTGGGCGTCTCGGCGTTTGCGCACGCGGGAAGCGCGGCGCTGACCACGGCCGTCACGGCGACCGCCACCGCGGCCAGTCCGGCCGCCCACCTCACGCTCACCCCGTGAAGGCTACCGCCACTTGCCCGGGCATACCCTCCGTAACCTCCCCGATGAATGCCGCCGGGAGGCCCCGCTGCCGCAGCTCAGCCAGCAGACCTCGGGCCTGGCTGGGCGGTGCGGCCAGCAGCAGACCACCTGAGGTCTGCGCGTCGTGCAGCAGGACCGACAGCTCGGCGGGCACGTCGGGATCGATGCTCGCGTGAGCGCGCATACGCTCGGTGTTGGCTTGGGTGCCGCCCGAGACATACCCGGCCGCCGCCAGCTCCGGCGCACCGGGCAGCAACGGCACGGCGCCGGCGGCGATCCGCGCCGCCGCCTTGCTCGCGACCAGCATCCGGTGCAGGTGGCCGAGCAGCCCGAATCCGGTCACATCGGTGGCGGCGCGCACGCCGGCCTTGATCGCGGCCTCACTCGCACCCGCGTTGAGCAGGGTCATCGAGCTGACGGCGGCCTGGACCTCGGTGCTGTCGCCGGAAACGCCGTCCCGCTTCAGCGCAGTGGCGACCACCCCGGTGCCCAGCGCCTTGGTAAGGATCAGCTGGTCGCCCGGCGCGGCCCGGTCGATGGTCATCAGCCGGTCCGGGTGGGCCAGGCCGGTGACGGCCATGCCGTACTTCGGCACCGGGTCGTCGATTGTGTGCCCGCCCGCCACGAAACAGCCAGCTTCCGCGGCGACCCGCGCGCCGCCGGCCAGTACCTGGCCGAGGATCGCGATGTCCAGGCCATCTCCCGGCCACGCCGCGACGTTGACCGCCATCAGCGGACGGCCGCCCATCGCGTACACGTCCGAGATCGCGTTGGCCGCGGCGATCGCGCCCCAGTCCGCCGGATCGTCCACGATCGGCGTGAAGAAGTCCGTGGTCAGCACCAGCGCGCGCTCGTCGTCGAGCCGCAGCACCGCGGCGTCATCGCCCTCCCCCGCGCCGACCAGCAGGTCACCGGCGGCTTCGGCAAACGGCCCGGTGGCCGCGAACAGCTCCTCGAGCTTGGCTAGCGGCAGCTTGCAGGCGCATCCGGCGCCGGGCGACAGCGAGGTGAGCCGGATCGTCATCGGCGCTTAAAGGCCCATGTCGCCGAGTTCCTTGTACAGGTCGGCGCGCGGATGGTCCCCGGGCACCGGCAGGGTTCCCGTGGTTGCCACGGCCTTGGTACCTGGGCCGTCTGGCGGCTTGTTCTGGCGATAGGACAACCCGCGTCTGGTGCGGAAGATCCAGCCGCAGGCAAGGCCGCCGACCAGCCCGCCCAGGTGCCCGACCCAGCTCACTCCCTTGGGCGCACCGGGTATCGCGATCGTCAGCAGATAGTAGTAGGACAGGCCCATGACGACCGCGATGAGCGCGTCGATCGTGTTGCGGTCGATGAGCCCGCGAGCCAGCACATAGCCGAAGTAGCCGAAGATCAGCCCGCTGGCGCCGACGGTCACCACGCCGTTGCTCTGGAACAGCCAGGCGGCCATGCCGCTGGTGATGATGCAGACCAGCGTGACCCCCAGGAACCTGACCACGCCCCGGTACGCCGCGAGCAGGCCGAAAACGAACAGCGGCCCGGAATTGCTCTCGATGTGATCCCAGCCGAAGTGCAGGAACGGCGCGAGGAAGATGTCCGGCAGGCGGCCGACGTCTCTGGTGACGATCCCGTAGTCGAAGTCCAGCCGGTTGCCGTCCGCCCAGTTCGCGATCTGGATCACCCAGATCAGCGCGACAAAGCCCACCATCAGGAAGAACGCCTTCCTGGCCTCGTCCACATCGATCTCGGCGGCGGTCCTGCGCGGAGCGCCAGTTCCAGTCTGACTAGCCATAGTCACATTCTCGGGATCCAGGCCGGGTACGTCCACTTGGCAGCGGCCCGCTGCTCACTACCGGCGGGTAACGTTTTACCGGCGAGTATCGCTACTGTTTAGTAGCGATTCACAGGAGCCGGCTTATGCGTATTGGAAAGGACCTGAAGCGGGCGAGACGGCGCGGTGTTCCCGCGTCGCGGGTGCGGGTCGAGGTCATCAAGGACGGCAGCGGCACAGTCCGGGAGGTCCGCGCCGCACCGCTGGCGAAGCCGCCAACGGCTGGGGGCGGCATCGCCGGCATACCCTTCGCGAACGCCGCGGAAGCACCGGACGCGGTCGTCATCCGGCGCTGGCGCCAGGGAGTCTGGTACCCCGTCACCGCGGCGAAGTTCGCGTCCGACGTCGCCAGCGCGGCCAAAGGCCTGGTGGCGGCCGGCCTCGGGCCACAGGGCCGGGTCGCGCTGATGGCACGCACCAGCTACGAGTGGACGGTACTGGACTTCGCGATATGGGCGGCCGGCGGTCAGTCCGTGCCCATCTACCCGACCAGCTCGGCGGAGCAGATCGAGTGGATCCTGCGCGATAGCGACGCCAGGTTCCTCATCATCGAGACACCGGGCAACGCGGACACGGCCGCGCGTGCGGTCAAATACCTCCGCGACCCGCCGCGCATCTGGCAGATTACCGCCGGCGGGCTCGCCGACTTGGCCGAACTGGGACGGCGCGTTCCCGACACCGAGATAGAGCAACGCATCGCGCGGCTCAGGCCCGATTCGGTAGCCACCATCTGCTACACCTCCGGCACCACCGGAAACCCGAAGGGCTGTGCGCTCACCCATGGCAACCTCCACGCCGAGGCCGCCAACACCATCGACCTGATGTACCCGGTCTTCACCGCGGCCACCGGGCAGCAGGCGAGCACGCTGCTGTTCCTGCCGCTCGCGCATATTCTCGGCCGCGCGATTCAGATCGCCTGCCTGCGAGCCAGGATCGAGATCGGGCACAGCGCGAGCGTGAAACCGGACGACCTGCGCCCGCTGATGAAGAGTTTCCGCCCGACGTTCGTCGTCGGCGTGCCCTACCTGTTCGAGAAGATCCGTGACGCCGGCCGCGAGACCGCCGAGCGCATGCACCGCGGGTCGTCGTTCGACCGAGCGGAGCGGGTCGCGATCCGCTATGGCGCGGCGCACCTGCGCCGGTACCTCGGCGCGGGACCGCGTCCGCGGCTTCGCGATTATCTCGCCTGGAAGATCTACGACCTGCTCGTCTACCGCCGCATCCGGGCCGAACTGGGCGGACAGCTCAGGTACGCGCTGTGCGGCGGCTCGCCGCTGGACCGGGACCTGAACCTGTTCTTCTACGCGGCGGGCATCGTGATCTACGAAGGCTACGGACTGACCGAGACCACCGCGGCAGCGACGGTCACCCCGCCGCTTTCGCCCCGCCCCGGCACCGTGGGCCAGCCCGTCCCCGGTACCGCGATACACCTCGCGGGGGACGGCGAAGTCCTGGTCAAGGGCGGCATAGTGTTCCGCGCGTACTGGAACAACCCGCGGGCCAGCGACGCGGTGCTGCGGGACGGCTGGCTCGCCACCGGCGATCTGGGCAGCCTCGACGAGGACGGTTATCTCACGATCACCGGCCGGAAGAAGGACATCCTGATCACCACCGGCGGCAAGAACGTCTCGCCCGCGGTGCTCGAGGACCGGCTGCGCAGCCGTGCCCTGGTGGGCCAGTGTGTCGTGGTCGGCGACGAACGGCCCTACGTCGCCGCGCTCATCACCCTGGATCCGGACGCGCTGCGGCACTGGCTGACCGTGCGCAAGCGCCCGCTGGACCAGTCGCTGACCGAACTGCGCTACGACCCGCACCTGTGGGAGTCCGTGCAAGCGGCCGTGGACTACGCGAACGACGCGGTCTCCCAGGCCGAAGCGATCCGGCGTTTCCTGATCGTGGACGGGGCCTTCACCGAGGAGAACGGGCTGCTGACCCCGTCGCTGAAGGTCAGGCGCCAGGCCGTGCTCGCCGCCTACAGCGACGCGATCGAGGAGTTGTACCGACGCTTACCGCCTGGTCCCCCTGCGGCGATGCGTCGCCTGATACCGGGGTGCGGGCTCCGGCTGCTGGTACGGACGCGGCGGCTCCGTGGCGAAGTACTGGCCATCCTCGGACCGCCACAGGTACGGCCCCGGCTTGTCGGGGTCGGGCAGCATCATCGGCTCGAGCCGAGGGTCCGCCTGGCCGCGCACGAAGAAGCCCTTCATCTCCATCTCGGGTTCGCGCCGCATGACGGCGCCATAACAGCCGTCCCAGTCCGCGGCCGAACCGCAGAGCAGGGCTCCGTTCGCGGCGGAATCCATCACGTGCCGCGGTGTGGTCGCGGTACCGCGTGCCACGATGCGCAGCACCTCGCCGCCGTGCCGGCCCACGTGCGTGCCGCAGCACTCGCACATGGCGATGTCGGCGTTGCCGTGCCCGGCGCGAATGCGGATCACGAACTTCACCTCATCGCTAAAGCCCGTGTGCACCGGCGACTCGGCCGCGTGCCGCCCCACGGCATGACTGCCGCGCGTCATGGCGCGCTCTCCCCAGGCTCATTGCAAATGGTCATGCAGATGTGACAGGCAAGTCCGCCGACTATGACGCGGGTCTGCCATTGCCTGGGGCTGCTCAAGCCGCCTTTGGCCACATCGCAGCGACGCTGCCGATCTACGCCGTGGTCTCAGGACACAGCTGCACACCGGTCACGTCATCGGCACGGGCAGGCGTCGCGACGCACCGCGCGGTTGACATCCACTGGGCTGTAGAACTTAACAAGCATCCGGGTATACGACCGTGGCAGAGGCGTAACCGGTGTCGGGTCACGCGGACCGGATCGAGCCCTGAAAGCAGAAAGAGCCGCGCCCCTGCATGGGCGGGCTTCCTGCTGGTGCTGTATGCCTTTTGCTAGCGGTCAGGTCGTGGCGTTCTTCACGTCCCGGCCCTGGCTGTGGCTGGGCTCGTCTGGCTGGTCGTGCTGTTCGACGCGGATCATGGTGACGGCGCCCCCGGTGACGGCGGCCGCGAAAACGGTGGCGGCGCTCGCGATTGCCATGGCAGATGATGCACCTTGGACGAGGGTAGCGAGACCGACGAACGCGGCCGCAAGCATGAGGCCTGCTACGACCACTGTGAGAAACGCGACAGCGAGGCTGGGCACTGACCATGGCGAGGAGGTGACAGCGAGCTCGGTCACGGTCACCTGCCGGATACGGACCGTCAAGTCATGGTTCTGGTGTTCCAGAAGGAGATCGGCGCGCTCGGTCGGGTCTCCCTCGCGCTTAGTCAGATCTCGGACCTGGACACGGCGCAGCTGGTACCACAGGCAGAATCTGGTCCCAGCGGCGAGAAGGGCCGCTGATGCCGTCGCTGCCGCAGGGACTGTCCACCACGCGAGCCGCGCGTGCGTAGTCGCGAGCGCGAGCAGGCCCGGCGGGGCGAGCCCTGTGACGGAGATGATGAACCACCCGGTCGCTACCGAGGCCGGCGACCGGTCGGGGGACTGTGCGTTGATCCTCAGCTCGCCTACCCAGGGGAACCGCACGGTTCCCACGATGCGATGCCGCCCCTGCCCGGACGGCTTCTCGCTGGACAGGTCGCTTGCGACACCTTCGCTCATCGGGGTGCCCCGCCCTTCTCAAGGTCGGTATGGCTGGGATCGGCCGGACTGGCACGGTCTTGCGCGCAAATCTAGCACAACGTCTGGATGACACTCACATGTGCCGCGTACGATACCTGCTGTTCAACATGGTAAGGCCCGTATGTCTTAGAAGTAAGGTAAGATGCATACGATTGCACGCCTCGCAATAGGCGCCCCGGTTGACGTAGTTACCAGTCAGGACGCATACTAGAGACACACGATGCACATACTTAATATGTATCGCGACTGAAGGAGAGTATCATGCGACCGCTCAGACCAGGTTAAGCACGCTCGACTAAGGAACCGAAATGCACGAATGCACTCAGAATCGGCACGGTCAGCCACTTGGCGCGGTCCTGCCATTTCGCCACCGATGGCTACGGAAGCGGCGGCTTCTTACGGGGGGAAGCTGCGGAAGTGAGGGAACTTTAGCCATCTTCTGATCCGGCCTCCCGTCGCTACGAGGAAGGCCTACGCCGACCGGTGCGCTCAACACTGGCTAGGCGGAACGCACCTGCCACCGCCCTCTGCTGTGGGGAAGGCCCTGACGGGGAAGGGCGCAAAGGAACGGGACGGCAGGCGATGACCTGGCCTGCACAGGCCAGGAAAGGAGTTTCAGCCCATGTCTGCCAAAGGCGCAGTTCACGAGAACCAGAGCAACCAAGGCCGCAAGCAACCAGGCTCTGGACAGCACGGACCACTGGAACGGGTGACCGTCAACCTCACCGTCCGCGCAGCACGCGCCCTCAACCAGGCTGCCGAACTAACCGGTGACAGCAAGACCGACACCATCAACCGAGCGCTCCAGATCTATGCCTACCTGGAGCAGATCACCCGCGACGGTGGCGCCATTTACGTGCGCGAAACACCGGACGGGGAGCCGCAGCTCATCAAGATGTTCTTACTGGGCCCTGCTTGCATCCCCCAGGGGAACCAACGGATGCCGCCGTCGGGGGTCAACCGTGACACTTGAGCAGAGCTAGCGCTCAGCTTTCCCCTCCTCGCAGCCGAATGGCCCAACTGGGCGCGGCATCCGGCCTGCGGACGCCGACGGGCCCAGGCCGGTACGCAATGCAAGCCGGCCGGGCCGGAGCCAGGCCACCGGGCATTGCCTGCGTGGTCCGCCACGTGTTACTCAGGTTATGCAATAGGCCTAAGCGGCAGGAGAGCAGAAGCTCCCGTGTTGATTAAGTGCTCCCTGGAAGAAAAGGCGCCAGATCTGCACCCTTTTCTGCCACGAAACCCTTTTCTAACATATAAGGTGATTCCGGTCGACGGATATAGTGCGCAAACCGGGCACATCGCGGGCTTGAGCCGCTGCCTGACCTGGTCTGCCTAGCCTTACCTGGAGCGGTTGACCGCTGCCCGCAATGCCAGGCGGCACCAAGCCCGCAACCGGTCGAGCTGGGAGCCGGTGAGCGGGTTCGAACCGCTGGCCTGCCGTTTACAAGACGGCTGCTCTGCCTGCTGAGCTACACCGGCCAGCCCCGCAGATCATGGTATCCGAGAACGCACCGCGGCCACTTCGTACAGGGCGATGCCCGCGGCCACGCCGGCGTTCAGCGACTCGGTCTTCGCCGCGATCGGGATGCGGACGAGCATGTCGCAGGCTTGCGCGACGATGCGGGACAGGCCGCGGCCTTCGGAGCCCACTACCAGGACCAGCGGCGCCGTGGCCAGTTCCAGGTCCCTGATCTCGGTGTCTCCGCCGGCGTCCAGGCCCGCGATGAACACGCCCGCCTCGCGGTAGTCGCGCAGCGTGCGGGTCAGGTTCGAGGCACGGGCGACGGGGACCCGGGCGAGCGCGCCCGCCGATGACTTCCAGGCGCCCGCGGTGACGCCCGCGCCCCGGCGCGACGGCACCACGACACCGTGCGCCCCGAAGGCCGCGGCGGAGCGGACCACGGCGCCCAGATTGCGCGGGTCGGTCACGCTGTCCAGCGCCACCAGCAGCGGCAGCTGACCGGCCTCCTCGGCTCGCGCCAGCAGGTCGTCGGGGTGCGCGTACTCGTACGGCCGCACCCGCAGGGCGAGCCCCTGGTGCAGGGCGCCGCCGGTGAGCCGGTCCAGCTCGGTCTGCCCGGCCTCCAGTACCGCGATACCGGCCGCCGCGGCAAGCTGAACCGACTCGGCGACCCGGTCGTCCTGCGGCTGGCCCCGGCCGACGTACAGCACCATCGACGGGACGCCCGCGCGCAAGGATTCCACCACCGAGTTGCGCCCGGCGACGAACTCCGCGGCGTCCCCGGACCCGCGTGCCGGTGAGCGCCGTTCCGCGGCCTGCGTATCGGGGCGCGGGGCGGCAGAACCGGGGCTCCGGCGCTTCGCGGCCGCCGCGGCCTTGCGCTGGGCCGGGTGTCCTGGGCGCATCTCAGCGGGCGGAGTCGGCCCCTTACCCTCAAGGGCGCGACGCCCCTTGCCGCCGGTCCCGGTGCGCGGCTTGCCCTTCTTAGACAGACCGCTGCCCGGGCGGGAGCCACGACCAGACTTGGGGCCCTGCGGGCTCATCGCTTAAGTTCCCAGCGGGGGCCTTCCGGGGTGTCCTCGACGACCACGCCGATCTTCTCCAGGCTGTCCCTGATCGCGTCCGAGGTGGCGTAGTCCTTGCGGGCCCGGGCGGCGTCGCGCTGCCGCAGGGTCAGCCGCACGAGCTCGTCGACCACGTCACGGAGCCGGGAGCCGGACTCCGCGCCGGCCCACTGGGCCGACAGCGGATCCAGGCCCAGCACGCCGAGCATCGCACGCAACTGGCCCAGGATCGACCGCACGGCCGTCTTGTCGCCGCCGGACAGCGCCTGGAAGCCATCCCGGACGCAGGCGTGCACGGCGGCCAATGCGGCCGGGACCCCGAGGTCATCGTCCATCGCGGCGGCGAACGAGACGGGCAGGTCGGTGGGCGCGACAGGGTCGGTCGCCTCACCGAGCATCTCCAGCGCGCGGCTGACGAAGCGCTCGATCCGCTGGTAGGCGGAGGCCGCCTCTTCCAGCGCGTCCTCCGAGTACTCCATCAGCGACCGGTAGTGCGCCTGGACCAGGTAGTACCGCAGCTCGGGCGCCCGGACCTGGGTCAGCATCTCGGTGACAAGCAGCGAGTTGCCCAGGGACTTGCTCATCTTCTCCCCGGCGATCCCGAGCAGGCCGTTGTGCAGCCAGTAGCGCGCGAAACCGTCACCGGCGGCCCGCGACTGCGCCAGCTCGTTCTCGTGATGCGGGAAGATCAGGTCCATTCCGCCGCAGTGAATGTCGAACTCCGAGCCGAGATACTTGGTGGCCATCGCGGAGCATTCAAGATGCCAGCCGGGCCGTCCCTCGCCCCAAGGGGTCTCCCAGACCGGCTCGCCCGGCTTCGCCCCTTTCCACAGCGCGAAATCGCGCGGATCGTGCTTGAGGCCCTGGTCGTCGGCATCTTCGGCCGCCCGCATGTTGTCTGGATCCTGGCCGGACAGCGCGCCGTACTCCGGGAATGACCTGATGCCGAAATAGACGTCTCCGCCGGCCGCATACGCGTGATCGCTATCGATCAGGCGGCGGATCAGCGCGATCATTTCCGGGACGTGCCCGGTGGCGCGCGGCTCGACATCTGGCGGACGGCAGCCGAGCGCGTCGTAGCCCCAGGTGAAGGCGCGCTGATTGCGCTCGGCCACGATCCACGGGGGAACCCCCTGCTCGTGCGCCTTGCGCAGGATCTTGTCCTCGATGTCGGTGACGTTCCGGCAGAACGTGACCCGGTATCCGCTGGCCTCCAGCCACCGGATCAGCACGTCGAATACCACCGCAACGCGCATATGCCCGATGTGCGGTGGCGACTGGACGGTGGCACCGCACTGGTAGACGGTGGCTTCGCCCGGTACCAGCGGCGTGAATTCCCGCACCGCGCGCGTGGCGGTGTCATGCAGTCGCAGCGTCACCCTGCAAGGCTACGGGATCTGATACCCAGTTCGCTTAAGTAGCAGTAGCGTGGTGGCCATTGCGGCAATGCCCTCGCCGCGGCCGGTCAGGCCGAGCCCGTCGGTCGTGGTCGCGGAGACCATCACCAGGGCTCCGCCGAGCGCCTCGCTGAGCACCTTTTCCGCCTCGGCCCGACGCGGACCGACCCGTGGCCGGTTTCCGATGATCTGGACCGCTACGTTCCCGATCGCGAAGCCGGATTCGGTAATGAGCCGGAGCGTCTCGCGCAGCAGCGCTACGCCAGAAGCCCCGGCCCATTCCGGTCGATCAGTCCCGAATTGTGCACCGAGATCGCCCAGGCCGGCGGCCGACAATAGCGCGGTGCACATGGCATGCGCCGCGACATCTCCGTCGGAATGGCCCGCCAGACCACGTTCGCCGGGCCAGGAAAGGCCCGCGAGAAACAGTTCGCGATCGCCGGATAGCGGGTGCACATCGACACCGATGCCCACCCGGGGCGACAATTCAGGCACGGATCCCTAGCCTGGCACCTAGTTCGCCAGGACCTCGTCCAGCAGCGCCTCGGCCTTGTCCTCGTTGGTCTTCTCCGCGAGCGCTAGCTCGCTCACCAGGATCTGCCGGGCCTTCGCCAGCATTCGCTTCTCGCCGGCCGACAGCCCGCGCTCCCTGTCGCGTCGCCAGAGGTCCCGGACGACCTCAGCGACCTTGTTCACGTCGCCAGAGGCGAGCTTCTCCAAATTCGCCTTGTATCGCCGTGACCAGTTAGTGGGTTCCTCGGTGTGTGGTGCCCGAAGCACCTCGAAGACACGCTCAAGTCCCTCAGCGCCAACAACATCCCGAACGCCAACCAGCTCGGCATTGTCCGCGGGAACGCGTACTGTAAGGTCGCCCTTATCGACCTTGAGGACTAGATAAGTCTTGTCTTCGCCCTTGATGGTGCGAGTCTCGACCGCCTCGATGCGAGCAGCCCCATGATGGGGATAGACGACGGTATCGCCGACCTTGAAAGACATGTGGCAAGTACCCCTTCCGCTGAAGACCATCTTACCACGCTTGGCGGTGTCGATAAAATGCCTTAGGCGGTGAATGTGCAGGTCAGCGGGCAATTACAGGGCCGCGCAAATACCGCCCGCCGCGGCGATGCGCGCCACCGGAAACCCGGCCATCGCAACGCCCGGTGAAGCCGGGAGATCTGCTCAACGATCTCCAGTCTACCCGAGTGACGCCCGCTAACGGCTCACTTCGGCACTAGGGCGTGGCCCGCGTGTGCGCACAACCCCCGACCGGACCCATACTGGAGGAGTGGAGCCTGGCGGCGACGCGCGCTGGGACGAGCCCCCGCTCGACGTAGTCATCCCAGACGACGCGCGCGAACTTGAGCGCGATGTGCTCGCGTATCACCGAGAGCTGCGCGCCTTCAGGAGGAGGCGGCGGCTGCGCCGCGTCCTGCCCGCGCACGCTGGGATCATGCCGCTGATCGCCAGCATCCTGGCGGTTTGCCTAGTGGCCGGCATGATGCTGTCCGTCTTCACGATCAGCCCGGTCGAGAAGGACCAGGCCCCGCGGGTCTACGGCACCAACCAGCCGGCGCAGGCGCGGTCAGCTACCCCGGCCTCTCCCGCCAGCAGACCGGCCAGCGGACCCAGCAGCGGACCTAGCGGTCAGCCCAGCGGCGGACCCACCAGCCCGGCCGCCAACCAGCACAGCATCCGCCCATCGGCAACCCCGCGCGAGCACGCGACCGCGTGACCGCTACGATTTGCTTCCGTCACCGCCGGAGTGAATCAAGGAGGCCGTTACCGTGCCGCGCCTGACCCGTCGCCATCTCTCACGCTCGCGGGCGCTGCCTGCCGCGCTGCTGGTAGGCGCGCTGGCGATCCCGGCGGTGACCGGCTGCGAGGCCGGTCTCGACGCACCCACGCTCGCCTTCCATCCCGCGGCGGCCGGCGCGGGCGCGACGGTCGGCGACGTGACGATCAGCAACGCGTTCGTCCTCGGACCGCCGCTCGGCCAGCAGCTGGCGGCGGGCGGCCAGGCCGGGGTCTTCGTGTCGATCTCGTCGACCGGCGGGGACCAGCTTGTGTCGGTGAGCTCCGACGCGTCGTCATCGGTGAAGATCACCGGCGGCGCGGTGAGCATTCCGGCGAACGGAAGCGCGAACCTGACCGGCCCGACCCCGCGCATCGTGCTGGTCAACCTGTCCGGGGCACTGACCGGCGGGCAGAACCCAGTCGGCCTGACGTTCACGTTCGCCAACGCCGGCAAGATCAACATGCATCTCCCGGTCGAGCCGCAGGCCTATGACTACGCGACCTTCGCGCAGCCGGCGATCGCCGCGCCGAGCCCGTCACCGAGCTCTACGGCGTCGCTGACGCGGCGCACGCACAAGAAGGCCAAGGCATCCGCCAAAGCCAAGCCGACCACCTCAGCGAGCCCCACACCCACGCCCTGACGCGCTCTAGTGGGCTCAACTGCGCAATTGACACGCTGGGGAGGTGCGGGGCGTGGGCGAGGTGCGGGCGCTGGTGAGGTGCGGGGCGCGGGCGCGGGGGCAAGCACTTACGTCGTTATGATTCAAATTTGTAGCCGAGGCCGCGCACGGTGACGATGTGGCGCGGACGGGCGGGATCCAGCTCGATTTTGGCGCGCAGCCGCTTGATGTGCACGTCGAGGGTCTTGGTGTCACCGACGTAGTCGGCGCCCCACACCCGGTCGATCAGCTGCATCCGGGTCAGCACCCGGTCGGCGTTGCGGAGCAGCACCTGAAGCAGTTCGAACTCCTTCAGCGGGAGCTGGACGTTCTCGCCGCGGACGGTCACCACGTGCCGCTCGACGTCCATCCGGACCGGGCCGGACTCGAGCGCGGCCTCGGCGATGTCCTCCGGCTCGCCGCGGCGGCGCAGCACCGCGCGCATCCGGGCGACCAGCTCGCGTGACGAGAACGGCTTGGTCACGTAGTCGTCCGCGCCCAGCTCAAGGCCGACGACCTTGTCGATCTCGCTGTCCTTGGCGGTGAGCATGATCACCGGGACGTTGGACTTCTCCCGCAGCGACCGGCACACCTCGCTGCCGGGCAGGCCGGGCAGCATCAGGTCGAGCAGCACCAGGTCGGCGCCGGTCCGGTCGAAGGTATCGAGCGCGTCGGGGCCCGTCGTGCAGACGGCGACCTCGAATCCCTCCTTGCGCAGCAGGTACGAGATGGCATCGCTGAACGAATCCTCGTCCTCAACCACCAGTACGCGTGTCACTTCAGGCCCTTCTGCCGGGGGGGTCCGGGGGGAACGCTTCCCCCCGGGCTGGGTCAGTTGCGTGCTCGGTCCGGAGCGGGATGAAAAGCGTGAACGTCGATCCAGCGCCCTCCACGCTGTGCACCGTGACCCGGCCGTTGTGCGCGGCCGTCACGTGCTTGACGATGGCGAGGCCGAGGCCGGTCCCGCCGGTCGCGCGCGAGCGCGCCGGGTCCACCCGGTAGAAGCGCTCGAAGATCCGCTCGAGGTCGCGTTCGGGGATGCCGATGCCCTGGTCGGTGACGCTCAGCTCGGCGTAGCCGTCCGGGGTGCGCTTGGTGCTGATCGTGACGCGGGTTCGCTCCGGGCTGTACGCGACGGCGTTCTCCAGCAGGTTCCGCAGCGCGGTGACCAGCAGGTCCTCGTCGCCGAGCACGCTCAGGCCGCGGGTGCCGACGGACGCCAGCGAGATGCCGCGGGCGTTGGCCTTCATCCGGCACCGGTCCAGCGCCTCCGCGACGACCGCGTCCATGTCCACCGGGCGCGGGTCCGGCACCGGCTCGGCGGCCTGAATCCGGTTCAGCGTGATCAGGTCCTGCACCAGGCTGGTCAGCCGCTGCGCCTCCTGACGCATCCGGCCGGCGAACCTGCGCACCGCCTCCGCGTCGTCGGCGGCGTCCTCGATCGTCTCGGCCAGCAGCGCCAGGGCGCCGACCGGGGTCTTCAGCTCGTGGCTGGTGTTCGCCACGAAGTCGCGGCGCACCTCCTCGACCCGGCGGCTTTCCGTCTGGTCCTCGGCGAGCACCAGCACCAGGCCGCCGCCGCCCACGGCGCCGCCGAGCGGGGCCACCCGGACCGCGAAACTGGTCGTGCGGCCGCCGAACCTGGGCACCGGGACCTCGAACTCGCCCTCCCGGATCTCGCCGTCGCGGCGGACCTGGCGCGCCAGCGCGGCCAGTTCGGGGACCATCAGCCGGTCGCCCTTCACCAGGCCGAACGCCCGCGCCGCGGCGCTCGCCCGCAGCACCCGGTCGGTGCTGTCGAGGACGATCGCGGACGAGGAGAGCACGTTGAGGATCGACGCGATGCCCGGCGGTAGCCGGGTCGGCTGCTTGGCGGTCCGCAACCGCGTGCCACGGGAGCGGGCGGGGGAACCGCCGCCGGTCCTGGCTCTTATCGCCATTGGCACGCTGACCAGTGAAGATTCACATCTCTGATGGTATGCGGGATCGCGCGATAGAAAAATGCGGGATGCCGCGCCACGCGGCGATATTCGAGCGATGTTCACCTTTCGGTAAACAGTCGTTAATGTCCCGTTAAGTCGCCAGGCGCCTCATTTGCACCATCAGTCCTGGTCAGCGGCCCTGGTTCTTGACCGCCTCCACGGCCGCCGCGGCCGCGGCTGGATCGAGGTACTTGCCGGGGCCGGCCGGGCGCATCGCGTCGTCGAGTTCGTAGACCAGCGGGATGCCGGTCGGGATGTTCAGCTCCGCGATCTCCGCGTCACCGATCCCGTCCAGGTGCTTGACCAACGCGCGCAACGAGTTGCCGTGCGCCGCGATCAGCACGGTCCCGCGGGCCAGGTCCGGCACGATCGCGTCGTACCAGTACGGCAGCAGCCGGGCCACCACGTCCTTCAGGCACTCGGTACGCGGCCGCAGCTCCGGCGGCAGGCCCTGGTAGCGAGGGTCGCTGGCCTGGGACAGCGGATCGTCGTCGGCGATGGGCGGCGGCGGGACGTCATAGGACCTGCGCCACAGCATGAACTGCTCGTCGCCGAACTGCTGCCTGGTCTGCGCCTTGTCCTTGCCCTGGAGGGCACCGTAGTGCCGCTCGTTCAGCCGCCAGGACCGGCGCACCGGCAGCCACAGCAGGCCGGCCTCCTCGAGCGCGATGTTCGCCGTCTGGATCGCCCGGCTGAGCACCGAGGTGTGCACGACATCGGGCCGGATACCCGCCTCGGCCAGCAGCCTGCCGCCGCTCGCGGCCTCCTGCCGCCCGCTGGCGGACAGGCTCACGTCCACCCAGCCGGTGAACAGGCCCTTGGAGTTCCACTCGCTTTCGCCATGCCGCAGTAGGACCAGGGTTTGCATGTGCTTAAGCCTAGTGGCCGTGCCGGGCCACCCGGGAACACGCGGTGGCCGGATTGAGTTGAAATCGGACGTGGACAGGCCAAGACGGATCGCGACCATCAGCCTGCACACCTCGCCGCTCGATCAGCCGGGCACGGGTGACGCTGGCGGGCTCAACGTCTACGTTGTCGAGGTCGCCAAGCGCCTCGCCGAACGCGACATCGAGGTGGAGATCTTCACCCGCGCGGTGTGCCGCGATACCCCGCCGGTGGTGGAGATGGCCCCCGGCGTCCTGGTGCGCAACGTGGTTGCCGGGCCATTCGAGGAGCTCGACAAGAACGCGCTGCCCGCGCAGATCTGCCCGTTCACGTTCGGGGTGCTGCGCACCGAGGCCGCGTACGCCCCGGGCCATTATGACCTCGTGCATTCCCATTACTGGCTGTCCGGGCAGGTCGCGGTGGCCGCGGCCGCGCGCTGGTGCGTCCCCCTCGTCCAGTCCATGCACACGCTCGGCAAGGTGAAGAACCTGGCGCTGGCCGAGGGGGACTGCGCCGAGCCTTCGGCCCGGATCAGGGGCGAGCACGAGGTCGTGGCCGCCGCGGACCGGCTCGTCGCCAACACCGACGAAGAGGCCAGGCAGCTCGTCTCGCTCTACGGGGCGGCGCAATCCCGGGTGCGCACGGTGAACCCGGGGGTGGACCTGTCGTTGTTCCAGCCGGACACGACCGGGGCCGCTACCCTTTCGGGCTCGCGGGCTCGGGCGCGGCATCGGCTCGGGCTCCCCGCGGACGCGTTCGTGCTGCTGTTCGCCGGGCGGATACAGCCGCTCAAGGGCCCGGACATCGTGCTGCGCGCGGCCGCGGCGCTGATGGCCGAGGCGCCGGAACTGGCTGAGCGACTCGTCGTGGTGTTCGTCGGCGGCCCGAGCGGGTCCGAGGTCGGCGCGCCCGGCCGGCTCGCGGCGCTGGCCGAAAGCCTGGGCATCGCCGGCCGGGTCCGGCTGGAGCCGCCGTGCCCGCAGGCCGAGCTGGCCGACTGGTACCGCGCCGCGTCGCTGGTCATGGTGCCGTCGCACTCGGAGTCGTTCGGCCTGGTCGCGATCGAGGCGCAGGCATGCGGGACTCCGGTCGTCGCCGCGGCGGTCGGCGGCCTGCGCACCGCGGTGCGCGACGGCTACTCCGGCGTGCTGGTGTCCGGGCACGACCCGGCAGACTACGCGCGGGTGATCGCGCGGCTGGCCGCGTCGCCGGCCCGGCTCCTGGTGCTGTCGGCGGGCGCGGTACGCCACGCGCGGGCGTTCGGCTGGGGCGTTACCGCGGACCGGCTGGTCGACGTGTATACCGGAGCTATGAACGAAAACGCCGCCGCGCTGAGCGCATGACCTCGGCCTCGGCCTCGGCCGCTAAGGCCGCTCAGGCCGCGATCGAACAGCAGCTTGCCGAGCTGGGCCTGCCGTACGAGAACCCGCGGCCGGGCGCGTACCTGGTCAAGCTGGCCGGCCAGCACAAGCTGGCGACGATGACCTGGCTGATCGCGGACCAGCACAGCCTGCTGGTCGAGGCGTTCTTCTGCCGCCAGCCGGACGAGAACCACGCGGAGTTCTACCGCTTCCTGCTCGGGCGGAACGGCCGGATGTACGGGGTGCACTTCGCGCTCGACCCGGTCGGCGACGTGTACCTGGTCGGCCGGCTCCCGCTGTCCGCCGTGACCGACATCGACCGGCTGCTCGGCTGCGTCCTCACTTACTCCGACGACAACTTCGACAAGGCGCTCGAGCTGGGCTTCAAGACCGCCATCCGGCGGGAGTGGGCCTGGCGCGCCAAGCGCGGCCAGTCGCTGGCCAACCTCCAGGCATTCGCCAGCTTCGCCGCCCCCGAGTCATCTGAGTAACCGGGCAGTTCGGAAGTTCCCGATACGGGTACATTGACGAACGTGAACCGGCTTGGCGAACTTGAGCGTGCGATCATGGACGTGCTTTGGGAGAGCGATAGTTCGCTCACCGTGCGCGAGGTCAGTGCCCGGCTGCCCGATCGCAGCCTGGCACACACCACGGTGATGACCGTGCTCGACCGGCTCGCGAAGAAAGGATTCGCCAGACGGCAGCGCGACGGGCGCGCCTGGCGATATTGTCCTTCAGCGACGCGTGAGGCCTATGTCGCTGAGCTGATGCTCACCGCGCTGGATCAGACGGGGGATCGTACCGCCGCGCTGACCCGGTTCGCCCGGTCGGTGTCGGGCGTGGAGGCCGAAGCGTTGCGTGACGCACTGGAGCGAATCGGCGGAGACGATGAGGGGACTGGCTGACGCGGCGCTTCTCGCCGTAGTCGCCACCGGGAGCGTGGCGGGCGTGCCGATGCTGGTGAGAGCCAGCTGGCCGCGCCGCTCGCCGGCTGTCGCGATCCTGCTCTGGCAGGCGCTCGGCCTGGCCGGAGGCATCGCGGCGGTGGGCACGCTGCTCGGCCTCGCGCTGCCCGCGCAGCACTCCAGCCTGGCGGTCGCGCTGTGGCGGCCGCACGCCGTCACGCTGGCTGGGCCGCCCCTCCTGGTCGCGGTACGGGTATTCTGCCTGGCCGCCGGCCTCGCGCTGCTCGCCCTGCTCTGCTCGGTGCTGGTCGCCGCGAGCGCCGCGGTGATCCACGCGCGCCGCCGCCAGCGGGCGCTGCTCGCGCTGCTCGCGCACGGCGACCCCAAGGTGCCCGGCGCGCTGGTCGTGGATCACCCCGCCGCGACCGCGTACTGCCTGCCCGGGCTCCGCTCGAAGATCGTGGTCAGCGCCGGCACGCTTGAGCTGCTCGGTCCGGCCGAGCTGGCCGCGGTGCTCGCGCACGAGCGGGCGCATCTGCGCGAGCGGCACGACCTGGTGCTGCTGCCGTTCACCGCGCTGCGCCGCGCGTTCCCCCGCTC
>DASRFJ010000366.1:0-31436 GCA_035651595.1 Streptosporangiaceae bacterium | reverse complement strand
GCGCGCAGCCTGTGCCTGGAGTGCAGTGTGGGGCTACCGGGATAGGAGCGCACCGGCAGTCCCCTCAACGACGTGGACGATTGCCCCCTTGTGGTGGATCGACCCTCGTAAATAAGGGTCCGGCTACCACGAAGGGGCAATCCGCCACGTTAACCGAGGCCCATCGAGCCTGCCGCTGACCCACCGGGCAGCCAGTGATCCGGGTAAGCCCCGGAATAGGTTCCGCCTATCGGCTCGCCCGGGATGGGTTAGCTAGGCCTGGGTCAGGTGGAAGACGTCCGGCGGGCGCTCGCACCACTGGTCGAACGGGTCATCGGCGACGACCTGCGTGCTCGGGCTTGGGATACTGAATGGCGAGGTGGACGAACATCAGCGCGCCTCCGCGGCAGCGACGTAGAAGCCGAGCAGTTCCGCCCAGCCGTGACCGTAGCCTTCGCTCATGCCGGGGCTTGCGGACGGCACACGGTCCCAGCCGCCGTGTGCCACGACTACCCGGGTCCTGTCGCCGGCCGACTCGAAGCGGGCCTCCACCTCGGTCGACTCAGACGACGCCCAGTCGTCCTGCCGCCAGGTGAATACCAGCCGATTCCCGGGCTCCCAGACCAGCACGCGGCCGAAAAGGGTGCAGATCTGGCGCCTTTCTTACCACGAAGCCCGTTATTGACACGGGAGCCTTGCGCTTCAGCCACTCAGAACTCTTGAGTCACTTCAGCAGCGTGAGGTTTGCGCGCGCTCGGGGAGGCGGCTTGGATTGCCGTGGGCGCGGGCGGTTTCGCCGCCTTGGCCTAGGCGCCACGCCGTTCTATGATCCCGAACGGGGTCGATACGTGGAGACGAATCATGACTGAGCTGGTACTCGCCGTGCTCGCGCTGGCGGCCTGCGTCTATGGCACATCGTCGGGCACCAAGCTGGCGAACCGCACGAACTATGCCGCGTTCCGCGACGGCCTCGCGGAGACGTCGCTCGTGCCGCGTCGCCTGCTGCCGGCCACGGCGGCCGTCCTGGCCGGCGGCGAGGCGATCGTGGCCGCCGGGCTGCTGCTCGCCCTCGCACTCGTCGCGGGCGGGCTCGCCGGCTCGGTTCCGGTGGCCGCGGCGGCGCTGGCCTGCGGCACCGTGCTGGCCGGCGTGCTGGCGGCCGGCGTCATCGCCGTCGTACGGTCCGGTACCAAGGCGTCGTGCGCGTGCTTCGGCGCCAAGGCGGGGCGGGAGCTCAGCGGGGCGCACGTGGGACGCAACGTCGCTCTCCTCGCGCTGCTCATCGCCGGCCTCATCGCCAACGCGTTCCGGCACGGCACGCCGGCGGCCCCGGCGGCCGCGGCGACCGTCGTGGCGATCGTGGCCGGCGCGGTCGTGGCGCTGCTGCTGATCAGGTTCGACGACCTCGTCGACCTGTTCGCGCCGGTGTCCCGGCCGGCCGCGCGGTGATGCGCCCCACCACCGGCACGGCCACCGCGCTCGGCGTCCTCGCGGCCGGCGCTGCGGCCCTCGCCATCACGCGTCGCCGGATCGCGGTCGTCACGGTGACGGGGCAGAGCATGGAGCCGACGCTGACCGAGGGCGACCGGGTGCTGGTCCGCCGTACCCGGGTGCGGTCGGTGCGTACCGGTCAGATCGTCGTGATCGAGACCCCGACCGAAGGCCGGGAGTGGACGCAGGCACCCGCCGGAGGCGACCTCAAACGCCAGTGGATGATCAAGCGGGTCGCCGCGGTGCCCGGCGAGCAGCCGCCGGACGGCCTCGATCTGCCGACGGCGATCGCGCATCCGGCCGCGGTGCCCGAAGGCAAGCTCATCGTGCTCGGTGACAACCCGCCGATGAGCATGGACTCACGTGCCCTCGGCTATATCCCGGGCGAGCGACTGCTCGGCGTCGTCGTCCGGTCGCTGCCGACGGCCTCGAGCACCACCCGTGCCCGCTGCCACAGCAGCCTCGCCCGCCCGATGTCGCCGGTGCGCGAGTAGACGTCGCCGAGGCAGGTCAGCGTATACCCCTCGGCCGGCCGGCTGCCGGTGCGGCGGCACAGCCGCAGGGCCCGGCGCAGGCATCGGGCCGCCGCCTGGTAGCGGCCCTGCCGGCGCAGGACGTCACCGAGGTAGGCCAGCGCATACGCCCGGGACGCCTCGTCGCCGATCGCTCCGGCAAGCGTCGCGGAGCCGCCGAGATAACGCACCGCCTGCTCATGGCGACCCCGCCGCCGGCAGATGTCCCCCAGGTTGACCAGGGCGCGGGCCTCGCCGGTGCGGTCCCCGCTCTGCCGGAACAGCGCCAGCGCCCGCCAGACACAGCTCCGGGCCAGGTCGTACTCGCCACGCTGCTGGTACAGGCAGCCGAGGTCGCCGATGGCGCGGGCCTCGCCCGCCACGTCACCGGCCTGCCGGTGCAGCTCGACGGCCCGGCTCAGGTGGCTCGCGGCGCGGGCGGAGCGGCCCTGGCGTAGCTCCGCCATGCCGAGGTTCGTCAGCGCCGTGGCCTCCGCGGCCAGGTCACCGGCCTGGCGGGCCGCGGCCACCGCGTGACCATGGACCTCGATCGCCTCCAGGTAGTACCCGCCGGCGTCGAGGTAGCGGGATATCGTGCCGGCCAGTTGCACCGCACGGACCGGCCAGCCACCGGTCGCGGCGAAACCGATCGTGCCGGTGAGGTTGCGTCGTTCGGCCGCGAGCCAGGACCGGGCGGCGACGGTGCCGGCCGTGACCGCGCCGACCCGCACCCGCGGGCGCTGGTGCCGCTCCGCCGGATACAGCGCGTCCATCGCCGCCGACGCGGCACCGGCGTAATGGTCGAGCAGCCGGCTCAGCGCCGCCTGCCGCCCCGCCCGGCCGTCCGCGGCGATCACCTGCTCCGCGGCGTAGGCGCGGAGCAGGTCATGCATGCCGTAGCGCCGCGTCCGCCAGTCCGCCTGCACCAAGGATGCGCGCACCAGCCGGGTCAGCGAGCCGACCGCCAGGTGGACCGGGCGGGCGGTGAGCGCCGCCGCCGCGGGCGCGTCGAAGTCCGCCCCCGGGTGCAGGCCAAGCAGCCGGAAGTCGCGCGCGGTCTCGGCGTCCAGATGCTGGTAGGACCAGGAGAAGACCGCCCGGAGCGCGGTGCGCGGGTCGCCGCCCGCGTCGAGCAGGTCCAGCCGCCGGCCCTGATCGGCGAGCTCGGCGGTCAGGCCGGCCAGGCTGGCGGCGGGGCGGGTCGCCACCAGCTCGGCGGCGACCCGCAGCGCCAGCGGCAGCCGGGCGCAGCGCTCCGCCAGCTCCGCGATCCGCGCCGGGGCGGCCGCGCCCACCCGGCCGGCGGTCAGCGTACGGAGCAGCACGATCGCGTCCGGCATCGGCAGCGGCCCGAGTTCCAGGCGGCGCGCGCCGTCGCGCGCCATCAGCCCGGCGAGCATGTCGCGGCTGGTCACCAGCGTGAGGCAGCCGCCGGCCGCGGGCAGCAGTGGCCGAGCCTGGTCCGCCGCGCTGGCGTTGTCGAGCAGGATCAGCATCCGCCGGCCGGCCAGCATGCTCCGGTAGGTGGCGGCGCGTTGCTCGTCGTCCGCCGGGATGTCGCGGTCGGGCAGTCCCAGCGTGCGCAGCAGCCCGGCCAGCGCGACCGCGGGGCTCAGCCGCCCGCCTGGCCCGCCCGGACCGTATCCGCGCAGGTCAAGGTGCAACTGTCCGTCGGGAAACCGGTCCGCGGCCCGCCTGGCCCAGTGCACCGCGAGCGCGGTCTTGCCGACGCCGGCCGTGCCGGCGATGACGATGACCGGCGAGGTGTCCCGCTGGCCGCCGAGCTCGCCGGCCAGCGCGGTCAGGGTCGCCAGCTCGGCGTCGCGCCCGGTGAAGTTGCCCGCCAGCGGGGGCAGCTGCCGTGGCACGGCCGACGCGGGTCTCGCGCGCGATGGCACCACGGGCGCCCCGCCCGCACCGGCGAGCACCTCGGCGGGCGGCACCGCCTGGAGGATCTGCTGGTGGATCCGGCGCAGTTCCGCGCCCGGCTCGATGCCGAGCTCGACGACCAGGCCGTCCCGCACGTTCTGGTACGCGGTGAGCGCGCCGGCCTGCTGCCCGTCCAGGTACAGCGCGATCATCAGCAGCGCGTGCAGCCGCTCCCGAAGCGGATACGTGACGGCAAGCTGCCGCGCCAGCGAGATCGTTTCCGCCGGCCGGCCGAGGTACAGGTTCGCGAGGATCTGTGCCTCGAGCGCCTGGAGCCGGAGTTCGGTGAGCCGCGGCACCTCGCGGCGCTCCAGTGCCTCGGAATCCACGCCGGCCAGCGGCTGACCGCGCCACAGCTCGAGCCCGGTCCGCAGCAGTTCCGCGGCCTGAGCCCACGACGCGGCCTGGGCCGCGGCCTTCGCCCGGGCGAGCGACGTCTCGAACCTGCGCACGTCCAGCATGGCAGGCTCGATGTCGATCAGGTAGCCGCCCGGCTGGGTGAGGACGAGGGCCCGGCCGGCGCCGGTCAGCGCGCGACGCAGCCGCATCACGTGGTTCTGCAGGCTGGACCGAACGGCGGGCGGCGGCGCCGCGCCCCAGAGCACCTCGATCAGCTCGGCGGCCGGCACCATCCGGCCGGCGCTCAGCAGCAGCGCGGCCAGCAGCGCCCGTTGCCTGCCGGGACCGATCGGCACGTCCCGGCCGCCGCTCCGCACGCGCAGCGGACCGAGCAAGCAGAAGTCCAGCTCCTCGACCACCGCCCGACCCCTCCGGCCTCGGCCCTATCCCGACGCTAACAGCGACGCCCACAATGAGCCAGCCGCCACCGGGTGATCTTGATGTGAGCTGGATGTGATCGGGCCGGGAGACGCTCACCTGGTCGGGTTCTCGACGCGGGAAAGGGGGTGAATGACCATATGTCGATGATCGCCACAATGGCTGACCGCCTGCTGGGCAAGGTGGTTCCGCAGATCAAGGCCGGGGCATGCTGCCCGCCAGATCCATGGCAGCAGGAGTGCTACTGCCACAACCACACGATTTACGTGAAGACCTGCAGCTACAACTGCGGATGCGCGGTCTTCTGCGGAGGTTGCTCCAACTCGTTTATCGGCTGTTAGCCCCCTCGCGGGCAGGTGCTGCGGCCGGTGCCCTCACCTGGCCGCAGCATCCGTAACCAGGAGAATCACATGCCTGTACTCATCGCCGCCGTCGCCATCACCGCGCTGCTCTGCCTGGTCGACCTGCTCCTCACCTTCGGCGTGATCCGCCGGCTCCGCGAGCACAACGCGCTGCTCAGCGCCGCTCACGGCGAGGACGTCGCGGTCATCGGCCTGGCCTCAGGCCAGCGCGCCGAGCCGTTCACCGCGACCACCACCGACGGTGCCCTGGTCAGCGGGCCCGCCGGGCTGCACATGGTCGCCTTCTTCTCCCCGCGGTGCTCGATCTGTCCCAAGCGGGTGCCCGCGTTCACCGAGTACCTGCGGGCAAACCGGGTCCGGCGCGACGACGTGCTCGTCGTCATCGGCGAGTCCGCCGAGCCGGTGCCGTACCTGGCTGAGCTGACCGCCGTGGCCCAGGTGTGCACCGAGGCCGGCGACGGCCCGCTGGGCAAGGCGTTCGGCGTCGCGGGCTTCCCAGCGTTCTGCCTGCTCGACGCAGACGGCGCCGTGCGCGCGACCGGCTTCGACCCGGCTGAGCTGCCCGCACCGGTACCGGTGTGACGGCCAGGAGGCTGTCCGCCGCGCTGGCACTGGCGTGGCGCGCGCATCGCGGCGCCTTCGCCGGCCTGCTGGCGGTGGCGGTGCTCACCGGGCTCGCGCCGATCCTCACCGCCTGGCTGCTGCGGGCCGTCCTCGATCTGGTGGCTGGCCATCGCGGTCACGCCGAACTCGTGCGGCTGGTGGTGGCGCTCGGCGCCGCCAGCGCGGCGACCGCGGTGCTGCCGGGCACCACCAAGTACCTCTCGGCCCAGGCTGGCCGGGCGGTGCAGCGGTACGCGACCGCCCGGCTGTTCACCGCGATCACCGCGCTGGCCGGCCTGCGCAGCCTGGAAGACCCGGCGTTCCAGGACCGGCTCAGGTTCGCCCAGCAGTCCGGCTCGGCCGGCCCCGGCCAGGTGCTCAGCGGCGGCATCGCCGTGCTCCAGGCCGCGGTGACGATGGGCGGCTTCCTGGCCACGCTCGCGCTGCTCAGCCCCGTCATGACCGTCGTGCTCGCGGTCGCCGCGGTGCCGGCCATCTGGCTGGAACGCGGCGTCGCCCGGCGGCAGGCGGCGCTGATGCGCGGCATCACGCACGGCCAGCGCCGGCTGTTCTTCTACGCCAACCTGCTGTCCAGCGGGCCCGCGGCGAAGGAGATCCGGCTGTTCCGGCTCGGCGGATTCTTCCGGGAGCGGATGCTGTCCGAGCTGGACGAGGTCCAGCGCGCCAGCACCCGCGGCGACCGGCGCGTGCTCGCCGTCGACGCGGTGCTGGCCGCGACCGGCGCCTTGGTCACCGCGAGCGGCCTGGCCTGGGCGGTGCTCGCGGCCGCGGCGGGGCGGCTCACGGTCGGCGATGTGATGATGTTCGTCGTCGCGCTGACCGCGGCCGCCGGTGCCCTGACCACGATCGTCAACAGCGCCGCCATCGCGTACCAGGCGCTGCTGATGTTCGTCTCCTACCAGGAGGTGCTCGACACGCCACCGGACCTGCCGGTGCCGCGGGAACCGGCGCCGGCCGCCGCGCTGCGGCACGGCATCGAGTTCGACGACGTGTGGTTCCGCTACGGCCCGGACAAGCCGTGGGTGCTGCGGGGCGTGAGCTGCTTCATCCCGCATGACGGGTCGCTGGCCCTGGTCGGGCACAACGGGGCGGGCAAGAGCACGATGGTCAAGCTGCTGTGCCGGTTCTACGATCCCGGTCGCGGCCGGATCCTGTGGGACGGCACCGACCTGCGCGACATCGATCCCGGCGAGCTGCGCGACCGCGTCAGCGCCGTGTTCCAGGACTACATGGCCTACGAGCTCAGCGCGCGAGACAACATCGCGGTCGGTGACCTCGCCGTCGCGGACCGGGCCGGCGCGCTGCCGGCGGCGGCGGCGCGGGCGGGCGTGCACGACACGCTGATGGCGCTGCCTCGCGGCTACGACACGCTGCTCACCCAGATGTACTTCGACCTCTCGGACAAGCAGAACCCGCAGACGGGGGTGGTGCTGTCCGGCGGGCAATGGCAGCGGGTGGCGCTGGCCAGGGCCATGCTGCGCGGCGGCCGGGACCTGATGATCCTGGACGAGCCGAGCGCGGGCCTCGATCCCGAGGCGGAGCACGCGATCAGCACCCGGTTGCGGGAGGCCCGCAAGGGCCACGCCACCGTGCTGATCTCGCACCGGCTGAACACCGTCCGCGACGCGGACCACATCGCGGTGCTGTCCGACGGGGTGATCAGCGAGCAGGGCGACCACGACACGCTGATGGCCCGCGCGGGCACGTACGCCCGGCTGTTCGCCATGCAGGCCCGCGGCTACGCGGCGACACCCGAGACCGCGCTCGGCGGCACGGCCTGATGCCGAGGCGGGGGTTCGTGGCTGTGGCGGTCTTTGGCGCCGCCGCCGCGGCGGCGGTCGTGGGCGTGGCGGCTTGCGCCGCCGGGCTGCGGCGGCGGATCGCCATCGTCACCGTCGAGGGACCGAGCATGCAGCCCACGCTGGCCGACGGCGAGCGGGTGCTGGTCCGCCGGGCCGGCCCCGCGGCGGTACGGCGCGGGCAGATTGTCCTCATCGAGAAACCCGGCGACGGCGGCTGGCGCGCGGGGCCGCCACGGTGGCCGGGCGATCAGCGAGAATGGCTGATCAAACGGGTCGCCGCCGTGCCTGGCGACCGCCGGCCGCCGGTGATACCGGGGGCGACCGCCGGATCACCGGTGCCGGCCGGGCAGCTCGCCGTGCTCGGCGACAACCCGTCGCGGAGCCTGGATTCCAGGCAGTTCGGCTACGTCCCCGCGGACCGGATCCTCGGCATCGTCTGCTTGCCGCCTCAGAAACAGCACACGGGCCCGTAGCCGCAGCGGCCGTCCGTCTCGTCCAGGGGTTCCCCGACTTCCGCCAGGCCGGGTTCTGGCTCTGCCATGACCTGCTCGCCGAACTGGCCGGACTCCGCGGGCAGCGGCATCATGGCGCACCTCCCGGCCTCCCGCTGGACGAGCGGACGGCACGATGTCACCATGGTGGGCAGCGGAGCACCGGCTAGGCCACGAAAACGGGACGCAATGTACTAGCAATCCGTACTAGCAATCCGTACTAGCAATCCGGGGCGGAGTTGGCGACTGAGGGGAACGGCGGCAGCGGATCGCTTGGCGAATTGCTCCGCGATGCCCGGCTCGCGGCGGACCTGACTCAGGAAGAGCTCGCCGCACGCTGCGGCATGAGCGTGCGCGCGATCAGCTACCTGGAAACCGGGCGGACGCGCGCGCCGCTGATGCGGACGATACGCCTGCTCGCCGCGGCGCTGAACGTGCGCGGCGAGCAGTACCAACGGCTGCGCGAGGCCGCCCGCGAACCGTCGCGCGGACCACGGCAGGCCGTGACGCCACGCCAGCTGCCCGCCGCCCCGGCGCACTTCACCGGGCGGGCGGCCGAACTCGCCGCGCTGTCCGCGGCACTGTCCGCCGGCCTCGCCGAGCCCGCCGGCCAGGGCCGCTCCCCCGTCGTCGCCGTCATCGGCACCGCGGGGGTCGGCAAGACCGCGCTGGCCCTGCACTGGGCGCATCAGATGAGCGACAGGTTCCCCGATGGCCAGCTGTACCTGAACCTGCGCGGCTTCGACCCGGCCGGGCCGCCCGCGACGCCGGCCGAATGCGTCGGGACCATCCTCACCGCACTCCGGGCGGACCACATCCCGGACACTTTAACTGGCCAGGTCGGCCTTTACCGCAGCCTGGTCGCGGGGAAACGGCTGCTGGTCGTGCTGGACAACGCCCGCGACGAGCAGCAGATCCGGCCGCTGCTGCCCGGGACCGGCGGCGGCGCGGTGCTGGTCACCAGCCGGACCGACCTGACCGGCCTGGCCGCCGCCGATGGCGCCCGGCTGCTGAACCTGGACGTGCTGCCCGCGGACCTCGCCGCCGAGCTGCTGACCCGCCGGCTCGGCGTCGCTCCCGACCCGGCCGGGACCCTGGCCGGCGACCCGGCCGGGACCCCGGCCGGCGACCCGGCGGCGATCGGGGAGATCGCGGGGCTCTGCGCCGGCCTGCCGCTCGCGCTCACCGTCGCGGCGGCCCGCGCCGCGGCCAGGCCCGATCGCCCGCTGGCCGCGCTGGCCGCCGAACTGCGGGACGCGCGCGACCGCCTCGACGCGCTCGCCACCACGGACGTGACCTGCGACGTGCGGGCCGTGCTGGCGTGCTCGATCCGGCAGCTGACCGAGCCGGCCCGCCGGATGTTCACCCTGCTCGGACTGCACCCAGGACCCGCCGTGTCGGCCAGGGTCGCGGCCAGCCTGGCCGGCGTACCCACCGCGCGGGCGCTCGCCGCGCTGCACGAGCTGGCCCGGATGCACCTGCTCACCGAGCACCCGGCGGGCCGGTTCTGGATGCACGACCTGCTCCGCGCCTACGCCGCCGAGCAGGCACACCTGCCGCACGGCAGCGCCCGCCGGCGTGCGGCCACCGAGCGGATGCTCGACCACTACGTGCGTAGCGCCGGCACCGCTTCCGCCGCGCTGAACCCGTTCCGCATCGCGGCCAGCGCGCAGCCACCGCACGCCGGACTCGCGGCTGGCGATAGCCGGCAGGCGCTGACCTGGTTCGACACGGAACGAGACGCGCTGCTCGCGATGATCGGCCTGGCGCAGGCGCGGCTCGACCACGCCCAGGCCTGCCAGCTTGGCTCCGCCATGGCCGACTATCTCGACTGGCAAGGTCGCTGGCGCGAGCTGTCCGCCACCCAGCAGGCCGCGCTGGCGGCGGCCGACCAGCTCGGCGATACGGCCCGGCAGGCGGACGCGCACCGGTCCGTCGGCCGTGCCGCCCTGCGGCTGGCCTCCTTCGAGACGGCCACCTGGCACCTGAGCGAGGCACTGCGGCTGTATGGCCTGGCTGGCGAGCGGGTCCCGGCCGCCAGGGTGGAGCTGGACCTCGGGCACGCCAGCGAGCGCCGGGGCAGGTACGCCGACGCACTCGGGCACAGCGAGCGGGCGCTGCGCCAGCTGGCGGGCACCGACGACCACGCCGGGCAGGCGAACGCCCTCAACGACATCGGCTGGTGCCACGCCAAGCTGGGCGACGTGTCCGCCGCGATGGCGTTCCTCAACCGAGCGCTGCGGCTGCACCGCGAGCTTGACTACACCCACGGCGAGGCGGCGACGCTGGACAGCCTCGGCTATACGCACTACGTGCTCGGCCAGCCTCGCGCGGCGATCCGCTACTTCGAGCAGTCGGCGGCGCTGTATCAGGAGGTCGGGGACCGGGCGAGCAAGGCGGAGCCCCTCACCCACCTCGGCGACGCATTGCGGGCGCGCGGCAGCCGGCGGCTCGCCGGGCAGGCGTGGCACGAGGCGCTGGCCATCCTCGATGACCTCAGCCAGCCCGACGCCGAGCACCTGCGGGTCCGGCTGTACGGCCTGCGGGCGCGGTAAGCCGCCAGTCGCGGTAACCGTCAGGCGCGGTCCAGGAAGTCTCGGACACGGTCCTTCGCGGGGCCGCGGTCGTAGCTGGCCACGTACGCGCCGGCCATCCGGACCGGGTCGCCGAAGAAGTAGTACTCATACAGCGCCTGGCGCCCGGCGAACGCGGACACGCTCGCGTCCCACAGCAGCCGGAACAGCTTCACCCGCTCGGCGCCGCTCAGCGTGGCGGATTGCAGGTATGTCGCTATGTCGCCAGCGGCGGGGCCGGTGACGTCCGCCTCGGTCGGCAGCGCCATCAGCCCGGAGGCGCCGAGCTTGCGCATGATCTCGGGGAACCGCTGGTAGAGCCGCGGATACAGGTTGCGCGCGGCGTTCAGCGGCGGCCAGGCGGGGGTGAACACGCCGTACTCGTTCGGCGCGGCGTCGGCCAGCCCGGCCCGGCCGAACGCGCGCAGCGTCTCCAGCGTGGCGATGATCTCCGCGAGGTCGGCCTGGACGTGCTGGAACTGCTCGATGCCGATCGCCTCGGTGAGCAGCGATACCAGGCCGAGGACGAACTCGGTCTTCGCCGTGGTGCGGGCGATCACCTGGTGGGTCATGTGCACGACCGCGGACGTCTGGGTGTAGAACCCGTTGCACAGCTCGGGCTCGCCGAGCACGAAACAGCGCTCGTATGGCACGTGCACGTCGTCGAAGATGACCACCGCGTCCGGCTCCTCGAACCGGGAGGCGAGCGGATGGTCGTGCCGCGGGCGGCCGTAGTCCATCGTCTCGCGGCACAGGTACCGGAGCCCCGGCGCGTCGCTGGGCACGGCGCAGGCGAAGGAGTACTGCTTGTCCTCGGGGGTGTTGCGGAGCACCGTGGACGGGAAGACCAGCAGTTCGTCGGCGAACGGGCCGATCGTGGCCAGCATCCGCGCGCCGCGGATCACGATTCCGTTGTCGTCCTCCCTGACGATGTGTGCCATCAGCGCGCCGCCGCCCTGCTGGCTGCCCGGCACCGCGCGGTTCGCCTGCGGCGGGATCAGCGTGTGCGTGCACAGCAGGTCCTGCTCGCGGGCCTGCTCGTAGTACCTGCTGATGTTCTCCCCGAAGGGCTTCCCGGCCTGGCCGAACCAGCTGGCGGCGGAGGCGAGGGCCATCAGCGCGCTGTTCAGGTAGTCGCCGGTCCGGCCCAGCATCCCCATGCTGCGGCCAGCCATTATCCCGAACGACCTATGGCGCTTCGCCAGGTCACCCTCGTCTGCCGGGATCAGGAAGCTCGTCGCGACCGGCTCGCCGGTCAGCGGGGACGGATAGGTGAGGGTATCCCGGTACGCAGGATCGTGCTGCATGTCGAACAGCTCCGCGTAGCTGCGGATCACGTTGCGGAACGCGGGGTGCCGGGCGACGCCGCCAGCGAGCGTCTCCCCCATGATCTCCACGTGCACGTTCGCGGTGGCGAGCCGGTCCAGGAACTCCCTGCCAGTACGAGCGCCCATACCCGGACGCTACCCTCTGCCCATGGCGTCGCGTCAACAGTCGATAGCGCGGCGGTGCAGCTATCTACTCGAGCCGAAGAACTGGCTGGTCGTGACCCTGCTCGGGCTCGGCTGGCGGTTCGACCCGGCAGCTCGCGCCGCCGGGCTCTGCTGGGGCGCGCTCGCCGCGGTGTTCGCCGCCGCGATCCCCATGGTCTTCATCGGGCACGGCGTGCGGAACGGGCGGTTCGCCGATCGCTATGTGGGTGCGCGGGGGCCACGGCTGCTGGTACTCGCGGTCATCCTGGCCTCGATAGGCATGGGGCTGGCGCTGCTGGTTCTGCTCGGCGCGCCGCGCCAGCTGGCCGGTTACCTGGTTTTCATGCTGTGCAGCGTCGCGCTGCTCGCCCTCCTCACAACGGTGTGGAAGGTCTCCATTCACTGCGCGGTCTCGGCCGGGTCCGTCGTGGTGCTCGCTCGCGCTTTCGGACCCGCCCTGCTGGCCTTGTTCGCGTTGGTCGCGCTGGTCGGCTGGTCCCGGGTGGCGCTGCGCGACCACACGGTGGTCCAGGCCGTGGCGGGGACGGTGCTGGGCGGCGCGACCGCGGCGGTCGCCTACACGGTGTCCGGGGCGTTCACTGGGCTGTGAGCCGGTTACGTAGCGAAGTGTGATCCAGTTGGCCGGTTCGGTGAATAGTCTGCGGCGACGCGGGAAGCGGGAATGCTCGTGAGGCCTAGAGCGAGTCCGGCAGGCGGGCCGGTGTATCGTGAACCGTTGATGCCTGACGAGGCGAGCACGGCCTACCCAGACGCCTTCCAGCGGCCAGTGAGCGGCGAAGGTGCAACTCCTGCTTCCGCCGTAACGCTGACCTTCACCACGGATCTGGCGGCGGTGCGCGGCTTGGTCGAGGAGTACGCCAGGAAAACCGGGCTCAGTGAGCCGCGGATCGTGGACCTGGTACTGGCCGTCAGTGAGATCGCCGCCAACACCGTGCGGCACGCCAAGTCGGCGGGCAACCTGGCGATCTGGCACAGCAAGAACGAGATCGTCTGCGAGATGCGCGACAAAGGCCACATCAGCGACCCGCTGGCCGGCACCCGGCCGCCGGACGCGGAGGCCCTTGGCGGTCACGGGCTGTGGCTAGTCAACCAGGTGTGCGATCAGGTGGAAATCCGCTCTGGCACTGGCGGTACAACAATCCGGCTGCACATGCTACTGGGGAGTCCGAGAGCCTGATCGCGGGTATCCCGGCAGCGCGCACGGTGTGGTACAACAAGGGCGTGGACCTGCTGACCGTCACCGTGCCGGCCCGGGAATCAGATGGGCAGCCGCACACCCTGATGGCAATCGCGGGCGAGGCCGACGTCACCAACCGCGAGGATCTGCGCGGCGCATTCGACGCGGAAGTCGCGCTGGAGCCGCACATGCTCATCGTCGACCTGTCCGGGCTCCGCTTCATGGATTCATCGGCGCTGCACGTGATCTTGCAGGCCAACCGCGCCCTCGACCGGCATGGCGGGATGATGGCGCTGGTCGCGCCCCAGGAGGCGGTCGCCAAGATGCTCCGGCTGACCACAGCGGACCGGCTCGTGCCCGTGTTCCGCTCGGTGGCGGACGCGGTGGCCGGTTAGATTCGCGGCGTTTCGCTGGTTTAGCAAGGGTCCTTGCCGGATAGGTATCCCCTCAGTGGTGCCTACGACGCAGGCACGCTGTTCGCGACATGGGGTGTCGCGGAGCGTGCGGACCGGGCACTACCCTTCCCTCTCTCCTGACGACACACCGTGAAGGAAATCGTCCAGGAGGGCTTTTTCGATGAAGATCGCCGTAGTTGCGCAGCATGCCAGTCTCCAGCGTCCGCGTTCCGGTTCCAGCCCACGGCCAGACGATGCCGTACTGCACGAGCTAGCGACCGCATTGTCCCGGCAGGGGCACCGCGTCACCGTGTACGCGTCGTATCCGCACGGCACGAAATCACCAGGCACGACCGAGCTCAGCCCCGGACTTCGTGTCGAGTTCCTTCCCGTTGCCTCTTCGTCCGATGTGCTCGCCCAGGTGCCCGCGTTCAGCGCGCCGCTCCGGGAGCGCCTGCTGCGGCACCGCCCGGACGTGGTGCACGCGGTCAGCTGGGTCAGCGGGCTCGCCGCCCTCTCCGCGACCCGCGGCCTCGGTATCCCGGTGGTGCAGGCGTTCAGCACGCTCGGGGTCGCCGAGAACCGGAACCACGGCCCGGCCGACGGCCACGGCAAGCCGTCAGGTAAGGACGCCCCGTCTCCCGCCGGGATGCGGCTGCGGCTCGAGCCCGCCATCGGCCGCAGCGCCGACGCGGTCGTCGCGGCCAGCTCCGAGGTCGTGTCCGACCTCACCAGGATGGGCGTGCCGCGCAACACTGTCCGGTGCGTGCCGTGGGGCGTGGACACCGACACGTTCACCCCGGAGGGTCCCGTCGCGGCGCGCAACGGCAGGCCGCGACTGCTCACCCCGGCCGACCTGACCGAACGCGAGGAGCTTCAGACCCTGCTCCGCGCCCTCACCAAGGTGCCCGACGCCGAGCTCATGGTCGTCGGCGGGCCCGCCCGCGACCAGCTCCGCGGCGACGCCGCGTACCGTAGCCTCGCCGCGATGACCGGGAGCCTCGGGCTCTCGGACCGGGTCATGTTCACCGGCCGGATCAACCGGCGCGAGATGCCGGCGTTGCTGCGTTCGGCCGACCTGGTCGTCAGCACCTGCGCGTACGAACCGTCCGGTGTCACCTCGCTCGAGGCCATGGCCTGCGGCAAGCCGGTGGTGGCGCCGCCCACCGGCGGCCACGTCGACGCCGTCGTCGACGGCACGACCGGCATCCTCATCCCGCCGGGACGGCCGGCCCTGCTCGCCCAGCGCATCCGGCAGCTGCTCGCGCACCCGCTGCTGATGGAGGCGTACGGCGTCGCCGCGGTGGACCGGGCCCGGTCGCGCTACTCCTGGGACCGCATCGCCGCCGAGACGCTCGCCGTGTACGACCGGGCCGTCTCGGCCGCGGCCTGATGCCATCGTGATCCGTTGACCGCTCGGCCGGCTCTGTCCTCAAGCCCCCCCGGAGCCGGCCGAGTTCATCGGTTCACGTTTAATAAGATGATAAGTGAACATTTATATCGTGACACGATATTTTTGTTGCTTACCGAACAGCAGGGCCGAGGAGGTGCCTGATGCGGATCCCCATGCGCGACCGAAGGAGGTTGCGCCGGATCGGCACCGCGCTGCGCGAGACTGATCCGCAGTTGGCCGCGATGCTCAAGACGTTCTCCAGGCTGGTCAAGGGTGATCCGATGCCCGGTCACGAGCGGCTTTCCGGCCGCCGGGACAACCAGTCGTGGGACGCCCTGATGAGGCCGCGGCGCGTAGAGCGCTGAGCTAGATGAACAGGCGACGGCTGACGACGCCCTCGCCGATGTCGGCACCGCGCCAGAGCTTGAAGTGCTCGCCCACGTCCAGCGGCACTCCCCCGCCGTCGCAGGCGACCACCAGCGTCACGATCGTGCTGTTGCCGCCCGGACTGTAGGGCCCGTCCCAATCGGTGCTGACCAGGGCGCTGAACATCCGGTTCCGCCCGCTCTCGTCGTTCCGCGCGCGGACCACCACCCGGGACGGGGCCCGGCCCAGTTCCACCCGGGCGCGGCCTTCGGCCTCCGGCCGCAGGGTGAGCAAAGCCTGGAACTTGTAGCGCTTCACGCCAACCACCGCCCTCTTTAAAATATCGTACCACGATATAAATAACCCCACGAGACCCCCCCGTGCACGATTTCCCAGGAGCCCAAGACGCCCCGCTTCCCCATTGGCCCCAGCCCCCCTGCGGCGCCCCTTCGCCGCTGCCCGCCCGCGTGCCGCCGCCGCCCGCGTGCCGTCGCCCGCCCCCGCGCCGTCGGCACCCAGTCGGCGATTGCCGGGCTCGTCCCGTTATGCCCAGTACGTTCGATATCAGCTTGAGTCCGAAAAGGGGTCCGAAATCATTGCGGACACTTACCCCCCCACTTTGGGGGGGTAAGTGTCCGCAATAATCTGGCGCGCCTATCGACGCGCCCGGAATCGGCGCATATGCCCCGACACCCCGGTATCGACGCCGCGCCTTCGAGCCTCGCCTGCTACAGGATGCGGACGGCCACGAGGCAGGCGTCGTCGTCGGTGTCCGATGTGGCGCTGGCCAGCAACCGGTCCGCGCACACGTCCGCGGACGTGGCGGCCCCGCCGCGCGGACCGCACACCCGGCCGGCGTTCGCGGCGAAGCCGATAAGGCCGTCGCTGATCGATTCGTCGCGCCGTTCGATCAGCCCGTCGGTGAACAGCACCAGCGTGTCGCCCTGCCGCAGCGGTTCGGAGATCTCCTCGTAGCTGGCGGATGGATCCATGCCGAGCAGCACGCCGCCCGGCAGCGACAGCGTCCGCGCGGCGCCGTCCCGGACGAGCACCGGCGGCAGGTGCCCGGCGCGGGCCCACCGCAGGTCCCCGGCGCCGGGGCGGTACACACCGCACACGACGGTCCCGATCACGCCGTCGACCAGCGTGCACAGCGTCATGTTGAGCAGGCGGAGCAGCTCGCCCGGCCCGGCCCCGGTCACCGCCAGCCCGCGCAGCGCGTTCCGGGCGGCCACCATTCCGGTCACCGCCTCGATGCCGTGCCCCGCCACGTCGCCGACCACGAGCAGCACGTCACCGCTCGGCAGCACCAGGGTGTCGTACCAGTCGCCGCCGACCAGGTGCCCGCGGCCGGCCGGCCGGTACCGGACGGCGACGTCGATCCCCGCCGCCTCCACCGGATGCTCCTCCGGCGGCAGGATCGCCCGCTGCAGCCGAAGCGCCAGCTTGTGCTCCTCCGCGGCACGCTGCTCGGTGTCCGCCAGCTGGTCGCGGGTGACGTCTAGGGCCACCTGGGTCAGGTAATGCGCGGACACGTCCTGGAACGCGCCGCGCAGCGCGACCACGCTTCCGGCGGCGTCCGCGACCGGCTCGGCGAACACCCGGATCTGCCGCATCGAGGAGTCGTCCGGCCGCACGATGCGGAACGTCGTGCTCAGCGCCTCCCGCCCGCCCCGCAGGTCACGGACGAAGCGCCGCACCACCCCCTTGTCCGCGGCGATGACATAGCTGTGCAGCTCGGTGACGCTGATGGGCGAACCCGCCCCCGGCGCCAGGCCGAAGATCTCGAACACCGGATCGGTCCAGCGCACCCCGCCGGTGCTCAGGTTCTCCTCCCACGCGCCCAGCCGGCCGAGGCGCTGCACGTGGTCGAGCAGATCGCTCAGCCCGCCGGCCTCGCCGAATGGCCGCCAGGAGAACACCGCGCCGTCGTAGAACCTGGCGACCCGGAGGTCAGCGATCGGCACCGGCTCCACCAGCGGGCCGGGCACGTGCTGCGGCTGGCCGTCCTCGACCGCGGCCAGCGCCCGGGCGAACAGGCCGTGTCCCGCCGTGGCCAGCGGATATGCCTCGAGCAGGGTCAGCCCGGCGATCTCCGCCACCGGCCGGCCGGCCGGATCGAGGAAACCGGGGCTGACGTGATCGACGGCGAAATCAGTGATCACGCCATCTGAATTCCGCAGCGCGCGCACCACCAGCACCGAGTCGGCGATGGAATCGAGCAGGGAGAACAGCGTCTCCCGTGGCGGCGACGTCGCCAGGTCGCCGAGCGCGAGCCGGGCATCCAGCACCCGAGCCGAGCCGGCCGCGAGCGCGGTGAGCGGCTCGCGCACGTCGTCCGGGACGGCAACGCCGAGAGGCCAGCGCAGCTCGAGCACGCCTAGCAGCTTCCCGTTCCGTTCCCGCAGCGCCAGATCCGCCCGCGCCGCCCCCGCCATGCCGGTGACCGGCATCTCGGACAGGTCCGGCGGCCGTCCGGCACCCCACCACTGATCCTCGGCACCATGCGCCACGCGCTGCGCCAGGCAGTCAAGCTGCGGTGGCAGGTGTTCCCATTTGGTAGCGTCCGCGGCGCTCAGCCCGGACTCCCCCAGCAGGTCAAGCGCACCGTCGGCGCCCAGCAGCCAGATCGCGACCGCCTCAGGTCCGAGCGCGGACACCTGCCTGGCCAGCGTCGCGGCGAATTCGGTGCCCTCGGCCGCGGCACCGACGGCACCGATAGCACCGACGGCGGGTCCGACGGTGACCGGCTCGGGCGGCGGTTCGGTGGCGACCACGGTGGCCGCCATCTCGGCGACCGCCACGCCGGTGGCGTCGGCCAGGCTGGTCAGCTGCGCCATCGCGTCCGCCGCGGAACAGCCGAGCCGCTCCATCAGCACCCCGGTCGCGGTGGCGATGATCGTCCTGCCCGCCGCCTCGGCGCGCAGCTCATCCATCTCCAGCCGCTGCCGATCCACCAGGGCGGCAAGCCGCAACACGTGGTCATCGCTCCCCGGCACTGTGTAATCACCCGCTCCTCGCGACTCAGGGCTCAACACGTGCGACCATGCGGAACAGCCCGTTCCGCACATGATAGTGACTTACGGTTTACCATTGATAAAGATCGCGCTATGCCTTCAGGACGAACTCGATGTCGGGGCACGCTGATCGGAGCAGCCTAATGACCGACGTGACGCAACCTGGACCCAGGCTGGACAAGACGGAACTCGAGCAGTTGCTCGCCGGGCTCACCGCCGTGCGCGGCGGTGACTTCAGCATGCGCCTGAAGGAGACCGGCGACCCGCTGATGGACGAGATCGCCACCGTGTTCAACGGCATGGCGGACCAGCTCGACCTGTTCACCTCCGAGGTGACCAGGGTGGCCCGTGAGGTGGGCACCGACGGCAAGCTCGGCGGCCAGGCCTATGTGCCCGGTGTGTCCGGCACCTGGAAGGACCTGACCGAGTCCGTCAACGCCATGGCGGACAACCTGACCGGGCAGGTCCGCAACATCGCCCAGGTGACCACGGCCGTCGCGAAGGGCGACCTGAGCCAGAAGATCCGGGTCGACGCGCGCGGCGAGATCCTCGAGCTGAAGGAGACCATCAACACGATGGTCGACCAGCTCTCCGCGTTCGCCGACGAGGTGACCCGGGTCGCCGGTGAGGTCGGCACCCAGGGCAACCTGGGCGGCCAGGCGGTGGTCCGCGGGGTGTCCGGCACCTGGAAGGACCTGACCGACAACGTCAACGTCATGGCCTCCAACCTGACCGCGCAGGTCCGGTCGATCGCGCAGGTGGCCACCGCGGTGGAGCGCGGCGACCTGACCCAGCAGATCACGGTCGAGGCCAAGGGCGAGGTCCACGCGCTCACCCAGACGATCAACCGGATGGTCGGCACGCTGTCCGCGTTCGCCGACGAGGTGACCAGGGTGGCCCGCGAGGTGGGCACCGAGGGCCGCCTCGGCGGCCAGGCCGACGTGAAGGGCGTGGCCGGCACCTGGAAGGACCTGACCGACAACGTCAACTCGATGGCGGACAACCTCACCAGTCAGGTGCGTAACATCGCGCAGGTGACCACCGCGGTCGCGCAGGGTGATCTGTCCAAGAAGATCGACGTCAACGCGCGCGGCGAGATCCTGGAGCTGAAGACCACGATCAACACGATGGTGGACCAGCTGTCCGCGTTCGCGGCCGAGGTCACCCGCGTCGCCCGCGAGGTGGGCCGGGAGGGCCGGCTGGGCGGCCAGGCCGAGGTGGAGGGAGTCTCCGGCACCTGGAAGCGGCTGACCGAGAACGTGAACGAGCTGGCCGGGAACCTGACCCTCCAGGTGCGATCCATCGCGGAAGTGACCAGCGCGGTCGCCGCTGGCGACCTGACCAGGTCCATCTCGGTAGCGGCGCGCGGCGAGGTCGCCGAGCTCAAGGACAACATCAACGCGATGGTCCAGTCGCTGCGCGAGACCATCCGGGCGAACCAGCAGCAGGACTGGCTGAAGACGAACCTGGCCAGGATCGGCGGCATGATGCAGGGCCACCGGGACCTGGCCTTGGTCGCCGAAATGATCATGGATGAGCTCCCGCCGCTGACCGGCGCGCAGCACGGCACGTTCTTCCTGGCCGAGTCCGACCCGGGCCGGCGGCAGCAGAGTCCACGGCTGCGGCTGATCGCCGGCTATGGCCTGCGCGCCGACAAGAACTCGCCGATCCAGTACCGGATCGGGCAGTCGCTTATCGGCCAGGTGGCCCGCAGCAAGCGGTCGATAGTGGTCGAGGAGCTCCCCGAGGACTACATCAAGATCTCCTCCGGGCTCGGCGAGGCCAAGCCCGCCAGCCTGGCGGTGCTGCCGATCCTGTTCGAGGACCAGGTGCTCGGCGTCATCGAGCTCGCCTCGTTCACCCCGTTCTCGACGGTCACCATCGACTTCCTCGAGCAGCTCACCGAGACGCTCGGCGTCAACGTCAACACGATCCTGGCGAACGCCCGCACCGATGCGCTGCTGGAGCAGTCACAGCGGCTCACCGCCGAACTTCAGGCCCGTTCGGAGGAGCTCCAGGCGCAGCAGGAGGAACTCCAGCGATCCAACGCCGAGCTGGCCGACAAGGCGGCGCTGCTGGCCGCGCAGAACCGCGACATCGAGACGAAGAACGCGGAAATCGAGCACGCCAGGCAGGAGATCGAGGAGCGCGCCAGGCAGCTGGCACTGGCCTCCAAGTACAAGTCGCAGTTCCTCGCGAACATGTCGCACGAGCTGCGCACCCCGCTGAACAGCCTGCTGATCCTGGCTCGCCTCCTCGCGCAGAACCCGGGCCGCAACCTCACCGGCAAGCAGGTCGAGTACGCGCACGTGATCCACTCCGCCGGCTCGGACCTGCTCCAGCTGATCAACGACATCCTTGACCTGTCCAAGGTCGAGGCCGGCCGCATGGACGTGCACGCGGAGCGGTTCGCGCTACGCGATCTGCTCGACGACATCCAGGCCACGTTCCAGCCGCTGACCGCGGAGAAAGGGCTGGACTTCGCGGTCGAGGCGGACCCCGGCGCGCCGCAGGTCCTGTTCACCGACCGGCAGCGGCTGCGCCAAGTGCTCGGCAACCTGCTGTCCAACGCGGCCAAGTTCACCGAGCGGGGCGGCGTCACGCTGACTGTCCGTTTGACCAACCGGCGCGCGCGGGAGGGCGGAGAGCTGGTGGCGTTCTCCGTCGCGGACACCGGCATCGGGATCGCGCCGGAGAACCTGGACACGATATTCGCCGCGTTCCAGCAGGGCGACGGCACGCTCAGCCGGCGGTACGGCGGCACCGGTCTCGGCCTGTCCATCGCCCGCGAGGTCAGCGCGCTGCTCGGCGGCGAGATCGCCGCGGAGAGCGCGCTCGCCCGGGGCAGCACGTTCACCCTGTACCTGCCGGCCGAGCTTCCCGGGGCCGTCGAGGACCCCGACCTCAGAGCGGAACCCCCGCTGCCCGTGCCCGCGACGCCGACGCTCAACGGCCACGCGCTCGACGAGCCGCAGGCACGCCGCCTGCTGGTCGTGGAGGGAGTGCGCGGCGGTCTGCTGACCCTGCTCGCCTACAGCGCGGTGTCCGACCTGGCCGGGGAGCACGGTTCGGTGCGGGTCACGACCGCGGAGACGCCGGAAGCGGCGGTCGGCGCGCTGCGCGACGCGCCGCACCAGTGCGTCGTGCTCGACCTGAACCTGGCGGACGCCTCGGCGTTCGCGTTCCTCGAGCAGCTGCACGCGGACAGCGCGCTGCGCGACGTGCCCGTGCTCGCCCACACCAGGGACAAGTCGGACACCGCGCAGTCCCGGCTGGCCAAGCTGCGGTTCGGCACGGGCCCGCTGGAACTGCTTCCGTCGCTGGACGAACTCCGGGAGCGGATCGCGCTGCACCTGTCCGCCGCCCGGCCGGACCACATCCCGCCGCTGATCAGCGAGCCGGCCGCGGAGGGGGTGGCCCGGCCCACGCCGGCAGCCGAGACGCACGAGGCGCTGCGCGGCAAACAGGTGCTGGTCATCGACGACGACGCGCGCAACGTCTTCGCCATCACCAGCACGCTGGAGCAGGCTGGGATGACGGTCCGGCAGGCCCCGAACGGCCGCAAGGGCATCGAGGTACTGGCCGTGGCGCCGCGCACCGATCTGATCCTGATGGACGTGATGATGCCGGAGATGGACGGCTACTCGACGATGGCCGCCATCCGGCAGATGCCGGCCTACGCCACGCTGCCGATCATCGCGGTGACCGCCCGCGCCATGCCCGGTGACCGGGAGAAGAGCATCGCGGCCGGCGCCAGCGACTACGTGACCAAACCGGTGGATACCGAGGACCTGCTGACCCGCATCGGCGCGGCGCTTAGCAACAGGGCCTCATAACGACCTCGGCTCGACCTCTGGACACGCGCGCACCTCGCTGAATTACTCCCGCCAAGCCTAGCCTGCGGCCGCCGCCCGGCCGCGGCGTGACGAGCGTCACATATGTGGATGTTTATCCGGCACATAGCGGGCACACCCTAGGCGTCCGACATGCCCCGGACATCGAGGAGACAGAGATGATGACGCGTGCCGAACTTCGGGACCAGTCCGACAACGCACTGCTGACCCGGCTGCGCACCCTTCCCCGGGACAGCGAAGAGCGGGCGGCGATCTGCGAGGTCATGGTCGATCGCTACGCCAGGCTCGTCCGATCCTGCGTACGGCAGTATCGCGGCAGCCCCGAACCCACCGAAGATCTCATGCAGGTCGGCTACGTTGGCCTGCTGAAGGCCATCAACAACTTCGACCCGAATATCGGGGACAACCTGTCCGCGTACGCCCAGCCCTGCGTCAGCGGTGAGATCAAGCGTCACTTCCGCGACAAGCGGTGGCAGATCCACGTGCGCCGCCAGGCTCAGGAACTACTGCTCGAGGTGCGCAAGGCGACCGAGGTGATGACTCATCAGCTCGGCCGTGCGCCGGAGACCAGTGAGCTGGCCGAACGGCTCGGCGTCACCGAAGACGACCTGCTCGAGGCCCGCCAGGCCGATCTGGTGTTCAGCACGTACTCACTGGACGCGCCGCTGTCCGACCGCGAAGATCCCGCGATGCTCGCCGATGTGCTCGGTGAGGACGACCAGGCGGTGGAGCACACCATCGACATGGCGTCGGTCAGCGCACACTGGGATGAGCTGCCCGAGCGCGAGCAGCGCATTCTCTTCCTGCGGTTCTACGGCAACCTGACGCAGACCGAGATCGGCGACCGGCTCGGCATCTCCCAGATGCACGTGTCCCGCCTGCTCAGCCGGGCACTTGCCCACCTGCGCAGCCAGCTTCTGGAGACGGCTACTCCGGCGGCTCAGTAACGCGGGCCACCAGGATCGTCAGGTCGTCCCGCAGCTCCTCCTGGGAGAAGCCGGCGAGCAGGGCCTGGATGGCCCGGGTGGTCTCCCCCGCGGACTTGCCCGCCAGGCCTGCCAGCTCGTCGGCCAGCCGCTCGTCGAACGAGGCCAGCTCCGCGTTGCGCGCGTCGGTGACCCCGTCGGAGAAGAACACCAGCTGGTCACCGGCGCCCAGGTGGAGTGTATCGGCGGCGGGCCCGGCGTCGGGCAGCTCCGCGGTGGCGAACAGTCCCAGCGGCAGCCCGCCGCCGCCGAGCATCTCCACCCGGCCGTCCGAATGGACCACCGCCGGCCCGGGATGGCCCGCGCTGGCCAGCGTCACCCGCAGCCGGCGCCGCTCCCATTTCAGGTACGCGAGCTTGGCGGTAACGAACCTGTCCTCGTAGCCGCCGCCGAGCATGACGTCGTTGGCCTTGGCCAGCACGTCGACCGGGTCGGGACTGTAGGTGGCGAGCACGCGGATGGCGTGCCGGGCCGCGGCGGTCATCGCGGCCGCCTGCTGGCCCTTGCCGCACACGTCGCCGATCGCGATCCCCCAGCCCTCACGGACCGGGAACACGTCGTAGAAGTCCCCGCTCACCTCCAGGCCCTCCCCGGCCGGCAGGTACACGGCGGACAGCTCCAGCCCCCGGATGTCCGGCAGCCGGGCCGGGAGCAGGCTGGCTTGCAGGGCCTCGGCGACCGCGGAGCGGTGCCGGAACATGCGGTCAACCCGGACCGCGACGCCCAGGTGCTCGCCGATCTCCTCCACGAGTGCGAGGTCGGCGATCTCGAACCGCCCGTCCTCAGGCACCCGGGCGAGGGTCAGCGCGCCGTAGCTTTCCGCGCCGTCCGAAATCGGCACGCTCAGCACGGACGTCGCGCCGAGCAGCATCAGCAGCGGCACGCCGTCCGGGGCGGCGCCGAGCAGCCCCGCGTCATCGGCGTTCGCCAGCAGCATCGGCCGGCGGGCGGTGTGCACCTGGCACGGCGCCGTTCCTGCTCGCGGCTCGGTCCGGCGAACCAGCCGCGCTAGTTCCTCGGCCGCCTCCCCCGGCGGTCCGATCACGTACTGGCGGCGCAGCGTGCCGGCCCGCGCCACGTCGACGATCACCCAGCTGGCAATGTCGCCGACCAGCAGCCGGGCGCACCGCTGGAGCGTCACCGCCTCGCTGAACGTGCTGTTGTCGAGCAGCAGCCGGGTCACCGCGGTGACGGTGTCCATCCGCCGGGTCATCGCGTGCAGCGCGTCCCCGGCGGAACCACCGGACCGAACGCGCCGCGGCGGCGCCGGCAGCGCGGCGGGCGACATCGTGGCGACCAGCAGCCGCTGGCCGTCTGGTAGCTCGACCGGCCCGAGCGACAGCACGACGGTGGCCGGGCCGTCCGGGCCGAGCAGCACGCATTCCAGCTGCCTGGCGGCGCGGGTACGCGCGGCGGCGGCGAGCTGACTGCGCACCGCCGCCTGCGAGGTCACGTCGATGAACGCGGTCAGCGACCGCCCGGTCGCGTAGCCCGGCGGGGAACCCACCAGCTCGCCCGCCGCCACGTTGGCGCGGCGTATCGTGCCGTCGAGCTCAAGCACGAGCAGCGGCACCGGCGCGCGATGAAAGACCGCCCGCAGCAGCCGCCGCTCGGCCGTCAGGCCCTCGGGCGCTCGCTCCCCGGAACCGTCAGAGAGCGCCGGCTGGGTCTCGGAGTCGTCGTTCGCGCTCCACACCGCGAGCAGCTCGATGGCCCCGTCCAGCTCGGCAAAGGCCGCGTCGAGCAGCGTGCGAGGGTCGGCGCCGGGCAGCCCGGCGGCCTGCCGGAGCGCCTCGCTCCGCTCCGCGAGCCCGGCGATGCCGGGGGCTCCGTGTGATGGGTGCAGTGTCTGGGTCCTTGTGTTGTCGGCTGCCTTCTATCCTAGGCCCGCTACCACCGCAGCCAGCGCCGGGAGCGGGGCCGGCCGCGACCGCGGTAGTGCGCGTAGCCGCGCGTGGTGAAGGCGCTCACCAGCAGTGCCGCGGCGACCAGCGCCACGATGAAGGCGATCACCGGGTGTCCGACCCCGATGATGGCCGTGGTGATGATTCCGGCCACCAGCGCCGCGACGACGCCGATGAGGATTGTCAGCAGGATACCGATGTGCTGACGTCCGGGCACGAGCAGCCGTGCCAGGCCGCCGACCACCAGTCCGATGATCAGCCAACCGATGATGACGGACAGCGTGAGAGTCATGCGTCCCAGCTACCCATGACACGCGCTCTTACTCGGGTCACATCCGGGCGAGCCAGGTATCGGCGAGCTTACGGGCGTCGTCAAGAAAGCTGTCCAGTTCCGCGGCGGACAGCTGTTCCTCCGCGACGATGGCCGAGAGCACGAATTGCCTGGCTCCGAACGCGGTCTTCGGATCAAGCTCGTCGATGGAGCCGCGGCCGAGGACGTTGCTGATCAACATCTCGGCTGCCTGCGGCGCCCCCGCGTCCGACACGTACGCGGCCACCTCATCGTCAGTGCTTCCCGGACCGAACTTCCTGGTGACAGCCTGCGTGAACGCGGCGTCTACCAGCAGCGCGTAGGCGGTAGCGCCCGTCATCCAGTCAATGAGCCCGAGCAGGCGCTCATGTTCGCTCATATCCCCCGCGAGCCGGGCGCGCAGCGCCGCCAACTGCTGATCAGTTACCGCCATCGCCATGCTGCCTTTCTACGAACTTGGCTCGCTCCGCGCAACTCACGAGGCTGCCGGGACACGAGCGCACCGCCAGACCCGTCAGCAACGTGGACGTTTACCCCCTCGTGGTAGATCGACCCCCGTACCCGAGGGCCCGGCTACCACAAAGGGGAAATCCGCCACGTTAACCGAGGCGGATCGAGGCCGGCGGCTAACCCACCGGGCGCCCAGCGATCCGGGCACGCCCCGGAGCAAGCCAGCAGGGTCCGCGGTCAGCGGGCTCGGGACGAAGCGGACATATGCCGCGCGGCGGCGGCGCTAGCGGGCTCGGGATGCGCGGGATGGGCGCGGCTGGCTGGGCGAAGCGCGGGACGGCCGGGGCTGGCTGGGCGATGCGCTGGGCGATGCGCTGGGCGACGCGGGGGATGGCCGGGGCTGGGTGGGCGACCGCCGGACCGGCGCCGCGCCGTCTTCGGCACGTCCGTCCCGGCCGTAGGCCTCGACTACCTGCCGGGCCACCTCGGTGACCTTGATGTGCCGTCGCTGCGACTCGGTTCGCATCCGGCGAAGTGCCTCGTCCGCGTCGCAGCCGAACGCATGCATCAGCACGCCCTTAGCCTGGTCGACCACGGACCGCGCGGCGACCGCGTCCTTGAGCTGGCTGGCGATCAGCTGAGCCTCGCCGTAGGCGGTGGCGTTCGCCAGCATCGCGCCGCCGAACGCCGCGAGTGTCTCGGCCACCGGATCCGCCTCCACGTCCAGCACCCCGGGCCGGACGCCGAACAACGAGAGCACGAGCGCCGTCCGCGCCCGGTCCCGTACCAGGTGCACCGAGCACCGGATGCCCCGGCGCAGCGCCGCCTCGGCGTACTCCGGCCAGCGCTTCTCGCCGAGAGTGTCCGAGCAGATCACCGGCGCGCGGGTGCGCGCGGCCTCGATCAGCGGCCCCGCGCCGGCCACCAGCTCGAGATCAGCCAGCTCGGCGAGATCGGGATGGGTGGCGGCGACGCTGAGCAGTTCCTGGTCGTACCACACGGTCGCGGTCGCTCCGGCGCAGCTGGCCACCTGCCAGGCCGCCATGTCGGCGAGCTTACGCAGCGACCGCGCCTCGCCGGCGCTGGTCAGGTTCAGCAGTTCCGCTGCCTCGTAACCGAGTTGCTCTATCGCCAACGGGCCCTCCCGCATTCATGGTACGCGGGATCAGCGACGCAGCAGGCGGTCCAGCGCGCGGCCGACCTCTTCGGCGAGCGCGGGATCACCGCCGGGGACGGGCGGGGCCGACAAGGGACCAGGGTCGCGCACGTCCCCGCAGTCCAGGCACTCGACCCGGCCAAGGCGGCGGATCAGGTGCGCGCTAGCACACCGCCGGCAGCGGTCGAGCGGCGCCGTCCAGTCGCCGGCCTGCTGGCACGCGGGGCACACCAGCACCTGCGCGTCCCCGAGCACGCCGCGGCGCCACGGGCTCTCCCCCCGCGCCGGGTCCGTCTGCCGGACCCCGCATCGATAACACGGCAAGCGCGGCGAGCGCCTTCTGGTAGTCCGCGATGTCGCGCGCCTGCGGGATCGGGTTGACGACCTTCCAGCGGACGACGCCGTCCTTGTCGATGACGAACGTCCCGCGGACGGCGATGCCGCGCTCGGCGTCGAAGACCCCGTACGCAGCCGCCACCGACCCGTGCGGCCAGAAGTCGGACAGCAGCCCGAACTCGAAGTGCTCCTGGTCCGCCCAGGCCCGGTGGGTGAACGTGGAGTCGACCGAGACGGTCAGCAGCACCGTGCCGGAATCCGCGGACACCTCGGGGAAGGCGTCCCGCATCGCGCACAGCTCACCGCTGCACACCCCGCTGAAGGCCAGCGGGTAGAACACGAGCACGACGTTCTTCGACCCCCGGAACCGAGACAAGCGTACTGGTGTGCCGTGCTGGTCCCGCAGCTCGAAATCCGGTGCCTGCTGGCCTACCTCAATGCTCATGCTCCGCAGCGTACTCCGGCCGGGACACGCACGGGACCGGACGTCGAGCCACGGCTCGTTCGGAAAATCAGCGCTTTGCTTTTGGTGCCACCAGCCTGGAGCCGGACCAGTCACGGGCCGCGCTCACGCTCGACGTCTGAGACAAGCCCGCCGTGGGAGCCGCCTCTCCGATATCGCTCGGCTCGACGTGGCCTGGCCTGCCCGCCTTCGGCGTCAGCAACCAGATGTAACCCCCATCGGCGAGCGGAGTAAGCGCGTCGACCAGGGCATCCACCAGGTCGCCGTCCTCGTCCCGCCACCACAGCAGGACGACGTCGACCACGTCCTCGTAGTCCTCGTCGACAAGCTCAACGCCGTCTACTCTCGTGATCGCGCCGCGTAGCTGCTCGTCGCAATCATCGTCGTAGCCGATCTCCTGCACCACCTGGCCCGGCTTAATCCCGAGCCGCTCGGCCTGGCCCCTTTCGTCCTGGGCCTGACCCGCGGTCGCGCTCACTAACGTCATCCTCCACATCTTTCTCTAGCCCGCACAGTCTTCTTGTTGGGACAGTTCACACTGGGTCGGCCCGGCGCGCAAGTGGCAATCGCTCCAGGCAGGAAAACCGCCGCCATAAATTGATCTCCCCGCCGCCTGACCTGGTTACGCACAGCTGCGCCTGTCACGTAGGGTAATGAACGAATCCGCTTTCGGCGAACAACGCGCCGCAACGCGCCGGAAGCGCTCGGCTCGCACATCCGTTACCTATGGGTAGAGATGCGCGCACAGCACATTCGTACGACGATTGGTCTAGACCCGCAATGGAGCCGGTCTCCAGCAGGCGGGAATACCCTAGGTATCTCATCCGACCCGCGGCACCCGGGACCCCCGGAAGCCGCCAGGACTATAGCGGAAGGCGAGGCTATCCCGTGGCTTCCGGACGCCAGCGTTTTTCCATCATCAGCGACGGGCTGCCCAGCCAGCTCCCCGACATTGACCCCGACGAGACCCGCGAGTGGGTCGAATCCTTTGACAATGTCGTCCGGACCAGGGGTCGCACCAGGGCCCGGTATGTCATGCTGCGCCTGCTGGAGCGGGCGCGCGAGCAGCAGGTGGGCGTGCCCGGCCTGCGCTCCACCGACTACATCAACACGATCCCGCCGGAGAGCGAGCCGTGGTTCCCGGGCGACGAGCACGTCGAGCGGCGGATCCGCGCCTATATCCGGTGGAACGCCGCCATCATGGTGAGCCGCGCCAACCGGCCCGGCATGGGCGTCGGCGGGCACATCGCGACGTACGCGTCGGCCGCCAGCCTCTATGAGGTCGGCTTCAACCACTTCTTCCGCGGCAAGGACCACGGCGAGTCCGGCGACCAGGTGTTCTTCCAGGGGCACGCGGCCCCCGGCATCTACGCCCGTGCCTTCCTCGAAGGCCGGCTGACCGAGGAGCAGCTGAACGGCTTCCGTCAGGAGCTGTCCCACCCGGGCGGCGGGCTGCCGTCCTACCCGCACCCGCGGCTGATGCCGGAGTTCTGGGAGTTCCCCACGGTGTCCATGGGGCTCAGCCCGCTGAACGCCATCTACCAGGCGCGGTTCAACCGCTACCTGCTCGCCCGCGAGCTGCATGACACGTCCCGCTCGCATGTGTGGGCGTTCCTCGGCGACGGCGAGATGGACGAGCCAGAGGCGCTCGGCGCGATCGGCCTGGCCGCCCGCGAGGAGCTGGACAACCTCACGTTCGTCATCAACTGCAACTTGCAGCGCCTGGATGGCCCGGTGCGCGGCAACGGCAAGATCATCCAGGAGCTGGAGGCCTTCTTCCGCGGCGCGGGCTGGAACGTCATCAAGGTCATCTGGGGCCGGGACTGGGATCCGCTGCTCGCCCAGGACACCGACGGCGTGCTGGTGAACAAGATGAACACCACGCCGGACGGCCAGTTCCAGACCTACAGCGTGGAGTCCGGCGAGTACATCAGGGAGCACTTCTTCGGTGACGACCCGCGGCTGCGGGCGATGGTCGCGCACCTGTCCGACGACGAGCTGCGCACGCTGTCCCGGGGCGGCCACGACTACCGCAAGGTCTACGCGGCGTTCAAGGCGGCCCGCGAGCACGTCGGCCAGCCGACGGTCATCTTGACCCACACGATCAAGGGCTGGACGCTCGGCAAGGACTTCGAGGCCCGCAACGCCACGCACCAGATGAAGAAGCTCACGATCGCCGAGCTGAAGGAATTCCGGGACCGGCTGTACCTCCCGATCCCCGACGCGGCGCTCGAGGCGGAGCTGCCGCCGTACTACCACCCGGGCGAGGACTCCGACGAGATCCAGTACATGCGCGAGCGGCGTGCCGCGCTCGGCGGGGTGCTCCCGCGCCGGGTAGTACGCGCCAAGTCGCTGTCCCAGCCTGGCGATTCGGCGTATGAGGAGCTGAAGCGCGGGTCAGGTAAGCAGGCGGTCGCCACCACGATGGCGTTCGTCCGGCTGCTCAAGGAGCTGATGAAGGACCCGGGCATCGGCGAGCGGTTTGTGCCGATCATCCCGGACGAGGCGCGCACGTTCGGCATGGACTCGCTGTTCCCGACCGCGAAGATCTACTCACCCGCCGGGCAGACGTACGAGGCGGTGGACCGGAACCGGCTGCTGTCCTACAAGGAGTCCGAGAAGGGCCAGATCCTGCACGAGGGCATCAGCGAGTCCGGCGCGATGGGTTCGGTGATCGCGGCGGGGTCGTCGTACGCCACCCACGGCACGCACATGATCCCGGTGTACGTGTTCTACTCGATGTTCGGCTGGCAGCGGACCGGCGACGAGATGTGGCTGCTCGGCGACCAGCTCGGGCGGGGCTTCCTGCTCGGGGCCACCGCCGGGCGGACCACGCTGACCGGCGAGGGGCTCCAGCACAACGACGGACACTCGCTGCTGCTGGCGTCGGTGTCCGAGGCGTGCGTGTCGTACGACTGCGCGTGGGCCTACGAGCTCGGCGTGGTCGTGAAGGACGCGCTGCGGCGCATGTACGACTCCACCCCGGAGCACCCGGACGGCGAGAACATCTTCTACTACCTCACCGTGTACAACGAGCCGTACCCGCAGCCAGCGATGCCTTCGGCTGACCTGGAAGAAGGCATCCTCCGTGGGCTCTACCGCTATCAGGCGGAACGTTCGGTGGTTTCTGGTCCGAAGGCCCAGATTCTCGCGTCCGGGGTGGCCGTGCGGCAAGCGGTGACCGCGTCGGAGATGCTGGCGTCGGACTGGGGGGTGTCCGCGGACGTGTGGTCTGCGACCTCGTGGACTGAGCTGCGGCGGGACGCGCTGGCCTGCGAGTCGTGGAACATGGTGCATCCGTCGGAGTCACCGCGGGTCCCGTACGTGACGTCAGCCCTGTCGGATGCGCCCGGGCCGGTGGTCGCGGTCTCTGACTGGATCAAGGCGGTGCCCGACCAGATCGCGCGGTGGGTGCCCGGCACCTATACCTCGCTGGGCACGGACGGGTTCGGGTTCTCCGACACGCGCCCGGCCGCGCGCCGGTTCTTCCACGTGGACGCCGCGTCGATGACCGTCGCGGTGCTCTGGGAACTGGCCCGCGCCGGCGCCATCCCGGCGGACGTGCCCGGCCAGGCCATCGCCAAGTACGGCCTCGA
>DASRFJ010000365.1:0-11173 GCA_035651595.1 Streptosporangiaceae bacterium | reverse complement strand
ACCGCCCCGGACCCCGCAGACCTGCGCGCCCACCTGGCCGCCACGCTGCCTGACTACATGGTCCCGGCCGCGTTCACCACCCTGGACGCCCTGCCGCTCACCCCCAACGGCAAACTCGACCGCCGCGCCCTCCCTCGTTCGGGCACCCCTGCTCTAGCCGCCAGCTATGTCGCCCCCCGCACCCCCGCCGAGCAGGCGATCGCCGCGATCTGGGCCGACGTTCTCGGCCTGGACCAGGTCGGCATCCACGACAACTTCTTCGAGCTGGGCGGCGACTCCATCCTCTCCATCCAGATCGTCTCCCGGGCCCGCCAAGCCGGCCACCAGTTCACCGTCAAGGACCTGATCCTCCACCAGACGATCGCCGAACTCGCACCCCGCACCGCCCCCGCCGCAACCCAGCCCGCCGCACACCAGCCCTTCACCGGGCCCGCCCCCCTCACCCCCATCCAGCGGTCGTTTTTCCAGGAACGTCGGCGAAACCCGCGGCACTATAACCAATCGGCGTTCATCGAACTGTCAGCCGATGTGGATGAGGCCGCGTTGCGGCACGCCCTCGACGCATTGCTCGCGCACCACGACGCCCTGCGGACGCTGTTCGAGGAGACCGACGGAGAATGGCGCGGCCGCATCGCGGCCGTCGCGCCCGCGGCCCTCGAACGACATGACCTCGTCGAGGTCGACCCCGGCGAGCTGGATGCGGTCATGGAGAAGGTGGCCAACGACGTCCACACGAGTTTCAACCTCGCGACCGGTCCGTTGTTCAAGGCCGTGCTGTTCGCACGAGGCCCGGAGCAAGGACCATGTCTCTTCCTCGTGGCGCATCACCTCGTCATCGACGTCGTGTCCTGGCGGATCCTGCTCGACGATCTCGACGTCGCGTACCGGCAGGCCGTGGATCGGATACCTATCGATCTCGGGCCCGCGACCACGTCGTTCCCCGACTGGGCGGAGCGGCTCGAAAATCATGTCGCGGCCGGCAAGCTGGACGGTGAGCTGGAGCACTGGTCCGAGGTACTGGCCTCGTGCACGCCGGTCCCCGTCGACCGCGCGCCTGCCGATCCGCCAAGCCCGGAAGCGACGGTGCACACACGGCTCAGCGCGGAGGAAACCGACGCGCTGCTTCGTGCCGCGCCGACGGCGTACCGCACGCGGATCAACGAGGTCCTGCTCGCGGCGCTGGCATGGGCACTGTGCCGGTGGACCGGCACCAGCCGGGCGTGCGTCGATCTCGAAGGCCACGGCCGGGAAGATCTCCTGGACGGTGTGGACTTGTCCAGGACCGTCGGCTGGTTCACCACCGTCTTCCCCGTCGCGCTGGAGGTTCCCGCACAGGAGCAGCTTGCCTGGCGTGCGCTGATCAAGTCGGTGCGCCGGCAACTCCGGGCCGTGCCAGGAAACGGCATCGGATTCGGTGCGCTACGATTCCTCGGCTCCGCGACCGCACGCGACCGGCTGTCGGCCACACCGGGACCCCAGATCGCTTTCAACTATCTCGGCCAGTTCGACGCCCGGTCCGCGGATGGCGACGGCGGACTAGGCCGGGCCGTTCTCGGCCCGCTCGGCCAGGACCACGAACCGTCCGATCGCGACCCGCACCTGCTCCAGGTCGTGGGCGCGACCCAGGCCGGCCGTCTGGAGTTCACCTGGTCCTACCGGACAGACGTGCACGACAAATCCACCATCGAGCGTGTCGCTGGGGAATTCACCGATGCATTGCGGCAGATCGCCCGCGAATGCGTGGAGACCTGATGCAACCGCCACTATCGAGAAACCGCAACTATCAGCTCCTGTGGGGCAGCAGGATGCTGTCCGGATTCGGCCTGAGCAGCGCGGGGATCGCCTTTCCACTGCTGGTGCTCACCGTCACCGGGTCCGCTGCCGAGTCCGGAGTCGTACTCGGGACGATCGCGGCAACCCAGATTTCAGCCGGGCTCCCCGCCGGCGTGCTCGCGGACCGCTGGAACCGCAAGTACATCATGGTCGGCTGCGAAGCGATGCTGGCCGCGGCGGCCGCCAGCCTGGTCGTCGCGCTCATCGGGCACGCGCTGACCATCCCGCACGTGATCGTCGTAGCGGGCGTGATCGGGGTATGCGGAGGGTTGTTCGACCCGGCGGAATCGGCGTCATTGCCGAACCTCGTGCAGGACCGCCAGGTGTCAACCGCGCTGGCGATGAACTTCGCCAGAAGTTCGCTCGGCAACCTCTCCGGTACCGCGGCGGGGGGATTCCTGTTCGCCGTCGGCAGAGCGGTGCCGTTCGTCGCCGACATGGCCAGCCACGCCGCGGCGTGTTCCGCGCTGATCTTCCTGCGGCTGCCCGTCCCGCCTGCCCGGCCTCAGCCGGCCGGCAACCTTCGCCGCGAGATGCTCGAGGGCCTGCACTGGGTGTGGCAGCAGCGCCTCATCCGGGTGCTGGCCACATGCGCGCTGGTACTGAACTTCTTCTTCACCGCTTTTTACCTTGTCATCATCGTGCTGGCACGGCGCAGGGGCATTCCATCCGGCGAAATAGGCGTGATGGCGGCAATGCTAGGCGCGGGCGGTGTGGCGGGTTCTCTGCTCGCGCCCTACCTGCACAAAAAGTTGAGCCCGTTCACCTCGATCGCCTCGGTGTTCTGGGTTTTCACGGCGCTTACCCCCACGGCCATCCTTATCCACAGCGGCTACCTGATGGGCGCGCTATTCTTCGGTATCGCGCTGCTGCCGCCGACGGCGAACACGACGATCCTCACCCGGTTGCTCCTGATCACTCCGGACCACCTGCGCGGCAGGCTCAGCGGCGTGATCGGCCTGATCGTCGGGGCGGCCGCGGCCGTGGGACCGATGCTCGGCGGCGTTCTGATAGAAGTGCTGCCCAGCACCCAGGCGGTGCTAATCTGCGCGGCCGGTATCGCCGCCATCACGGCCGTGGTCACGGTAAATCCGACGCTGCGCCACTTTCCCCGGCTAGAGAGCGCAGATGACAACCCAACCCCGATTGCCGTGGCCGAAACATGACTCAATCCGAAACACCAGCTCATCGCGGAAGGAGACAACGAAATGGATGACGACACCACGTATGAGGTGCTGCGCAACGACGAGGATCAGTACTCGCTGTGGCCAGCGGGCCACGACGTCCCCGACGGCTGGCATCTGGTGGGCAAACAGGGCACCAAAGACGAATGCTCGGCGTACGTGGACGAGGTATGGACGGATATGCGACCGCGCAGCCTGCGCGAGCGCATGGACGCCCAGGCAGGGTCCTGACCGGCCCTGAGCGGAGGATAGGGCCTGGCGAAAGAAAGGTGTCACATGATACTAAATTCCGCCAGGTCCGGAATCCGTGATCGTTACCTCTGAGCCGGCGAGGTGCTGCCCGGCGCGCGCGTGTAGAGGCGCGCGGAGCCCGGGACGAGCAGTTCGGGGTCACCGCGCAGGATCTGCTCGTGCAAATCCCGCACCGGAGCGCTCGGCGTTATGCCGAGTTCGTCATCCAGCCCCCGCCGCAGCTCGTGGAACGCCTGCAGCGCCTCCCCCCGCCTGCCGCTGCGGTACAAGGCCAGCATGAACTGTCCCCACAGCCGTTCCCTGAGCGGGTTCGCGCGTACCAACGGCCGCAGCCGGCCGGCAACGTCGACATGACGGCCGAGCGCCAGCCGCACCTCGGCCCAGTCCTCGACCACGTTCAGCCGTTCCTCGTCGAGGTTCGCGGCGGCATCAATCAGCGGCCAGGACTTAGGCACTCCCTGGAGCGCGGGGCCGCGCCACAGGCTCAGGGCGAGCCGCAAGGCGTCGGCAGCGGCGTCCAGGTGACCGCTCCTGAGCAGGTTCCGGCCTTCTCTGGCGAGTTCGGAGAACACCAGTAGATCCAGGTCGACGCTTTCCACCAGCATCCGGTATCCACCGACGAGCGTTTCTATAGGAGCAGCACTAGGGTCGCGTGGCGAGAGTAGTTTACGCAGTCCCCATATGTAGGTCTTCAGCAGACCGCGGGCCGTGTTCGGCTGCTCGTTTTCCCACAAGTTGCCTATGAGGTCATCTGTGGTCACAACCGCGTTGTGAGAAAGGAGCAACGTGGCAAGGAGCTGGCGGTGCTTGGGCCTGGCGACCGAAATTCTTTCTCCGGTGACAGCACACGCCTCAAGCGGTCCCAAGATCCTATACTTCACGCCCCTCCCCTCCGGCCCGGCGGTTGGCCGGCGCCGAACGTGGTGAAACCCCGATCCGGGTTTACGTCCAGCTCATGCGGCTATCGCAAGTCTTTTGCTGGTGAATTTCGTGGAGGAGCACGTTGCGTGGTGTTCGCACGTTGTGGGGTTCTCATGGGTTGAGTCTTGCTCGTGCCGCTAATAGCTGGTTAACATTCGATCATCATAAGATGCCGGAGAGTGTACGGCAGGGGTCTGGGACTCTTATAGAGGTGGGGACAGAATAGATGGGGACAGAATTCTGTCTGCTTGGCCCTTTAATGGTGCGCAGCGGGACCGCTGTGGTGCCGATCCCGCGGGGAAAGCAGCGAGCGGTCCTGGCAGCACTCCTGCTGAGCGCGGGGCGGGTCGTGTCGCTGAACGATCTCGGCGAGGTGCTGTGGGGAGACAGGCCGCCGCCGTCCGCGCGGGTAGCCGTCCAGAACCACGTGATGCGACTGCGTCGCAGCCTGGCCGATGTCGGTTCCCGGATCCGCACGCAGCCGCCGGGCTACCTGATCCGCGCCGAGGCCGACGAGGTGGATGTGACCCGGTTCGAGGCGCACGCGGACGCCGCGCGGGCAGCGGCCAGGGAGCGCGCCTGGGGGGCCGCGGCGGCGCAGGCGGGCGCCGCGCTCGCATTGTGGCGGGGCGAGCCGCTGGCTGATGTGGGATCGGACGTACTCGCTTCGCACGAGGGACCCCGGCTGGCCGAAATGAGGTTGCAGGCGCTGGAGACCCGCGTCGAGGCGGACCTGCACCTGGACCGGCACGCCGAGGTGATCGCTGAACTGCGGCAGCTGGCCGCGGCTCACCGGCTGCGCGAGCGGCTGCATGGCCTGCTGATGCTGGCCTTGTACCGGGACGGCCGCCAGGGGGAGGCGCTGGCCGCGTACCAGCAGGCCCGCGCCGTGCTGGTCGAGGAACTCGGCACCGAACCGGGCGCCTGGCTGAGCGAGGTACATCAGCAGATCCTGGCCGGCGATCCGGCGCTTGCGATTCCTGAGCCGGCGGCGCATGCGGGCAGCCGGACCGCCGCGTCGCGTCGTTCCGCGGCGTCGCCCGGGAGCGCTTGCCCCCAGCCCACGGCGCAAGGAAATGCGCCGATTCGGCCGACGGTGGACGTGTTCCCGATAGCGATCGGCCACTACGCCGACGCGGATCTGGCCGACCTTGAGGTCGAGGCGCCGATCGCACGGCTTGTCGACCTGCTTGCCCCCTTCGGCGGCCGCTACCGGCCATGGGGGCATCCTGCGCGTGACCGCGGCGCCGACGCAGTCCAGCGGCGACTCCGAGAGTGGCCTGGTCCGGAGCCTGCCGTGGGTGGCGCCGATAAGCCGGACGATCCCGCGGCGGATCCGCCGACCGGGTGTTCGGTGCTGTACTGGGCCGGACATGGCTGGTCAGATGGCACCCGGACGGCGCTGGCTCATGCCAAGAGCCCGGCCGCGGTCGCCGGATCGGGGCTGGAGCCGCAGCAGCTTGCGCAGGCGATCCGCGCGCGGCAGGCTGGCGCCGGGGCGCAAGAGCAGGCCGGTGATGCCGGAGGCTGGGCCATGGTCATCGTGGAGACCAGCCACGCGTGCCAGATCGCCGATGCGGTCATGGCGTCGCTGCACGGCCCGGACGCCCCGGCCCGGCTGCTGATAGTCGCGATCCCCGGCGACGGCGCCGTCCCGACGGGAGGGTTCACCGCTGTCCTGGCGAACCTGCTGGCCGACACCTACCAGGCCGATCGCCGGATTCTGCTGCGCGATCTGGCCGCCCAGCTCGAGCGGGTGCTCGGCCCGAGTAACGTGTTCCAGCGCGGGCTCGGCGAGGCCGCCCTGGTCCGGATAGACCCGGTAGGGTTTCCCAACCCTGTCGTCTCCGAGCTGCAAACCTACGGCCCGGACTGAACCTCCACCACCGCCTCTGCCACCTCCGCCACCGCCTCTGCCCGATGGCCGCACGCCGTCGGGTGGGTGAGCGTCCCGACGCCACGGAGTGTGACGACTTGCTGGACGCCGAGCGACATGGGCAGGCGCGGATCTCCGTAGCGCATGAGGACCGGGTCGGGGCGGATCTCGCGGCAGGCGCTGTCGAACTGCCGGGCAAGGACGCCGTAGGGCTCGACGTCGCGGACACGCAGGACCGTGTGGCTCTGCCGCAGTGGCGGGCACATCCGCAGTGCCTTAACGCAGCATGGCTGGCAGATCGGAGGATAGGAGACCGGCTCGCCCTGCCACCGGCCAGGGAGCAGCCACAATATGCCGTCGTCGTTCTCGTCAGGTTCACCGCCGCAGACCTGGCACAGCAGCGCGAGCACGGCGTGGCGCTGCCGAGTGACGTGGATCTTCCCGTACAGCGGGGTTCCCTGGCCGTGGGCGAGGACTTGCCGGGTCCACAAGATGCCCTGGTCGTCTCGGTCTGACGGGCGCTCGTCGATATAGGCCAGCCCGTCACCGACGCAGATGTTCATCCGCGGTGCTACCTCGGCGGTGCTGGCCGCGATGTACGGGAAGATCGTCTTCATGGCGTCAGTGGCTGGCGATCTCGGTGGCCTCGACGGTAGCGGAGGCAACAACCGTCCCATCGGGGGCGATCTCCTCGGCTGCGCCGACCAGCTGGTCCGTGTCGCCTTCCCGGTAAGGATCAATCGACCGCGAGGGATAGACGTTGGTCATGGTCCAGGACCCATTGGGCCCGCAGATGGCCGAGTTGTCGGTCTCGCCGTGGGCGCCGTCGCCTTCATCGAACGCCGCGCCGCCGTAGTTGATCCTGTCACCCGGAGAAAGGCACGTTCCCGATATCGAGCCACGGAGCGAGCCGAGTGTCCCGGCGCCGTAGTTGTTCTGGTATCCGTAGCCGAAGGTCGCCGCGTGGGCGGCTCCGGCGGGGACCGCGGTCAGGCCCGCGATCATGGCAGGCCCTCCGATCAGCATCGCGAGTCGTGTGCGTGCCGCCTGGGTGCGCGGGCCTGCGGCCCGGGCCGCGAGTCGTGCGGCGCTGTCCGTCATCGCAACTCCTTGAGTAACGCTCCCGTTGCCGAGAGCTACCGCACCATCAAGTCCCTAGTGGACGACTGTGATGCTGTTGTTGTCAATGTTGCTGAGAATGACGGAATGGCATTTGTGTGATATGCCAGTAATATTCTCGGAGGACGACCCCGCGGGACAGCGCCGAGCATCCCCCGGCCTTCTCTGGCTGTCCGTCTGCTACGACAGGTGGCAGGCAGACGACGGAATAGCGTAGACGGTGCCGTCAAAATCACACTGGTGAGCCGAGCCGAAGTACAACCGCTGGACCCAGATGTAGCCGTAGCCGTTATTGTTGTTCGGGCCGATATAGTTCACCCGCATGTACCAGTGATTCTCACTGGTGTTGTTAATGTAGTCGCAGGGACCGGTTACTATTGAGCCGCTGTTCAGGAACTTCACGGTCTGTGACGCCTCTGACGTAGTCCAATGAACCGCCGTCGGCTGGGCAGTCGCGACGTCGGTGCAGGGGCCATTCGACGCAAGCGCCGGGGTTGCGGCAAACACTGTCGCCCCCACAGTCAGCCCGGCAGTAAGCACACAAGCCAGCCCGGCCGCCTTGACCCGTCGCGCTACTTCCTTCATTGGTCCCTCCAGTTCGCGTTGCCGGACACCATACCAACCCCTGTCCGCAATGCCGCTTACCGCAAAATTGATCCTGCTGCGAATCCTCTTGTTTGCAGGTGACGAGTTTCACGGTGGGCGGCACGCGTACTGCTCTACAATGCCGCGATCGCGTCTGACCTGGTAATTTCCGTGAATCCTGGCTCTGGCAAGAACTCAGTGACCTGCCGGCGAGAAGTGCCGGGGAGAAGTGCAACTTTCAAGCGCGTCCCGCAGGTACGACCCGTCCGGATCTGGCGGGCCGGGAAGCCTACGGCAACGGTGTGATGGCGGCGTGTGCGGCGGTGAGCAGTTCGCCGGTGAGCGGACGCCGGGCCGGATGGGGGACGGCAAGGCCGGTAGGGATATGCAGGGCGGGGCGTGTCGGCAGGAGGGCCACGCCGGATGGGATGGCCGCAGCCGGGGTGCCGGCGTACAGGAGGGTCCAGCAGCGCCCGGCGGCGACGTGGGCGGCGAGCAGGTCCTGGACGCTGCCGAATGGCGGGCCGGGCCTCGGGGTGAACCCGGCGGCGCGGCAGGCAGCGGTGATCAGGTCGTGCACGCCTGGGTTGGCGGCCGGGCTGGCCTGGGAGAGCGGCAGGCTGGCCAGCGCCCCCAGATCGACGGGGGCGCCGTCGCCGGGTATGAGCTGAGCCGGGATGGCGGCATGCAGCGGTTCGTCCCACAGCAGGCGGACAGCGACACCGGGAGCGGGCGGGGCGGCGCGGACGAATGCGGCGTCCAGGTCGCCGGCGGCGACCGCGGCCAGCTTCGCCAGGGTGGGGGCTGGGATGAGCTCGATGACGGCGGCGGGCCTGCGGTGGCGGAACGCGGCGAGGATCTGCTCCAGGCGGGGGCCTAGGACTTCGCTGCTGCCAACGCGCAGCAGCCCGGACTGGCCGGCGGCCAGCCCGGCGGCGGCGCGGGCGGCCTGGTCGGCCGCGGCGAGGATCCGGCGGGCGTGCGGCAGGAACGCCTGCCCGTCCGGGGTGAGGGTGATCTGGCGGCGCGAGCGGTCAAACAGCGCCAGGCCGAGTTCGCGTTCCAGCCGGGCGACCTGCTGGCTGACCGCAGGCTGGACAATCCGCAGCGCTTCCGCGGCCCGGCCGAAGTTGCGGTGTTCGGCGACGGTCACGAAGTACCGCAACTGCCGCAGCTCCACGGACGCCTCACCTCCCGTCCGCCGCAACTCATAACTATCGGTGATTGTTCCGCAGGCGCCTTGGATCTTGTTCGGGGCCGGGATGCGCGGTGGGCTGGAATCGTCACCCACGACGAGGAGGATTCCGATGCGCGCGATCATCAGTACGCCCGGCGGGCCGGGCCGGGTCGCCCTCACCGCCGGCGTCCCCGAGCCGGCTCCCGCCCCGGACGAGGCGCTGGTGGCGGTGGAGGCGTTCAGCCTGAACCCCGGTGAGCTGGCCCTGCTCGCCGCACGCCCGGCTGGCTGGCGGCCCGGCCAGGACATCGCCGGAACCGTGGTCACGCCGGCCGCGGACGGCAGCGGCCCGGCGGCCGGGACCCGGGTCGCCGCAGTGGTGGAGGGCGCTGGCTGGGCCGAGCGGGCGGCCGTCCCGGTGCACGCGCTCGCGGTGCTGCCCGCCGGCGTGGAGATGGCAGCGGCGGCCACGCTGGGCATCGCCGGGCGCACCGCCTTGCGGACCGTGGCGCTGGGCGGGAGCCTGCTCGGCCGCCGGATCCTGGTCACCGCGGCCGGGGCGGTGGGCCGGTTCCAGATCCAGCTCGCCGCGCTGGCCGGCGCCGAGGTGGTCGCGGTCAGCCGCCGCCCGGACGCGGCCCCGGAACTGCTGGATCACGGCGCGGCCGAGGTCGCCGCCACGGTCGGCGACGCGGCCGGGCTGTTCGATCTGGTCCTGGACGACGTCGGCGGCCGTACCCTGGCCGCCGCGGTCAGCAAGGTCGCGCCCGGCGGCACCGTAGTGCTGATCGGCGTCGCCGACCCCGAGCCCGCGCAGCTCACCCTGACCGACTTCTTCGGGCACGAGAATGCGGTCATCCGCAGCTACTTCTCCTATGCCCAGCCCGGCGCCTCCGGCGATGACCTGGCCACCCTGGCCGGACTGCTCGCCGGCGGCCGGCTACGCCCCCCCATCGGCCTGCACGCCAGCTGGGACCAGACCAGCGACTTCCTCGACGCCCTAGCCAACGGCAAGGTCGACGGCAAGGCCGTCCTGGACATCCGCTGACCGCAGGCCGCGGGCCGCGGGAGAACGAGATGAAGAGGAGGCTAGAGCCATGGCCGATACGGCCCAGTTCCGGGTGGCGTCCGATAGCACCACAGCCGTTCGGCCTGAAGATCTTTTATTCCGAACGTACGGTGGTGACACCCAGCATGGACGGCACCCGGAATCCGCGCGCGGTCCGTTAACGGCGGGTGAACGTGACGTGGGTGACGCCGCCAGGGGAGCTCACCGACTCGATCGCGAAGCGCCCTTCCATGCCCTCCAGGCCATCCCAGAGGGACTCGCCGCGACCGAGAAGTACCGGCACGAGCGCGATGTGCATGTGGTCGATCAGGCCGGCGGCGAGGAACTGGCGGATGGTGGCCGGGCCGCCGCCGATGCGGACATCGAGGCCGCCCGCGGCCTCCTTGGCCGCCGCGAGCGCCTGCGCCGGGCTGGCGTCGGTGAAGTGGAAGGTGGTACCGCCCTTCATCTGGATCGAGGGCCTGAGGTGATGGGTGAGCACGAAGACGGGGGTACGGAACGGGGGCTCCTCACCCCACCAGCCCTTCCATTCCTCGTCGGTCCACGGCCCGCGCTGCGGGCCGAACTTATTGCGTCCCATGATCTCCGCGCCGATGCCCGGCCCCCAGTTGCTCGCGAAGGCGTCGTCGATGCCGGCGCTCCCGCCTTGCTGGCCCTGCATGGCGTGAAACGAACGGGTACCGGTGAACCATCGCACCAGCCGGTCGCCGGCATGCCCGAAGGGTGCCTCCAGGCCCTGGCCGGCACCGGTGCCGAAGCCATCGAGCGAGACGGACATGTTGTGCACACGGACTAGTGACATGACAGGTATACCTCCTGGTCGAAGCCGAGTTCATCACTGCTCATGGTGTGGTCGCAGCCAGGGCCGCTTTCTCGACACGTGAGCAGGCCGCAGGTTCCCTCGCCGACACGATCGACGACGTCTTCGGTGATGACTCGGCGTGGCAGGACAGATATGACACTCCGTCGGAGAGGACTGGCGCGCGCGGGCGAACGAGCGTTGCCAGGCGCCGGGCCTAGCCCGGCGCCTGGCGTTACATCGATCCGGGAGCGGTCTGCTGGCAGTCGGCCGGCCCCCGTTGGCACGGCCGCGCGCCTGCTGCGTTAGCCTCCGGTACCGCCGAAGATCTGGCGGATCTCAGACGCGCCTCGCCAGC
>DASRFJ010000364.1:0-5740 GCA_035651595.1 Streptosporangiaceae bacterium | reverse complement strand
CAACGACCACCTGCGGGACTGGTTCGACCGCAACCCCGGCGAGGCCAAGGACATCATCAACAAGGCGAGCCTGGCCGCCCGGGCGCGGGTCGCCGCCCGGCAGGCGCGCGAGCTCACCCGCAAGTCCGCGATGAAGTCCGGTGGCATGCCGGGAAAGCTGTCCGACTGCCAGTCCACCGACCCGGCGCAGTCCGAGATCTATGTCGTCGAGGGTGACTCGGCCGGCGGCTCGGCCAAGGGCGGGCGGGATCCGGTGTTCCAGGCGATCCTGCCGTTGCGCGGCAAGATCATCAACGTGGAGAAGTCGCGGATCGACCGGGTCCTGCGGAACACCGAGGTCCAGTCGATGATCACCGCGCTGGGCACCGGTATCTACGACGAATTCGACATCTCCAAGCTCCGCTACCACAAGATCATCCTGATGGCGGACGCCGACGTCGACGGCCAGCACATCACCACGCTGCTGCTCACGCTGCTGTTCCGGTTCATGAAGCCGCTGATCGAGGCCGGGCACGTCTACCTGTCCCAGCCGCCGCTGTACAAGATCAAGTGGGGCAGCGGCAACAAGCCGGGTTACGCGTACAGCGACCCCGAGCGGGACCGGGTGATCGAGGAGGGAATGGCGCAAGGCCGCAAGGACCCGCGGCCGCGGGACGACGTGCAGCGGTTCAAGGGCCTCGGCGAGATGAACGCCACCGAGCTGTGGGAGACCACGATGGACCCGGCCCGCCGGGTGCTGAAGCAGGTGACGCTCGATGACGCGGCCCAGGCCGACGAGCTGTTCAGCGTGCTGATGGGCGAGGACGTGGAGGCGCGTCGCTCGTTCATCACCCGCAACGCCAAGGACGTCAAGTTCCTGGACATTTAAGGAAAATCGGATCAAGTGACTGATGTAACGCAGGAGCCCCCGCACGACCGGATCGAGCCGGTCGACATCCAGGTAGAGATGCAGCGCAGCTACATCGACTACGCGATGTCGGTCATTGTCGGCCGCGCGCTGCCGGACGTCCGGGACGGGCTCAAGCCGGTCCATGTCCGGATCCTGTATGCGATGCTGGACGGCGGCTACCGCCCGGATCGCGGCTTCTTCAAGTGCGCCCGGGTGGTCGGCGAGGTGATGGGTGTCTATCACCCGCACGGCGACTCGTCGATCTACGACGCGCTGGTCCGGATGGCGCAGCCGTGGTCGATGCGTATGCCGCTGATCGACAGCCAGGGGAACTTCGGCTCGCCGGGCGACGACCCGCCGGCCGCCATGCGGTACACCGAGTGCCGCCTGGCCCCGCTGGCGATGGAGATGCTGCGGGACATCAACGAGGACACCGTCGACTTCCGCGGCAACTACGACGGGAAGTCGCGCGAGCCCGTTGTGCTCCCGGCCCGGTTCCCGAACCTGCTGATCAACGGGTCCGAGGGCATCGCGGTCGGCATGGCCACCAAGATCCCGCCGCACAACCTGCGCGAGGTCGGCGCCGGCGTCCAGTGGTACCTGGACCACTTCGACGCCACCGACGAGGAATTGCTCGACGCGCTGATGGCGCGGATCAAGGGCCCGGACTTCCCCACCGCCGGGCTGATCGTGGGCGGCCGCGGCATCCGCGACGCCTACCGCACCGGGCGCGGCTCGATCATGATGCGCGCCGTGGTGGATGTCGAGGAGGACTCCCGGGGCCGGATCTGCCTGGTCGCCAAGGAACTGCCGTTCCAGGTGAACCGCGACGCGCTGGCGAAGAAGATCGCCGAGCTGGCTCAGGGCCCGGTCGCCGGCATCTCCGACGTTCGCGACGAGTCGAGCGACCGCAGCGGCCAGCGTCTTGTCATCGTGCTGAAGAGGGACGCTGTAGCCAAGGTCGTTCTGAACAATCTGTACAAGCACACACAGCTGCAAGACACGTTCGGTGCGAACATGCTCGCCCTGGTGGACGGCGTGCCCCGGACGCTGCGGCTGGACCAGATGATCCGGCACTGGGTGGCGCACCAGATCGAGGTCATCGTCCGGCGCACCAGGTTCCGGCTGCGCAAGGCCCAGGAGCGGCTGCACATCGTCGCCGCGCTCCTCAAGGCGATCGACCGGATCGACGAGGTCATCGCGCTGATCCGGGGCAGCGAGTCGGCGGCGGCCGCGCAGATCGGGTTGATCGCGCTGCTGGACATCGACGAGATCCAGGCGCAGGCCATCCTCGACATGCAGCTGCGCAAGCTGGCCGCCCTGGAGCGGCAGGCGCTGGTCGACGAGCGGGACGACCTGGAAGCCAAGATCGCCGACTACCAGGACATCCTGGACTCGCCGGAGCGGCAGCGGCGGATCATCGGCGAGGAGCTGGGCCAGATCGTCGAGAAGTACGGCGACGAGCGGCGCACGCAGATCATCGCCTACGACGGCGAGGTCGCCGACGAGGACCTGATCGCCGAGGAAGACGTGGCGGTCACGATCACCTACGGCGGCTACGCCAAGCGGACCAGGACCGACCTGTACCGGGCGCAGCGGCGCGGTGGCAAGGGAGTGCGTGGCGCTCAGCTGCGCACCGATGACATCGTGGACCACTTCTTCATCACCACCACGCACCACTGGATCCTGTTCTTCACGAACAAGGGCCGGGTGTACCGGTGCAAGGGCTACGAACTCCCCGACGCCGGCCGGGATGCGCGCGGGCAGCACGTGGCGAACCTGCTGGCGTTCCAGCCGGACGAGCGGATCGCCGAGGTGCTCGCGCTGCGGGACTATCAGGTGGCCCCGTACCTGGTCCTGGCGACCAAGTCCGGCCTGGTGAAGAAGTCGCGGCTGGCCGATTTCGACTCCCCGCGTTCTGGCGGGATCATCGCGATCAACCTGCGCGAGGACGACGAGGTCATCGGCGCCCGGCTGGTCTCCCCTGACGAGGACCTGATCCTGGTGTCCAGGGGCGCCCAGGCCGTCAGGTTCACCGCGTCGGACGACTCGCTGCGGCCGATGGGCCGGGCCACGTCGGGCGTGATCGGCATGAAGTTCCGCGACGGCGACGCGCTGCTCGCCATGCTGGTGGTCCGCGAGGGCACCGAGGACGTGCTGGTGGCGACCGGAAACGGGTACGCCAAGCGGACCCCGGCCGACCAGTACCCGCTGCACGGCCGGGGCGGGCTCGGCGTCGTCACCGCGAAGATCGTGGAGGCGCGCGGCGAGCTGGTCGGCGCGCTGATGGTCAAGCCGGAGGACGAGGTGTTCGCGATCACCTCGGCCGGCGGCGTCATCAGGACCCGCGCGGCCGGGGTGAAGCAGTCCGGGCGGCAGACCATGGGCGTCCGGCTGATGAACCTCGCGTCCGGCGACTCGGTGGTGGCACTGGCCAGGAACGCCGAAGCCGCGGCCTCCGACGAGGCAGACGAAGACGGCGGGGACGTATCATCTGGCGAGGTGCCGGGTGCCGGCGGTGAAGATGCGGAATAATCCGCGTGACGGGGGCAGAGGCGTCCCAAGTGGGTAAGGCAGAGTACCTGGGGCCAGCCGGTTTCTCAAGTGGTGTCATATGGGCAGCTCGTCCCGATATAACCTCTTGAGCATCGGCACAGAGGAGGACGGCTTGGACAGGCGGACAGTCGACGAGGGCCTTGACGACCTCACGCTCGAAGCGGAACTTGACGGGGGTGCGAGCGAGGCCGACAGCGCTGTTCAGGCAACCCGCGCTGCCGAAGTGCCCACGCCGGCGCCTACGCCTGCGCCGAAGCGGACCGCGACCCGCAAGCCGCCAACGCGCAAGACCGCGGGAAGCAGCACCACCAGGTCGGCCTCGAGCAACGGGACGCGGGCCAGCAGCAACGGGAGCGGCAAGGCGAAGCCGGACGACAAGCCGCTGAGTGACGAGACGTTGAGTGCTGAGACCTTGAGTGCCGCGGTCGATCCTGAGCCGGCGGCCACCGCCGCCGAGGAGCCGAGTTCGGACGGCGAGCCCCAGCGTCCGGCGGACCAGCGTCCGGCGGACCTGGCCGATGCCAGCGAGGCCGGCAAGGCCGGAGAGGAGAAGAAGGACGAGCCGGAGTCGCCCACCGCGGTGATCCCGGCCATGCCGGCCGACGACATCTTCGCGCCGCGCCCGGGCAAGACGGCCGCGTCGGCCGCGTCGGCCGTCGAGCCCTCGCCCCTCGCCGCCGAGCCCTCGCCCCGCACGGAGGGCTCTCCCCTCAAGGGGGGCTCTCCCCTCAAGGAGGGCTGGGGGACGGTCAAGCCGGGCGAGCGGCCGCGCGGGAATGCCTTCGACGTGGATGACGCGTTCTCGGCCCCGCCGATGCCGCCGGACCAGACGGTCCGGACGTCACCGTTCACCTCGTCGAAGTCCTCGTCGCCCAAGCTGAGCGCGGCATCGGCCGACGCCAGCGGCCCGATGGCCGCCAGCCAGACCTCGACGGCCCCGTCGCAGGCATTCCCGCGACCCGCCGCCGCCGGCCCGGCCACCAAGGGCAAGCCGAAGGCCACGGTCCGCCGTTCCACGGCCAGACAGGCGCATCTGACCATCTCCCGGGTGGAGCCGTGGTCGGTGATGAAGTTCAGCTTCGCGGTCTCCGTCGTCGCGTTCATCGTGCTGTTCGTCGCGGTGGCCGTGCTGTTCGCCGTGCTCTCTGCGCTGGGCGTGTTCGACTCGCTGCAGCACTTGGTGAACAACGTGACATCCAGCCAGAACTCGGCCGGTTACAACGTGAAGAAGTGGTTCACCGCGTCCCGGGTCCTCGGCTATACGGTGCTGCTAGGTGGCCTGAACATCGTGCTGATCACCGCCATGTCCACGATCGGCGCGGTCATCTACAACCTCACCTCCCGCCTGATCGGCGGGGTCGAGGTCACCCTCAAGGAGACCGACTGAGCGTTCGCGCATCCGCGCCAGATACGGTAATCTCTCCGGGTGGCCAGCACCGTCTGGCTGCCACGATGGGGCTATAGCTCAGCTCGGTTAGAGCGCTTCCCTGATAAGGAAGAGGTCCCTGGTTCAAGTCCAGGTAGCCCCACCAGCTTGCGGCCCCGCTTCGGGCGAACGGCTGATTTGTCGCGTCCAGGACGACGCATGATCGAACGCACCACTAGCGCTAGTACAGGGACTCGTAGTCGGCAGCCTGGTGTCCCTGGCTGACCTGACAGCGACGGTCATTGCTCAACGTCTGCCTGCTCTCCGGACGGCCGGGTTCCCGCCAGTGTTGCCGCGCTTGCGCTCGAAGTAAGCGTGATCTCGCTCGACCAGGCGCTCGATCCTTGCCCGTTCGCCGGGCTGAGCGCCACCGCATGCTGCCGCAGGAGTGCCCGTACGGTTTCGGCCGAGGTGCCGACAGCGTCAACGGTTATGGGGTTAAGCGGCCCGAGCTGCGTCGATGCGGTCCGCATCGAGCGTGGCCTGCTTGCCACGCCGGACCGTGGCGAGCCTTTCCCGCACCTGACCCGGATGGTCGGACAGTTGGACGGTCCGCAAGGTATCGCTCCGTCAGTAGGGTTCATGCAGAGCATGAGCCAGCCAGTGCCGCGACGCAACCAGCCGGTCGCCGGGCAGGAAACACGGCTCACCCACCTCCGCTCCGGCCGGCGGCTGGGGCCTGCTCGGGCTGGTGGGAGCGGCTGGGCACAGTTCATGATCATCTGTCAGCGGGTGGTGTGCTGGCGGGTCAGGACGAGCAGGGCGCGCGGCAGGGTCGTCGCCTTGCCGGATCGACTCGGACCCGGGTGATGATCGGCCAGATTGACCGGTGGGAGTCGGCGCGCGTGTCACCGGACAAATGGGTTGCA
>DASRFJ010000363.1:0-3994 GCA_035651595.1 Streptosporangiaceae bacterium | reverse complement strand
AAAAGCAGGCCCGGATGATCCGGGCCGCGCTGGACGAGCGGATGGGACAGGTGGGCCTGAGCCTGCACCCGGACAAGACCCGGCTGGTCTACTGCAAGGACGCGATACGGCGCGGCTCGGCTGAGCACACGTCGTTCACGTTCCTCGGGTTCACCTTCCGGGCGCGGGGCGCGCGGACCAGGCACGGGCGGGTATTCACCGGGTTCGGCCCGGCGATCAGCAAGGACGCCCTGAACAAGATCAGTGCCGAGGTGCGGTCCTGGCGGCTGCACCAGCACTCTGACTGGTCCTTCGGGCAGCTCGCAAAGTGGATTAATCCCATCGTGCGGGGCTGGATGCAGTATTACGGGGCGTTTTACCGCTCCGCGCTGTATCCGCTGCTCCAGCGCATCAATGGCTACCTGGTGCGCTGGGTCCGGAAGAAATACAGACGGCTGAGGACGTTCAAGAAGGCGCACGAGGCGTGGGGGCGGGTCACTGCCCAGCATCCCTTGTGGTTCGCGCACTGGAACTGGACTACCGGGCACTGGCGGGAAGGATGAGAAGAGCCCGGTGACGGGAGACTGTCACGCCGGGATTCTGTGGGAGCCCGGGGGTGAGATTCCCCCGGGCCACCCGACCCGCGGCGTACTTCGCGAAGGAGCACCGGTGACCGGGAAATACGAGTTCATCGATGCGGAATACGCCACCCTGGCCGGGGATGAGGCATGCGCTCCGACGATCACCCAGCTGTGCGAATGGCTGGAGGTATCGAAATCCGGGTACTATGAATGGAGGACACGGCCGCAAAGCGAGACGGAAAAACGCCGGGAGATACTCAAGCTGAAGATCAAGGCCCTGTTCAAGTTCAACAACGAGGAGTACGGCTACCGGCGGATCCACGCCGAGCTGATCCGCGGCGGCGAGCAGGCCGGCGACGAACTCGTCCGCCAGCTCATGCGCGAGCTGGAGCTGGTCCCCTGCCAGCCGAGGCCGTGGCGGGCGTCGCTGACCGAGCAGGGCCCAGCCGGACCGATCCCGGACCTGGTCAACCGTGATTTCTCCGCGGAAAATCCCGGTCAGAAAATGGTTGGCGACATTACTTACGTGCCTACGTGGGAAGGCTGGGTGTACCTCGCCTTGGTCATCGACTGCGCGACCCGCATGATAATCGGGTGGGCGATGGACGATAATTACAAGACGCCGCTCATCGCGAGCGCGGTCAAGATGGCGGCTAGGAACGTAGACCTGCCGGAAGGAGCGATATTCCATTCAGACCGCGGAAGCAATTATACCTCGGCCGAGTACGCCGCGGTGCTCGAGGGCCTGAATATCCGGCAGTCGGTCGGACGCACGGGAATCTGCTACGACAACGCGCTGGCGGAATCGGTAAACGGCACGGTAAAGGTCGAGCTGGTGCACCGGACAGTCTACGCGACACGCCAGCAGGCCATGGATGACATTGCACGCTACATCGAGCTGCGCTACAATAGGACCCGTATCCATTCAGCACTCGGGTACAGGACTCCGCAGGAAGTCATGGACGAGCTCCTGGAAATGCTGGCAGCCGCGTAAAATGTCCAGATAATCCCTGTCCGGAAAACGCGGGGCAGCTCATATCCTGCCGGCCGCCCGCGCAGGAGCAGGTCTTTCCGCATCCCGCGGAACAGGGCAAGGTACTCGGTGATCGTGCGGCCGACGGCAAGCATGTAGGCAGCTGCCTGTTCCAGTGCCAGCGGCAGGCCATCGAGTTCGGCCGCAAGCTCCCGGGCAGCTCCTGTTTCCGCAGATCCAGCACGGGTCTGCAGAAACTCCGCAGCGACGTCCGGCTCAAGTACCGGCACCTCGATTACACGGCTCACCGGCCAGTGCGGGTTCTGGCTGGTGATCAGCACCTGGCCGCAGCCGGCCGGCGGCAGCAGATCCTGTATCTCGGCCAGGCTGGTCGCGTTGTCGAAAATGAGCAGCCATTCTCCTGGATGCGCGGCCAGCGCCGCGTGGACCTGAGGGACCGGGCTACCGGTATCCAGCACGCTACGCAGGCCGAGCTGCGCCGCCAGCTCGCCGAACCCGGCAGCAAGCGCAGCCGGCTCCTCGGCCGGGAGCAGCCATGTCACGGCCAGGCCAGCGGAATGACGGTAGGCATACTCAAGAGCGGCACTGGTCTTCCCCGCCCCTCCCAGGCCGCACAGCACCGCTATCCGTGGCTCGGTCCTTGCTGCTGACAACCACGTGTGCAAGCTCGCCAGCAGATCCTCGCGCCCGGTCAGGAACACAGGCCGCGGCAGCAGCCGCACCGGCCGCGACGGCACCGCCAAGTGCTGGTACTCCACCCGTCCGATGACAATCCCGCCACGGTCGGCGTTCAGCGACCCTGGCCCATTCGACCAGGCAGCGTTACCGGGCCCGGCCGTCAGCTCGCCAGGCCCGGTCCGGTAGGGTTTGCAGGCATCACGTTCCCGCGGATGATCCCGGCAGCGATGCTGCCGCCACAGGCGGTAATGCGCACATCCCGGCCCGCCGCGACTTCCTGCCCGCCGCCTGGCACTGCCACGGACGGCAGCTGCGCCCGGACCTGCTCGATGAACATCCGCAAGTCAGCAGCGATCTGCGGATGCTCTTCCAGCAGATCCAGCAGCCGCATCTGCCACACTGCCACGAGCCGGTCCTGTACCTGCTCCAGCTCCCCGGCCGCGGTGCTCGCCAGCTCCGCCCGCACCTGGTCCAGCCTGCCTTCCGCAAGCCCAGCCCGCGCCTGATCACCTCGCCCCAGCAGCCGCGCCAGCTCCCGCTTCACCCCCTCCCACAGATCGGTCACCGCAACAGTCACGACCGTCTGCCCAGCTGTCGACGCGAGCGACAGCAGCGCTTCGTCTACCGCCATCCGGCTAACCGTCCCCTCCACACGCCACTGCAACCATCGGACAGCAATCCAGCATGTACCGCAAGTCATCACAGGCACACACGCTGAGCCGGCATCATCTGGCGACGGATCGCCGAGTCGGCGCGGGGGTGTCGGCGCGGGATGTCGGCGCGGCTCCTAATTCGATGTGAACGCTCAGATTGACCAGTTCGGGATAACGGTCAGAGAGAGGAGCTGCAATCAGCCGACGCATGCAGATCACATAGAACTGGCTGGGAAGTTCACCCTGCCGGGCAGGCCTGGGCCGCCAGGCGATGACCGGCAGATGGTTCACCATCGCGGGCGGCTCGTTGATCCGGTCACGGCTGGTGCCGGTGCTGTCTGCGGGCTGGCCTTCGGCAGAAGCGCCTGGACGGATGTTCTGGCTCATCGGGTGACTCCTAGCCATAGCGTGAGCGCGGCCGGGCATTCACCGCGGCCTGGACGGTTCTTGCCGGCGCGCGCGGCGAGAGTCCAGGCGACCCGGACGACCTTGGCCACGCTGCGGGCGCTGACCTGGCCGAGGTCGAGTGCACGCTCGATGCCCATGAGGGCGCCGGGGGCGGGCGGCCCGTGGCGGCGCAGCTCCGGGCCGGGCACCTCGGCGTTCAGCCGCCACGGCGTGCCCGCCAGCCGCTGCCTGGTCCGGTCCCGCGCGGCCGCCACCCTCGCTGGCCACGATGGCGGCCGGCTCGGCGGAGCCTCTGTCGTTCAGCAGTTCCTTGCGGACGGCCGGTAGCAGCTCGATCTTCACGTCCACTCGGTCCAGCAGTGGTCCGGAGAGCCGCCCCAGGTACCTGCGCTGCGCCGCCGGGCTGCACGAGCACCCCTCCGCTGGCCCGGCCACCTTCGCACACGGGCACGAGTTCCCCGTCATCACCAGGGTGAATCGGGCCGGGAGCCGGGTCGTCATTCCCGACCTGGCCAGCACGAACCTCACCGGCCTCCAGCGGCTGGCGCAGCACGTCGAGTGTGTCGCGGGCGAACTCGGGTGCCTGGTCCAGGAACAGCACCCCGCGGTGCGCCAGCGACGCCGCGCTCGGCCGCGGCATCCCGCTGCTGCCACCGCCCACGATCGCGCCTTTGCTCGCGGTGTGATGCGGAGCGATGAAC
>DASRFJ010000362.1:0-26809 GCA_035651595.1 Streptosporangiaceae bacterium | reverse complement strand
CGGGACAGGCAGCAGCGGGACAGGCAGCAGCGGGACAGGCAGCAGCGGGACAGGCAGCAGCGGGTCAAGCGGGCACCGGACACGCAGTATCCGGACAGCCGGGCGCGGGACAGTCGCCGGGGGGTTGGCCGCAGGGTCACGCCGCGGCGCCGGGCGGACCACGGCCGCCGGCGTTCGCGCACGGGACCGCCGAAGGTTCGGGCGCGACGCCGGAGCCGGCACTCACCGGGTTTGACGTGTTCGCGAAGGCGAACTCCGGTCAGAGCGCACCGGACGTGTACGTGTACCGGGACACCGGCGAGCCGGACGAGCCCGAGCAGACCGCCACGCCAGAAACCGACGAGCAGGAAGCGGCCTACTGGTACGGCGTGACGGAGCCGGAGCAGCCGGCGCACGAGGAAGAGGTCCGCGGTCCGTTCGAGCCGCTGGTCACGTCCATCGCACCGCTGGCCGAAGCAGCCGCCGAAGAACCCGCCGAGGAAGAACACGAAGACCCGGCCGATCAGCACGAGCGCAAGCTCGAGCAGATCAAGGATTTCTACCTCACCGCCGAGGCGATCGGCGAGGAGAACGTCGACAAGCACTTCGACGTGCTGCTCGCCCAGCAGCGGGAGCTGATCAGCGAATACTTCAAGCAGTCCGGGCTGCGTCGCTCCCCGGAGCAGGAATCGGACGGTACGACCCCGGCCGAGGCCGCGCCGACCTAGGCGAGCGGCGCGAGCGCCTCCGCCAGCGGCGCCAGGGAGTCCGGCGACGCGTGATGCGGCAGGTTGACGATCACCAGGTCGGCGCCCGCGTCGCGGTAGGCCCGGATCGCGCCCAGCACCTCGTCCAGGTCCTTGTCCGGCTCCACCCGGGCGTTCACCGAGCAGGTGATCTCGCCGATGTCCCGGCCGATCGCCGCGCAGTGCCCGGCGAGCACCTCGCGCAGCTCCAGCCAGTCATCCGGCGACGACGTGATCGCGTTCCACTGCTGCGCCCGCAGCGCCGCCGTGCGCAGCGTCCGTGTCTTGCCGCGGCCGCCGATCGTGATCGGCGGATGCGGTCGCTGCACCGGCTTGGGCTCGCAGTACGCGTCGGTCAGCCGGATGTACCTGCCGGAATAGTTGGCGACCCGCTGGGACAGCAGGGCGACGATCGCCTCGACGCCCTCGTCGAACCGGTCGAAGCGCTCGCGCAGCGGCGGCAGCGGAATGCCGTAGGCGTCGCACTCCTGCTGGTTCCACCCGGCGCCGAGGCCGAGCTCCAGCCGGCCGCCCGAAATGACGTCTACCGTGGCCGCCATGTTGGCGAGCACCGCCGGATGCCGGTACACCATGCCGGTAACCTGGCAGCCGAGCCGGATCCGCCGGGTCTGCGCGGCGAGCGCAGCGATCATCGTCCAGCCCTCGAAGTTCGGGCCGGTGGTGTCGCCGGTCAGCGGGTAGAAGTGGTCCCAGTTCCACGCCGATTCGAATAGCGGAATCTCGTCCGCGGCAAGCCAGAGGTCGCGGATCTCTTCCCACTGCTGGTGCTCTGGACGGGTCTTGACAGCGAACCGCATGTGGCCAGAGTACGGTTCCCTGACGTCGAGCCACAGCTCGTTAGGGTATCTTGATGTCGAGATAGAGGAGGCTGACAATGACCGTGAACAGCTTCGGCAGCCGCGCGGCGCTCAATGTTGCTGGCCAGGAGTACGAGATCTGCCGGCTCGACGCCGTGAAGGGGTCGGACACCCTGCCGTACAGCCTGAAGGTGCTGCTCGAGAACTTGCTGCGCAACGAGGACGGGGCGAACATCACCGCCGCGCAGATCAGCGCGCTGGGGGAGTGGGACGCGCACGCCGAGCCGGACACGGAGATCCAGTTCACGCCCGCCCGGGTGATCCTGCAGGACCTCACCGGGGTGCCGGCCGTGGTCGACCTCGCCGCGATGCGCGAAGCGATGAAACAACTCGGCGGCGACCCGAAGAAGATCAACCCGCTGATCCCGGCCGAGCTGGTCATCGACCATTCGGTGGTGGCGGACGTGTTCGGGTCACCGGACGCCTTCGTGCGGAACGTGGAGATCGAGTTCGGCCGCAACCGGGAGCGCTTCCAGTTCTTGCGCTGGGGCCAGGAGGCGTTCAGCCAGTTCCGCGTCGTGCCGCCGGGCACCGGCATCGTCCACCAGGTCAACATCGAGCATCTCGCGCGGGTGATCATGACCTCCGGTGGCGCGGCTTACCCAGACACGTGCGTAGGCACGGACTCTCACACGACCATGCAGAACGGCCTGGGGATCCTCGGCTGGGGAGTCGGGGGGATCGAGGCGGAGGCGGCCATGCTGGGTCAGCCGATCTCGATGCTGATTCCGCGGGTCGTGGGGTTCAAGCTCATCGGGTCGCTGCCGGACGGGGCCACCGCGACCGACCTGGTGCTGACGATCACCGAACTGCTGCGCAAGCACGGGGTCGTGGGCAAGTTCGTGGAATTCCACGGGGACGGCGTGAGCGCGGTGCCGGTCGCGAACCGGGCCACGATCGGGAACATGTCACCGGAGTTCGGCTCCACCTGCGCGATCTTCCCGATCGACGACGCGACGCTGGACTACCTGCGGCTGACCGGTCGGCCCGCTGGTCAGGTCGCTCTGGTCGAGGCGTACGCGAAGGAGCAGGGGCTGTGGCACGACCCGTCGCGGTCGCCGCGGTACTCCGAGGAGCTCACCCTCGACCTCGGCACGGTCGTGCCGTCGATCGCCGGGCCGAAGCGGCCGCAGGACCGGATCGCGCTCGCGGACGCGAAGACCGCGTTCCGCGAGGTGCTCCCGTCGTATGTGCCTTCGGTGAGCCTGGACAACGGGGTGGACGGCACGTTCCCGGCCTCGGACCCGGTGGCGGTCGAGGCCGAGCCGCGGGCGTCGAACCCGGTACCGGTGACCCTGGAGGACGGGACCGAGACTGCCATCGACCATGGCTCCGTGGTGATCGCCGCCATCACCTCGTGCACGAACACGTCGAACCCGTCGGTGATGGTCGGCGCCGCGCTGCTGGCCAAGAAGGCGGTAGAGCGCGGGCTGTCCCGTAAGCCCTGGGTGAAGACCACGCTCGCGCCGGGCTCCAAGGTCGTCATGGACTACTACGAGCGCGCCGGGCTGGTCCCGTACCTGGACAAGCTCGGGTTCAACCTGGTCGGCTACGGCTGCACTACCTGCATCGGGAACTCCGGGCCGCTGCCCGGGCCGATCAGTTCGGCCGTGAATGACAATGACTTGTCCGTTGTGTCGGTGCTGTCCGGAAACCGGAACTTCGAGGGCCGGATCAACCCGGACGTGAAGATGAACTACCTCGCGTCGCCACCGCTCGTGGTGGCGTACGCGCTGGCCGGTACGATGGACATCGACCTGGTGCGGGAGCCGCTGGGGACGGGGTCCGACGGGAAGCCGGTGTACCTCGCGGACATCTGGCCGTCGCCCGCCGAGGTGGCGTCGGTGGTGGCCGACGCGGTAGCGGCGGAGATGTTCACCCGGGACTACGCGGACGTGTTCGCCGGGGACGACCAGTGGCGCGCCCTGGAGATCCCGGCGGGCGACACGTTCGCGTGGGGGCCGGATTCGACGTACGTGCGGCGGCCGCCGTACTTCGACGGGATGCCGGCCTCGCCGTCGCCGGTGTCGGACATCCACGGGGCGCGGGTGCTGGCCAAGCTCGGCGATTCGGTGACCACGGACCACATCTCGCCGGCCGGTGCGATCAAGACATCATCTCCGGCGGGGTCATACCTCGTGGAACACGGCGTGGAACGGCGGGACTTCAACTCCTACGGATCGCGGCGCGGCAACCACGAGGTGATGATCCGCGGCACGTTCGCCAACATCCGGCTGCGGAACCAGCTCGCGCCCGGCACCGAGGGCGGCGTCACCATGAAGGACGGCCGCGAGATGTCGATCTACGACGCGTCGCGAGAATATCTTTCCGAGGGGACGCCCCTGATCGTGCTCGGCGGCAAGGAGTACGGGTCCGGGTCGTCGCGGGACTGGGCGGCGAAGGGCACGCTGCTGCTCGGCGTCCGCGCGGTGCTCGTCGAATCGTTCGAGCGGATCCACCGGTCGAACCTGATCGGCATGGGCGTGCTGCCGCTCCAGTTCCGCGCCGGGGAGTCGGCCGCGTCGCTGGGGCTGACCGGGCAGGAGGAGTTCGCCATCACCGGGATCGAGGCGATGAACTCGGGACCGGTGCCGCGCGAGGTGACGGTGACCGCGGACGGTCGTTCGTTCCAGGCGATCGTGCGGATCGACACGCCCGGCGAGGCGGAGTACTACCGGCACGGCGGCATCATGCAGTACGTGCTGCGGTCGCTGCGCTAGCCGGCGGCCGTCGCCGCCTCCCGCCCGCAGACATAGTCCTCGTACTGGACCAGTTGGCCGAACGGCTGCTGGCCCGCGCAGTGCGACTCGATCCACCGCACCCGAGGGTCTTGGCTCGGCGGCGACACCGGCAGCACGAAGAGCCGCAGGTATCCGCGGTTGATGTCGGCCCGCAGCGTGGCGAGGGTGGGGGCGGGCACGTTGCCGAGGTAGCCGCCGATCGGCAGCACCTCCCTGCCGGTGTACAGAATGTAACCTTCCGCGAGGCCGGACGTATCCGCGCCGAACAGGGCGTCGCCGGGTGGCGTGTTGAGTTCCAGCCGCCGCGCGGCCTGGGTGAGCCTGGGCGCGGTGGCGGCGACCGACTGGGCGGCGCGGGCGGCGGCTGCGGATTCGAACGGATGGTCAAACGGGCCTAGCCCGCGGATGACACAGCTCACCGATGCCGCCGCGGGGAGCAGGAGCAGGGCCGCGAGCGCGGTGAGGTGCCCGGCCCTGCCCGACGCGCGCAGCAGCAGCAGAGCGGCGGCGGCCGCCGCCACGATCAGCGCCACCACGGTGAGCACCACGGGGGCCGCCATCGTCCCGGACATCAGGTAGGCGCCGTATCCGGCGCAGCCGAGCACCGTCGCGGCGATGGTCAGCCGCAGCCGGGCCGGCCAGGGGCGAGGGCCGCTGGCGGCGAGGCCGGTGCCGCACAGCGCGGCTACCGCCGGGGTCAGCGCCGCCAGGTAGTACGAATTAAGGGTGTCGCCGGTGCTGAAGAACACGGCGAGGATCAGCCACCAGCCGCCCCACAGAATCACGGCGGCGCGCAACGGATCGCGCCTGCCTTCGTGGCGCCTTGTGATGAGTACGCCCAGCGCACTTGCGGCGGCCGCGGGCAACAGCCAGCCGCCGTCGGCCGCGAGCGGGCCGGACAACAGCCGATGCCAGCTCGGCGTGAGGTGCACGATCTCCGCACCCGTGACCTGGCTGGTGTTCTCCACGAGAGTGTGCAGGAACGGGGCGGGCGGGCCGGCCACACTCGCCCAGTTGCCGGTGAGCCGGCCCAGGCCGTTGTAGTCGAAGACCTGCGTGTAGACCGAGTCGTTCCCGCTGCCGTCCACGTAGGGCCGGTCCTGGGACGGGACCAGCGAGACGGCAGTCATCCAGGACAGCGAGACCACGGCGGTGACCAGGCCGGCCAGGGCGACGTGGCCGGCCCGGATGCGCAGCCGTTGTGCCGGTGCTGCCAGCAGGTAGGCGGCGGCCAGCGCCGGCAGCACCAGCCAGGCCTGGATCATCTTGGCCTGGAACGCCAGGCCGACCCAGACACCCGCCGCAAGCAGCGTTCTGAGCGACCCGGTGCGGAGCGCGGCCGACGTGGCGTCGGCGGCGAGCACGAGCAGCAGGATCAGCAGCGAATCGGACACGTTGCCGCGGCTCAGCAGCACGGTGATCGGCGTGACGGCCAGCACCGTGGCGGCGGCCAGGCCGGCCACCGGACCGGCCAGCCGGCGGACCGCCCGGTACAGCACGAGAACGGTGAGCACACCCTCGATCACCTGCGGCAGGATCAGCGCCCAGATGTGGAAGCCGAACACCCGCAGCGAGAGCGCCTGGAGCCAGAGCGCGCCCGGCAGCTTGTCGACGGTGACCGTACCGGCCGGATCGAACGCCCCGAAGATGAAGTCGTGCCAGCTCCCGGCCATGCTGCGGGCGGCCGCGCCGTAGAACGGCTCGACGCTGGCCCCGGCCATACCCCACGCGTAGCTGATGGCCGCGAGGGCGGCGATGGCGAGCAACGCCGGCCGGGCCCAGGCGGGCTGGTCCGCGGGGGAGCGCCACACGGTCAGGCGCCCGCGCCAGCGAAACGCATCTCGGACAGGCACGGCTACAGTTTCAGGAGCCCCCGCTGCGACCATGCCCCAGTATGGCAGGAAGGGCAACGTTTTGGGGGAACGTGGTGCTCACGCCGAGTCGCGCGGCTGCCCGCTCATGCGGCTGCCCGCTCATGCGACTGCCCGCTCATGCGACTGCCCGCGCCCCCGAATCTGGACATTTAGCCCATTCCGGGCGCGCTCGCTGGCGCGCCAGATCATTGCGGACACTTACCCCCCCAATTTGGGAGGGTAAGTGTCCGCAATAATTTCGAGCCCCCCGCGGAATCAGGACTATCAGCGAACGTACCGGTCGGAAGCGGGCATTTCGGGAAACTTGCTAGCGCGCCGGGAACGCGGATTGTCAGGCGCCGGCGGCCGACGCGATGCTGAAGCCGGCCAGGACCAGCATGCCCAGCGCCGCGGCACGGGCGAGCCAGGTGATCGGCAGCACGCGCAACAGCGCCCGGCCGCCGGTGATCGCGAGCAGCGCGACGCCGAGCAGGCCGATCAGCGCGCCCACGCCCACCGCCAGGGGGTCGTGGTAGTGCGCCGCCAAGTTGGCCGTGAGGATCTGGGTGAGATCACCGAACTCGGCGACCAGGATCACCATGAAGCCGGACGCGGCCACCTTCCAGAACGACGGCTCGGTCTCGGATTCCTCCACCTTCTCCTCGTGCCTGCCGCGCAGCAGCATGAGCGCACCGAGCACGAACAGGCCGGCGACGATGCCCTCGACGAGGCGGTGGGGGAGCAGTGTGAGCAGGCTGCCGGCGGTCACCGCGAACACCACGTGCACGGTGAATGCGGCGGCGATGCCCGCGAACACCCAGGAGGGCCGGTACCGGGCACCGAGGAACAGGCTGGCGATCGCGGTCTTGTCCGGTAGTTCCGCCGGGAAGACGAGCGCGAACGTGGTCAGCGCCACGATCGCGAAATGCATGTTCCTCCCTTGGTGACGTCGATGACCAGCGGCGTTTGGCGGCTAGCCACCTTGGCCGACAATAATGGCGCAGATGCGGATCACCAGGTACACCCACGCGTGCGTGCGCCTTGAGCATCCGGCCGGCGGCGTCCTCGTCATCGATCCAGGGGTATGGACCGAGCCAGAGGCCGCCAGCGGAGCGGATGCCGTCCTGGTCACGCATTGGCATCCAGACCATGCCGATCGCGAACGACTCGCCAGTGTAGAGGCTACCGTTTCCGGGCCGGCTGACACCGGCCCGGGTGGTCCCGTGCATCCGGTGGCTCCCGGAGATCAGTTCGAAGCGGCTGGATTCCGGGTTCGGGTCACCGGCGGCAGTCACGCCACGGTCTATGGCGGCAGACCGGACCTGCCGAACGTCGGGTACATCGTCGACGACGGCGCGCTCTACCACCCCGGCGACTCGTTCCACCCGCCGCATGTGGACGTCGCGGTCCTGCTGGTGCCGGTCCAGGGCTCGTGGATGCGGCTCGCCGACGCACTGGACTTCATGGGCGCGGTCCAGCCGGAACGGGCGTTCGGCATCCACGACGGGCAGCTCAACGAGCGCGGCCTGGACGCGGTGAACGACTGGCTCGGCGGCATGAGCGCCTATCGCTACCTCGCGCCGGGCGAGAGCTTCGGCTAGAGCTTCTTCTCGAAGATGATCGCGCGGCGGTGGTAGCCCATGCGCTGCTCGTAGAACGGCACCGCGACCGGGCCGTCCGCATAGGTGTCGAGACGGACCACATTGGCGCCGCGCTCACGGCCCCACTGCTCGGCGGCGCTGAGCAGCGCGCCGCCGATACCCTGACGCCACAGCGACCGGTCGACGACGAGGGCGTCCACCATCAGCCGGGGCCAGCCAAGTTCCTTGACGAGCTGGCGTTCCGGCGCGGGGACGGGTGGCTCGAGGCGGGCGGAGAGCCAGCCCGCGATCGTGCCGTCCGCTTCCGCGACAAGACGCAGGGTGTTCCCCTCGTCCTGCTTGCCCAGTGGGACGGAGCCGAGCTCGAAGGAGGGCCCGTCGGAGACGGGTACCTGGAACAGGTCCGGGGCAAGCTCCGCGTAGTAGCGCCCGGCACTCTGCCACACCCGCGCCAGCCCGTCACCGTCGCCGGGCTCCTGACTCCTGATAACGAGTGCCATGCCGCTGACCTCCCTGTCCGGAAGTGTAGTGTTGAGCCCCGTGCCCGCCGCCGACATCGTGGCGCGGCTGCGTGCGGCCGGCTGCGTCTTCGCGGAGGACGAGGCCGAGCTGCTGGCCGCTGCCGCGCGCACTCCCGAAGAGCTGACCGCGCTGGTAGACCGCCGGGTGGCCGGGTTTCCGCTGGAGCAGGTCGTGGGGTGGGCGGAGTTCGGCGGGCTGCGAATCGCCGTCGCGCCGGGCGTGTTCGTGCCCCGCCGCCGCACCGAGTTCCTCGTCAAGCAGGCGGCGGCGGTGGCCGAGCCCGGCGCGGTCGTGCTCGACCTGTGCTGCGGCGCGGGCGCGATTGCCGCCGTGCTCGCCGCCGCTCTTGACGGCATGGTGCCTGGCGCCGAGGTGCATGCCGCCGACATCGATCCGGCCGCGGTCGCCTGTGCCCGGCGCAACGTCCCCGGCGCGGTCTACCAGAGCGACTTGTTCGACGCGCTGCCGGCACGGCTGCGCGGCCGCGTCACGATCCTGACCGCGAACGTTCCCTACGTTCCCACCGCCGAGATCGCCTTCCTCCCGCCGGAGGCACGCACCTACGAACCCCGCGCCGCGCTCGACGGCGGCCCGGATGGCCTGGCCGTCGCGCGCCGCGTCGCAGCCGGCGCCCCGCGGTGGCTGGCACCGGGCGGTCACCTGTTCATCGAGACCAGCGAGCAGCAAGCCGCGCGCGCCGTGACGGACTTCACCGCCGCCGGACTGTCCGCGCAGGTCGTCAGCTCTGCGGAGCTGAACGCCACGGTGGTCATCGGGACGGCCTGACCCGGAAAGCGGCGCAGATCACATTGACCATCTCCGCCGGGAAGGATTGACATCGACGTTCTCGGCGTTACTGGTCTGTGACCCCCGTGTTGAAGGCCGCGCGTTTGTTCACTGCCAAATTCGCGAGGATCGTGCGCGGAATGCGCCCCGATCGCAACCCCCTGCGGCGAAGCTACGACCGCATCGAAGCCGCCGTCGGCGTCGGCCTCCTGATGACCTTTCTCGCAGGCGCTCCACTGCTCGCCATCGCGGCCGGTCAGTGGGCGCAGAGCGCGGGTGAGCATGCCGAGCGCACCGCGCGCGTGCACGCCCGCCAGGTACCCGCCGTGTTGCTCCAGTCCGCGCCCCCGCCGGTGCTCTCCATGCGCGCCACGTCCGTCATGTCGAACGAGCCGGTGCGCTGGACCGCGCCGGGCGGGCTGGCACGGACCGCGCAGGTGGCCGTCCCGGTGGGCACCAAGGCGGGCAGCACGCTGCTGGTGTGGACCGACAGCCAGGGCCGGCTGACCACTCCGCCGCCGATGCCCGGCCAGGTCTCCGACCAGGTGCTGCTATCCAGCATGTTCGCCCCCGCGGCTCTCGCGCTGGCGATCGGCGGCATCTGGCTGGCGGCCCGACGCCTCCTGCATGCCAGGCGGCTGCGCTGGTGGGAGGCGCAGTGGTCGGCGGTCGGGCCTCGCTGGACCAGCCGACGGTAACCGCGCGCCATCCGGCAGGCCGAGAGCCGCACGGAAGAACGCCAGCTCATGGCGGAGCAGTCCGGCCATACCCTCTTCCGTTGTCGGCATGTGCGTCGTGCCGGACAACGGCAGCACCTGATGCGGACGTCCCGCGGTGAGCAGCGCCGCGGACATGCGCAGCGTGTGCGCGGGCACCACGTTGTCGTCCGCCATGCCGTGCACCAGCAGCAGCGGGCGGCGCAGCGCGGGCGCGTCGAGCAGCAGCGATGAGCGGTCGTAGGCCTTGGGTTCCTGCTCCGGGTGGCCGAGGAAGCGCTCGGACCAGTGCGTGTCGTACAGGCGCTGGTCGATGGCTGGAGCTCCGGCGATCGCGGCGTGGAATACGTCGGGACGGCGCAGTACCGCCGCCGCGGCCAGCGTCCCGCCGTAGCTCCAGCCGCGGATGGCGACCCGCTCCAGGTCCAGGTCCGGGCAGTGCTCGGCGGTCGCGCGCAGCGCGACGACCTGGTCCTCCAGCGGGACGCTGAGCTTGTCGAGATGGATGGTCTTTTCCCACACCGGGCCCCGTCCGGGTGTGCCGCGGCCGTCGGCGATCACCACCGCGAAGCCGGATTCGGCGAACCACTGCGCCTCGCAGAACCAGATGTGCCTGGTGTGCACCGCCAGCTGCGCGGCCGGGCCGCCGTACGGGGATACCAGCACCGGCAGCCGCTGCTCACCGGGCTGGTACCAGGACGGCAGCAGCAGTGCGGTGCGGATCTCGTGCTCACCCGCGCGCAGCCAGGTGATCCGCGGCGGCAGCACTGGGGCGGCGTCCAGGCAACGCACAGGTGTGTCCTTCGTGTCCGGCCGGATCAGCCGGACGGCGTGGCCGTCGTCGGTGAATGAGTTCAGCAGCAGCACGTCCCCGGCCAGCTGGCCGGTGTGCTTGCCCGGCCCGTCGCTCAGCCGTCGCGGCGACCCGTCCTGGTAGCGCCACAGGTGTTCCTCGGTCGGCTCGTCGCTGGCGACGAACAGGACCGACTCCCCGTCCACCGCCACGACCTCCCGGATCTGCAGCCCCTCAGGCGTGACCGCGTCGTCGTCGACGATCAGGTGGCGGGTGCCGCCGCGGTCCTCGGTGTGCACCAGCCGGTCGGCGGCGGTCCGCGCCGGAGTGCCCACGATCAGCTCGACCCAGGCCGCGTCGCGCTGCTCGTGCAGCAACTCAGTCGTGCCGGTGCCCGGGTCGACGGCCAGCACGCGCAGCGTGCGCTGGTCGCGGCTCTGCACGCTGATCAGCGGGCCGTGCGTATCCCAGCCCGCCGCGGGCAGGTACTCGAACGCCGACCGATCCCAGGCCACGTCCACCCGCGTGCCGTCGAGCCCGAGGACGTGCAGGGACACCACGGCGTTCGCGGTGCCGGCCACCGGATAGGCCACCTCCCGCGGCGGCCGGGCGGGATCGGCCGGATCCCCGATCCACCAGCGCGCCACCGCTGTCTCATCAACCCGCGCGGCCAGCACACGGGTACCGTCGGGCGACCACCAGTAGCCGCGGTACCGGTACATGGACTCGGACGCCGCGTGCTCCGGCAGACCCCAGGTCACCCACGGGTCCGCCGAATCCGCGGGATCGGACAGCAGCCGGCCGCCACCGGTTTCCGCGGCGGCGTCGGCTCCCTCGGTAAGGCTGGTCACCCGCAGGTCGCCGTCGCTCACGTACGCCACGTGCCGCCCCGCCGGGTCGACACGGGGATCGACCACCGGGCCGGCGGTCGGCACCCGGCGCGCCTGGCCACTGCCCACGTCGACCGTCCACAGCTCGCCGTTCAGGGCGAAGACAACGACGCGTGCCGCCTTGTCGGCGCTGTAGGCGACGATGCCGGTGCTCCGCTCCCTGGTCCGCTCGCGGCGCACGAGTTCGGCCTCCGGGACCTGCCCGCCGGCCTGACTGTCAGTCTGCCCGTCGGCCTGTCCCAGGGTGTCCGGGTCAACCAGCAGCCGCTCCGCCGCTTCGTCCAGCAGCCACAGGCAGCTGGTGCGGTCCTCCGGCCCGCGGGTGCGCAGGAACAGCAGCCGCCGCCCGTCGGGCGAGAGGGTGAACGCGCGTGGCACGCCGAGCGTGAAACCCTGGGTACGGGCAAGCTGACCTGGGAAGGCGTCGATGTCGGTACTCATACCTGGGAATCCTCGCATCTCCGGCATGAACCAGAGCGCCCCGGATCGCAATAGAGGCTCGATGAACGACAATGCGCTGATCGCGCCACTTCCCCCAGCCGCCAGCCCGGGCGCCCGGCTGGGCGCCCAGCCCAGGGCCGCGGTACGCCTGGTCCGCATCGAGCTGCGGCGCAATCCGGTGATCGCCATGCTGCCGCTGGCCTTCGCGCTGTTCTGGTACCAGGCATACCGCCACATCATGGCGCTGCCGCCGATGTGGAACGTGCGTGCGATGACGATGCAGAACGACGCTCCGCTCGACTTCGCGATGCCGGTGACCGCGGCGGCCGCCTGGGTGGGCTGGCGCGAGCAGCGCCGCGGCGTCACCGAGCTGCTTTCCGGCACGCCGCGCTCGCCCTGGACGCGTCGGCTTGCCGCCTGGGCCGCCACCACCTGCTGGGCGCTCGCCGGCTATCTCGTCTGCGTGGCGGTCGTCTACGGGATTACCGCCCGGCAGGCGTCCTGGGGTGGTCCGCTGTGGTGGCCGGCCGCGGTCGGCGCGACCGGCATCCCGGCGCTGTCGGCGTTCGGCGTCGTCGTCGGCGCGATGCTGCCGAGCAGGTTCACCACACCGCTACTGGTGATCGTCGCGTTCTTCGGGCTCGGGTACAGCTCCACCGCCGCGGTCAGCGGTCATTCGTTCTGGCAGCTCTCGCCGCTGGTCGCCGGATGGGCAGGCATCGGCGCCGATCCCGGGGTCGCGACGTTCTACCGCTACCTTCCGGACCTGTCCATCGCCCAGGTGATGTTCCTCGGCGGGGTCACGCTCGCGCTGCTCGGCGTGCTCGGCCTGCCCAGCCGCCCGTGGCGGATCCGTGCCTGCGCCGCCGCGCTCGCCGCTGCTGGCCTGGCGGCGGGCGGCACGGCGGTCGCCCTGGCCGGGACCGCCCGGCTGGACGTCCACGGCATGACCGTCATCCCGGCACTGCACGACGGGGTCGGTGACCGGCCGGTCCCGTACACGCCGGTCTGCGGTGGGACCGGCGTCCCTATCTGCGTGCATCCCGCATACGCGGCCTTCCTGCCGGCGGTGACCGAAGCGCTCGAACCCGCGCTGCGCGCGGTGGCCGGGCTGCGCGGCGCGCCCGCATCACTGCGGCAGCGGGCACAGATCTACGCACAGGGCCCAGGTACCGCCATCCTCGTGCCCAGCGCGACCGGCTCCGGCTCGGCGCTGCTGCTCCCGCCGCCGCCCGGCACCGAAGGCGCGATCAGCGGCGGGTACTCCAGCGAGCTTGCGGCGGACGTCGCGGTGCCTATCGTCAGCAACGTCCTCGGCGTGCCGCCGGACGGGCCGGCCACGCCGGCGCAGCAGGCCATTCTGTCGGCACTCACCCACCTGCCGGGCGGTCAGCAGGCCAGAGCGCTCGGCGTCCAGCCCGGCCTCCTGCCGGCCCCGGGGAGCGCTGCGGCGGCCGCAGCGCAACGCTTCGCCGCTCTGTCCATCGCCGCCCAGCATGCCTGGCTCGCCGCCCACGTGGCCGCGCTCCGAGCCGGTCAGATCGGCGTCGCCGAGCTGCCGTAACCCGAACCACCGGGACAGCTGGCCGAGCAGCAGCCCGCGGCCGCCGTGCATCAGCGAGTAGAGCCGCCCCCGCTTCAGCTCGATGTCCCGCAGCCGCCGGCCGGCCAGCGGATGCTCGTCACCGACGGCGTAGCGGACTCCGATCGCGGTGACGTTCTCGATCAGGTACCGGTTCACGTCCTCGAAGTCCATCAGTTCCGACAACAGCTGGCGCGCCGCCCGCGGACCCGGCTCAGGGGAGATCAGCTCAGCCTGCGAGCTTCCAGCCGAGGTTGAACGCGTCCTGGATGCCGAGGTTGAGGCCCTGCCCGCCCATCGGCGGTGGACGTGCGCCGCATCGCCGGCACCGTTGCCCGCAGTTCGTTCACGAAGCGTCGGGGTCCGTTGCCGGTGCCGGGCCAACCGTATCGCTACACGTGTAGCGATACGGTTGTCTTTTTACCCGTTCGGAGGGCTGCGCGGCCCGATTTGTACCGGTATGCGGTCGACGTTCGGGTAAGAAGACACCCGTAGCGTAAAGGGAGTTGCACGTACGACGGCAGTTGTTGGTGGGGGCGGTGTGGGCTGCACGTGGCGCCGGGAACTGGCCGCCGACGTCTTGCGGCTCGGAAACCGCTGGCGTCGTCGGGCATTGACTGTTCGCGAATACGCGGTTACGATCGGAATAACTGTTAAGAAACTTATCTATTAGTGCTCCGCACCGTCGGGCTGCGCTTGAGGCCGCGCACAGCCGTTCCTGTGACTCCAGGGAAGGAATCCGTATGCGCCTCAGAACGAGCACTCGACGCGGGGCCGCTGGCCTTGCGCTGACGCTCGCCTTCGCGAGCGGCTTGGCTGGCCTCATCAACCTCATCAACCTCATCGGCCCAGTCGCCGCGATCGCGGCGACTAATCTGGTCGCCAACCCGGGCTTCGAGACCGGCACCCTGTCGGGGTGGAGCTGCTCAGCGCTGGATTCGGTCGTCACGGCGCCGGTGCACTCCGGCTCGGACGCGCTCAGCGGCGCCGCCGGTAGCTCCGACGACGCGCAGTGCTCGCAGGTGGTCTCTGTTCAGCCCAGCTCCAGTTATGCGCTGTCGGCCTGGGTCGAGGGCAACTACGTGTACCTCGGCGACTCGGGCACGGGGAGCGCCGATACCAGCACCTGGACCCCCTCCGCGACGGCCTGGCAGCAGCTGTCGACGTCCTTCAGCACCGGCGCGTCGACCACCAGCGTCACCATCTACCTGCACGGATGGTACGGCCAGGGCACCTATCACGCCGACGACGTTGTGCTGACCGGTCCGTCCGGATCGTCGCCGCCGCCGTCGCCCGCCGTACCGACCGGGCTCGCGGCCGCCCAGGTGACCTCCGCCTCGGTCGCGCTGTCCTGGACCGAGCCCGCCAGCAGCGATCCGGCCGTGTCGTACGACGTCTTCTCCGGCGGTTCGCTGGCCACCACCAGCGCGACGACGAGCGCCACCGTCTCCGGGCTCACGGCCGGCACCAGCTATCAGTTCACGGTCGCCGCGGTCGACGCGTCGGGCAATACCTCGGCGCAGAGCGCACCGCTCAGCGTGACGACCTCCGGTACCGGCGGCGGAGGAGGAGGCGGAGGCGGCGGCACCTGGCGTTCCCCGGTCTACCTGATGCCACAGGACAACAACCCGCCAACCGCCTCGAGCATCGCCGGGATCATGAGCGCCAGCGGGGAGAAGAACTTCCTGCTGTCCTTCGTGCTCGACGCGGGCGGCTGCACGCCAGCCTGGGACGGCAACAGCGGCGAGCTGGTGTCCGGCGACACCGCGGTCGCCGCGCTGGTCTCCGCCATCCGCGCCGCGGGCGGTGACGCGGGCGTGAGCTTCGGCGGCTACAACGGCACCGAACTGGGCCAGAGCTGCGGCAGCGCCAGCGCGCTCGCCAGCGCTTACCAGTCGGTCATCAGCAAATACCAGCTCACCCACGTGGACTTCGACATCGAGAACACGGCACTGGGCGACAGCGGCAATGAGCTGAAGCGCGCGCAAGCCATAGCCATCCTGGAAAAGCAGGATCCGAAGCTGACCGTGTCGCTCACCATCCCGATGACCTCGATCGGCCTGCCCGGCAACGGGACCGGGGAGATACAGCAGGCGATCGCGGCCGGCGCGCGAATCGACGTGTTCGGCATCGAGGACTTCGACTACGGCCTCACCAGCGGCACGCAGGTGAGCAGCGACGAGACGGTCGCCAGCGACGTCGCGGGCCAGCTGGAATCGCTGTACGGCTGGTCTGCCGCCACCGCGTGGTCGCACATCGGCATCACGCTGATGAACGGGCACACCGATCAGCCGAGCGAGCTGTTCACCCAGGCCACGTTCACCAGCCTGCTCGGCTTTGCCCAGAGCAACCACGTCGCGTGGCTGTCCTTCTGGTCGCTCAACCGCGATCAGTCCTGTCCGGCCGGAGTCCAGGAGCCGTGGGCGCCAGGGACCTGCAGCAACATCAGCCAGAACGCGTACGACTTCACGAAGATCGTCGCTCAGTATTCCGGGTGAACCTGGCCACGACGGTGGCGCGGGCCAGTGACGAGGCGATCCGCAGCGGGCTCCACGTCATGCCGAACAGGGCCCGGTCGATGGTGATCTCGGCGCGCAGCGTGACCGCCCCGTCGCCGGGCTCGACGCGCGCGGTGAACTCCAGCGGCTCGACGTGACCCGCGGCCTCGACGGTACCGGTGCACGCCAGCGCGCCCGGTCCGGCCGCGGTGGCGGCCGAAACCGTGACGGTCACTGAGGGATGGTGCTCGACGTCGAAGAAGTCCGCCGACCGCAGGTGCTTGTCGCGCGCCTTGTTCCGGGTGTCCAGCGAGGCCGCCTCGATGCGCAGCGTGCCGGTCACGGTGCCGTCCGGGCCGACCGTGCCCGCACCGGACAACCGCTCGAACCAGCCGTGCACGGTGATCGCGCCCCAGAAGTGCTTGACGTAGAAGTCCGCGCGCGACCCGGCCGGGTCGAGCACCCAGCGTCCCTCGGTCGCGGTGTCCGGCGTCAGGCCGGCGAGCTCGGTCATCGTGATCTCCTTCCCGGCTGCCAAGGCTATCTGGAGGACAGCCTCCGGTATCACCGTAGCAGTTTCCGGAGGCATACCTCCAGATAATTCAACGAGCCGCTGTGTCCATTTCCGCGCCGGCCGATCGAAGCACTGGTGAGCGCGGCCGATCGGCCGCCCAGCCACCGAGAAGGAGATCCCGCCATGACCGAACGTGTCACCGGCCCCGCGTACTACTTCCCGTCGATCGAGAAGAAGTACGGCAAGCCGGTCACCCACTGGCTCAGCCTGATCGAATCCTCGCCGCTCAGCGGCCACAAACCCCTGGTCGACTGGCTCAAGGCCGAATACGGCATTGGCCACGGCCACGCGACCGCGCTGGTCGGCCACGCCCTGGCGCAGCGGGCCAGCGCCGCTAGCATCGAGTGATGAGGATTCGCCGCAGGGGGGAACCGCCCGGACCGCCCGGACAGCCCGGCACCGGACCGGGCGGTGCCGGGCGGCAGGAGCAGGGGGACCGCGGCGGGCTCATCGCTGGGCCCGGATGCGTGCGGCACCGGCTTCGGGCGGACGCGGCGCGGAACAGGGACGCGATCGTGGCGGCGGCCAAGGAGGTGTTCGCCGCGCAGGGCCTGAGCGCGTCGCTGGAGGAGATCGCGGCGCGTGCCGGTGTCGGCATCGGCACGCTGTACCGCAGGTTCCCCGCCCGCCGCGATCTGATCGCCGCCGCGCTGGCCTGCCAGGTCGCCGAGTACGCCGCGGCGGCCGAGCGCGGCCGAGCGGCCGGCGACGCCTGGGCGGGCCTGGCCGGTTTCGTCGAGCGGACCTGCGAGCTGCAGGCCAGCGACCGGGGCCTCGCGGAACTACTGGCCGGCGCACAGCCGGCGGACAGGGCGGACAGGGCGGACGCGGCGGACAGGGCGGACGAGGAGGTCGCGCGGCTGCTGTGCGCCGCCGCCGGCGACGTCGACGCGATGATCGGCCGTGCCAAAGCCGAAGGCGGGCTCCGCGCGGATTTCACCAGCGCGGATCTGACCCTGGTCCTGATCGCCGCCGGGGCGGTCATGCACGTCGGCCGCGCCGATGCGCCGGATGCGTGGCGGCGGTTCCTTGAGCTGACGATGGAAGGATTCCACGCGATTCACGCACAGCGATAGGGTGGCAACCGTCGGGAGGGGTAGCGGTCATGGCTAACGGGAACAGCCTGGCGTCGGTGAATCACGTCGTGGTGCTGATGCTGGAGAACCGGTCGTTCGATCACATGCTCGGGTTCCTGTATCCAGGCAACCAGACCCCGTCCGGCCAGCCGTTCGAGGGGCTGACCGGCACCGAGTCCAACCCGGATTCGTCAGGACAGCCGGTGACCGTGTTCCAGATCGGGCCGGCCACGCCCAACGCCTACCTGATGCCGGGTGCCGATCCCGGCGAGGGCTACATGGCGACCAATGACCAGCTCTACGGTACGGACAGCGCGCCGGCCGACGGCGCGGCGGCCAGCTGCCAGGGCTTCATCAAGAACTTCGACTACACGATCGGCTGGGAGAGCAAGCGAAAGGGCTGGTCGATCGTGACCGGCACGACCGGCAACGACATCATGGGCTGCTTCACCCCGGAGGCGCTGCCCGTCCTGTCCGCGCTCGCCAAGGGGTACGCGGTCTGCGACCAGTGGTTCTCCTCGGCCCCCACGGAGACACTGCCGAACCGCGCGTTCGCCTGCGCGGCCACCAGCCAGGGTCACATGGACGACAAGACGCACACGTTCACGTCCCCCACGATCTTCGGCCTGCTGGACGCCGCCGGCCAGGGCTGGGCCATCTACGGCTACCACAAGGAGCCGCTCACCAAGAACACGTTCACGGAGATCAGCTCGGCCGCGGCGAGCCACTTCGGGCTGTTCACCGACTTCCAGGCCGCCGCCGCGGCCGGCACCCTGCCGGCGTACACGTTCCTGGAGCCGAGCTGGGGAGCCGCCGGCAACAGCCAGCACCCGAACTATGACGTGGCGCTCGGGGAGCAGCTCATCCACGACGTCTACGAGGCGCTGCGCGGCGGACCGGGATGGCCGCAGACGCTCCTGGTGATCACCTACGACGAGCACGGCGGCTGCTTCGACCACGTGCCGCCGCCGTGGGGCGCGGCCCCGCCGGACAGCAGCGCCGGCGAGTTCGGCTTCGGCTTCGACAGGTTCGGTGTGCGGGTGCCGACGGTCCTGGTCTCGCCGCTGATCGCGCCAGGCACGGTGTTCCGCGGGCCGGCTGGGGGAACGCCGCTGGACCACACGTCGGTGCTGAAGACGGTGCAACTGCGCTGGAATCTGCCCTCGCTCACCGCACGGGACAAGGCCGCGCCCGACTTCGGCGACGTGTTCACGCTGACCGCCCCGCGCACCGACGACGTGCTCGCCGGCGTCACCGTGCCGGTGTCCGCTGCCGCCAGCCCGTCGGTCGGCATCCCGTCCCACCTGGAGCTCATCCGCGACGAGCTGATCACCCGGCGGTCGCCGGCTCCGGCGGGGATCCCCGGTTGACCGAGCCGTCCCGTCGCTGGATCACCGTCGCGTACGCCGTCTTCACCGGGTACGCCGCGGTGGCGGCGGGGCTGTCCGGCGGCAGGGACCGTGTCTGGGCGATCTGGGCGGTATGCGGGTACGCGATCGCCACCCTGCTGCTGTGGCGGCGGCGCGGCGGCTGGGCGGCACCGCTGACCGTGTCCGTCTTGCTGGCCCTCGTCGCGCCGCTGCTGTGGAACTCGGTCGCGTTCCCGCTCGAGGACGGCGTCAACGTCATCAACCGGTCCGCCGAACTGCTGGTCCACCACGGGTCGCCGTACCTTCCCGCGGATCAGGTCAAGGACTACCTGTCCTACAACCCGTACCTGCCGGTGATGGCGCTGGCCGGCCTGCCGTACGCCGCGGGCCTGCGCGGGCTGGCCGGCAACTCCGGCGTATGGCTCGCCGTCGGCACGATCGTGGTGCTGGCCGCGGCGTTCTGGGCGCTGCCGACCAAGCGGGGCACGCCGCGGGGCCCGGAGCGCCGGCGGCTCGCGCTGACCGCCACCGGGCTGGCGCTCGCCTCGCCGGTGATCGCGCTCAACCTCGCGGTGATCACCACCGACCCGCCGGTGCTCGCGTTCATCCTGCTGTCGCTGGCGCTCGCCGCCACGGCCGGTGACTCGTGGCGGGCCGTCTGGGCGGCGGTGGCGCTCGCCGCGGCGTGCGTGCTCAAGGACACCGCATGGCTGGCGGTCCCGGTGCTGGTCGCCATGTTCTGGTACCGGGACGGGCGGCGCGCCGCGATCCGGTTCACCGTGGCGCTGCTCGCGTCCGGACTCGTGATGATCGCGCTGCTCGCGCCCGCCACGCTGATCCACCCGGCCGCGGCGAAGGCGATGATCCGCGACACCGTGCTGTTCCCGCTGGGCCTGACCAAGATCAAGACCCCGGCGGAGAGCCTGCTGCCCGGGCACCTGCTCACCGAGCTAGGCACGGCCGGCCACGTGCTGTCGGTGGGCCTGCTGCTCGCCGCCGGGCTCGCTGTGGCCGTGTCGCTGTTCGTCCGCCCGCCGCGGGATGTCCGCGCCGCGGCCTGGCGGATGGCCATCGGCCTGACGTTGATGTTCGCGCTCGGGCCGCAGGTCCGCTTCGGCTATTTCCTGTATCCGCTGGGCTTGGCCGGCTGGATCTTCCTAACGCCGGGACTAACTCCTTATGTCGTCGACGATCGCCAGGACGCGCCGGACGAGCGAGCGGAGCACAGGCAGGCGGGACAGCCAGACCAGGCGCGCCGCTAGCGGCGCGGTGGAGTCGATCAGCCGGTATGTTTTCACGCAGTCCGGCGACGTGTCGTGCACCCAGTACAGCACGATGCCCATCGAGTACAGCCACAGCAGCTCGGGCAGCCGGTCCCGGATGCTGGCAGGCACCCTGGTGCGCGCGCCGCTGACCACCTCCGCGTACAGCCCGATCGCGGCGCTCCTGGTGGGGGAGGATTCCTTGCTGAACGGGCTGAGCGGGCTGGACGGCTCCGCCGCGTGCTTGTACAGCTTGGCCGCGAACGCGTGATACGGCGCCTGCGTGTCGATCAGCGCGCGGAGCACGCCTCGGATCCGCGGCTCGAGCCGGGTCTCGGCGGCGAGCACCGCCCGGCAGGCCTGCGCGTGGTCCGCCTGGTTGCGCGCGTAGAACTCCTGGATCAGCGCTTCCTTGGAGCCGAAGTAGTAGTACGCGTTCCCCGTGGCCACGCCTGCTTCCCTGGCGATCGCGCGCATCGTGGTCGCCTCGTAGCCGTTCTCCCGGAACAGCCGCAGCGCCGCGGCCACGATCGCCGCCCGGGTCTGCTCGCCCTTCGCCCTGCGTCCCTGCCCGGCCGCCGTCCCGTCGTCCAGCCCCATAGCACTGACTGTACGGCGGGCGGCGCGGGGCTGGTGGCGGTGCCGGGACACGACGTGTGGCACGCTGGGGGTGTGCACGCGATAGTGGTGGAACAGCTGGGCGGACCCGAAGTGCTGGCGGTCGCGGAGCGGCCCGACCCGCGACCCGGCCCCGGGCAGGTCGCCGTCGCGACGGTCGCGGCCGGGGTCAACTACATGGACATCTACCAGCGCCAGGGGCAAGGGAACTACCGCACGCAGACGCCGTTCACGCCGGGCGGCGAGGGCGCGGGGACGGTCGTCGAGGTCGGTGAGGGCGTCACCGAGCTGGCGGAAGGTGACCTGGTCGCCTGGGCGGGCGTCGGGGGCAGCTACGCCTCCCGTGCGGTGGTGCCCGCCGAACGCGCGGTCCGCGTGCCGCCGGGAGTCGACCCGCGGATCGCGGCCGCGGTGATGCTCCAGGGCATGACCGCGCACTACCTGTGCGCCAGCACGTATCCGGTGCGCGAGGGCGACGTCGCCGTGGTGCACGCCGCGGCCGGCGGGGTCGGCCTGCTGCTCACCCAGATCGTCAAGCGCCGTGGCGGCGTCGTGATCGCGACGACATCAGCAGGTGCGCACGCGGGCATGAGCAAGCCCGAGCTGGCCCGCCAGGCCGGCGCGGACCACGTCACCGGCTACGACGAATTCCGCGACGTGGTGGCCGAGGTCACCAGCGGGGCGGGCGCACACGTCGTGTTCGACGGCGTCGGCCAGGCGACGTTCGACGACAGCCTCGCGGCGCTGCGCCGCCGCGGCATGATGGTGCTCTACGGCGCCGCGAGCGGACCCGTGCCGTCACTGGACCCGCAGCGGCTGAACAGCGGCGGCTCACTGTTCCTCACCCGGCCCACACTGGGGGACTACATCGCCGACCGGGCGGAGCTGGAATGGCGCGCCGGTGAGCTGTTCGGCTGGATCGCGGACGGCGAGCTCGACGTGCGGATCGGCGAGACATATCCGCTCGCCGACGCGGCCCGTGCCCACGAGGATCTCGCCGCCCGCCGGACAACCGGCAAGCTCCTGCTCCTCCCGTAGAGCTCCTCCCGTAGGGAGCCAGCCGGTCCGAATGCGCGGCGAAGCGGGTGCCCAGAGGAGATACCACAGCTCGTTCTGATAAATAGTTTGTTATGGCGAAATATCGGACGGCGGGGACACGGCGGCGCACGGTGCTGCTCGCCGTCGCGGTCGCGGCGGCCGGGCTCAACATGCGCTCGCCGATCACCAGCCTGCCGCCGCTGTTTCCCGAGCTGTCCCACCGGCTGCACCTGTCGTCCGCGGTGCTGTCGCTGCTCGCCGCAACGCCGGTGATCTGCTTCGGCCTCGGGGCGGCGTTCGCCGCGTCGCTGAGCAGGCGGTTCGGCGACGAGCGGGTGCTGCTCGCGGCGCTCGGCGCGGTCGTCGCAGGGCTGGCGCTGCGCGGGCTCGCCCCCGGCGCGCTGCTGTTCCCCGGCACGATCCTGGCGTCCGGCGCGATCGCCCTGCTCAACGTGCTGATGGCGAGCATGATCAAGCGGCGCTGGCCGGAGCGGGCGGGCGTGGGCATCGGCATCTTCCTGACCGGGCTGTCGGTCGGGGCGATCGTGGCCTCGCTGATCAGCGTGCCGTTCTACCACGCGTCCGGCGATTCGGTCCCGCTGACCCTCGGGGTGTGGGCGGCGCCGGCCGCGATCGCCGCCGTCCTCTGGATACCGCAGCTCGCGCACCACGACGGCGAGGCCGCGGCAACGGCCACCGCGGCGACACGGATCCGAGTACACCGGCACGCGCTCGCCTGGCAGGTCACCGCGTTCATGGGGCTGCAGAGCCTGCTCTACTACGCGGCGCTGTCCTGGCTGCCGACGATGTTCCGGGACCGCGGGGCCAGCGCGGTCAGCGCCGGCAACCTGCTGGCGCTGATGGGCCTCGGCAACCTGGCGACGTCGCTGCTCATCCCCGTGCTGGCGCAGCGGCTGGCGCAGCGTTCGCTCGGCCAGCGGCGGCTGGTCGTGCCCAGCCTGATCGGCACCGCCGCGGGGCTGGCCGGATCGGTCTGGGCGCCGCTCGGCTCGGCCGCCGGCTGGGTGCTGCTGCTCGGCGTCAGCCAGGGCGCGACGCTGGCGCTCGCGATCTACTTCACGATGGCGCGGGCACCCGATCCGGCGGCCGCCGCGTCGCTGTCCGGGCTCGCTCAGTCCGTCGGGTACCTGGTCGCCAGCATGGGTCCGCTGGCGCTCGGGCTGCTGCATTCGGCCACCGGCGGGTGGGACGCGCCGTTCGCTCTGCTGCTCGCCGTCGCGGCCGTTCAACTGGTATCAGGCCTGCTAGCGGCCCGGCACAAGGTGCTGCCGAACGACGCTAACCCGACACGCGTGTCGGTGTCTGATCAGGTGATTCAGGGGTAACGGCCATACACTCGGATCAACCTAACGAGGGGAAACCGCCGTGACCTTGCTGGAGTCGATCGACGGCCCGCAGGATCTGAAGGGACTGAGCCAGGATCAGCTCAGCGTCCTGGCCAGCGAGATCCGTGACGTGCTGATCGAGACCGTGACCAGGACCAGCGGCCACCTGGGTCCCAACCTGGGTGTGGTCGAGCTGACGCTGGCGCTGCACCGGGTGTTTGACTCGCCGAAGGACCGGATCATCTTCGACACCGGCCACCAGGCATACGTGCACAAGCTGGTCACCGGTCGTTACCCCCAGTTCGGCACGCTGCGGCAGCGCGGCGGTCTCGCCGGGTACCCGAGCCAGGCCGAGTCCGAGCACGACCTGGTGGAGAACTCGCACGCCTCGACCAGCCTGTCCTACGCCGACGGCCTGGCGAAGGCATACACGCTGCGCGGCGAGCAGGACCGGACCGTGGTCGCGGTCATCGGCGACGGGGCGCTGACCGGCGGCATGGCCTGGGAGGCGTTGAACAACATCGCCGCGGCGAAGGACTCCCGGCTGGTCATGGTCGTCAACGACAATGGCTGGTCCTACCAGCCGACGATCGGCGGTCTCGCCGAGCACCTCGCCTCGATCCGGGTGAGCGAGCGGTACGAGAACGTGCTCGACTACATCAAGACCACGCTGTCCCGGACGCCGCTGGTCGGCTCGCCGCTGTACGGCGCGCTGCACGGCGCCAAGAAGGGCCTGAAGGATTTCCTCCAGCCGCAGGTCATGTTCGAGGACCTCGGCATCAAGTACGTCGGCCCGATCGACGGGCACGACGAGCGGCTGGTGGAGAACGCGCTGCGGCGGGCCCGCGACTACGGCAGGCCGGTCATCGTGCACGTGATCACCAAGAAGGGCTTCGGCTACTCGGCGGCCGAGCAGAACGAGGTCGACTGCCTGCATCAGGTGCCGGGGCCGTCGGTACCCGCGCCGGGAAGCTGGTCGCGGGTGTTCGGCGACGCGCTGCTCTCGATAGGAGCCGAGCGGGCCGACGTGGTGGCGATCACCGCCGCGATGCTGCAGCCGACCGGGCTGGGTCAGTTCGCCGCCGCTTACCCGGACCGGGTCTACGACGTGGGCATCGCCGAACAGCACGCGCTGACCTCGGCGGCGGGGCTCGCGCTCGGCGGGCTGCACCCGGTCGTCGCGATCTACTCGACGTTCCTCAACCGCGCGTTCGACCAGACGCTGATGGACGTCGCGCTGCATCGCCTTCCGGTCACGCTGGTGCTGGACCGGGCGGGTGTGACCGGGCCGGACGGGGCGAGCCACAACGGCATGTGGGACGGGTCGATCCTCCAGCTCGTGCCCGGCATGCGGATCGCCGCGCCGCGCGACGGGGTGCGGGTCGCGGAGCTGCTCGCCGAGGCGGTCGCCGTTTCCGACGGCCCCACCGCGGTGCGCTTCCCGAAGGGCAACATCGGCGGCGAGGTCGAGGCGGTCGGGAAGCTCGGCGTCATGGACGTGCTGCGTTCTTGTGACTCCGGGTCGCAGGATGTGCTGCTGCTCGGGGCCGGACCGATGGCGCTGACCGGGCTGGCGATCGCGGACCGGCTGGCGGACCACGGCATCGGGGTCACCGTCGTGGACCCGCGATGGACCAAGCCGGTCGATCCCGCGGTCGTCGACGTGGCCGGCCGGTACCGGCTCGTGGTCACGATCGAGGACAACGGGCGGGCCGGCGGGTTCGGCGACGCGGTCAGCCGGCTGCTGCGCGACCATGACGTGGACGTGCCGATGAAGGTGTTCGGCCTGCCGCAGGAGTTCCTCTCGCACGGGTCCCGTAACGAGGTGCTGGAAGAGGCCGGACTGACGGCGCAGCACCTGGCGCGGGCGATCACCGAGGCGGTGGCGCTGCGGTCGCCCGCTTCGGCTCCGCAACCTGCCACGGAGGCGGAACAGGGCGCGGTCGAGTAGCGTACGTTTCTATGCTTCATGTAGCAGTTGTTGGCTCAGGCCCCGCCGGGCTGTACACCGCCGAAGCCCTGGTCAAGCAGGCGTTCGCGCTGGATGTGCCGGTCCGGGTGGACGTCCTGGACCGGCTGCCCACGCCGTACGGCCTGGTCCGTTACGGCGTCGCGCCCGACCACAAGTCGATCAAGTCCATCGCGCAGTACCTGCGCAAAGTGCTGGAGAGCCCGGACGTCCGCTTCGTGGGCGGCGTGCACCTCGGGGACGACGTCACCCGGGACGACCTGCTGTCGGTCTATGACGCCGTCGTGTACGCGACCGGCGCGATGCGGGACCGGCGGCTCGGCATCCCCGGCGAGGACCTGCCGGGAAGCTTCGCGGCGACGGACTTCGTGAACTGGTATTGCGGGCACCCGGACGTGGATCCTTCGGCGTTCGTGCTTGAGGCGGAGTCCGTCGCGGTGATCGGCGTCGGCAACGTCGCGGTGGACGTGGCGCGGATCCTGGCCAGGGATCCGGCGGAGCTGGCGGCGACCGACGTGCCGCACCCGGTGCTCGAGGCGCTCCAGGCGTCCAAGGTGCGCGAGGTGCACATGATCGGGCGGCGCGGCCCCGCGCATGCCAAGTTCACCACCAAGGAGCTGCGCGAACTCGGCGAGCTGCCCGGCGTCGACGTGGTCGTGCACGCCGACGAGGCGGACCTCGGCCGGTACGACCTGGCCGGTTCCGGCGCGGAGCTGGTGGAGTCGGACCGGCGGGTGCGCGGGAACATAGTGGCGATCTCCGGGTGGGCTTCTGCTGGCGCCGCGTCGGGCGGGCGCCGGCTCACGGTGCGGTTCTGGCTGCGGCCGGTGGAGATCCTCGGCACCGACCAGGTCTCCGGGGTTGTCCTCGAGCGGACGCGGATCTCCGCCGATGGGTCGTTTGGCGGCACGGGGGAGATGGAGACGCTCGACGCGCAGATGGTGCTTCGCTCGGTCGGCTACCAGAGCGTGCCGCTGCCCGGGGTGCCGTTCGACGCCCGGTCGTGTGTCGTGCCGAATCTGGCCGGCCGCGTGCTCGGTTCCGAGGGTTCACCGTTGCCAGGGGAGTACGTGGCGGGCTGGCTCAAGCGCGGGCCGACCGGCGTCATCGGCACGAACAAATCGGACGCCGCGGAGACCGTGCGGAGCCTGCTGGCGGACCTTGCCCCAGGCACCGGGTCGGTGGCGGTGCCGAGGGCCGGGCTGCTCAAGTACCCGGCGGCTGGTGACCCGGCCTCCTTCGCGGACTCGCCGATCGTCGCGATGCTCGCCGAGCGCGGGGTGCGGCCGGTGTCGTACGACGAATGGCTGCGGATCGAAACCGCCGAGGCCGAGCTGGCCAAGACGCTCGGCCGGGGCGAGCGGGTCAAACTGCCCGGGCAGGCGGCGATCTGGTCGGCGTGCCGTCCTCCGGAGGATTCTCGCTTACAGCTACTGCCCGGTGCGGCTTCGGTCGTCCACCCGCCCCCGCCGCCCGCGTCGCCACGCCCAGCCCGCCCCCGTCGCCCGGCCTGCGGTCATCCACCCCGCA
>DASRFJ010000361.1:0-8607 GCA_035651595.1 Streptosporangiaceae bacterium | reverse complement strand
CGGCCGATATCCCGGATCCCGGTGGCGGCGAAGCCCCGCTCGGCGAACAGCGCGACCGCTGCCCGTCTCACCTGCACAAGCCCCGACATTCCAGCCACCCAATCAATCGATTGATAGATCGACGAAATCACGAAGCAGGCGACTCCGTCAAGCCCTCCCCGGCCGGATGCGGCTGGGTCTCTCGTGCAACATGTGGCTGACGATGCGTCAGTGCACTGGCGGCCTCGCGTCAATGTGGTGGATTGCCCCATCGTGGTGAGTTGACCCTCGTAAAGGGGGGTCGGGCCTCCACAAAGGGGAAGTTCACCACGTTGTTTCGGGACATATACGGTGCCAGCGGCGTTTCGGGATGTATACGGTGCCGGCGGCCGCCCGTGAGCGCTGCCCGGCGCACCGTCAGAACTTAGCGTACTCACTTGTCAACGCACAGTGCTTTGTTAGCGCAAACATTTAGGTCTTGACGGAAAGGTTGCGCGGTGTCCCAATGAAGGCACAGGGACACTTTCGCCCTAAAAGAAACAAAATCCGTCAACCCGTTGGAGTGCGCGCATGGGCACAGTTACTCTAAGAAATCTCACGCTCACAATAGGTCTCCTCGCGCTTCTCGGCGGCGCTGCCGTAGCAGGTGCCGGAACGCCACGGGCGCTGGCGGCGACCGCCACCACGATCAACGCGAACGGCACGAGTGCGGGCCGCACGTTCGGCGGAATCGGCGCGATCAGCGGGGGCGGCGGCAACACCAGGCTGCTGACCGACTATCCGGCCGCCCAGCAGCAGCAGATCCTCGACTACCTATTCAAGCCCGGCTACGGCGCGAGCCTGCAGATCCTCAAGGTGGAAATCGGCGGCGACACGAACTCCACCGACGGATCCGAATCCAGCATCGAGCACACCTCCGGGTCGGTGAACTGCGGCAACGGCTACAACTGGTGGCTGATGGAGCAGGCACAGGCCCGCAACGCCAACATCAAGTTCTACGGGCTGGCCTGGGGCGCGCCCGGCTGGATCGGCAGCAGCTTCTTCTCCACGAACACGATCAACTACCTGGTGAGCTGGCTTGGCTGCGCCAAGTCGCACGGCCTGACGATCAGCTACCTGGGTGGCTGGAACGAGCGCGGCTACAACATCCCCTGGTACGAGCAGCTCCGGTCCGCGCTCAACTCCAATGGGTTCTCAGGCGTGCAGATCGTCGGCTCCGACACGGACTACTCCATCGCGACGGACATCGCGAACAATCCGTCGTTCGCCAGCGCGGTGTCGATCATCGGCGTGCACTACCCGTGCCAGGGCGGGGACGGCGGTAACGCCGACACCTGCCCGGGGAACGCGACCGCCGAAGGCACCGGCAAGCCGCTGTGGGCCAGCGAGAACGGCTCGCAGGATCTCAACGGCGGTGCGCCGGCGCTGATCAGGTCCATCACCCGCGGCTACACCGACGCGCAGCTGAGCGCGTACATCAACTGGCCGCTGATCGCCTCCCTCTACCCGGACCTGCCCTTCGACGACGACGGGCTGATCCTGGCCAACCAGCCGTGGTCGGGCGCCTACAGCGTCGGGACCGAACTGTGGGCAACCGCGCAGGTCACCCAGTTCACGGCACCGGGCTGGCAGTTCCTCAACGCCGGGTCCGGGTACCTCGGCGGCAGCGAATCCAACGGCAGCTACGTCACGCTGAAGTCCACCGACGGAACCGACTACTCCACGATCATCGAGACCACCACGGCCAGCGCCGCACAGACCGTCACCGTGGACGTCTCCGGCGGCCTGTCCACCGGGAGCGTGCACGAGTGGTCGACCAACGTGAACGCGCCAACCGCCGCCAGCACGTTCGTGAACAACGGCACGATCACACCGTCGAACGGGTCTTACTCGCTCACCGTGCAGCCCGGCGAAATCTACACGCTGACCACCACGACCGGACAGGGCAAGGGCACAGCGGCCGGCCCGGCGCAGACCACGCTCGGCCTGCCCTACTCGGACACGTTCTCGGGTGACACCGTGGGCCAGCAGCCGCGGTACCTGTCCCAGATGCAGGGCGCCTTCGAGGTGGCGTCGTGCGCCGGCGGCAGGTCCGGCAACTGCCTCCAGCAGCAGGCCGCGACCAAGCCGATCGAATGGGACGGCAACGCCAATCCGTACACGATCGGCGGGAACCTGAGCTGGGCCAATTACACCGTGTCCGCCGACGCGCTGATCGAGCAGGCGGGCGCGGTCCAGCTGCTCGGCCGAGTCGGCACGATGGCGGGATTCGCACCGGCGAATATCAACGACTATTACCTCCAGCTCAGCAACACCGGAGCGTGGTCGATCATCCGGAACTCCACCGGCGGCACGCTCACCACGCTGGCCAGCGGCACGGTAACCGCACCCGGGCTGAATACCTGGCAGCACCTGTCGCTGACCTTCAACGGCCACACGATCAGCGCGGCGATCAACGGCACGACGGTCGCCACGGTCACGGACTCCGCCTATGCCTCGGGCATGATCGGGTTCGGCACCGGCGGATACCAGACCGACCAGTTCGGCAACCTCTCGGTCACCTTGGTGGGCTCGGCCACGCCAACCGGCGAGATCGTGGCCGGCGTCGACACCGCCGAGTGCGTGGACGTCAACGGCGGCTCGGCCACGCCGGGCACGAAGGTGCAGATGTGGGACTGCAACAACGGCCCGACGTCGCAGCAGTGGACGATGGAGAGCAATGGAACCGTCGGCATCAACGGGCAGTGCCTGGACATCACCGGCGGCAGCACCGCCAACGGCGCGCTGATCGAGGAGTGGACGTGCACCGGCGGCGCCAACCAGCAGTGGCTCGCGGTGAACGGCGAGCTGGTCAATCCGGCGTCCGGCAAATGCCTCGACGATCCGGGCTTCAACACCACGCAAGGCACTCAGCTCGACCTGTGGACCTGCAACGGCGGCTCGAACCAGCAGTGGAGCCCGCCGTGACGCGGACGGGCCCGACGCTCGAGTAATGGTGAAAACCTGGGGCTGCGCGGCTACGGATACCGCGCAGCCCCGGCCTGCCACGTCACCGGACGCTGACCGTCCGGTGGCAGCCGGCCAGCGTGACCGTCGCCGGTCCGTCCGACGTCACGTGCAGCTCCGCGTCGCACCCGATGCGGGCGCGGTGCGCGTCGATCGTGACCGTCGCGATGTTGGTCAGCGTCAGGTCCAGCTCGTCGGTGGCCGCGACTCGCTGCGGTTGCTGCCAGGTCCGCACGCTGCCCGTGAAGGTGAACGAGCCGCTGGTGCCGCTCGTCTCTTGCTCCGGGTTGACCTGCGGGTCGCCCAGGCCGAAGCCGTGCGAGAAGGCGTCCGCCGTGCCCAGGTCACCGGACCGGGTGGACAGGCCCGACACCCAGTACGCGTGGTTCGCGGTAAGCCCCCACGTGGGCTCCTGCATGCCCGCGTCGAACGTGTACGTGACGTGCGGCGGGTTGGGATTCACCCGGTGATCGCCAAGGAACTGCGCCGACTCGTCCGCCGTCGGGTAGTACGGCCCGTGCCCGCCGACGTACTCGCGCCAGTCGTAGCGGTAGCCCAGCTGCTGGAAACGCTGGAACACCTGGAGCTGGCTGCTGGTGTCGCACAGCACATCCTGGTTCGCGTTGGCCATCAGGAACGGGATGTTCCGGAACGAACCGACCAGGTTGAGGATCTCCGCGTCCGCGCCGCTGATGGACGGAATCGGTTCGCCCGGCCAGCCGGTTTCCGCGCTGACGCAGCCGATGTCGGGCAGCGCCGCCGCGAACAGGTCGGGGAACTCCGCCGCGAACTTGTACGTGCCGTAGCCGCCCATCGACCAGCCGGAGATCGCGTTGTACGCCGGGTCCAGCCGGAAGTGGCGGCCGGCGTCGGCCCACGCCTCGAACGTGTCGGCGCCCGCCTCGCTCCAGTACCACAGGCAGCGGCCGCGGCCTTCCGGTGTCAGCACCAGCGACCCGGTGCCCCGGTCGGCCAGCTGGGCGGCGTCCGGCGGGCCGTTGTTGTAGTTGCCGCCGCAGAAGTGCAGGTTCAGCGTCATGCCGTAGCCGGCCGGCGGAGCGGGCTTGTCCGGCACGTAGAGCCCGTACGGCTCGAGCTGGCTGAGGTAGTCCGGCACGCTGTTCGCGCAGGGCTCGTGGCAGTATTGCAGCGGCAGCTGCGGCCCGCGGCCCTGCGCGTCCTCGAAGTGGCTGGCGTAGATCCGGTCGGTCATGCCGTGCGTGGGCACGCCCGTGGGCTGGTCGGGCATGTCGTTGGTCACGCCCGCGCGGAGCCAGCCCAGGTTCACGTCGGCGAAGAACGCGGACAGGTCGCCGGTCTTCAGCGCGGCGGCCTGCTGGGAGTCGCGCCAGATCTCGAGCGACGTGGTCTGCGTGAACGGCTCGTCGAACCGGAAGGCCACGTTGAACAGTGCGCTCCCGGCGGTGCCGCCGTTGCCCGGCTGGGTCGCGGTCGCCGCGCCGGAGACCGGCTGCAGGTACTGGCCACCGGCCGCGTCCCACAGTCCGGACGCGGCGGCGACCCGCAGGACCGGCAGGCCGCGCGTGTCGAAGACCGATGGCGGCACGGTGATCGTGACCTGGCGGCGGGTAAGGTCGACGCTCGCCCGGGCGCCGCGCGGGTCGATCGGCTGCCCGGTGGCGGCGTCCGTGGCCGCGACCGTCGAGCCGTGCACGGTGACGAACACCTGCGCGGGCTCCTGCGCGCCCGCCTGGAACGGCAGCGGTTCCGGCGCCGCCGAGTCACCGAGCGCGATCGTGCTGGCGACCAGCGCCGGGTCGATCATCGCGTTGTAGGTGAGCCGGATGAGCAGCCCGGCCGGGGACAGCTTGAGCCGGAACTCGACGAGATCCGCCGCGTCGCCCGCGTACCGCGGGTCGGTCGGGTAGGTGAGCGTCGAACCGGCGCCCCGGTCGTCGAACAGGAAGTCCTGGTAGAGGAACTCGCCCTGCCGGTAGGCGCTGGTGCCGGAAATCAGGATCGGCGACGCGTGCCACGGGCTGCCCGGCGCGTTCTCCAGCTGCGGGGCACGCGGCGGCGGCGCGTAGAGGATGGCGGGGCCGGGCCGTGGGGCGGCCGGAGAGGGAGCGGCGGCCGCGGCCGCCGGTGCGCCCGCGAGTGCGACCGGGAGCATGATCAAAAGTCCGAAATATTTTCGCCACATGGGCATCGCTCCGTGTCCGAGGTTCGATTCCGGCTCCGACGCTAAGGACAGGCACGCGCCCTTTCAACGGACCGCCCCGCGAAGCCAGCTCACCGCCGGCGGCCTGCGTGAAACGTTCAGTCCCGCCACGATCTGGCGAGGACCGGAAGCGTGGCGGCCACCGACAACGCGCCGAAGATCCACAACGCCGTCCGGACGCCGAGCAGCTGGCCGAGCGCGCCGCCGAGCAGCCCGCCGAGGGGCATGCTTCCCCACATGGCGAACCGCATCGTCGCGTTCATCCGGCCGAGCAGCCGCGGCGGGCACAGCTGCTGCCGCAGGCTCATCTGGGTGATGTTGAACAGCGCGCTGCCGAACCAGCTGATGAATGCGCCGGCGGCGTACAACGCGACCGGCCACCCGGCCCGCGCGAACGGCATGACGAGGATGAACGGGGTGGTCGTCGCGAGCGCGAGCCGCATGACCCGCGGCGTGCCGAATCGATTCGTGATGCGCGACGCGCTCAGCGCGCCGCCCAGCCCGCCGACCGCTCCCGCCGCCAGCAGCGCGCCGTACACCGCGGGCGTCAGGCCGAGCTTGCGGATGAGGAAGACCGGCTGGATGGCCGTCCATGCTGTCTCAGACAGCATCAGCATGGCGCCGGTGATCATTACTGTCCGCAATTTAGGGTGCCGAACGACAAGCGCGATTCCGGCCCGGATCGCGGTATGGATCCGTTCGGCGGCGCCCACTTCCGGGGCGGGTTCGCGCGCTCGTATCGTGCCGATCAGCAGCGCGGACAGGAGATAGCTGACACCGTCGGCGACCAGCGCGGCCGGCGCCGCGACGAACTGGACCAGCAGGCCCCCGGCGGCCGGCCCGGCCGTGAACGCAGTGAAGTCGACCGCCTCGAGCCTGGCGTTGCCGGCGACCAGCTGATCTGGTCCGGCGAGGAACGGCACGTAGCTCATGTGCGCGACGTCGAACAGCACCGTCGCCAGGCCCATCGCGAACGCGACGGCATAAAGCTGCGGAAGCCCGAGCAGCCCGATCGCGGCCGCGACCGGAACGGTGCAGACCAGGACGGCCCGTGCCAGGTCGGCGGCTACGAGGAGCGGACGTCGCCGCAGCCGGTCGACCCAGGCCCCCGCGGGCAGTCCGATGAGCAGGAACGCGGCGGTGTCGGCCGTCGCGGTCAGCCCCGCCTGGAAGGTCGTCGCGTGCAGGACGATCACCGCGACAAGCGGCAGCGCGACCAGGCGAACCTGCGTACCGGCCTGGCTGACGCCGGCCGCGGCCAGCAGGTAGCGGAAGTCGCGGGGCAGGCGGCGGCCAGGCCGCGTCGCACGCAGGGTCAGGTGACCCTGGTTCCGTACTGCACGTTGAGAGCCATCCTTGCCTCCTCTCGCGTTCGGATCTCATCCGACCACGCTGGCCTTTCACGAGGCTTACGCCCTTCTTTCACTCCCAAACCAGCCGATCCAGGTAACGGTGACAGATGCCCGGCCAGCCGGACCGATGTCACCGTGGTGCCCATGGACGATGCCGAGGGTTCCGTCTGGGGAGGCACCAGCCCCGCCGAGCGCCGGCTGGCGCGCCAGCAACGGGTACGGTGGCTGCGGTAGCCACGACTTCGTCCGCGGGAGACACCGATGACGCACCCGATGGCGCGCCCCGCGGTCAGCAGGCGCCGCGAGATCGGTCAGGCGAGCGCTCGCTCGCTGCTGATGACCATGCTCGGCGAGTTCGTGCTGCCGGGCGGCGGCGGCCCGGTGTGGACCCAGGCACTGGTGTCGGCGCTGGCCCTGTCCGGCATCGAGGCCAAGTCGGCGCGGCAGGCGCTGGCGCGGACCGCGGCCGAGGGCTGGCTGGCCTCTGAACGCGTCGGCCGGCAGGTCCGGTGGTCGCTCACGCCGACCGGGCGGCGCCTGCTCAGCGAGGGGGCGGAGCGCATTTACGCGTTCGGCCGCGACGAGGTGGACTGGGACGGCCGGTGGCTGGTGCTGCTGGTGTCGGTGCCCGAATCGCAGCGGGACCTTCGGCACCGGGTGCGGACGCAGCTCAACTGGGCGGGCTTCGGCTCGCCGGCGCCGGGTGTGTGGGTCAGCCCGCACGCCAGCCACCAGGCCGAGGGTCAGCGCATCCTCCTCGACGCCGGGGTCAGCGGCGCGGCGCTGTCGTTCGTCGCCAGCTACGGGCAGATCGGCAGCCAGGACGCGCTCGTGACCAGGTCCTGGGACCTCGCCGCCCTCGAGCAGCGCTACGAGGAGTTCATCGGCGAGTTCACCGGCCTTGACCCGGTGACCGGCGAGGCGGTCCTGGTGGCGCAAACCCGGCTGGTGCATGAGTGGCGCCGCTTTCCCCTGCTCGACCCGCGCCTGCCGCTGCGGCTGCTGCCGGAGAACTGGAGCGGGGCCAAGGCAGCCGACCTGTTCCACGCCAGGCACGCCGACTGGCACCCCGCGGCACAGCGCCACTGGGATCTCCTGACCGGCACGTAGCTGGTCCGTCAGGCAACCGGGGCCCGGCCGGGGTCGGCGTCTGGGTTTGAGACTAGGTTTGAGGCGGTGTGGGCTTGCCCGTTGTCCGCGTGCGCCGTCGCATGCGCGAGGGCGTCCGCCACGCTGGTGAAGTTAGGGATTACCCGGTCGATGCCGGTAATCGCCAGGATGCGCAGGACCGCGGCACTGGAGATGACCAGCAGCAGCTGGCCGCCTTCGGCCTGGGCGCGCCGGTGGGCCGCCACCAGGGCATGAACCCCAGACGAATCGCAGAACTGGGTCTGGGTCATGTCGGCAACGAGCGTCCCTGACCCGTTCACGCCGGCCTTCAGCAGCGCTGCGCGCAGGTCCGCGGCATTGGTGACGTCGATCTCCTCCGGTACGGTCACGACCGGTATGCCGCTGACCAGTTCGATGTGGTACTGGCCGTCAGTCATCTGCGTCACCTCCCGTAACCGTTTGCGCGGTGGCTCAGTACCGGCGCCGACCGTGCCGCCTGGGGAGAGCCGGTCAACGCAGTATCAGGATCGGTCTGTGCCAGACATATGTCAATACATACACGAGATGATTTTCATGCTTTATCTCTCGCGTAAAATCACTCGTTGGTTCTACGCTTAGGGGTATGAGTGACGATGACCGGAGTCGCGGATCGTGGACGCTCCTGACCGGACACGGCCACGTGCTCGTGGAGATTGCCCGCAACCCCCGTGCGCGGATCCGCGACATCAGCCCGGTGGTCGGTCTTACCGAACGCACCGTGCAGGCGATCGTGGCCGACCTGGAGTCCGCTGGCTACCTCACCCGCACCCGCATCGGGCGCCGCACTCGCTACACGGTGAACGCCAACCGCCCGTTCCGGCACAAGGCGCAGAACGGACTCCGGGTCGGCCCGTTCCTTGACCACCTGACCGCGCTAGCCGACGCCGAAGCCACCCCCGCAGAAGGCCCCGCAAACTAACGCCCCACCCCCACCCCGCC
>DASRFJ010000360.1:0-67052 GCA_035651595.1 Streptosporangiaceae bacterium | reverse complement strand
GAAGTGCGCCATCTGACGCATAGGGGTTGACTGTCCGGCGTGGAGCAGTTCAGCTCATCAGGTGACCACGTTCGTACACACGTCAGACGGGCGTCGGCTGGCAGTCAAGATCGCTGGCGATCCCAGCGGCCTGCCTGTCGTCCTGCTACACGGAACCCCAGGCAGCAGGCTCGGCCCGTTTCCCAGGGAAAAGGTGCTCTATGGGCAGGGGGTGCGGCTGATCAGCTTCGACCGGCCCGGCTACGGGAAGTCAGACCGGCTCATGGCGCGCCGGGTCGCCGATGTGGCCAGCGACGTCGCGGCTATCGCCGACACGCTCGGCCTGAAGCGCTTCTCGGTCCTCGGCCGGTCCGGTGGCGGACCGCACGCGCTCGCCTGCGCGGCGCTGCTGCCGGAGCGGGTGGTGCGCGCCGCCGTGCTGGTCAGCCTGGCCCCGTGGACGGCCGAAGGGCTCGACTGGTTCGACGGGATGACCACCTACAACGTCGGCGAGTACACGATCGCCGCCAACGATCCCGAGATCCTGACCGTGCGGCTGGTTCACGCGGCAGCCCAGATCAAGGCCGATCCGTCCGGCTACGTCGCCGAGATCTACTCGGAGCTGACGGAAGCGGACAGGCGGGTGGTCGCTGACGCCGGTATCCGGGCGTTGCTCGCGCGGTCATTTGCCGAGGCGACGCGGAACTCCGCGGATGGCTGGATCGATGACGCGCTGGCGTTCTGCTCTCCATGGGGATTTGATCCCTCGCGGATCGAGACACCGGTCCTGCTCTGGCACGGCGAGGACGACGTGTTCTCACCCGTCGCGCATACCCGCTGGCTGGCGGCGCGGATCCCCGGCGCGATCAGCGTGGTCCACCCAGGCGCCGCGCACTTCGACGCGCTGCGGGTCGCGCCGGACGTGCTGGCGTGGCTGATCCGGCCGGATCAGATGGGCTGAGGCTCGAGGTCCCGGTTCTGGTGACGCCATCGCCGCAACGCGGTGACGTTGGGATGGCCTTCGCCGAGGACAGTGCTCATCGCGGCGACAACCTCCTCCTGTAGCAGCACCGCCTCCTCCGCCCGGCCGCTTTCCCGCATGGTGACCGCGAGGTTGGCCTCGCCTACCAGCGTGTCCGGGTGACGCGGACCGAGAGTTTCCCGGAGCCGGGCGATGGTTTCGCTCTGCAGCGCTTCGGCCTGCGCCAGCTCGCCAATGTCACACAGGCAGTTGGCGAGGTTGATCGCGCATGACAGCGAGAACGGATGATCCGGGCCGAGCCTGGCGCGGAGCGTGCCAAGCGTCTGCTCGGCCAGTTCCCTGGCGGAGTCAAGGGAGCCCAGGCCACGCAGGTATGTCGTTTGGTTATTCGCGGCAGCCAGGGTATACGGGTGCTCGGCACCAAGCGTGCGCTGGTATGCGGAGATGACTTTGTTTGTCAGGTCACGTGCCGAGGACTTGTCGTCGAGCGCGGACAGGTCACAGGCGAGGTTCAGCGTGCACGTCAGCGTGTCGGGGTGATCCGCACCGTAGTGCTCGAGGTAGCGCTCGTGGGTGTCCTTGGTGAGCCGTAGCGCCTCGTCGTAGTCGCCGACCTTGCGCAGCGATACGGCAAGCGACTTGGCGGTGCGCAGCGTGTCCACGAAATTCTCGCCCAGCACGTCGACATACCGCTGGTAGGTGTCCCGCAGCAGTTCGGCTGACCCGGCGAACTCGCCGGTCTCGCGCATGTCCCGGGCCAGCATGGACTCGGAGTGCAGCGTGTACGGATGCCGGTCACCGAGCACGATGCGCCGCCGGACGAGGGTGTCGGAGTCCAGTTCGCGTGCCTTGTAGGACTCGCCGACCCAGCGCAGGTCGACGGCAAGGTTGTTGGCGGCCGACAGCGTGCTGGGGTGGTCCTCGCCGAAGATGTCCTTGAGGCTGTCGTACGCCCGGCGGTCCATTTCCAGCGACTGGGCGAACTCGCCCAGGCCGCGTAGGTCCGCGGCAAGGCTGCCGCTGGTCTGCAGGATGTGCGGATGGCCGTCCTGCAACGTCTCCCGCTGCCGCTGCAGGACATCCGCGTCCTCGTCCCTTGCCTCGGCGTACTTGCCCTGCGAGCGAAGCACGTTGGCGAGGTGGAAACGCAGGTAGAGCGTCTGCCTGTCGTTCTCGCCGAGCTGGCTCTTCCATCGGTCCGCGAGCCGTCTGCCGAAGCTCAGCGCCTCGGTGAAATCGCCGCGCTTCCACAGATACCGCACGCGGTCGATGAGCAGCTGCCTGGTCTCCTCCTCATCGCACTCGTAGGCTTCCGACGGCGCGAGATGCGGCCAGATCAGGTCATAACGCGGCCAGTTCTCCGGGTTGTCGGTGTCACCTTGCCGCGGGCGGGCGCCGACGAGGACCCGGTGCACCTCGTGCATGGCGTCGTCACGTTCCCGCACGTCCTTCATCTGGTCCCGGATGACCGCCTGGACCAGCCGGTGTACCTGGAAGGAGTTGCTGCCCTGGTCGACCTTGGCCAGGGCAAACCTGGTGATCTGGCGGGTCAGCTGGCCAAGGACGATCCGCTCCTTCAGCCGGTCATCCAGGGGCACCAGAGACTGGATCATCTCGTCGCTGTACAGCAGCTGGAGCGAGATCGGCTCTGGCGCGAAGTACGCGCACAACTCCATCAGTCGCGCCGCGGCAGGCGAATGGGCGCGGAGCCGCTCGAACGACACGCGCCAGGTCGCCGCGACCGGTACCGGGTAGTCCGTCGGCTGGTTGAGCGCAAGCACGCTGGTGAGCTGGGTGTCGAGTTCCTTGATGTAAGCCGCCGCCGAAGTGCCGGTCTCCGCGAGCCAGGCGCCCGCCTGCTCGATCGCCAGGGGCAGGTCACCCAGCTTGTCGGCCACCATCCCGGCGTTCGCGTCGGACAGCGACGGGACCCGTCGGCGCAGGTGCTCGATGCTCTCGGCGCGGGCGAACACGTCGATCTCCACCGGCTCGGCCACCCGGGACCAGACGGGGTTGCGCGAGGTGACGAGCACATGGCCGGGCCCGCCGGGAAGGAACGGCTCGAGCTGCTCAGGCGTGTCGGCGTTGTCGAAGACGAGCAGCCAGTTGCTGTACGGTGCGCCGCGCCGCAGTGCGTCGCAGGCTACCTGCGCCGCTTCGGCAACGTTGTCGCCGACCCGGAGGCCGAGCTTGCCAGCCAGTTCAGCGAGGCGGGAGCTGATGAGCTCACGCTGTTCCGCCGACACCCACCATACGACGTCGTAATCCGCCAGGTAGCGGTGCGCGTACTCCAGTGCGACCTGAGTCTTCCCGACGCCGCCAAGGCCGTGCAGGGCCAGCGGCAGTACGACCGCGGTACTGGCGCTGGCCAGCTGATCGCGCAGCTTCTCCAGGACCTCATTTCGCCCGGTGAACGCGGCGTTGCGGGTCGGCACATTCCACACCAGCGGGATGGCCCGCGGGAACCGCGGCTCGCGTACCGCCGGGTCCAGCGGATGCTCAACCGCGCTGGCGACGTAGCCGAGGGCTCGCAGCAGCTCCTCCTTCGCCCCGGCGGCGTCCCGCCTGGTCAGGTCCACCACGGTCCGATCGCCGAAGGGCCCGGTCAGCGGCACCTCGCCCACCCGGACCGGGATCAGCCGTCGGCTCGTGCCGGCCGGATCGGACGCGGCCAGCGAGTCCCACACGCCACGTGCGTGCGGGGAACGAAGATAGGCCGCGGAGAGGACGGCGATCGTCCGGCCCGCGGACGCGGCGCTCCGCTGTGCCTCCTCACGGACTATGGCCCCGGCCGCCGCGGTCGTCTGGCGCTGCACGCGGAATCCGGCCTGGCCAAGGATCGAAGCGATCCAGTCGGCCCACATCCGGTCCTCGGGAACGTAGCTGAGATACAGGTCTGCGCGCGGCGCGGTCCGTCGCCTGGTGAACGCCGCCTGGTACTCGAGCCGCAGGTCCTCGTCCATCGCGCCAAGGCCGGTAACCTGGCCCATCGTCATCGCGCTCGTCAGCCGTTCGAAGGCGGCGAGCATGGACGCGGAGTGCCCTGGCGCGTCGCCGAACGTGGCCAGCATCTCCTCGAACGCGTAAAAGGGCTTATACGGGATCTCGACCGAGCCCCAGTACAGGTTCGCCTCGCTGTCTGACATGTCGCGCGGGAACCGGTGGAACCGTGTCCTGGCCAGGGTCCGGCCGGCGTCGAGCTTCTCCTTCTCCGCATCGTCGATCCGCATCGGCACCGGAAGGATCCTGATGTTCCTGGTGTGATACCGGTCGTCGACGGACCTCGCCACCGCGGCCGCTCCCTCAATCGACTGGTCGCTGAGCGTAAAGCAGTCGATGAGGATGTCCGGGAAGTGCACAGTGCAGATGTCCGCGATGTCGCTGAGTCCGGTGCGGCTGTCGATCAGCGTGTAATCGTAGTTGGCTTTCATGTCGGCCCGAAGCGCGTCGAAGAACTGGCCGCCACCGAGCCGCTCGTAAAAGTTATCCCAGTCGATGGCGGTGACGGCGGTCGCGTAGTCCCGGTTCTGCCGGCCGGCGCTGACGAAATCCAGCGTGCCGCCTTCCGGGAAATGCTTCCAGTTGACCGATACGGCGTGCCGGAGGATCCGGGCGTAGTCCAGATGCCAGTCGCCGGGCCGCGATTCCTCCCTGGTGGCGGCCAGTGCGTAGTCGGTGATCAGCTCGATAATGCCGGGCGTGGCGACAATCTTCGCCGGGTCCAGGAACGGATGGAAGAACTTGTGGAGCCCGGGGGAATCAAGATCCCAGTCGACGGCGAGCACCTTCAGGCCGTTGCTGGCAAGAATCCACGCGGTATTGGCCAGAGCCATTGTCCGCCCTGTCCCGCCCTTGTAAGAGTAGAAGGTCGCGATCTGCCCCTCAGTCATCGAAACGCTCCGAATCAGTCGTCGGCCAGAGCAGCCTCGGTTTCTCGACCGCTGGCCCAGCGGGAGGATGCGCCTTGGCATGCTTGAGGTATTGCCGGACCGCCGTGCGTAGCACGGCGGGCAGCACCGAATTGAAGTCCTCGAGGGAGGGGACGCCGCGCACGGCCATCGCGGACGTGGCGCGTCCCTCGGCGAGCTTGTTCCGCAGCGATTTGTCGAGGCCGTCGCGCAATCCGGACCCGGCATCCGCGGTCTCGCGGTCAACGCGATTCCACGGCACCACTACCTGGATCCATGGCTTCTCCAGCGCGTCGAACCGCTGGAGCGCGGCCGCGCACTCCGGCTGAGCGGCCGCCCACGGGTCCACCAGGACCAGTCCGGGTGCCGTCGGCGGACCGTTCCCGGTCAGCGCCTCGGCATGCTCGTCGAGGTCGCCGACATCGGGCCGGTAGTCGAGGTTCCGCACCAGGTCGCAGGCGTGCTCGGCGAGTGAGCGCACCGAATCAGGACGGTACGGGTTCCAGTGCAGCGGGCTGTGCCCGTAGTGGTACGAACCCCGGCCAGACGGGAGGTTATCCGCGCTGGGCGCGACGACCGTGATGCGCAGCCGCCGCGCGCCCGGATCACGCTGCCCGGCCAGGCTGAATGCGCTCTCCAGCATGCGGTAATCCGCGGGCGTGCCTGGCGAAACCGGCTCTTGCTCGGCGACCCGCACGATACGGCGGGCGAGTTCGTAGACCGCCATCTCGTAGGCTTCCTTGAACCGCGAAAGCTTGATGATGCCGTAAAACCCGTGGGCCACATACTGGTCGCCGAGCTCGTGGTGGCCGAACTGGATGTTCCTGGCGGCCTCCGGCATCGACTCCGTATTCATCGGCACCCAGATGGCGGGGATGATCGCCGCGGTTCGCCGCTCGCCCTTCGCTTCGGCGTCCAGCACTCGCCCGGAAAAGGCGTACCATTCCCTGCCGCATTGCTCGCTCTCGAAATACCTGCGTGAGTACAGCGGGACGAATACCCGGCAGGTCGCCAGGGCGTGAGACAACGTCGCTGGCCAGAGGTTGCCAGAGCGGAGTTCGCGGTCCATAAAGCCGGGCTTGGCGCCGACCGGCAGATCGGAAAGCGCCATTATGTGCTTGCACAGGTCGGCGTAGAGCGTTCCTACCCACGCGTCCGGATCGTCCGGATCCGCTGGATCGTGTTTGGGCGTGTGCGCGTAACTGAGGAAGAAATAAGGCGCGGCACCTTGGGCAGCTTCGTGGGCAGCCGAAACCAGATTTCCCGACACCCGCCCCCTCCTGATCGCAAGCAGTGATCACACTATAAGTGTAATGTGATCATCTGGGAATACGAACGGAACTCGTCTAAGTGCGGTGCGTACGCATCCATTCCGTCGCACTGTCCACTGTTTCTTTCAGGGGCATCAGGCGGCACTCGGCACTACCGATGTGGCCGTAGTGAGAGACGATTTCCTTATCGAGCGTTACACCAATGTCAGTGAAATCGCTGTCATCAAGAACGACGTCACGGTACGCCCGCCACACGGGTTTTCCCCGGTACCGTATGACGCATCGGTAGGTCTGCTGCGGGGGCGTCTGCACATAGCGGTACTCGGCGAGGTGCAGCGCCGAGCACGCTTGATACCCGACGCCGGCCAGCAAGATCCAGGACCCGGACGTGTACAACTTGCCGAGCGGTGAGTCCTCACCGAGGTGACAGACGATCTTGTGCTGCCGCATCAGCCGGCGCGCCAGCGGGCCGATCGCGGCGAACGAGGACTGGGGATGCGCGCTGCGGATCGCACCGGGCATCGTACGTACTGCCTCGGCGATCCGTCCCGTGCCCGCCGGGGTGACCGCGCGGTCGAAGGGTGGCATGGCGGCGCGAAACTCGCGGACCTGCTTCGTGGTCATCCCGGCGATGCGGGCCTGGTGGGCGCGCGAAGTGGTGGAGTTCTCCTCTGTGGCGGTGGCTACCACCAGAGTCCCGGCCGGCCCAAGGACCTCGCGCAGGGCATCGATGACGGTCTCCGCACCGCCATCGACGCTGCCAAGTGAGCGCAACGACGCGTGCGCGAGCACTGTCATGCCGGCTTCCAGCCCGAGTGCCAGCAGGCCACGGGCGAGGTCGCCGGAGTTCATGCGAGTTCCTTGGCGTCCCAGGCCGCGCGGTGTCGCTCCGCCCACCGGCGGGCCAAGTCGGCCGCATCAGAAGGGACCGCTTCCGCGCGCCATTCGTGCAACGTCGCCAGCATCCCGGCGACAAACCGCTGGCCAAGAGGGGTGAGGGCACCGGAAGCAGCCAAGGTCCGCGCCGCATCCATGGTCTGTGCCCGCCATAGCGCGAATCGCGATGCCGCCATCCTGGCCTGTTCACCGGCGAGCCGGTGCCGCCGAACCCGCCAGAAATCGGTCACCGCGACATGTGCGTACATACCTTGCAGCAGCGCTTCCGCCGGTCGCGGATCATCCCGCCATGGTGCGTAGAACAGCTGGGTGCAGGTTGGGTCACACAGGTCGAACAGGTCGAGCAGCGCGGCGAGCTTGATGTGCTGGAACTCGTGCATCAGCAGCAGCGCGAGAATGGCCCCGCCGCCGCTTGCCTCGGCGGGAAGCGCGGCGCCTATCGCGCCGAAAGCCTGCCGGGCGGCCGCGCTGATGTCGGCTCCGGGTGCTGCCCCCGCCAGTGGCGTGATCGTGGTCAGCCCCGCGGCCAGGCCTGACGCATAGCCGGGGTAGTCGAGCCCGATCAGCTCCCATGCGTCCTGGTAGCCGCGCTGCCAACGGTCGATCTCGCTGCTGGACAGGCGCGGCGCCGGACGCCACTGATGAGAGTCCCGGTAGGGGTCGGTGTCTTCCAGGGCAACCACGGTGCCGGCCGCCCGTATCCGGCGGACCGGCTGCCAGACGGCTTCTGGCTGCGCTGACGTGAGCTTCACGGAAAGTTCGGTGCCGTCGGCCGTCCTGATGGCCATCCAGTCCGTGCCGGTGATGACCGTCGCCGTCGCCGTTCCGGTCCGGGCGTTTGGCTCGGTTCGCAGCCTGCCGAGCGTGGGCAGGTGCACGTAGCCGTCGCGCACCGGGACCGTCAGCTTCGCGGTAAGGCCCGAGCGGACCGCGACCGCCGCGGCGATTGCGGCCAGATGCGCGGCATGCACCGCCGGTTCGCGCAGGCACCGCACGGCCCAGGCCCTGATGTACGGGTGGGCGAGCACCTCGTCAAGCGCGGCGGCGTCCCGCGTGGTCAGGATCTCCCAGGCGGCGTCGAGCACAGGGGTGCTCGCGGTCCGCTCACGGACCTGCCCGAGCAGCGCGCGGGTGATGCTGAGATTCGCGGCGGCAAGCCTCGCGACTGCCTGCTCCCCGCCATGCCCGGCTGCCAGCGCGGTGAAGTCCTCGCCCGGCAGCGTGTGCATCCGGTGCCCGGCCGTGCCCGTTCGCTGGCCGGATCTGACGTGCGTGATGAGCTTCTTGAGGTCGGCGCAGTAGACCGACGGGTTGTCGAAGCCGGTGCCGTCACGGTACCGATGCGCGTATAGTCCGCCGCCGCAGCTGGTGACCACCGGACAACCGCGGCAGGTCGCGCACAATCCGTTGAGCCCTCGCTGCCGTGCGGTGATCGAGGGGTGCCTGGCGGCCTCGTCGAGGTCGCTGTGGCGGATGTCGAGGCCGGTCCGCGGTGCTCCGTCGTAGGCGACCTTGATCGAGTCCGCCTGCTCGATTGTCCCGTCGGTCTCGATGACCGCCAGGTCGACCGGGGCAAGGCCGAGCGACTCGGTGGTGCTGTGCCCCCCGCGAGTCGTGGCGATCACCGAGTCGAACAGGCGCACCGGTATCCGCCGCGGGTCCCCCGCCCACCTGTCGTAAATCTTGGTCAGCCAGTCGGCGTACGGGGTACGCCCGGGCGCCGCGGCGGGCGGCGGCTGTTCCCAGGTGGCGTGCGGGAGGAGGAAGTCGATATGCGGCGGCTGCAGCGCGGCCAGGGCGGCATAGGTGGCGAGCGGGTCGTTGCGTACGTCTATGGTGCACAGCAGGCCGGCGAACAGCGGCCGGAAACGCTCGGTCCGCAGTAGTTCGATCGCGGCTATCACCTGGGTGTAGCTGCTGCGCCCGTCGGCGTACCTGCGGTGCAAATCGTTGGCGGCCCGGTCGCCGTCCAGGGAGATCCCGATCATCGCGCGGTGTTCCGCGAACAGTTCGCAGAACTGTTCGTCGAGCAGCACGCCGTTGGTGTGTATCCGGAGATCGAGCCGGCATACCGGCTCGATTACCTCGCGGAGCCGCGCGCATATCCAGGCAAGCCTGCTTTTGCCAGCGAGCAGCGGCTCGCCGCCATGGAGGATTATCCGGACCTCCGGCAGCGTGTGCTGGCGCGCATGGCTCGCGATCCGGTCGGCCGCCATGGCGACGATCTCATCCGAGATCATCTTTGGCTTGGCGCGCCAGCTCTGATCGGCGTGCTCGTAGACATAGCAGTGGTCACATGCCAGGTCGCAGCGGCTGCAGACCTTGAGCACGAACTGCCGGAACGGGACGATGCCGCCGGCCATCGGACCGGATTCCGCTAGATGGATGAATTAAATGAGGAAATGTCGTCCGGCGACAGGATCCGGCCGGTACCGGTGAGCGCGTTGCCGTCGATCTCGGCGAGCGGGACGCCGCGGAGATCTGCCAGGCTAGATTCGAGATCCGCTTCCTGAATCGAAATGCTCATCGTTAACTCCAAGTCAATGTCAGGCCGCCCCCGATGCGGCATTGCCAACCATATCGTTTTGCCATCCCGGATAACACTCCTCAGAAGTCACGTCACAGCAATGCTAATCCGTCCGGCTTCGCCGGAAATGCACCATTTGTACTAGTTCTTCAGCAAGCGGTCATTGGGTTCGGCGGGAGCCTGGCCTCTCCGGGCCGTCCGCAGCGACGCCTCCAAGCGCAAGCATCGATGCAGGAGGTATGTGGCCGGTTTTGCCCGGCTATGCACTGCCGCGTTCCCTTGGTGCGCGTGGTCGCCCCGACGTGTCGCGCGCGCTCGTATGCAAGATGCCCGCAATGTCTGCTATGTACGTTACGTTCGGTGGTAGCCCAACATTCAGAAGTGGGTCCGAAATTATTGCGGACACTTACCCTCCCACATCGGGGGGGTAAGTGTCCGCAATAATTCAGCTCGCTCGAAGACCCACCGGAAATGTGGCTTGTGTCCGATTCCTAACGGGACTGCGCGGCGCCGCGCACGCCTGAAACTTGATCAGACCTCGCGTGGCAAGTGGGCCGGGGAGTGCCGGATGAGCCAGCTGCGCTTCCGCTAGGCGACCTAGCGTGTTTACAGTATCTCTATTGGTAGCCGTCAACACCTTGCCTGTTGAGGTTTCACGGCGCTCGCGGTCGGGAGCACGGATGGCGGTGGACGGTCCACACGATGATTACGCCGCCGACTACGTCGTGCGCGGAGCGGAGGCCGGGGATTCCCAGGTCGGTTCGGCACGGCGGGACGTCGCAGCGGAAGAGCGTGACCGTTCCGCATGCTACGACGACCTGCGGGCGCATGATGTCAGCGAGCAGCGCGCTCATCCCGACGGCCCCGAACGGACGGCTGACGGTGGCTGGCGGTGGAAAGGGTACGAGCTCGGACCAGAAGCGAACCGCATCGCCGACGCGGCCATCACGGCCCGCCGCCAAGCCGAAGGTCGCGATCTTGAAGGAAACTACGCAGAAACGGGTATCACCCCCGTTATGCGGCGAATCGAAGCCGAGCTGGAGCACGGCTCCCTCGTTCCCGACACCGAGAAGTTCGCCCTCAAGTCCCCCGACCGCTTCAAAGAGAAGCTAGCCAAGATGGTTACCCGCTTCCCAGATCAGGATCCGCGCGACCTCGCGTCGGCCATCCACGACGGGATTCGGTACACATACCTACTGCCGGACGAGCACTACACCGCAGGCGTGGCCGAGATAAGTCAGAAGCTCAGCGATCAAGGGTACGACCTGCGGGTGAGGAAGCCCTCCTGGGACACGGATGACTATCGAGGCGTCAACACCCGCTGGACCAGTCCCACGTACGACGTGCAGTTCGAGGTCCAGTTCCACACGGCCGAGAGCTGGGAGGCTAAGCAGAAGACACACGATATCTACGAGCGGCTTTGTGATGGCAGGGCCTCGCCACTGGAGCGTGCGCATTTGGAACACGAGCAGAGGCAAGTGGTCACAGCGGTCCCGGTGCCGCCGGGGGCATTGGATATCACGTACTACGCGAAAGGTAGTCACGACAATCGTGGGTGAGCAGGTTACCTACTTCGCCGTCTCGCTGGGGGAGGACGGACGAAGAAATCCAGTCGGCCTTGCACGCCGCCGTCGGCTCACGGACGGCGGTATCGAAGACGAGATGCTGCGGCATGACCTGACGTGGCAACGGGACAGCTTGGTGTCAGAGTGGAAACGAGGTGACGCCGCCGAGGAACTCCGCCAGGTATCTGAGGAGGAGGCGGCGGCGTTGATTCAGCGGTTTCGGGAGAAGTGGGGTACCGAGCCATGACCTTAGGGTGGGACGCGCTCAGCGCGCTTGGCGCTTACCGGATCACCGAAATCCCGCGCCGGGAGCCATCGGAAGCCCGGGACGACATCACCGACGACGGCGGGACGCAGCGGGTGGCCGCGCTCGTCGCGGCTTACTATGCGATTGCCGCGAATACGTTCGCGCCGGCGACGGACTCCACCGCCACGACCGAGCCTGCCGGAAGCACGCAGCCGATCGCCTTTGGCTGGATCCGGCACTGCGAGGGCGGCCCGGTGCAACTGCTTGCTGCCGGCGACGCGATCGTGGGCACGGCGACCGAAGACGAGACGCTGCTCACCCTGCCCGCCAACGCCCGCGCCCAGCCGCTCGAACCCGGCAAGCTCGCCAGCCTCATGCAGCAGCTCCCGGCGTGGCGCGCCATCGACGCGATTACGGACGGGCTCGGCGAAGCGGAAACCCGGGACAGATCCCGCACGCCGCAAAAGCCACCGACCCTCGAAGAATGCCTCCTTGGGGTGTGGCCACGGCCGTTCGGTTACATGGTTTTCATCGAGGCGCTGACGACGACCGAACTTCAGCGGGAGACCGAAGATATCGCCCACAGGGTGCAGCTGGCCAGCGGCGACTCGCAGCGGTTCCCGGAGCGCGCGCTCGCCGCGCGGCGCCTCAGCCGGCGGCACGAGGAAATCCACAGGGGGTTGTCCACAGGCTTCTGGCGGGTGCGCATCGTGGCCGGCGGGGCCGACGCGGAGGCCGCGGCGCGGGTAGCTGGCCTGGTCTGCGCGGCCACGGACCTGACCGGGCTGCCCTACACGCTCTCCCCGGCCAAGCCGGTGAGCCTCCAGGAGCTTTCCACAGACGGCTTCCTTGCCAGCAGCGACCTGGTCGCCGCGCTGGCCCGGCCGCCGCGCAAGGAGATCCCGGGTATCCGGCTGACGCTCAAGCCGGATTTCGACGTGACTCAGGAGTCAGCCGGTACTCGTGAGGCGATCGCGCTCGGTGAGATCCTGGACCGTGACCAGCGCCCGGCCGGCCCGCTCCACCTTCCGAAAGACTCACTGAACAGGCACGTCTTCGTCACCGGCGCGACCGGCGCGGGCAAGTCGCAGACGATCCGCGCCCTGCTCGAGGCCGCCACGCGGAACGGCGTCCCGTGGCTGGTGGTCGAGCCAGCGAAGGCCGAGTACCGGCTGATGGCCGCACGGCTCGGCGAAACCGCGGAGGTCATCCGGATCAGACCGGGCGAATCGGACGCGATCGCGGCCGGCCTGAATCCGCTTGAGCCCGCCCCGGACGAGGAAGGCAATCGCTTTCCGCTGCAGACCCACGCGGATCTCGTCAAGGCCCTGTTCATCGCCTCGTTCCGCGCCGAGGAGCCGTTCCCGCAGGTGCTCAGCGCGGCGCTGACCAGGGTTTATGAGGACGCTGGCTGGGATCTCGCGCTCGGCGAGCCGCTCACCGGCGACGCCAACCCTGGCTACCCGACCCTCACCGACCTGCAGCGCACCGCCGAACGCGTGGTCAACGAGGTCGGGTACAGCCAGCGCGTCACCGACGACGTCCTGGGCTTCATCCGCGTGCGCCTGGCCAGCCTGCGCCTGGGCACGACCGGCCGCTTCCTGGAAGGCGGCCATCAACTCGATTTCGCAAAACTCCTCATAACGAACTCAGTGCTTGAGATCGAGGACGTTGGTGACGACCGCGACAAGGCGTTCCTCATGGGTACCGTCCTGATCAGGCTGTTCGAGCACCTGAGGCTGGCGGGTCCGGCGTCCGCGCTGAAACACATCACGGTGATCGAGGAAGCGCACCGGCTGCTTCGGCGCCCGGAGTCCGGTCAGGTCGGTGGCGCCTCCGAGCATGCCGTGGAGATGTTCGCCGGGCTGCTCGCCGAGATCCGCGCCTACGGGGAAGGGCTGGTCATCGCCGATCAGATTCCCGGCCGGCTGATTCCCGACGTGATCAAGAACACCGCGGTGAAGGTCGCGCACCGGCTGCCGGCGGCCGACGACCGGGACGTCGTCGGCGCGACGATGAACCTCACCCCGGCGCAGAGCCGGTACCTCGTCACGCTCCGGCCCGGTGAGGCGGCGGTTTTCACCGACGGCATGGATCAGTCGCTGCTGGCCAGGCTGCCGGACGGCACCCTGCGCGAGACGAGCACCGAGGTGGAGACCGCGACGCCGGCCGCAATCGTCCGGCCGCGCAGCATGACGTGCGGTGCCGAGTGCGTCGGGCGGCCGTGCACGCTGCGGGACATGCGGGTCGCGCAACGGGCGCTGGACGAGTACCCGGCGATCCGGCTGTGGGCGGAGCTGTCCGTGCTCGGGCACCTGACCGGCTGGCCCATGCCGATCCCGAAAACCACGCTGCTCTCCCTGCTGCAGATGATGCCGGCCCGGCTGCGGGACTGCGCGATCTCGCACGCGGTGGATAGCGCGGTGAGCACGCGGACCGGGGTCATCACGGGGCGGGTCAGTCCGATCGGCCTGGCCTCGCACGTGAGCACGGCGATCCGGGCCAGGGTTTCCCGCGGCAGCTGGCTGTGCCAGCGGGAGGAGCCGCGCTGGCTAGCGCCCGCGTACAAGTGGGCGCTGGTGCTGGACGCGCTCAAGACGCTGGACCGCAAGACGCCCGGCGCGGGTCCGCATCCACGCAGCTCAGAGTGGGAGCGGATGTACGGGCAGGCGATCACGGGGGATACCTGCGCCCGGCAGGTCGGCACCGTGCAGCGCTGGTACGACGCGGCGCAGCGGGACGTGTGGGAGATGCGCACGATCGCGTTCGGCATCGACGCGCCGTCCGCCATCGAGCGCGCGGTCGGCGCGATCTCCGAAGACGACGATTTCGAGGAACGGCTCACCGGCTATCTGGAGCAGTTCATCGACTGCCGCTGGCCCCGGCTCTACCTGACCGCTGACCTGCTCTGATATACACAGCGTGTCCACGGCGCTGTCCACACCGTCATCCACAGGTGTGTGCATTACGTTGCCAGTGGCAGCTTGCTTCCTGCGACATTGTCGTGCGCGTTATCCACAGCGCGTTCCTGTGGATAACTTTTCACGCACATCCAGACCAGCGCGATCGCGGCGAGTAGCAGCACCGCCGGGGCCAGCCAGGCCTGGTTGAACTGGTACAGGTCGTGCAGCCAGTGCGGTTCGGCCGGGTTGTCGATCGCGACCACGTACACGGTCCCCGCCGCCAGCAGCCGGATCAGCACCACCGAGTCGAGCATCCCAGCGAACTTGCGGGGGTGCAGGGGGTCGCCCCCCGCAGGAGGCAGGGCGTACAGCGCGAGCAGGCTGAGCGCCATCACGTCGTACCAGGGGCGCTGGAAGCCGGTGACGAACAGCCAGGCCAGGCTCAGCCCGAGCGCGGGGGTGAGCGCGGGAAAGTCAGGCGCGCGGTCGGGCAGGCGCATTACCGCGAGGACCGCGACCGCGGCGAACAGCAGGTAGGAGATCAGCACCAGGTGCGGCGGCACGTGGTGCACGTCGAAGGCCGTATAGCCGAGCACCGGCCGCCAGAACAGCTGGTACATCGTGTCCGACGTGATGCCACCGCCCCGGGTGAACAGGACCTTGATTGCCGGGGTCCCGGCCAGCAGGTAGGCGGGCAGCGTGACCACGGCGAAGCCGGCCGCGGCGGCGCCGAGCGCGACGACCGACCGGCGGCACGCCCACGCGACCGCGAGGCCGAACAGCGCGTACTCCACCTTGACGCCCGTGGCAAGCGCAATCATGAGGCCGGAGACGAAGGCGTTGATCGTGCCCGGGTCACGGCGCAGCGCCACGATGCCAAGCAGGCCGAACACCGCGGACAGCCCGTCGATGTGCCCGCTGGCCACGATTTCCCACAGCAGCAGCGGGTTCACCGTCCACAGCAGGTGGGCGCGGAGCCGCCTGGCCGGGTCGTTCCGCAGCATCCGGTCCAGCACGAAGGCCACCACGCCGAAGCACAGTGCCTCGAGCAGCTTCAGCCAGAACGTGATGTGCGCGAGGGACGTGCCGCCGAGCTTGGCGGCGACCCATTCCGCGGCGGTGGCGACCGGGCCGTAGACCGACACCGTGCTGTTCCACAGGGACGGGATGGCGAGCTGCTTGCCGATCGGGTCGCCGATGTCCTTCAGCTGGAGCGGCGTCATCACGTACGGGCTGTGCCCGATGACCGCCATCCGGCCGTTGGCCGCATACGACATGGCATCGGTGGAGCCGGCCGGCGGCAGCACGGTGAGCACGGCCACCGCGATAAACGCGAAACCGAGCACGGCCCCGATCGGGATGCGGAAACCGCGGCCGATCGCGGCGAGTCCGGCGATGACCCCGGCGCACCCCACGATCAGCGCCGCCCACATGAGGACGATCGTGGTCGTCGCGGTGAAGTGCATCGGATGCGACCACGGCGGGTGAGCGGCCCCGTGCACGGCCGGCAGTGACACATTAGGGCCGCCGAGCGCTGTTATGAGCATGACCAGGATCGAGGAGAGGATGGCGACTGTGGCGGCGACCCCCAACCACGTGGGCTTTCTCTCGGTCATCCGATTCCTGTCACTGCTTGACCATCTAACTTACCGAGTGGTAACTTGCCGGTATCGCGCATCCAACGTAACTGACAGTAGTGTCGCAGGGGAGCGCCCCAGTGTCATCTGAAAACATACCCGCAACCGGCAAGGTCCGATGGCGGCGTTTCGCGCTGCTGATGATCCCGGCCGGCGCTATTACCGCGATCCTGGTCGGCCTCACCGCGACCGGGTCCATCGCCGCGTCGATTTCCGTGTCTGGCACCGCTTTCGAGGTGACCGCGACGCAGCTGACCGGCACCGGCTTCGAGCAGTACGGCGGTATCGTCAGCCAGGCCAACGGCACACAGCATCCGGTCGCGGTGTCCGCGATCAGGAACGCGTCGCTCACCGACCTGTGCCAGGCCGTGAAGGTGGGACCGTTCACGCTGGTGCTGCGGGCCGGCGGCGGTGGCACGTCCGTGTCCGCTGCCAACCTGGTGGTCGACGCCGACCAGCAGAGCGGCAACGCGACGTTCCACAACATCTCCATTGGCCAGGACGCGAGCACGCTCACCGAAGATCCGGGCAACACTGGCGCCGTGGGCGGGTTCGGCGAACAGGCGGACACGATCACGATCGACAACCTGCGGCAGCACACCTGGCTCACCACGGCCGGCACGTTCACGCTGCCCGGCTTGAGCCTGAGCTTCAACAGTAACGGCTGCTAATCGTGGCCGCTGGCCGTAACCGCGTCCTGTTCAGCGACTGGGTAGGGTACGCCGCCGTGCGCGTGCGTGCCCTGTTCCGCCACGCCATGTCACCGGGGCCCGAGCGGGCCGAGCCTTTCGCGCCCCAACCTCGGCCCCAACCTCAGCCCACGGGCTTCCGCGCGCGATACCGGCAATGGCGCCGGACGCGGCCGTTCTGGGGCGGGCTGCTGCTGATCCTGTCTGGCGGCGTGCTGGTGCTGATCCCGCTCAGCGGGATCCTCCTGCACGGCGCGATCAAGCTGGTGATCTACATCGGCATCGGCGGGGTCTTCGGCGTACTGATCGGGATACTGCTGATCACCTGCGGGCTGCTGCTCTGGTTCACCCCGGCCCACCGCACGTTCTACGCGGTCGCCGGGGTGGTGCTCGCGATGCTGTCGTTCATCACCTCTAACCTCGGCGGGTTTTTCCTCGGCATGCTGCTCGGCATCACTGGCGGGTCGCTGGCCTTCGGGTGGACGCCGCGCGAGTACCCGCCGATGCGGGACACCACCGAAGAAGCCGAAGACGCGGGCACGGGCACGGGTACGGGTACGGGCGCGGGAAGGCTGATGGCCAGCGCGGCGATGCCGGCCGTGCTGCTCGGGTCGCTGCTCACCGGGTTCGGCGGGCACGCCGGCCAGGCCACGGCGGGCGGCGCCGGCCAGCCGGGAGACTGCATTCTCGGGATCATCTGCCTGCCGTCATCGCCCGGTCCGAGCCCCGCGCCGGCCACGAGCGTGGGCCCGGGTCCCTCGTCGAGTAGCCCAGCGACGAGCACAGCTCCGCCCGTGCCGTCACCATCAGCGACGGCTTCCCCGGGCACGCCGGCACTGACGGCTCCGTCCTCGGGGCTCGCGGCCTCGGTCGCCAGCTCGGTGATCACCGCGGGGTCCGCGACGCTGAACGGGCTCGCCTACCAGGGCACGGCCAAGGTGCCGGTGGCAGGCGGGACGCAGACGATGATGAAGTTCACGTTGAACTCGATGACGCTGTCCGGCAACGTCACCGCCACGGTCACGGAGAACGGCCAGACGACGGTGACGCAGAGTTCCTCGCTGGTGTTCGGCGGCGGGGTCACGCTCTACGCGACCAAGCTGTCCGGCAGCCTGCTCGGCATCCCGCTGACCCTCACCCCGCAGAGCGTGGTGTCGCTGCTCCTCCACGTGCTGAACACGGTGACGCCGGCGGTCCCGGTCACGATGACGAACGTGACCACCGACCAGCCGTTCGTGCTGTCCGGTTCGCTCCAGGCCACGAACCTGGTCATAACGAGCTGAAGCGGATGCCGGCGATCGCTCGGCGGCATCCGCTTGCGCTCGTTGCGAGGAATTTAGCGGTGGGCTGCCTCGCGGACCTTGTCCGCGGCGGCGGAGATCTTGTCGGCGGCGGCCTTGAGCTTGTCAGAGGCCGCCGGTGAGCCCGTGGACCGCTGCGCTTCGCCGCTCTCATCCGAGAGCGAGTCCGCGCCATCCTTGGCGTCCGCCGTGGCTGACTGATACCGCCGCATGGTGACGGCTGCGGCGCCAGCGGCCGCGATCGCGGCACCGATGCCCAGCATCAACCGCCAGTCGAGCAGTTTACGGATCCCCGACTTGGGCGGCGGGGCCGTGTCCACGGTCTTGGCCGCACTGTGCAGTGCCGACGAGACCTTTGGCGCCAGCGACTCCGTTACGGCGTCGGCGGCGCTGTGCATGCGTGGCGCGGCCCATCCCCTTGCGCCCTCTACCCCCTGCATGACGCCATGGACCGCCGTGGTTCCGGCGTGTTTGGCCTGCGGAATCGCCTGCTCCGCGAGTCCGCGTGCGCGGTCGCCAAGCTGGTTCTTCCGGCTGGCCAGAGAGCCGGTCTTGAATAGGGCCACTGTCTTTACCTCCCGAGCGTGATCCCGTTCTCACAGACTTCCCAGGTATTCGCCGTTCAACCATCAGGAGTCCGCGGTGAGGCGCGTGCGGTAGATTCACAGCATGACTGAGACGCTCACCGCGACGCTGCAGACCAGCGAGGGACGGGTAGTGCTCCGCCTGTTCCCGGACCACGCGCCGAAGACGGTCCGCAATTTCGTGGAGCTGGCCGAGGGCGGCAAGCAGTGGACCCACCCGGCCACTGGCCAGTCCGGTACCGCAAAGCTGTACGACGGCACGATCTTCCACCGGGTCATTCCTGACTTCATGATCCAGGGCGGGGACCCGCTCGGCACCGGCACCGGCGGCCCTGGTTACAAGTTCGCCGACGAGATCCACCCGGACCTCCAGTTCGGCCGCCCGTACCTGCTGGCAATGGCCAACGCGGGGCCCGGCACCAACGGTTCGCAGTTCTTCATCACGACCGCGCCGACGCCGTGGCTGAACGGCCGCCACACGATCTTCGGCGAGGTCATCGAGGGCGCGGACGTGGTGGACCGGATCAGTCATGTGAAGACCGGCGCCCAGGACCGCCCGGTAGAGGACGTCGTGATCGAATCGGTCACGATCACCCGCGGCTAGCCCGATGACGACTCCCGGCGAGGTCCCGACCTGTTACCGTCACCCCGGCCGGGAAACATACGTCTCCTGCGTTCGCTGCGGGCGGCACGCGTGCCCTGACTGCATGCGATCGGCCTCGGTGGGTCAGCAGTGCGTTGAGTGCGTACAGCAGAGCAACCAGGGCGTCCGGCCGGCGAAGAACGTGTTCGGCAGCAGGCGCCAGCCCGCCGGCTTCGGCGGCGGCGCCGTCGTGACGTTCACGCTCATCGGCATCAACGTCGTGCTGTTCCTCATCGAGCTGGCCAGGCCGTCGCTGGGCACCGACTGGGCAATGCTGGGATACGCGCTGTACCCGGGAGGCGGCGCCTGGCACGGCGTGGCGGCCGGCGAGTGGTACCGGCTGCTCACCTCGGCCTTCCTGCCTCCCGCCGTCACCGGTGGCAGCAGCATCAACTCGCTGGGCCTCATGGACATCTTGTTCAACATGTGGGCGCTGACGTTCGTCGGGCCGCCGATTGAGCAGATGCTCGGGCGGCTGCGCTTTGTCGGGGTATACCTGATCAGCGCGATCGGCGGGTCGGTCGCGTACTACTACCTCGCCCCGCAGAACCAGCTGGCCCTGGGTGCCTCCGGGGCAATCTTCGGCCTGTTCGGTGCGCTGTTCGTGCTGTCGCGGCGACTGAGGTTCGACGCCCGCGGCATCGTCGCGGTGATCGCCATCAACCTCGTGATCAGTTTCGTCTGGCGGGGCAGCATCGCCTGGCAGGCGCACGTCGGCGGGCTCCTGGCCGGTGCCCTGATCACCGCCGCCTACGCGTACGCGCCGCGCAAGAACCAGTCCACGTACCAGGCGGCCGCCACGCTGGCGATCGTCGCCGCGATCGTGATCGCCGTCGTCCTCCGCACCCACCAGCTCACGAGCCTTTAACCGCGCACAGGAGGCCCCGGCGGCGAAGGCGAGTGTCCCATTTGCTCGCTATGCGCCCCCGCTCGTGCCCGCTACACCACGGGGCCGACCGCCTTTCGTCACTTCTGTCCCGTCTGCCGGGGAGCGCGATCACCTGGTTGTGGCAACCAGGCGGTTCTATGCGCGTGGTTGCCACAACCACGCGACTGGGAGCGCGAATCATGCAGCTGAGGCTTCCGGAATAGGTACCCCAAACCGAACATAAAGCCCTTTCCGGGCACGGGAGCAGACGGCTCGGATTATCGCGGACACTTACCCTCCCAGTTCGGGGGGGTAAGTGTCCGCAATCTTCTCCGAGCCCACAACGAACGCGTCCATAGGTAAGCGGGCGCGACGGATGGTGCGGATGGTGCGGGAGGTGTGTGCGGGCACGCGGACCTGGGTGAGCGCGGGGGCGGACGCGACGGCGCGGGAGAAGCTAGCGCCCGGGGACGCTAGCGCGGGGCTAGTGCCAGCGGGTGCTCAGGACCACGCCCGCGATGATGAAGCCGAAGCCGACCACGAGGTTCCAGGGGCCGAGTGCGGAAATGCCGGGAATGCCGTTCTGGGTGGCGTAGTACACCACGATCCAGGCTAGGCCGACGACGAGGCAGACGACGATACCGGGGCCGACCCAGGGGGCGCTGACCTTCCGCCTCGCCGTCTTGGGCGGCGGGGGTGTGTAGACCGCCTTCTGGCGAACACGAGACTTTGGCACGGAGTCAAGAGTAGCGCCTCCGCGCCACCTTCGTTAGATGCCGGGCGAGCCGAGCGTCCCGCTGCCGGTGGGGTTCGGAGACGATGGCGAGGGGGGGCTCGGCGACGCGTTCGGCTGAACGAAGATCGTGACGGTCGAGCCTGGGGCCACGGTGGTGCCACCCTGCGGGCTGACGTTCCACACGGTTCCCGGACTGGTGCCCGCGGGGCCGGCCACGGTATTCACGTTCACCTTGAAACCGTCGGCCTTCAGCGCCTGGGTGGCGGCGTCCTGCGAGGTGCCGACCAGATTGTTCGGCACCTGGACCGAGCCGGACACGTAGATCGTCACCGTCGACCCCTGCGTTGCCTGCGTATTGGCCGACGGGCTCTGCCTGGTGACCGTGCCGGACGGCTGAGTCGACGTGCTATCGGTCTTCTGGACGACCGAGAAGCCCTTGGCCTGCAGGTCGGTTTCCGCCTGGGTGTTCTGTTCGCCGACCACCCCAGGTACGGTGACCTTCTGCGGGCCCGTGGACACGTTGAGGGTGACCAGCGTGTTCGTCGCCACGTTTGTGCCTTCTGCCGGGTTGGTGCTGATCACGTTGCCGGACTGCACCGACGAGCTGGGCTCGTTGTTGACCTGCCAGCGCAGGTGAGCCGCGCGGAGCTGCGCCTCGGCCTGCGCCACGGGCATGCCCTGCACCAGCGGGATGGAGGTGCCGGTCTTGCCGGAGCCGAGCAGGTAATAGGCGGCGCCGCCGACCACGCCGAGGACGAGCACCAGGCCGAGCACCCACGGGATCCACCGGCGGCCGCCTCCCCTTCGGCGCCCGCTGGCGCCATAGCGATCCTCGTAGTCGTCGTAGTCGACCGGCGGGATGGCGGTGGTCGCGCCCGCGGCCATCATCGAGTCCTGGCCCATCATGCGGGTGCGCGGGGCGTACACGTCCACCCGGGTCGGCGCCGCGATCGGCATGCCGGACGCGGCGCGCTGGAGGTCGGCGCGCATCTCGGCGGCGCTCTGGTAGCGGTCGGCCGGGTTCTTCGCCATCGCCTTGAGCACGATGGCGTCCGCCCACAGCGGGATGTCCGGGTCGATCCGCGACGGCGGGATCGGGTTCTCCCGCACATGCTGGTAGGCGATCGCGACCGGGGAGTCGCCGGTGAACGGCGGCCGTCCGGTGAGCAGTTCGTACAGCAGGCAGCCGGCCGAGTACAGGTCGCTGCGGGCGTCCACCCGATCGCCCCTGGCCTGCTCCGGCGACAGGTACTGCGCCGTGCCGATGACCTGGGCGGTCTGGGTCATCGTGGCCTGAGCGTCGCTCATCGCCCTGGCGATGCCGAAGTCCATGACCTTGATGTCGCCGTTGCGCGTCACCATGACGTTGCCGGGCTTGATGTCCCGGTGCACGATGCCGGCCTGGTGGCTGTACTCCAGCGCTCGCAGCACTCCGTCGATGATCTCCAGGGACCGCTCGGGCAGCAGCCGGTGACCCTCGATCAGCAGGTCCCGCACCGTGCGGCCGTCCACGAACTCCATGACGATGTACGGCACAGGTACGCCGGTCGCCATGTCCTCGCCGGTGTCGTAGACCGCGACGATCGACGGGTGGTTCAGCGAGGCCGCGGACTGCGCTTCCCGGCGGAATCTAGCCTGGAAGGTCTGGTCCCTGGCGAGGTCGGCGCGCAGCGTCTTGATCGCGACGATCCGGTCAAGCCGGATATCGCGTGCCCGGTACACCTCGGCCATGCCACCGCGCCCGACGACCCCGTCGAGTTCGTAGCGGCCACCGAGAAGCCGGGGCTGTGTCATGTCTCGCACTGTGCCAAACCACCCTGCGTTGTCGCGTACATCGTCGGGCCCAGGAGGGCATTGTTATCCATTTGTTGCCGGAGAGGTCGGAGAGGAGCTTGCGGACGCGGAGGCGCTCGCCGACCCGGAGGCGCTCGCCGAGGCCGGCGCGGACGTGCTGGCCGGCACCGACGCCGGGGTGGACGCTGGCCTCGTGGGCGGCGTGCTCTTCTTCGGCTTCGGCTTCTTCGTCGGCGTGGCCCCCCGCGAGGTCGGCAGCTGACCGGGCTGAGTCGGCGTCGGGCTCCCCGGTCCCGGAGTGCTGCTCACCACCGCGGGATCGGCCGGGGTGGTCATCTCCTGAAGCTGCGTGTGCCCGGTGTTGCTGGCCGGCTTGTCCATGCCGCCCGCGAGGTAGAAGCTGACCCCAGCGGCCAGCGCGCACACCGCCACCGTGACGCCCGCGCCGAGCAAGCGGCGCTGACCCGCGTCCCGACCCCGCGGCGGCTGGCGCTCAGGGATCTGGCTCGTCGCACGGAGAGGTCGTTCGGAGAAAATGTCGTCGGTAACGGCGGCGGGCAGATCGGCGCGGGTCGCTGGCGGCGGGAACTGGCCGGACACTGGAAGCGGCTCGGACGGGCCGCCCATCGCCAGGGTGTCGCGCAGCACGTTGGCGCGGTCGGCGACGGCCCGCGCGCTCGCCGGGCGGCCGTCCGGGGTCTTCGCGAGCATCGCCCGCACCAGGTCGGCCACCGGCGGCGGAACGTCCGGCGGTAGCTGTGGCACCGGCTCGTGCTTGTGCGCGTAGGCGATGGCCAGCGGCTCGCGGGCGTTGAACGGGGGCCAGCCGGCCAGGCACTCGAACGCGACGACGCCGAGCGAGTAGATGTCCGAGGACGCGGTCACCGGGGCGCCGGTGGCCTGCTCGGGCGACACGTACATGGCGGTGCCCATCACCATGCCGGTCTGCGTCAGGTGCGAGGCCTGGGCCGCGCGCACCGCTGTCGCGATGCCGAAGTCGGTGATTTTCGCGGTGCCGCCGGGGGCGATCAGGATGTTGCCTGGCTTGATGTCCCGGTGCACGATCCCCGCCTGGTGCGCCGCATCGAGTGCGAGGGCGGCCTGGCCGATGATGTCCAGGGTGGCGTCCGGCGACAGCCGGCCGTTTCGGGCCAGGATGGCCGACAGCGGATCCCCGTCCACCAGCTCCATCACCAGGTACGCGCCGCCGAACTCCGAGGACTCGCCGTAGTCGTAGACCCGGGCGATACCGGAGTGGGACAGGCTGGCCGCGTACCGCGCCTCGGCCCGGAACCTGGCCAGCGAGGACCCGTCGCCCTCCCGGACGGTGGGCAGCAGCTTCACCGCGACCCGGCGGTTGAGCAGCTGGTCGAACCCGCGCCAGACCTCGCCCATGCCGCCGGCCGCGATGCGGTCGGTCAGCCGGTAGCGGCCAGCGAGCAGGTAGTCGGTCACCGTATCCCCAGGTATGCCTTGATGACCTGCACAGCGATCGGCGCGGCCGCGACGGCCCCGTAGCCGCCGCCTTGGATTATGACGCCGACGGCTATCCTCGGGTTGCCGAACGGCGCGAACGAAGTGAACACGGCATCGTTCGTGTTCCCGTTGTTCACCCCGTTCTGCGCGGTTCCGGTCTTGCCCGCGATGTCCACGCCGGTCGCCGCCGTGTTGAACTGCGCCGCGGTGCCGCCCGGGTTCTGCGTCACCGCGTTCATCATCGTCGCCACGTTACTGGCAACGGAGGGGGAGACCGCCTGGTTCAGCAAGGAAGGCGCGGTGCTGCGGAGGGTGCTGAGGTCGCTGGCGATCACCTGCTGGATCAGGTAGGGCTTCATCAGCTTGCCCTGGTTCGCGATCGCGGCGGCGAACATGGCCTCCTGCATCGCGGTGACCGTGTCGCTGAACTGGCCGATCGCGGAATACGCGGTAGTCGCCAGGCTGGGCGGGATGACGTAATTGCTCTGCGCCACCGGCATCGGGATGTTCAGCGACGAGCTGTTCATGCCGAACGCGCCGGCCGTGGCGTTCAGCGCGTTGGCGCCGATCACGCTCATGCCGAGCTTGCCGAACGTGGTGTTGCAGGACTGGAGGAAGGCCTGGATCAGCGTGGTCGTCCCGCTGCCGTCGCCGCACGTCTCGCCGCCGTCGTTGACCAGCACGTTGTTGGTCTGGGGCAGCACCAGCTGGTTGGGCGAGGACACCATCGTCTGCGGGTTGTTGCCCGCGTTCTTGCCGAAGAACGCCGAGCTGGTCACGATCTTGAACGTCGACCCGGGTGCGTACGTGGCGCCGATCGCCTGGTTCAGCAGCGGATTGGCGGGGTCGTGCAGCAGCTTGTTGTCGTTGGCCGTGAGCTGGTCACCGCTGTGCACGGCGAGCAGGCCCGGGTCGTAGCTGGGGTAGCTGGCCATGGCCAGGATCTTGCCGGTGGCCGGGTCGAGGGCGACCACCGCGCCATGGTGGCCGGTGCCCTTGAGCTTGCTCGCCAGCGCCTGGTAGGCCGCGTCCTGCGCCTTGGAGTTGATCGTCACCATCACGCTGGCGCCCTTGCGCGGCTTGCCGGTGATCATGTCGATGAAGTTGCGGACGGTCAGCGAGGAGTCGTTGCCGTTGAGCACCGAGTCCTCGTAGTACTCGATGCCGGTCTCCCCGGTCGGGGTGTGCCCGAAGATCGTGTCGTAGCCGGTGACCGGCGCGTACTCTTCGCCGGACGGATAGGTGCGCTGGTACTTGATGCCGTACTTCGCGTAGTCCGCGGCCGAGCTCAGCACCGACTTGGCGATCGTGACGCCGTCCGCGGTTTCGATGTCGCCGCGCTGGTACTGGAACTGGGCGTAGAACGTACGCGAATTGCCCGGCAGGCCGGCGAGCTTGGCGGTCTGGAAGCCCTGGAGGTAGTTCACGTTGATGAGCAGCAGCAGGAACATGACCAGCACCGCGATGGACAGCCGCTTCAGTGCGCGGTTCACTTCAGCGTCACCACCTGGGTCAGCCCCTCCTCCTGGATCGGCCGCGGCGGCGGCCTCCGTGCGGTGTCGGACAGCCGGGCCAGCAGCCCGATCATGATCCAGCTGGCAACCAGCGAGGACCCGCCCTGGGACAGGAACGGGGTGGTGATGCCGGTCAGCGGGATCAGCCTGGTCACGCCGCCGACGATGACGAACACCTGGAGCGCCAGCATGAACGAGAGGCCGCCAGCCAGCAGCTTGGAGAACGGGTCCTTGACCGAGATCGCGGTGCGCATGCCGCGCTGCACGATCAGCCCGTAGACCAGCAGGATCGCCATCACGCCGGCCAGCCCGATCTCCTCGCCGAACGCGGTGAAGATGAAGTCGCTCTGCACCAGCGGGGTCTTGTACGGCATGCCGGCGCCCAGGCCCTTGCCGAGCAGGCCGCCGTATCCCATGCCCTCCATACCCTGCACCAGCTGGAAGGAGTGGTCGGTGAGGTTCGCGGACGTGTACGGGTGCAGCCAGATGTCAAACCGCTCACCGACGTGGCCGAACAGCTTGCTGGCCAGGAACGCGCCGACCACGAACATCAGGAAGCCGATCAGCAGCCAGGACGTGCGCGACGTGGCGATGTACAGCATCGCCACGAACAGGCCCATGAACACCGCGCTGGTGCCGATGTCGCTCTCGAAGACCAGCAGCAGCAGGCTGACCGCCCAGGCGACCACGATCGGCCCGAGGTCACGGGCGCGGGGCAGGTCGATGCCGAGCGCCCGCCGGCCGGCCAGCGCCAGCACGTCCCGCTTGACCACCAGGTAGCCGGCGAAGCTGACCGCCAGCGCGAGCTTGGCGAACTCCTCCGGCTGGACGGTGAACCCGCCGAGCGCGATCTGGATCTTGGCACCGGAGACCTCGCTGATGCTGGCGGGCAGCAGCGCGGGCGTCGCGATCAGCACCAGGCCGACCGCGCCGAGCGTATAGGTATAGCGCTGGAGCACCCGCGGCTCCCTGATCAGCGCCAGCACCGCGATCAGGCAGCCGATGCCGATCGCCGAGTAGAGCAGCTGGACGCCGACGGTGGACGGGGCAATCCGGTGCCCGGCGCCCTGCCCGAGCCGGTACATCATCACCAGGCCGAGCCCGTTCAGCAGCGCGCCGAGCGGGAGCAGCAACGGGTCCGCGAACGGCGCCCAGCGGCGCATCGCCAGGTGCGCCACCGCGACGAGCACGATGAACACCAGCAGGTACTCGAAGATCGTCGCGGGCAGCGTGTTGAACAGGCCGTAGCCCGCCTCGATGAACGCGAACGCGACGATCCCGATGGCGAACAAGAGCATGGTCAGCTCGGTACGCCGCCTACCGCCAGCGACGAGGTTCTCGTCGTGGCTTGCCGCGGGGGTCGGCATGGTGGTACTGCTCACGGTCCCGCCGGGATCGTGCTCGCCGGGACGCCGTATTCGGTCGACGACGGGCAGATGATGTTCGCGGGCTGGGTCGGCTCCGGAGTACTGGGCGGCTTGATGTCTTTGGTGGACCGGTGCGCCTTCTCGGCGGCGTGCAGCTGGGTCAGGTAGTTGTTCTGGGCCGTGAACCAGGTCTGCAGCTGGTGGTAATAGGTGTTGCACTGGTTTACCTGGCTGCTGATGTTGCGCACGATCCCCTGCGCCCCGGACAGGCTGGCGGCACTGGGGTTGCCGGCCAGCTCCTGGCGGAACTGCGCGGAGACCTGATTCAGCGCGATCCCGGTGTCAGTATGCGGATGGGACAGGCTGATGCCGATCACGGACTGGTTGACGCCCTGGTAGATGACCACGTGGCCGGCCGAGTTCACCGCGACGTAGTACTGGTCCTGGGTATAGCTGTAGGCGAGGTAGCCGCCGACGCCGAGCGCCACGACGAGCACCACCAGCGCGGAGGTGACGATCGGCCAGCGTTTCCTGCGGCCGGCCACCTTGGTCTTGACCGCCCGGTGGCCCCGGCGCGCTGTTGCCTCCGGGCCAGCCGAGCCGTTTACGCCCGTCCCGCCCGTCACGCCCGTCCCGCCTGGGATCGGTTCGTCGTCGGTGAGCACCGGCTGCGGCGCGGTGCGGGTCTGCTGGCGGTTCGGCCCGGTGCCGTGCCCGGCTGGTCTCGGCATCTGGTGCATGCCGGTGACCTCGGGGCCGGTGCTGGCCAGCGCCGCGAACGGGTTCGTGCCCGGGGTCTGGCCGCGCGGATCGCTCCCGTTGGCGGCCGCGCCGGCCGTCACCGGGACGGTGGACGGGCGGGTGACGGCGGCGTCGATCACGTCGGCCACGATGCAGGTGATGTTGTCCGGGCCGCCGCCGCGGATGGCGAGGTCAATCAGCTGCCTGGTGCACGCCTCGGGATCGGGGATGCCGTCGAGCGTGTCGCGCAGCGTCTCGTCGCTCACCACGCCGGACAGGCCGTCCGAGCAGAGCAGGTAGCGATCGCGAAGCTGCGCCTCGTGCACGGACAGGTCGGGCTCGGCTATCGTCCGCCCGTCCAGGGCACGGAGCAGCAGCGACCGCTGCGGGTGGGTGGAGACGTCGTCCTCGGTGATCCGGCCTTCGTCGACCAGCGACTGGACCAGCGTGTGATCGTGCGTGATCTGGTACAGCTCGCCCTGGCGGAGCAGGTAGCCGCGGGAGTCGCCGATGTGACAGACCGCCGCGTGCCCGTTCGACCACAGCACCGCGGTCAGCGTGGTGCCCATGCCCTCGATCGCCGGATTCGCCGTGATCATCTGCTGGAGTCGCATGTTCGCGGCGGCCACCGCGTTGGACAGGTCCGCCATCATGTCCCCGCCCGGACCGCCCGGACCGCCCGGACCGCCCGGACCGCCCGGACCGCTCTGGCCGCTCTGGCCGCCGGCCCCGCTGGCGCCGCCTTCGCCGGGCCGGTCAAGCTCGGACATTGCGCCGATGGTGACCGCGCTGGCCACCTCGCCGGCCGCGTGGCCGCCCATGCCGTCGGCGACCGCGAGCAGGCGCGGTCCCGCGTACGCCGAATCCTCGTTCCCCTCGCGGAGGAGACCGACGTCCGAACGTACCGCGTAGCGCAGTGCCAAGGTCATCTGCGCAGCTCCAGGACCGTCTTGCCGATACGGATGGGCACGCCGAGCGGCACCGGTGTCGGCCGTGTCACCTTCTGCCGGTCCAGGTATGTGCCGTTGGTGGAGCCGAGATCCTCGACGATCCATTGGCCGTCCTGCGGGAAAATCCGGGCATGTCGGCTTGAAGCGTAGTCGTCGTTCAGCACGATCGTGGCGTCATTCGCCCGGCCCAGCGTGATCTGTTGCTGAGCCAGGTCCACCGTGGTGCCCTTGAGCGCTCCCGCGGTCACTACCAGCAGCCGTGGGGTGCCCCGGCCGGACCGCGCCGGCTTGGGCGGCCGGGGTGCCGGAGCCTGCCGTGCCCTCCGTGGCCGCGGCGCGGTGGCCGGCCCGCCAAGCAGGTCGGTGCGCACCACGCCGATGGCGGCGATGACGAATAGCCAGAGCACCGCCAAGAAGGCCACCCTGATGAGGGTGAGGGTCAGCTCGTTCATCCGGATGCGATGTCCTCGCCCTCTGGGGGCTAGTAGGGATTGCGGCTACCGCTCCGCGCGGGGGCGGCTCCAGTCGGGTCTTGCCGGAACACTAGCGTGGTCCGGCCGAGTGTGACATGTGTCCCGTCGGTCAGTACGACGCGGCGGACCGGCTGCCCGTTGACGAACGTACCGTTGGTGGAGCCGCGGTCCACGAGCACCACCTGATCGTTCTCGACGCGAAGCTCCGCGTGATGCCGCGACACGCCGGGGTCGACCAGGCGCAAATCGCAGTCGGTGCCGCGGCCGAGCAGGGTGACCGGCGTCTGCAGCTCATAAGTGCGCTGCTCACCGCCCTGATCGGGGCCGCTGACGAGGAGCCTGGGCTGGCCGGGGAAGCCGCGGGGCTGCACCCGCGGCAGGTCGCTGGCCGGCTGCCTGATCTCGCCGCCCTCGATCGTGGAGCCGCGGATCACGCCGGACCGGATACGGAAGGTGCCGGTGGTCAGGTCGCCGATGCCCTCGAACCGCATGCGCACGGGCCCGACGAACGAGTAGCCCTGCTCTTTGGCATAGTCCCTGGCGAGGTTCGCCAGCTCGACGCCCAGGCTCTCCGCGTACACCTCGAGCCGCTCGTGATCGGTGTCCGCGATCTCGACCACGAAGTCGTTCGGTACCAGGGTCCGCCCCTGGGCGACGATGGCTGCCCGGTCGTCCATCTCACGCTGAATCGCGCTCGCCACCTCGACCGGCTGCAGTTCGGACTTGAAGGCGCGCGCGAAGGCGCCCTCGACCATGCCCTCGAGCCGTCGCTCGAATCGCTGCAGGACTCCCACCGTGCCACCTCCCTTCGAATTCCTCGCATCCGATGGTATCCGGGGCGCAAGAGCGCTCGTGGTCGTGCTAATCTAACTCGTCGCCCCGGGCGAGTGGCGGAACGGCAGACGCGCACGGTTCAGGTCCGTGTGTCCGAAAGGATGTGAGGGTTCAAATCCCTCCTCGCCCACCAGAACTTCTTTATGACGCTTTATGACGCGGCTTACGGGACCACGATCACGGGGCACCGGGCGTGCCGGGCCAGCCAGCCGGGCACCGAGCCCGCGATCCGGTGCCAGAAGTGCGCGGGAGCCCCGATCACCAGCGCGTCGGCGCTGAATTCGGCCGCCGCCGCGGCGAGTTCCCTGGCCGGGCTGCCCCGCCGGGTCCGCACATGCACCTCGAGCACGGCACCGTCGGTTCCCTCGCAGCCGCAGAGCCCGCCGGTGACCTGGTCGAGTTCGGCGAGCAGCCAGCGCTCCAGCGCCTCGGTGTCCCGCTGGACGCCGACGACCTGGCCGGTCAGCGGCTCGCAGTAGACCCCGGACGAACACACGTAGACGATCAGCAGCGGCCGGTTCAGCCGCATGGCCACCCCGGCCGCGTAGGCCATCGCGTTCCGGCTTGACGGTGACCCGTTGTAACCGACGATAACGGGATGATCAAGCCTGTTGGCCGGGTCGGCGCCACGCTGGCGCGGCACGGGGTCGGCCCGCCGCTCCCATGACTGGGGCTCAGGGCGCCTTGGCCGCTTCTGCGGCAGGCTCGGCTCTGCCTGGTCCATAGGTCCGCGTCCTAGCGCTGGCGCGTTTCCTTGACAGCCATACGCTCATGGATGCCCTGGAAGGCGCGCCTTACTCACATTCCTTGCACGAACTATAAGCCAGCATGGGGCCTTAGGGTGAGTGCCTATGGAGGACTTGCTGGCGGAGCTGGGCGCGATCGTGGGCTCGGACCACGTGCTCACCGACCCCGATGTGACTGACGGGTACACGACGGACTGGACGCGACGGTTCCGCGGCCAGGCCCGCTGCGTGATTCGCCCCGGCAGCACGGACGAGGTGGCCGCCGTGGTGCGGGCCTGTGCCCGCCGCGACATCCCGGTGGTCCCGCAGGGCGGAAACACCGGACTGGTCGGTGGCGGAGTCCCGGCGGACGAGAAGTCGGTGCTGATCTCGCTGCGGCGGCTGCGCCGTCTGGACCCGGTGGACACACTGGCCTCGCAGGTCACGGCCGGAGCTGGGGTCACGATCGCCGCGCTGCGCGCACACGCCGCGGCGGCCGGGCTGACGTACGGCGTCGACCTCGCGGCCCGCGACTCGGCCACGGTCGGCGGCACGATCGCCACCAACGCCGGCGGCATCCAGACGATCAGGTACGGCCACACCCGCGCCCAGCTGCTCGGCGTGGAGGCGGTGCTCGCCGACGGCAGCGTGATCAGCCGGCTGGGCGGCATCGCGTCCGACAACACCGGCTACGAACTGGCCCAGCTGCTGGCCGGCAGCGAGGGCACGCTGGGCATCGTCACCGCGGCGCGGCTCCGGCTGCACCGGCCCGAGCCGGTCCAGCTCACGCTGCTGGCCGGCCTGCCCTCGATCGAGACCGCTGCCGCGCTCCAGGCCGAGGTCCGCGCGCTCGTCCCGGGCATCCGCGCCGCCGAGTACTTCGAGGCGGCCGGCCTGGCGCTGGTGCGGGCGCACACCGGCCTGCCCGCGCCGCTTGCCGCCGCCTACCCCGCGTACCTGCTGGTCGACATCACCGGCTCGGAAGATTTCTCCGAACGACTCTCGGAGCTTCCTCTGATAACTGATGCCTCGGTAGCGATGGATGGCCCGGCGCGGGCGGCATTGTGGGCCTACCGGGAACGCCACACCGAATCGATCAGCGCGGCCGGCATCCCGCACAAGCTCGACGTCGCGATGCCGGTGTCGCGGCTCGCCGGGTTCCGCGCCGAGCTTTCCGAGGTAGTGGCCCGTTTCGACGCGAGGGCGATCGTGTTCGGCCACATCGCGGCGGGCAACCTGCACGTGAACGTGCTCGGCCCGTCGCCGGAAGACGACGCGGTCGATGACGCCGTGCTGGCGCTGGCGGCGGCGCACGGCGGGACGATATCGGCGGAGCACGGCATCGGCCGGGCCAAGGCGGCGGTGCTGCACCTGTCCCGGACCCCCGCCGAGATCGCGGCGATGCGCGCCATTAAGTCCGGCCTGGACCCGGCAGGCCTGCTGAATCCTGGCGTGCTCTTCGCCCGTTGAACAGCCTGACGTGGCACGATGTTTGATGTGACGAGCCTGGCCGACGCAACCGCGCGCACCGTCGTAGAGTGCGCGGCGGACGCGATCGTGGCGTTCGGCACGGACCGCACGGTGATGCTGTGGAATCCGGCCGCGGAGCGGATGTTCGGCTGGACGTCCGCCGAGGTCGTGGGCTTCGAGCCGCACATCATCCCCGAAGAGCTGAAGGCCGAGCACAACGCCGTCCTCGAGCGGGTGCGCGGCGGCGGGCAGATCTCGTTCGCGACCCGCCGGGTCCGCAAGGACAACACGCTGATCGACGTGCGGATCGACACCAGCGCGCTTATCACCGTGCCTGCTGGAGGTGGGACCGGTGATGTAACCGGCTGGGTGAACGTCTGTCACGAGGTCGGCGAGGACGACGTGGCCAGGCACTACATGGCCGAACGGGCCAGGGTGGTCCGGCGGCTCGGCGACGTGGTGGCCGACATGAACGCCCAGCTCGACCTGGAGTCCGTGCTCGACCGGATCGCGGCTTCGCTGCGCGAGCTGACCGGGGCCGACGCCGGCGGGTTCGTGCTGATCGAGGACGACATGCTCCGGCTGGTGAGCACCGCGGGCCTGCCGGCCCGGCTGCGCGGCCGGGTGGCGACGCTGTCCCGGAGCCTGGTCGGCGAGCTGATGGCGTCCGGTAAGACGGTGATGATGGCCACCGCCGAGTCGGGCGGTTTCGACGACCTGATCTGGTCCGCGCTGCCGGGCCTGCACACGATCGCGCTGAGCCTGTCGCACGTCGCCGGCAAGCCGTACGGTGCGCTGTACGCGCTGTTCTCCCGGCGCAAGCTGAGCCACGTCGAGCTGGAGCTGCTCGAACTGCTGGCCGGACACGCCGGGGTGGCGCTGACCAACGCGATGGCGTTCGAGGAAGTGGTCCGGCAGCGAGCGCACGAGCGCGCGGTGATCGACGGCAGCGCGGACGGCATCGCGGTGCTCGACAGCAGCGGGATGGTCCGCGAGTGGAACCCGGCCGCGCACCGGATCACCGGCATCCCGGCGTCCGAGGTCCTCAGCAAGGAGCTTCCGTTCCCGCTGCCAGAACCGGGCGCAACCCTCGCGCACAAGCTGCCGAACGGCAGGTGGCTCGACGTCCTGTGCACCGCACTCGCTGATGAGGGCGAGCTCGTCATCGACTTCCGCGACATCACCGCGGCCAAGGAGCTCGAGGAGGCCAAAGACCTGTTCCTGGCCACGACCAGCCATGAGCTGCGTACCCCGATCACCGTCGTGCAAGGCTTCGCCAGCACGCTGGCCAGCCGCTGGGATCAGCTGCCCGACGAGGACCGGCGTGCCGCGGTGCGGACGATCGCCGAGCGGGCCGGCTCGCTCGGCCGGCTGGTCGAGCAGCTGCTGCTCGGCGCGCGGGCCGGGGCGGACCAGCTGCCCGTAAGCAACGGGCCGTTCGACCTCGCGGGCGTGCTGCGCGGCGCGGCGAACTCGTTCCAGCCGCTGTCCGACAAGCACACGGTGGTCGCGGACATCCCCGCGGACCTGCCCGCGGCGCACGGCGACACGATGGCGACCGACATCATCATCGGCCAGCTGCTGGAGAACGCGATCAAATACTCGCCGGACGGCGGCACCGTGCACATCCGGGCGCGCGTGCACGGCCCGTGGATCGAGGTCACCGTCGACGACGAAGGCATCGGCATCGCCACCGCCGACCTCGAGCGCATCTTCGACCGCTTCGTGCAAGGCGAGACCGGCGACCGCCGCCGCTTCGGCGGAGTCGGCATCGGCCTGTTCATCGTGCGCCGCCTGGCGCAAGCCCAGCACGGCGAAGTAACCGCCCGCCCCCGCCCCGCCGGCGGCACCACCCTCCGCCTCCGCCTCCGCCCCGCCTAAGCCTGCGCCACGCGCGCCGCCCCTGTCGTGCGCACCCCGCCCCCGCGCCCTGCCTAACCACGCCCGTGCGCCGCGCTGCCCCCCCGCCGCGCGCGCCGCCCCGCCCTCCGCTTCCCGCGCCGCCCCGAGCCTGCGCGACACCCGCCACCGTGCGCGTCCCCGCATGGTCGCACTAGTCACATGTGCCCGAAGCGCCACATCTACCTCACAGCCCCCTCGGTGGGAGTGGGTCGCGGGACGTGGGAGCTGGCGAGCGGCGCTCGGACCTGCGCGTGGTGTTACCCGTGGGGTTAGTGAGGCGTGTGAGAATCCTTATGTGTTAGAAAAGGGCTTCGCGGTAGAAAAGGCGCCAGATCTGGCGCCTTTCCCAACATGAAGCACTTTTTCTCACATGGGAGCGCGGCGTGATGCGGCCGGATAGCGGGACATGTCGGATATGTCCCGCGAGGAAAGGCGGCGCGGGCGCGAGGGAGGCGGACGGGTGCGCGGGGGCTAGTTGTCGGCGGTGCGGTCGGGCTGGGGGGGGTTGTCGCGTTTGCGGGGTTCGCCGCCGGTGGCTTTCAGGTACTCGTCGACGATCGCGGGCACGTCGGTGCCCTGCATCATGATCTTGCCCTTCTCCAGCCAGATGACGCGGTTGCAGCTCGCCTCGATCTCGGCGAGGTTGTGCGCCACCAGGAACACGGTGCCGGCCTCGCCGCGCAACTCCATGATCCGGTCGTGGCTTTTGGCCCGGAAGTTCGCGTCGCCTGTGGCCAGCGCCTCGTCGATCATCAGGATCTCGTGGCTCTTCGCGGACGCGATGGAGAAGCGCAGCCGCTGGGCCATGCCGGTCGAGTAGGTCCGCATCGGATAGTCGATGAAGTTGCCGACACCGGAGAAGTCCACGATCGACTGGAACCGGTCCTTGACCTGCTGCGGGGTCATGCCCATGGCCAGGCAGCCGAGCACCACGTTGCGCTCGCCGGTCAGATCGTCGAGCAGCGCGGCGTTGACGCCGAGCAGCGCGGCCTGGCCGCTGGTGTACACGCAGCCCTGCTCCGGCGGCAGCAGGCCGGCGATCGCCTGGAGCAGGGTCGACTTGCCCGACCCGTTGCGGCCGATGATGCCGATCGCGTCGCCGTGATTGACCACGAACGAGACGCCGCGGATCGCGTGCACCTCGCGCACCGACGGGCGGCGCTGGCGCTTGAGCACGCGCATCAGCGCGGTCGCCGCGGTGCCTTTGTCGCCGCCAGCACCGTAGACCCGGTACACCACGTGCAGGTCGTCGACGACCACCGTGGGGTTGCCGACCTCAGCCACGGCCGTACCTCGTTTCCGCCTGCCAGAAGAACACGAAACCGACCACCATGGCGAGAATCGCCCAGCCCGCTCCCCACAGCCACAGGCCGTTCATCGAGACCGTGCCGTGGCAGTACGCGCTGTCGAGCAGCGCCTTGCCTTTGGACGCCGCGTGGAACGCGTGGCACAGGTTCGGGTTGTACGGCTTGCTGCCCGGCCACGCCGCCCGCTGCGAGGCGAGGATGGCGTTGCGCGCCAGGCTGATATAGACCGCCGCGGGGTTGATCTGGAGCAGGTAGGTGAGCGTCGGGTGGTTGCGCAGCGAGGACACCGTCTCGATGCTGAACATCACGCCGGAGGTGTACATCCAGGTCCGGACCAGGAACGGCATCAGCTGGCCGAAGTCGTCCGCGCCGGCGCCGAGCCTGGCGAGGAACAGGGCCATGCCTGCGTTGAACACGCCCTGGAGCACCAGCGCGGGGATGACGAGCAGCCAGTACCAGGTCAGCGGCTCGCGGGTGCCGAGCACGATGGCAATCAAGATGATCATCGACATGACGAGCTGCTGGAGTTCGATGATCACGTAGCCGATCGGCAGGCAGGCGCGCGGGAACGGCAGCGCCCGGATCAGCGGCAGGCTGTCCGGCATCACCCGGGAGGCCGTGATGAACGAGCGCTGGGTGAAGTTCCAGATGAAGATGCCGGTGATCAGGAACGCGATGAAGTTCGGCACGCCGCGGCTCGTGTCCAGGATCTTGCCGAAGATCAGGTAGTAAACGGCGGCGTTCAGCAGCGGGGTGAGCACCTGCCAGAGCTGGCCGAGCCGCGCTTCGGTGTACATCGCGACGTTGCGGGCCGTGGCGAAGCCCATGATGAAGTGCCGCCGGTCCCATAGCTGGGCGGCGTACTTGAATACACCCGGCCGCGCGGCACTTGGCCGGAGCTTGTATTCGGCGGCAAGCTCGGCCAGCGGAACGTCCGAGACAGACTCGGGCGAAATATCCGGGGGTTCCAGGTCATCAGTCAGCGTGCCCGGGCCGCCTTGGTCCCGCGCTCGCTGTTTCATGGGCAACTCACAACGCTCACGGAGAGACGTTACCGTGCCCGCGACCGTGCCCGTGGCGGGGCTAGTGCAGATATCTATCCGCTTCGCGTGTTTCCGGGGCACGTGCACGGGGCATTTCCGCTCGTAGCGGGTCCGTGAGGCTAGCTGAGCAGGGAGGTGACTACGTCGAGCGTGCTACAGCTCCCGTTCGCCGCCTCTAGCGCCAGCGTTGCCCGGCGTCGTCTGGTGTCTGACCTGGTAGCGGCGGGTATCTACGAATCGGCGGTAGCCGACGCGGCGGTCGTGATCAGCGAGCTACTCAGCAACGCGTTGCGACACGCCCGCCCGCTACCTGGAGCGACCATCCGGGTCGCCTGGCACCTTAGCGCCGGAGCGGTGCGGATCTCGGTGAAGGACGGCGGGGGCCTTACCCTTCCCGAGCTTGGTGAGCTGAGCCAGTCCACTACCGGCGGCCGTGGTCTGCGGATCGTGGCCAGGCTGTCCCGGCACTGGGGCACTCGGTGTGACGACGAGGGAACCACCGTGTGGGCGGAGATTCCCTGTCCGGAGCTGACCGCGGTCGGCGTGCCCGCGGCGGCTACGGGGTCCGGCTAGCACGTTTCGCCCGGGTTACGGGGGTGGCCCGGTGTAGTTGGCGGGGGATGGGCAATGTCACGATTTCACGGGGCGGACAGCGAGATCGGCCGGCTACGGAGTGTCATCGCGCATCGGCCTGGTGCGGAATTGCGGCGGGTCACGCCGCGGGACCGCGGGCGGCTGCTGTTCGCTGGCATGCCGTGGGCGGACCGGGCGCGGCAGGAACACGACGCGTTCACCCAGGTGCTGCGCGACCATGACGTCCAGGTGCTCTACCTGACCGAATTGCTCCAGGACGCGCTGGAATACGCGCCGGCCCGGCGGGACGCGATCGAGGCGGCGCTCAGCTCGGTCATGCTGGGCGACGACCTGACCGGGCAGGTCCGCCGGCACCTGGACGGGCTCGGCCCCGAGGCGCTCACCACGGCGCTGATCTGCGGGCTTACCGTCGCTGAATTCCGCGCCGGGCACGGCGCGGTCTACCAGTTGCTCGCGCCCGGGGATTTCATCATCGAGCCGCTGGCGAACCTGGTGTTCACCCGCGACTCCAGTGCCTGGATCGGTGACCGGGTGGCGGTGGCCAGCCTGGACACGCCGGGGCGGCGCCGTGAGGCGCAGCTGGCGGCGGTGATCTACGGACACCACCCGCTGTTCGCCGGAACCAAAATGCTCTACCAGCCCGAACTAGAGCCGCTGGACGCCGGCGACGTGCTGCTGGCCGCCCCCGGAGTGATCGCGGTCGGCTGTCACGGCCACGCGGCCGGCGTGGAGCGGCTGGCCAGGCAGGTCTTCGACGCCGGGCTCGCGCATACCGTGCTGGCCGTCGCCATGGACACCGACCGAAGTCAGGGAACCGCCGCGACGCGCCTTGACACCATCTGCACGATGGTGGACAGCGGCACCGTGCTCATGCACCCGGCCACCGCCTACTCGCTGACCGCGCGGGCCATCACGCCGCGCGGCGAGGGCCTGCGGGTATCGCACCCGCAGGCCTTTCTCGGGGCGATGGCGGACGCGATCGGGCTGGACCGGCTGCATGTCATCGAGACCGGCGTGGCCGACCGGGGACAGTGGGACGATGCCGGCAACCTGCTCGCGCTGCGGCCGCGGGTCGTGGTCTCCCACGAGCGCAACGTGACAACCAACGCCAGGCTCGAGGACAACGGCATCGAGGTCATCCGGGTGCCGGCCAGCGAATTGTGCGGCGGCCGGGGCGGACCGCGCAGCATGTGCTGCCCGGTGGCGCGAGATCCTGCCATCGAGTTGCTGGCGGCCGCTAGCTAACGAACGATGAACTATTTGCATACTCAGCGTAGTGGTCTGGCTTCTTAGCGCCTGAGACGGTAAGGTTCCGCACGTGGAGCTTAATGTCTCGAGTCGATCTCACGATGATCACACGATCGTGACCATTTCTGGAGAAATCGACCTCTATACCGCTCCGCGGCTGCATGGCGAGCTCGCGGCGCTGATCGCCGATGGCAAGCCCGCCAGGGTGGTGGTTGACATGTCCGGCGTCGAGTTCTGCGACTCGACCGGGATGAATGTGCTGCTCTCCTGCCTGCGCCGCGCGCGCGAGCGGGGTGGCGAACTGGAAATCGCGGCGCCGAAGCCAGCGGTGCGCAAGATCCTTCAGGTAACCGGCCTCGACTCGGTTTTCACCCTGGTTGACGAGGCGGACCTTAACCGCACCAAGCCAGCGGTGCCGCAGAACTTATACGATCTACCCCATGCCAGACGCGGGCGAGATCGCGGTCGTCATACCCGCGCGGAACGAGGCCGATCGTATTCAGGCCACCGTCACCGCGGCACTCGGCCTGCCCAAGGTCGGGCTTGTCGTGGTTGTGGACGACGGATCGACGGATGCCACCGCGGACCGGGCCGGGGCGGCTGGTGCCGCCGTGATGCGACACACCCGGAATCGCGGCAAGGGCGCGGCGATGGAAACCGGCGCGGAGGCGATCCGGCTGCTGGACCGGGACACGCCGCGGCACCTGCTGTTCCTGGATGCCGACCTGGGCGATACGGCCAGCCGGGCGGGACCGCTGGCCGAGCCGGTGCTGGCCGGGACCGCGGACATGACGATCGCCGTGTTCACCGCCACCGTCAAGCTAGGCGGCCACGGCATGGTCGTCGGCTTGTCCGGGGCCGGCATCCGCCGGGCGACCGGCTGGACCCCGCGCCAGCCGCTGAACGGGCAGCGGTGCCTGACCAGGGCCGCGTTCGAGGCGGCCCGGCCGCTGGCGCCGGGCTTCGGCGTGGAGACCGGCCTCACCATCGACCTGATGCGCAAGGGCATGCGGGTAACCGAGGTCGAGGTGGACCTGGCGCACCGGGCCACCGGAACCGACCTGCGCGCCCAGCTGCACCGGGCCCGCCAGCTCGCTGACGTCGCCTGGGCGCTCGCGACACGGAGATGAACGCCGGGCGGCTCGGGCTCGCGGGCACGGGGCTCAGCCTGCTCTGCACGTTCGCGGTGGCAGTCGCTGGGCCGTCGGTCATGGAACCGGTCCTGTCCGGTGCCCGGAGGCAGCCGCCGTGGGCATTCGACCTGCACCTGTCCGCCTACCTCGCGGTCGGCCTCACCGCGCTCGGCGTCCTAGCCGGGGCGGCCGGGCTGGTCCTGCTGCTCCGGGCAGTCCGCGATGGCTGGACGGTGCACCCCCGCACCGTCCTGCTGGCGGGGATGCTGGCCGCGGTCGTGCTGACGCTGGTCCCGCCGTTCGGGTCGTCGGATCCGCTCAGCTATGCCGCGTACGGGCGGATGGTGGCGACCGGGCACAACCCGTACCTGACCACCCCGGCTCAGCTGGCCGCGCACGGCGACCCGGTGGCGCGCGCGGTACAGGACTGGTACGGCCAGCCATCCGTCTACGGGCCGCTGGCCAGCGGCATCCAGGCGCTGGCGTCGCTGATCGGCGGGACGTCGGTCCGGCTGACCGTGTTCGTGCTCGGGCTCGCGAACCTGCTGGCGTTCGGCGTCACCGCGCTGCTGCTGTACCGGATGAGCGGCGGCCGGGAGCGGCGGCTGCGCGCGATGCTGCTGTGGACCGCCAACCCGCTGCTGCTCCAGGTGCTCATCGCCGGGGGGCATATCGACACGCAGCAGATCGTCTTCTGTGTCGCGGCGGTCGCGGTGCTGTCCCGCGGCTGGGGGTCACCCGGGCGCGCGGCGCTCGCTGGTGCGCTGGCCGGGCTCGGGTTCGCGGTGAAGGTGTCCGCCGCGCTGGTGGTCGCGGGGCTGGCTGTCGCCCTGGTGCTCGAGCACCGAGATCGCGAGCGAGCAGTGGTGGCCATCCTGCTGGGTTCGCTGTGCGCGGGATTCGCCGTGGTCGCGGGCGCGGCCGTGGCGATCGGCGGATCGGCGATGCTCACCGTGACGTCGCGGGCCAGCGACATGGTCTCGATCGGGTCGCCGTGGCGGACGATCAGGACGGTCCTCCAGGGCGCGGCCGGACATGGCGCCGCGGGGGACCTCGTCAAGTACGGCGCCATTGTGCTCGCGCTGGTGCTGGCGGTGCTCATGGTGCGCCGGATCGCCGAGCGGCGCCGGGTGTCGGTGGGCGTGGCGCCGGTGGGCGTGGCGTCGGCGGGCGTGGCGCCGGCGGGCGTGTGGGTGGTGCTCGCCCTCGTCGTCGCGTGGCTGTTCGCCTGGCCCTACGTCCTGCCGTGGTACGACGCGTTCGGCTGGGCGTTCCTGGCGCTGGTGCCGGCGTCCGGATTGGACTGGCTGATGCTGGCGCGTACCACCGCGCTCGGGCTGGCGTACCTGCCGGCCAGGACAGCGGACGTGTCGCTGCCGCGCGGGCTGCACTGGATCCAGCCGGCGTTCCGCAACGGGGTCTCGCCGGCGATCATTACCGCCACCGTCGCGGCGCTCATCGCGATCACCATCGGTAATAGGTATAGTGCGTGGAGTGACTTCGGTAGCGTTCGCAGTGCTGGGTCCGCTGGCGGGAGTGATCGGCATCCTGACGGGGATGGTCGCGCACCGGCGCGCCACACGGGCGGTGAAGGAATGCGCGGAGCTGATCGACGGTAGCGTCGGGTCCCGCGGCACCGTCGACCCGCGCGCGCTGCGCGACCTCGCGGTGGTCCGCTACGACGCGCTCAGCGAGATGTCCGGTCAGCTGTCATTCTCGGTGGCGCTGCTCAACGCCGTCGGCGACGGCGTAGTGCTCAGCTCGATCAACAGCAGGTCGGAGACCCGCACCTACGCCAAGATCATCCGGCGTGGTGCCGGGACGCAGGCGCTCTCCCCCGAGGAGGAGCAGGCGGTCCGCGCCGCGCGCCTCGGCCACGGATTGCCCGCGACCGAGCAGCTGGTGGACAGCGACGCGCGGGTCAAGACCCGCAGGTCGCTTCCGGTCGGGTAGGGCAGTCCTTGACCTGGGGGCCCGCCCCCCGGACCCCCTGGCTAAGCTCAGACGCATGCCGTATGCCTATCTGGGACCTGAGGGCACATTCACGGAGGCGGCGCTGCGCGCCATCGAGCCCGGCGCCGAGGCGCTGGCCTGCCCCACCATTCAGGCCGCGCTGGCCGCGGTCCGGGACGGCACGGCGGACCGTGCCGTGGTGCCCATCGAGAGTTCGGTCGAGGGCATCGTGACCGCCACCCTGGACGCCTTGGCCGCCGAAGACGGCCTGGTGATCCGCGGGGAGACGCAGATCCCGATCGCCTTCGCGCTGCTCGCCAAGCCGGGCACGGAACTCGCCGACGTCAAGACCGTGGGCGGGCACCCCCAGGCGATGCCGCAGTGCCGCGGCTGGCTGGCCGCCAACCTGCCGGACAGCGAGTGGATCACCACCGCCTCCAACGCCGAGGCGGCTCGCCAGGTGGCGGACGGCACGCTTGACGCGGCGCTGGCCGGTGCGTTCGCGGCGGATCGGTACGGTCTGGCCGTGCTGGCTTCGGACGTGCACGACCGGAGCAATGCGGCGACAAGGTTTGTGCTGGTGGCTCCCACGGGCCCGCTGCCCGCACCCACGGGCACCGACCGGACCTCGATAGCCGCGTTCCTCGCCGACGATCACCCCGGCGCGCTGCTGGAGATCCTCACCGAGTTCGCGGTCCGCGGCATCAACCTGACCACGATCCAGTCGCGACCCACCGGCGACCGGCTCGGCCAGTACTACTTCTTCATCGACTGCGAGGGGCATGTGGACGACGCCCGCGTCGGCGAGGCGCTGATGGGCCTGCGCCGGGTCTGCGCGCGGGTCCGCTTCCTCGGCAGCTACGCGCGCTGCGACGGCGGCACGACGCAGGTCAGGCCCGGAACCTCAGATGCCGAGTTTGCCGAAGCAGCGGCCTGGCTCGGCCGCCTCCGGTTCGGCAGGCCGTGACCGGAGGACGCACCGATGTCGTTCTGGGAAATTTAGAGATAAGGGCCTGAGCCGGGGCGCTGCTGCTGTAGCTCGTCTGGCGGGATCATGCCAGGCGGCAGCGCGCGGCGCATCTGCTCAAGCTGGGCGCGGGCGGCCATCTGCTGCGCGAACAGCGTCGTCTGGATGCCGTGGAACAGCCCTTCCAGCCAGCCGACCAGCTGCGCCTGGGCGACGCGGAGCTCGGCCTCGGACGGGGTGCCCTCCTCGGCGAACGGCAGCGACAGGCGATCCAGCTCCGCGACCAGTTCGGGCGCGAGGCCGTCCTCGAGTTCCTTGATGGAGCTGGTGTGAATCTCCTTGAGCCGGGCCCGGCTCTTCTCGTCCAGCGGAGCGGCCCGGACCTCTTCGAGCAACTGGCGGATCATGCTGCCGATGCGCATCACCTTGGCCGGCTGCTCGACCATCTCCGTGACCGGTCGTTCGCTGGCCTCCTGGGCCTCGTCTCCGGCGACCGCCATGCCGTCCGGACCCAGCACCAGGACCTGCGGGTGCTCCTGCGATTCGCTCATTACCTCAGCCTATCCGGGGGGTGTGGGGGTCGTCCCCCCACGGGCTAGCAGAGCCTATCCGGGGGGGTGCGGGGGGATGGTTCCCCCCGCAGGCTAGCGCTGCGCCACTAGGAGGACCTTCCCCACGTGGGCGCTGTCCGCCACGAGCTGGTGGGCTCGTGCCGCCTCGGGCATCGGCACCTCCGTGTCGATCACGGGCATGACCTTCCCGGTCTCGATCAGCGGCCAGACGTGCTCGCGGACGGCGGCGACGATCCGCGCCTTCTCGTCGAGCGGACGCGCGCGCAGGGTGGTCGCGTAGATCGCCGCACGCTTGCCGTGCAGCGAGCGCAGGTCGATCTCGGTGCGGGCGCCGCCTTGCAGGCCGACGATCGACAGCCGGCCGTTGGCCGCGAGCGTGTCCAGGTTCCGCTGGAGGTAGCTCGCGCCCATGATGTCCAGGATCACATCGGCCTGGTCGCGCAGCACCTCGGCGAAATCTTCGGTCTTGTAGTTGATCGTGATCTCGGCGCCGAGCTCGCGGCACCTGGCGAGCTTCGCGGCGGACCCGGCGGTGACCGCCACCCGGGCACCGGCCGCGCGCGCCAGCTGGATCGCCATCGTTCCGATGCCGCTGCCGCCACCGTGGATGAGGATGAGCTCGCCACCGGTGAGGTGGGCGAGCTGGAAGATGTTCGAGTAGACCGTGCAGGCGACCTCGGGAAGCGCGGCGGCGGCGGTAAGCGGGAGGTTCGCCGGACGGGGCAGCACCTGGCCTTCGGAGACCGCCACCCGCTCCGCGTAGCCGCCGCCGGCGAGCAGCGCGCACACCTCATCGCCCTCGTGCCAGGCGGTGACGCTCTCGCCGACGGCGGAGATCGTCCCCGCGCACTCGAGGCCTGGGTAGGGCGGGGCGCCGGGCGGCGGCGGGTACAAACCCTGGCGCTGCATCAGGTCCGCGCGGTTCACGGCGCTGGCGGCGACGTCGATGACGACCTCGTCCGGGCCGGGCACCGGGTCGGGGACCTGTTGCCAACTGAGAACGTTGGGGCCACCGGGATGGGTGATGACAATCGCATGCATTGTGGCTACCTAACGAGAGCAACTGGTTGCTATGGGTATAGGGAGGCTCTTACGCTCTTAGGTATACCGGACATCAAGGAGGGCGGGCCTTGACGATGAATGACGCCGACGACAGCGACGCGGCCGACGGCACGAACCCATTCTCATCGGTGTACCCGGCGGGGTTCATGCCGTTCCGGCGACCCGCGCCGCCTTCCGCGGCAGGTCCCGCGGAATATGAGTACCCGAGCGGCGAGGGGTACGCGCCGGTGCCGGAGCAGGCCGGGCCGGGTTTGTTCGAGCGGCCGGGACATGCCGTGCCGCTCGGCTACGCCGGGCCGGTGAGCTACGCGGACGAAGTCGGCTATCCGCAGGCGGTCCCGGCCTCGGACACGCTGACCACGGAGTTCTTGCTGCACGGAAAACGGCCGCTGCCGGGTTCCGGCTGGCGGCGTGTGGTCTACCGTGCCTCCGGCGGGCTGTTCCGGATCGGCGAGTCGACGGCCGACGCGCGGCGCCGCGACCTGGTCAACCGGGTGAAGACGCCGGTGGGCGGCGGGCATCACCGGGTCGCCGTGCTCAGCCTCAAGGGCGGCGTCGGCAAGACCACCACGGTGGCCGGGCTCGGCGCGACGCTTGCCTCGTTCCGCGGTGACCGGGTGATCGCGGTGGACGCGAACCCGGACCGCGGCACGCTGTCGGACAAGGTCCGGCTGGAGACCGCCGCCACGATCCGCGACCTGCTGAACGAGCGCGGGCAGATCAGCCGGTACGCCGACGTCCGGGCCTTCACCTCCCAGTCGACCAGCCGGCTCGAGGTGCTGGCCTCCGACCGCGACCCGGCCGTGTCCACCGCGTTCAACGAGCGGGACTACTGCGACGCGGCGCAGGTGCTCGAGCAGTTCTACTCCGTGTGCATCACCGACTGCGGGACGGGGCTGCTGCATTCGGCGATGGCGGGCGTGCTGCGGCTCGCGGATCAGATAGTGCTGGTGAGCTCGCCTTCGGTGGACGGGGCGCGGAGTGCGTCCGCGACACTGGACTGGCTTGAGGCGCACGAATACGGCGCCCTGGTCCGCAACGGCGTGGTCGTGCTGTCGGCGATCCGGCGGCGCAGCAAGAGCACCGTGGACCTGGACCGGCTGGAGCAGCACTTCGCCGCCCGGTGCCGGGCCGTGCTGCGGATCCCGTACGACGCGCACCTGGAGGAGGGCGCGGAGGTGGAACTGGACCTGCTGGCCAGCGAGACCGCCGAGGCGTACCTGGCGCTCGCCGCCATCGTCGGCGACGGCTTCGCCTGGCCCCGCCGCCGTTAGCCGCCCCCGTCGGCCCTGACCCGCAGCCCTCGAACACAAATCCGCATAAATGCGGATTTGTGCCACGGTCTCGAATTACTGCGGACACTTACCCCCCAAACTGGGAGGGTAAGTGTCCGCAATAATCTCAGGAGGCCTCTCCGGCGCGGGTTACATGGTTAAGCGCGTGCCACGCCACGCATACGATTGGCTGTACATACTCGCGGCGGACGGCGCCGAGTATCTAATAGAAGAGTGCCTGTACGGGCGTCGGTCAGTAACCTGCGGTCGGCGTACCGGCTGGGAGCGGTGGCAGAGTCCGGTTGATTGCAGCTGCCTTGAAAGCAGCCGGCCACTCACGTGGCCCGGGGGTTCGAATCCCTCCCGCTCCGCGGTTCGATGCCGACGTCAGTCGTCGAGGACGGCCAGGCCTAGGCGGTCAACACGCTCGGGGTCGACGATCGCGTTGATCTCGGTGATCTTGCCGCGGACGACGGTAAAGCCCATGACCGCGACCGGCGTGCCGTGCAGCGTGACAACGACGCCCGCGGCCCCGTTGACCAGGGCCGGATGCTTGATCCCGGTCGTGGAGGCGACCGAGAGCGTACGGCGGGCGACCTCCGCCGCGCCATGGATCGCCACGGAAAACTCCGGATGCGCCGTTCCGCCGTCGGACCGGAGCAGGACATCGGGGTCGAGCAGCGCGACGAGCGCGTCGAAATCACCGCGGTGCGCCGCGGCGAAGAAGGCGTCGACAACCTCCCGCTGGCGGCCGAGGTCGGGGTCGGGGGATTGCACATCGGCGCCGCGCACCCGGCGCCTGGCCCGGCTGGCGAGCTGCCTTGTCGTGGCCGGGGTGCGCCCGACCATGGGGGCGATGTCGTCGAAGGGCAGGCCGAACATGTCGTGCAGGACGAACGCCAGCCGTTCGGCCGGCGTCAGCGTGTCGAGCACGACCTGGAGCGCGAGTCCGACCGAGTCGGCCAGCAGCGCTTGCTCCTCCGGGTTCGTCCCGTCCGCGCGGCTGACCACCGGGTCGGGCACGTGCACGTCATGCAGCGGCTCCTCACGCCGCGCGTTCCGCGCGCGCAGCACGTTCAGGCAGACCCGCGCGGTGATCGTGGTCAGCCACGCGCCGAGGTTGTCGACGCCGCTGGCGTCCGTCTGGCTGAACCGCAGCCACGCCTCCTGGACGGCGTCGTCGGCTTCGGTGAACGAGCCGAGCATCCGGTAGGCAACCGCCCGCAGGCGGGCCCGGTTCCGTTCGAAGCTCTCCACGTCGGCCTCGGACATCGGTCACATCCCCTGATCCTCGCGTGTCGTATGGACAGACACCTCACATCTCCTCAGTGTGACAAGGCGGCGATCATGGAGCTAACCAAGGACCTGCTGGACAGCGCGGCGCTGGTGGGTGACTGGGTCCTCGACCCGGCACGGTCCACCATCTCGCTGAAGAACCGGAGTCTGGGCGGCCTGATGCCGACGAGCGGCGTGTTCCGGCAGGTCGCGGGCCATGGCACGATTACGCAGGCAGGCGAGGTGAGCGGCGCCCTCACGGTCGCCGCGGCGTCCATCGACACGAACATCGGCAGACGCGACAAGCACCTGCGCTCGGCCGACTTCCTCCATGTCAGCAAATATCCGGACATCGTCTTCGCGCTGACGGGCGCCGAGCCGTCCGGCCAGGGCGCGACCGTCACCGGCACCCTGACCGTCCGTGACCGCACCCGGCCGCTGACCTTCGAAGCGACCTCGGTCGTCCACGAGGATGACGAGGTGCGGCTCGACGCCGAAGTCCGGATCAACCATGCGGAGTTCGGGCTCACCTGGAACTTCCTGGGTACGGTAGCCGCGCACGACACGCTCACCGTCCACGCCGTGTTCGTCCGGCGGTGACCTCGCCCAGGTCCAGCCGATCTACGACCGCGAGTAGTGTTATGAGACATGGGCCTCCCCCCGATCAGCGTGGCGCGGATCCTCACGCTGTGGCAGTTCGCTCCGGTCGTGACGGCATTCGCCGTCGTGGCGGCCGGACTCTACCTGTGGGGGGTTTACCGGGTCTGGCGCAAGCACCCGGTCCGGCCGTGGCCGTGGTGGCGGACGGCGCTGTTCCTGGCCGGAATCGGCACGATCGTGGTCGCCACCGAGAGCGGCGTCGGCAGCTACGACGATGTGCTGTTCTGGGATCACATGGTCCAGCACCTGTTGCTGCTCATGGTCGCGCCGCCGCTGCTGGTGGTGGGCCAGCCGGGCACACTGCTGCTGCACGCCAGCCGGAACCCGGTGCACACCTGGGCAAAACGCGCAATGCGCTCGAACGTGATCAGCGCGCTCACCTTCCCGGCCGTCGGCGTGGCGCTGTACGTCGGAGTGATCGTCGGCACGCACCTCACCGGCTTCATGAACCTGGTGATGACCCACGAGGCGGTCCACCAGGGGGAGCACGTGCTCTACCTGGTGGCGGGCTACCTGTACTTCCTGCCGCTGATCGGGCGCGAGCCGATCCGCTGGCGGGTTTCCTACCCGACCCGGCTGTTCCTGCTGTTCCTGGCCATGCCGGTGGACGCGTTCACCGGCCTCGTCCTCGGCTCCGAAGGCGGCAACCCGTTCCCGTCGATGGCCGATGGCCGGCCGTCATGGGCGCCGAGTCCGATCGACGACGTGCACATCGGCGGGGCGGTCATGTGGGTCGGCGGGGCCGGGCTGATGTTCGCGCTGATGATGGCCGTGTTCTTCGGGTGGAGCCGGGAGAAGCTCGCCGACGGCGGCCTCGGCTGGCTGGAGTCGGCGCGGCGGGCGAACTTCGCGACCCAGGTTTCGGCCACCGCCGACGTCAGCGAGAGCGTGGACGACGATGCCCACCTGGCGGCCTACAACGAGTACCTGGCCCGCCTCAACCGCCGCGAACACTGACGTACCGCGACACGCCGGTAGCGGTTTCTAGGGAAATCTAGGGTCTGGGCTAGAGCGGGCCATAGAGTCCGATCCATGGATCCGGTGCGCAACCCCTACGCTCCCGGCGCCGGCCAGCGGCCGCCGGAGCTCACCGGGCGCGATCGGGAGATCGCCCAGTTCGAGGTCGTCCTCGAACGGGTCGCCCGCGGCCGCCCCGAACGGTCGATGGTGCTGACCGGCCTGCGCGGCGTCGGCAAGACCGTGCTGCTGAACACGTTCCGGTCGATGGCCATCCAGCGGCTGTGGGGGACCGGCAAGATCGAGGCACGGCCGGACCAGTCGATCCGCCGGCCGGTCGCCGCCGCGCTGCACATGGCGGTGCGGGAGATCGCGCCGCGGCACCGCGCACCGGACCGGATCGAGTACTTCCTCGGCGTGCTGAAGTCGTTCGCCCTGCGCGACCCCAAGCTGCCCAAGGGCACCTCAGTCACCACTGGCATGGGCATCGACGTGCCCGCGGTGCGCGGCCGCGCCGACTCCGGCGACCTGGAGGTCGACCTGACCGAGCTGTTCGCCGAGGCCGCGTCCGTGGCCGGCGACCTCGGCGTCGGGATCGGCCTGTTCGTCGACGAGATGCAGGACGTGCCCACCCCCGACGTGTCGGCGCTGTGCGCCGCCTGCCACGAGCTGTCCCAGTCCGGCGGCCCGCTGATTGTGGTTGGCGCCGGCCTGCCGCACCTCCCGTCCGTGCTCTCTGCCAGTAAGTCTTATTCCGAACGGCTTTTCCGCTACGCCCGGATAGACAAACTCGACCGGGAGGCGGCCGACCTGGCGCTGATCGCGCCCGCGGAACGCGAGGACGTGACGTTCACCACCGGTGCCCTGGACGCGCTGTACGAGGCGGCCGACGGGTATCCGTTCTTCGTGCAGGCGTACGGCAAGGTGACCTGGGATGTCGCGGCGGCGTCGCCGGTGACCGAGAAGGATGTGCTGGTCGCCGCGCCGGAGGCGGAGGGCGAGCTGGCCGTCGGGTTCTTCGGCAGCCGGTACGAGCGGGCGACGCCGGCCGAACGAGAGTACATGCGCGCGATGGCCTCGGCCGGCGATGAGCCGGTGCCGACGTCGGTGGTCGCCGACGAGCTTGGCCGCAAGCCATCCAGCCTGTCGCCGGCCAGGGACGGCCTGATCAAGAAGGGGCTTATCTACAGCTCGGAGCGAGGATTGATCGCGTTCACCGTCCCGCACTTCGGCAAGTTCTTGCGCTCGCAGCCCGTGTAGAGGATTCTCTAACACGATCTAGCGATTTTGCTAGATCACGTTAGACCGGTATCGACAACTGCTACCCGGATCGGCGGACGCCGCGGCTGGAGGTAGACGGCGAAGACGATGTCCGCCGGCCGGCCGTGGGCGACACCCTGGAACACGACAAACCGCCAGCAGCCTTCGCGCCAGATGTCGGCGGGTCCGTCGCCGGTTATCTGGGCGGCGTGCCTGCGCCACTGAGAACTGGTCCGCAGTGACGCGAGCGTCCGGGTGACCGGAAGGCGGCGCAGCTCGCACGGTTCGGAGTAACCCAGGCGGACACCTATCTCGGCGATCTCCGGGGACAGCGCGGCGATCGCGACCAGCTCAAGTCCGAGCACACAGACGAAGAAGCCCGCTTCACGGGTCGAGTTGGCCATGTGCAGCGGCGGTGCGCCGATGGAAACGACCGCCGCAAGGCACAGCAGGCAGGCGCGGCCAATCGTGCGCAGGCCGATGGGCGTCTCGCTCAGGTCGCCGAAGCAGCCGCAGCCGGCCTCCGGCCGGTGCTGCCGCACCTCGTACAGCGTGCCGATCGCGACCAGGAAGAACAGCGCGGTGCCCGCCCGGGTGATGGTGGCGGGAGCGCCCGGCCGTACCGCGGTGGCGGACAGAGCAATGCCGAGGGTCAGCTCGACGACACACATCACGACCATGAACGGACGGCGCAGCCGCCACGGGAACAGCCCGGTCGGGCCAAGACCGGCGGCGATCGCGCGGTCCCTGATGACCCGCCGGGCCTTGCTGGCACAGCCGCCGAGCAGCATCAGCGCGAGCAGCGGCACCTGGAGCTGCCGCACGGTGAGCAGTGCTAATGCCACGCCCTCACCCGCCGATCGTCATCGTCGCGTTGAAGCAGCCGGCCTCCAGATCGCCGCCAAGCTCGACGAAGGCGGCCATCGTGAGGTCGGCGATCCGCCCCTTGCGGGAGGTGCCGCATGCGACGCAGCGATCGCAGAACAGCCGCGCGGTCGCCCCGCAGCCGGTCACGGGCAGGCTGCGGGCCCGCCCGGAACAGTCGTTCCGCAGCCGGAGTGTGCTGCCGACCGACAGGTAGGGGAGCCGCACGCAGCCCGGGCCGGTGGTGTGCGGGTCCACGGCGTGCAGGTCGCCCTCGCAGGTTGGGGTTGCCCGGGTGCGTTCGCAGCTTGTCTCGGGGTCCAGGGCGGGGTAAGCGAGGCCGAGCAGGCCGACCGGCTCCTCGCCCGGCTCGTGCCAGACGGCGGTGCCGCTGAGCGAGTCGGGCACATGCCCGCTGACCATGGGCGGCACCGGCGGGTGTCCGGCGTGATACGGCGGCTGGGCGGTAGCCGGGATCAGCGCCTCGAGGAAGCCGTCGTGGCGTAGTCCGATCACATCGATCAGGTAGCCAGGCTCGAGGCGGGGGAAGCGGACCTGAATCCGCCCAGAGGCGCCGGCGCCGATGATGACGATCCGGCGCCCCTTGGCAGGCCCCTCGTCCACGAGCAGGGTGGCGGGGCCATCGCGCTCGATGATGGTTCCGGTGACCCGGCCGGTCTCGGCCCAGATCCGGTCGACGACCGGGGAGCCGGGCTTGTCGCGACGCACAATTGCGTGATCGCCTTGCCGCAGCGCGGCCGGCGCCACCGGGCCGCCGCGCCAGGCGGCGGCGGAGGCGGACACCGGGAACCGCTGTTCGCCTGCGTCGGTCTCGAGCACCAGGACGTGCGGGCTGACATCGAGGATCTTCCCGATGACGGTGTATACCAGGGTGGTTCCCGGTGGGTCGCCTGAGGTCCTGGGTGAGTCTGACCCGAGTACCGCGGCCCGGAGCACCGACCGCCGGGCGAAACGGATAACCCGCGCCGGACTGGTCGAGTCCGGGACATCATCACACCAATGGGGAATTTCCGTCGAATGCCGCACTTGCCTTCCGTGGGATTGCATGCCGCCTCCGTTTATGACCCTGCTTCGGCTGGGCGGTTACGTCAAGTGATTCCGTCACGTTGGTGCGTAAGGCAACAGAGATACATCCCCCAGGCTAGGTGTACCACGGTGCGTAGCTAATCGATCTACCTTAAGTAAGGTAGGCAGTATGAGCGTCCCCCCCGTGCCCCAGCCGACGCGGCCGGAGGATAGTGACGCTGAGTTCTGTGAGTACGTCAGCGCGCGCGGGACGGCGCTGCTGCGCATGGCGTTCATGCTGACCGGGAACAAGCAGGACGCCGAGGATCTGGTGCAGGCCGCGCTGGCCAAGACGTACCTGGCGTGGGCGAAGATCCAGGATCGCGCGGCGCTGGACCACTATGTGCGACGCGCCATGGTGAATACGCACATCTCCTGGTGGCGCCGCCGCAAGCTGGAGGAGTTCCCCACCGACGAGCTGCCGGACCAGGCGGTGGACGACCACGCCGGAGCCAGCGACCGGGCCGAGGTGGTCCGGCGGGCGCTGGACCGGCTGCCATCCCGTATGCGGGAGGCCGTCATGCTCAGGTACTTCGAGGACATGACCGAGCCGGAGATCGCCACCGCGCTCGGCATCAGCCTCGGCACGGTGAAGAGCACGGTCTCCCGTGCCGTGGCCAAGCTTCGGATCGACGCCGAACTGGACGCCGAGCTTTTAGTCGCGCCCTGTTTCGTGGCACGATCAGGGGAACAGGCCCGGAGGTGGCTCGTGCGCAGCACGATGATGGAAATCCCGCTGACCATCGCGTCCCTCATGCGGTACGGGACCACGACCTATGGCGACCGGGAGGTCGTGACCGACACGGGCGACGGGGTGCGCCGGCGCTCGTATGCCGAGGCGGGCCGCCGCGCGGCCAGGCTGGCTGATGCCCTGCGGCGGCTCGGGGTGGACGGCGACCAGCGGGTTGGCACGTTCATGTGGAACAACGCGGAGCACCTGGAGGCGTACCTGGCGGTCCCGTCCATGGGCGCCGTGCTGCACACGCTCAACATCCGGCTCGATCCGGCCGAGGTGGGTTACATCGCCTCGCACGCCGACGATTACGCGGTGATCGTGGATTCGTCCCTTGTGGAGCGGTTCGCCGAGGTCCTGCCGCATGCGCCGGGCATCAAGCACGTGATCGTGACCGGTTCTTCCGGTGCCTCGGATGCTGACCTGCCTGGTGTGACCGTGCACTCCTACGAGGACCTGCTTGCCGCTTCCGCGGAGTCGTTCGACTGGCCAGAGCTGGACGAGCGCAGCGCCGCCGCGATGTGCTATACGAGCGGGACGACGGGGCACCCGAAGGGCGTGGTGTACAGCCACCGGTCGGCCTACCTGCACTCCATGGGCCCGTGCCTGGGCAACGCGTTCGCGCTGTCCGAGCAGGACCGGGTGCTGCCGGTGGTGCCGATGTTCCACGCCAACGCCTGGGGCCTGCCGTACGCCAGCATGCTGGCCGGCGCCGACCTGATCATGCCCGACCGGTTCATGCAGCCCAGTTCGCTCGTCCAGCTGATCGAGCGGGAGCGGGTGACGCTGGCAGGCGGCGTGCCCACGATCTGGCTGGGCGTCCTCGCGCACCTGCGTTCCGCTTCCGGGGATCTGTCCTCGCTGCGGATGGTGATCGCGGGCGGCTCCGCCGTGCCGCGCTCGCTCCAGGAGGCGTTCCGGGCCGAGGTCGGCGTCAGCATCCTCCAGGCCTGGGGGATGACCGAGACCTCGCCGCTCGGCAGCGTGGCGAACCCGCCCCCGGGTGTTTCTGACGAGGAAGCGTGGCGTTACCGCGACAGCCAGGGTCGGCTGTTCTGCACGGTGGAAGGCCGCCTTGTCGGCGACGGCGGCGTCGTGCTGCCGTCCGACGGCTCGGCGGTGGGCGAACTCGAGGTCCGCGGGCCGTGGGTCACCGGCTCGTATTACAAGGACGACGACCCGGGCAAGTTCCACGACGGCTGGCTGCGTACCGGAGACGTGGGCACGCTGGACGAGCGGGGTTTCGTGCGGCTCACCGACCGGGCCAAGGACGTGATCAAATCCGGTGGCGAGTGGATTTCGTCCATGCACCTGGAGAACATCCTCATGTCCCACCCCGACGTGGCCGAATCGGCGGTCATCGGCGTCCTCGACGAGAAGTGGGGCGAGCGGCCGCTGGCCGCGATCGTGCTCCGCCCGGGCGCCGACGTGTCCGCCGACAAACTCAGGGAGTTCCTGTCCGGCCACGTGCCGCGCTGGCAGCTCCCCGAGCGCTGGTGCTTCGTCGCCGAGATCCCGAAGACCAGCGTCGGCAAATTCTCCAAGCGCCAGATGCGCGAGGCCTACCACCGCGGCGACTACGACATCATCGAAGCCCGCTAACCCCCGCGGGGCTTCCCGGGTCGCCCGCTACGAGCCGCGCTTCCGTTTCAGTCCAGAGCAATGCGTTGCTCGCTGCGTCTCGCGTGCCCTGGCGCCGTCATACGGCCGCCCACGTCCCGTATCTCATATGGGGACATATCGCCAGATTCCGGTCGCGCCGCCAGGCGCGCCAGATTATTGCGGACACTTACCCCCCCGATTTGGGAGGGTAAGTGTCCGCAGTAATTTCGGATCGCCTTCTGGATCCAGAGCTATCACCGAACGTAGCGGACAGAACGGGCACTGCGCTAAGCAATCGGCAATGACGATCGGGCGCCTGCGTCGAACCGGACAGTGGGCGGTCGTGACGTGGCGGGTGCGGATGTGGCTCACGCGGGGCCCGCTGGGCGTCGAGTGTTCGGCTGCTTTGCCGGGCGCGGTCTGGTACCGGTACGCTATGGCAGCATGCGCCGCGTACGGCGCGGCTGGAGGATTCGCCTAGTCCGGTCTATGGCGCCGCACTGCTAATGCGGTTGGGTGGCAACACCCTCCGGGGTTCAAATCCCCGATCCTCCGCGCTTTTCAGATCCTGGCAAACGGGCCTGGTCGGGACGATCTTCATCGGTTGGCGCCGGACGACGCCGCGTGGCCGCAGACCTGCTGGCCGACCCGACCCGGCCCGACCGGGACGTTCATCGCGAGTTGAAGGTGCGCGGCTGCGTGGCGGCCGTTATGCCAGAAGGCACGTGTCTTGCGGCTAATTCCGGCCGCACGTGAATCGGAAGCAAGGCCGCCGTCGCCAGGCACATTAGCCTGGAAGCGCTGCGGTAGACGGGCAGCGCGTGAAGGAGGCCGCCATGGCTGTCAGCTGGATGCCGCTGCCTAGGAAGGATTGCCCCGCGGGGCCGACGGCGGTGCCGTGGGTTTCCGCGATGGTCTACGGTGTCGTCCTGGCAGCCGGCCTGTACTACAGCGCAATGAGTCTCGGTAGCGGTAACGCGGCGCGTACCGCAGGTTTCGTCGCGGTGATGATCCTGCTGTTCGGCTTGGAGGTCGCGCAGCAGCGGTGGCTGGGCCGTGGCGGCCGTCAATGGCCAGTGGTCGCGCTGCTGGCGTCGCGGCTCGGCCTGTTCGTCGTGGCGGCGGCACTGGACCCCTCAGGTGAATCCCGCGCGTTGTTCGTGCTGGTGCCGTTCGCTGCCTACTTCGCCTTCGGGCGCGCGGTGAGCCTCGCGCTCGCCGCATTGTGCCTGGTCCTGCTGATCGCGACCTTCATGCTGCGGGTGCCGCACTGGTACACGCAGGCGACGTACCTGTCCGACGTCCTCATGTTCGGCGTCGGCCTGATACTGGCCATCGCCATGGCGAATATCGCGGTAGGGGAGCAGGCCAGCCGTGCGCGGCTGGAGCAGACGCTGCGGGAGCTGGAGGAGTCACACGTCCAGCTGACCGCCTATTCGGCCCAGGTGGCCGAACTGTCCGCGGAGGCCGAACGGAACAGGCTGGCCAGGGACATCCACGACAGCCTGGGCCATCATCTGACCGCGATCGCAGTTCAGCTGGAGAAGGCCACGGCGTTCCGCGACCGTGACCGGGCATCGGCCGATCAGGCGCTGGCCGACGCCCGCTCATCGGCGCGCCAGGCATTGGACGACGTCCGCATGTCGGTCCGCGCGCTGCGCGGTGACCGGCCGCCGGCGCGGCTTAGCGTCATGCTGGCCGACCTTGTGCGGCAGGCCGCCGCCGGACAGCAACGGGTCACCCTCACCGTGACCGGCGATGAGGGCAGCATCAGCGCCGCCGCGCACGCGGTCCTGTACCGCTCCGCGCAGGAGGCCTTGACGAACGCCCGGCGGCACAGTGGTGCCCGGGAGATCACCGTGTCGGCGACGTTCGGCGACCGCGAGGCACAGCTCGTGGTCACCGACGACGGGCACGGGTTCGACCTGGGACGGCACGAGAGCGGCGCCGCGGGCCGGGCGGGTTTCGGCCTGCTCGGCATGCGCGAACGGGCGGCGCTAGCGGGCGGACACTTGCGGATCGACAGCCGGCCTCGCCAAGGAACTACCGTTACAGTTACCGTCCCCGGATCCGCCGTGCTGGCGGGAGCGAGCGGATGAGCGAGCATGAGCCGGTACGCGTGCTGGTGGTCGATGACCAGCAGCTCATCCGCGAGGGAATCGCATCCCTGCTGAGTATCCAGCCGGGAATCACGGTGGTTGGCATGGCCGGCGACGGCAGGGAAGCCGTCGAGAAGGCGATCGCCCTGGATCCGGACGTGGTCCTGATGGACGTGCGGATGCCAGAATGCGACGGCGCGCAGGCAGCGGGCCGCATCCGCCAGGAGCGTCCCGGATGCCAGGTCGTCATGTTGACGACGTTCGACGACGAGGAGTACGTGGTTCAGGCGCTGCGGGCCGGTGCCGCCGGATACCTGCTCAAGGATCTGCCCGCCCGGGAACTCGCCGATGCGGTACGACTGGCACGGTCCGGCATCGCGCAGTTCGACGTCCAGGCCGCCGGCCGCCTGGCATCAGCCTTGGCCCGCCACCCGCTCTCGCTACCCGAGGGCGGCGATAACACCGGTCCCGCCCAGGTCGGGCAGTCGCTGACGGCGCGCGAGGTCGATGTGCTGCGTCTGATAGCCCGTGGCGCCACCAACCGCGAAATCGCCGCACAGCTGTTCCTCAGCGAGGGAACGGTGAAGAACCACATCTCCCGCATCCTGAGCCGCGTCGGCCTCCGCGACCGGACACAGGCCGCGATCTACGCCCGAGACCGCGGCCTGCTCTGACCTCCGTGTGTCAGTGGGTGAGGTGGACCACGAGCGTGGTGACCTGGGAAGTGAACCCGGCTCCGGAATAGGCGACCTCGCCCTTGGCTCCTTGGAAGCTTCCGGTGCCTCCGGTCACCGCCACGACTCCGGAACTGGCCCGCGCGTCGATCTCACCCAACACGGTGAGCTCGCCCGACAGGCCTCCTCCGGTGAAGTTCACCGCGCCGCTCAGCAACGCCGTAGACGCATCCGAACTCACGATATTGATGACGAGAGCTTCCTGACCGATTTGCTGGCCGCCTGTTTTCTGGCCGAATACCGGGTCGTTCACGTATTCGGTGCTCACCTTGGACCCAGCCGGCAAGGGCGGGGTGGCGCAGGTGGAACAGGGTGCGACAATGTGCGCCTCCACCATGTGCGTGAAGACGGTGAATGTCGACGGAACGTTGCGGTGGCTTGCGGCCGGGGAAGCCGACGCGATCCCCGCTCCGCCGACAGCTGCCGCGATTATCCCGGCCGCGCAGATGCCTAGTGCCCGTATCTTCTTCATGCCCCTGACGCTAGGAACGACGGCCATATCCCTGGAAGTGCCGATTGTCCACGTCTGGGTCCGGAGGTCATGGGCGGTATGAAGGCTGGCTCGGGTCTTCAGCCGATGGTGAGCACGACGTTGCCGCGGACCTCGCGGTTCAGCAGCCCCGCGATGGCGTCCCCGGTACCAGACCAGTCGCCGACCCGGCCGATCTCGGGGTGCAGCCGGCCGGCCGTGACGAGCCGGACCAGGGTCGCGAGGTCTTCGGCCTCGGTGTGGATGCTGTCCATGTAGTTGAATTTGCGGATTGTGACGCTCAGCGCGCCGTCCCAGTCGAAGTAGTCCAGGTCGGGCCGGACGCGGCTGGCCTGCCCGATCCAGATCAGCAGCCCGTGCTCGTGCAGGCGGTGCCAGATCTCCCTGGTGGTGGCGCCGCCGACGGAGTCGATCCCGATGTCGAACGGCGCGGCCGCCGACTCGATGTCGGATAGCACACGGACGGCGCCAAGCTCGCGCAGCCGTGTTCCGCGGCCGGCGGACGCGGCGATAGCGGTCACCAGCGCGCCCTGCCCCGCCGCGAGTTCGGTGAAGTAGTGCCCGAGGCCGCCTGAAGCGCCGGTCAGCAGAACCGTCCGGCTCGGCAGCGGCCCGGTGACGCGCAGCAGGCGAAGCGCCGCAAGGCCGGCCAGCGGCAGTGCCGCTGCGGTGACGAACGGCATGTCCTCCGGCAACTCGGCCAGGCGGTGTGTTGGGACCGCCACCTGTTCCGCCCAGCCGCCCGAGTCGGCATGGCCGACCACGCGCGTCCCGGCGGGCGGCCCGGAGCCGTCCGCGGCGGCGAGGCTGACTACGCCCGCGATGTCCTTGCCGGGGCGCCAGCCGGGCCGGGGCTGCTCGAGCTGGTAGGTCTCGCCCCGGTTCACGCCGAACGCGGCAACCGTCACGACCGCATGATCCGCGGCAGGCTCCGGCTCACCGGTGTCCGCGAACGCCAGCTCACCCGGCTTCTGCACGGCGGGGACAAGTGCTTTCATGACTATCCTCCGGTCCTCGATGGCTACGGGCACTGAGCCTAGATATGAGGAATGCGTGACAGAATGGCCGGAAAGCTCGGTTGCATGTCCGCGCGTCTCGGGGGATGACGATGGATCTGTTCGGCGGCACTCTCGCCGCGCTGCGCACCGGCAGCCCGGTGGTCACCCGCTGCGAATGCCGCGCGCCGTGGAGCATGCGGCTCCCGGCCTTCGCGGGAGCGGGAGTCCATGTGGTGGCCGATGGCGGCTGCGTGCTGGTTCCCGAGGGCGGCACGCCGCTCACGCTCGTCACCGGTGATGTGGTGTTCTTGCCCCGCGGCGGCCAGCACACGCTGTGCAGCCATCCCGCGCTGCCGCCGGCCGACTACAGTCACGACCGGGTCGCGCAGGGCGCCGCGTTCGGCGGGCTCCGGATCGATGGTCCGGGAGAGCGGACCGTGCTGGCCTGTGCCGCTTACAAGCTCGATGTGACCAGCTCCCACCCGCTGGTGGCGAGCCTGCCGGACGTTATTCACTTCCCGGCCGGCGCGGAGCGCGGCCAGGCGCTGGAGATCTCGATACGGCAGATCGTCGACGAGACGACTGACCCGCGAGCGACCAGTGCGAGCATTGTTGTCGCGCTCATCGACGTGCTGTTGCTGCGGATCCTTCGAGCCTGGCATGACAGGCTGCCAGCCGAGCAGGCGACCGGCTGGGCCGCAGCGGTCGCCGACCCGGCCATCGCACCCGCGCTGCGTGCCATCCACGACGCGCCGGCGGTGTCATGGACCGTTGAGAGGCTGGCTCGCGAATCCGGCCTGTCCCGCGCCGCGTTCGCCCGCCGGTTCAAGAGCGTGCTAGGCGAGTCGCCGCTGGCCTACTTGACCGGCTGGCGGATGACGACCGCGCGGCGCCTGCTGAGGGAGACCGAGCTGCCGCTGTCCGCGATCGCGGAACGCACCGGATACGGCTCGGAATTCGCCTTCGCCAAGGCGTTCAAGCGCGAGTCGGGGAAGGCGCCAGGTAACTACCGCCTTGCCAGCGCAGCATGACGTAGACATTCAGGTCGGTGCGGATGCCGGCTGGCGGTCCGCCGACGGTGCGCCTGGCCGGGATAGCTGCCGTGCCCTGACGGCGATCATCGCGAACCGAAGCCCGTACATGGTGACGGCCATCAGCACGAATGCAGCGGCTATCGCACCGCGTCCGATCTGGTGGTCGCGGATGAACGGACCCGCGATGTGCGCGAACCAGGGCACATCCTGCAGTGCCCAGATGAAGGCAACGCGGATTCCCATGGCTACAGCCCAGATGGCCGCGAACGCCGGTCCGCAGCGGGTGTACAACTGGCCGGCCCCCGGGTCTCGCTCCACGCCGGTGGCCGCGCTGGCCAGTGCCCCGAACCCGCAGCCGACGGCGGCCGCCAGCAGGTAGAGGTAGATGTCGTAGCGGTGGGCCGGTGCTCGAGACAGGTAGATGGCGGCGGCGATGGGGATACCGATGATCGCCGGGAGCAGCTTCTGCCAGGAGAACCTGCGCCGCCCGTACTGCGTGAGCAGGACATAGGCCAAGATCGCCGAGCTGGTGAGGATCGCTTGCCGCATTGTGGCCCCTAGGTCTGATCGTCGAGGAGAATTTACATCCCTTGTGATGTATCATAAGTGATGTGAATGCTGGCGAACTCCATCGACTTGCCCGGGTGCTCCGCGAGATCGCCCAGGTGGCGACCGCGAACGATGGTGAGCGGCCGGTCGCGGCGAGCACGGTGGCGATCGTCGAGGACGTGACCGACCACCCGCAGAGCCCGATCACGGAGGTCGCGCGGCGGACCGGGCTGGCGCAGAGCCTGGTGTCGCGGACTGTCGAACGGCTACAGGCGCACGGGGTGTTCGCGGTGGGGCGCGATCCCGCCGATGGCCGGCGCACTCTGGTCAGCGTCGATCCGCGGACCCGCCATCTGGACTTCGGCGAGCGGGCGGAACGCCCGATCACTGACGCGATCCGCCGGGTGGCAGGAGTGAACGGCGAGCAGCAGCACCGGATTGCGGCGGCGCTGGAAGTCCTGCGGGTGGAGTTGGTGGACCACTCCGCCGCACCGCCGGACGATGGACCCGATCCCGATGACTGAGGCGGCTAGCGCTCTGCGCCACCATGACGGCTTCCTGCAGCATGCGTTCGCAACCTCACCGTGGCTGGGCGCGGTCCTGACAGTCCTTATCATCATCGCGGGCCTGGTGCTGGGTGTGATCAAGAAGGCTGGCCGGGCCCTGGAGGGCGTCCCTTGGTATGTGCGGCTGGGCCTGCTCGCGGCCGCCGGCTTCGGGATCTTTCGCCTGCTTAACCGGAAGGACCCGCGGGATACCTGGCAGCCGCCAGACGGTTCGGCCTGATGGGCCGTTCTGCCAGGTACTGCACAGAACGGCCCGAGGATCTCGTGGGGTGGTCGGGTGACTAGGACCAGGGCGCGGCGACGGCGATGATGCACTCTCCGGCGGAGGTGGCGTCGGCGCCGACGGTGGCTGCCTCGGAGGGGAACAGGCCGGGCCAGATGTTCTGGCGCCCTGATGTCCAGGTCTGATGGTTGGTGGAGATACCTATGAATGAGGGGATCTCGCCAAAGCCATCGGTGCTGGTATCTGCCCAGCCATTGCCGAGCACAATGCCTGGGTCACCGATCAGGGACAGCTGATAGGTGTGATTGGACGCATATGTCCAGAGTTTTGAGACGCCGCAGTCGCCATTGTCCTGTCCGTAGCCATCAGGCACCACCCTGCCTTTGATCTTTGTCTTCAGGTGCATGGGCGCGGTGACCAGGACGTTGCCGTTGCTGTAGTGGGTGATGGTCTCGCCGTCGGCCAGATGGACCGTAACGGGCGCAGGCGACGCCGAAGCCGGAACCGAGCTGGCCACCGTGAGACCGAGGACAGCCGCGGCGCCAAGCAGGCACAGTGTATGTAGCCGGGTTTTCACTTGCTGGGTACCTCCCTAACTCATTTCGGATTGGCTGTGCATCATTTACCGGCGTGCAGGCTGGGTGCGGGAAGGCCCGTGGCCGGTGAACAAACAATGCGGAACAAAGCGCCGCGCTGGCTGGCGCGGTCACCATTGCCGGGTCATCATTAAGGAACAAAGGCGGGCAAGACGGTCACTGCGGGAGGCCAGGTGGGCCGGTCGGAAAGGCCAGTCGATCCTCGGGGGGGCCCGCTGGCGGAGTTCGCCAGCGACCTGCGTGCGCTGCGGCGCGGCGCTGGGTCACCCACCTACCGGACCATGGCCCGGCAGACCCACTTTTCGGTGACCGCGCTGTCACAGGCGGCCGCCGGCACCAGGCTGCCCTCCCTCGCGGTCACGCTGGCTTACGTCGAGGCGTGCGGCGGCGATTCCGCCCAGTGGCGGCAGCGCTGGCTTGACCTCGAAGCAGACCGGGCCGCGAACCAGGGCGGCCCGGCCAGGCCCGCGACCATGCCGCGGTCCGGCCCGAAGGAACTGGGGGTGGCCGCTGGTCCGGCCGCATCCCCGGCCCCGGCCGCACCGGCAGTCGCTGCGCCGGCGCCCGCCGCTGCCGGGAGCGTGCCGCGCCGCCCCGGCCACGTCCGCAGAATGATCAGGGCCGCGGTGGGTGCGGCGGGCGGGGGCCACGGCGCGGCCCGTGAGCGTGACAGCGCCGCAGGCGGCACTGCGGACGGCGCTGCGGACGGCGCTGCGGGCGGTGCCGGTCACGACCGGGTAGTCCCCCGGCAGTTGCCCGCCGGCACCGCGTATTTCGCCGGACGAGCAGCTGAGCTGAAGCACCTGGCCGCGCTGGCCGACCCGCCTGGAGCCGCCGGCACGCACCAGGTCATCGCCGTTATCAGCGGAATGCCCGGGGTGGGGAAGACGACACTGGCTGTGCATTGGGCGCACGAGGTGGCGGATTGTTTTCCTGATGGGCAGTTGTACGTGAACTTGCGGGGGTTCGGCCCGTCAGGGTTGCCGATGCCGCCCGGCCAGGCGATCGGAGGATTTCTTGGGGCGCTGGGCGTTCCCGCCGCCCGGCTGCCGGCCGGGCTGGAGGACCAGGCAGCCTTGTACCGCAGCCTGGTGGCCGGCAAGCGGGTGCTTGCCGTGCTGGACAACGCGCGCGATGAACAGCAGGTGCGTCTGCTGCTGCCGGGGAGTCCCGGCTGCGCGGCGGTGGTCACCAGCCGTCGTCCGCTGGCCGGCCTGGTGGCCTCGCACGGTGCGCAGTCCATCACGCTCGACGTGCTGAGCGACGAGGAGGCGGGTGAGTTGCTGGCCCGCCGTTTGGGGCCGCAGCGCCCGGCGGCCGAACTGGCCGCGATACCGGAGCTGGCCGAACACTGCGCGAACCTGCCGCTGGCGCTGGCCATCGTCGCGGCCCGCGCGGTGACCAGCCCCGGGTTGCCGCTGGCCGGGCTGGTCGCGGAATTGCGTGAATCCCGCAGGCGGCTCGATGCGCTGGACGTGGCCGACAGCACGGTGAGCGTGCGGCATGTGTTCAACAGTTCCTACGATGCCCTCAGTAGTGCGGCGGCGCGGATGTTCCGGCTGCTGGGAACCGGTCCTGCCCAGGAGATCTCGGTACCGGCTGCGGCAAGCCTGTGCGCGTGCGGGCAGGCCCGCGCCCGCGTCCTGCTGGGTGAGCTTACGCAGGCGCACCTGCTGGCCGAGCACGTACCCGGCCGGTTTGCCTTTCACGACCTGTTGCGTGCCTACGCCGCCGGACTCGCGCACGCGAGCGACAGCGACAGCGACCTGCGAGCGGCGCTGAGCCGGTTGCTCGGCTACCTGCTGCATGCGGCGGCCGGCGCCGCGCTGGTGCTCAATCCTCAGCGTCGGCCGGTAACCCTGCCCGCGGCGGTGCCGGGGGCCGAAGCAGAGGCCTTCGGTACCGACGCCGAGGCCCTGGCCTGGCTGGAGCGGGAGTACGAGGTGCTGCTGGCGGCCATCGGGCGAGCCGAGGAAGAAGGGCTGGACGGCTACGTCTGGCAGCTCCCCTGGGCGCTGACTGACCTGCTCGCCCAGCAGCAGGGGCACTGGCATGACTGGATCAGGCTACAGCGCGGGGCCGTGGCCGCCGCGCAACGATCCGGTGACCGCGCCGGTCAGGCGATCGCGCTCCGCGCCCTTGGTCAGGCCACCGCCACAACCGGCGACTATCCCGGCGCCCGCGTCCATCTCAGCGAGGCCCTCGACCGCTACCGTGACCTCGGCGACCCGGCCGGTCAGGCGCAGATCCACGGCGACCTGTCGGTCATGTACGGGCTCCAGGACACGTACTCCCAAGCGCTCCACCATGCGACGGTGGCGCTGCGCATCTCCCGGGACGCAGGTCTTCCCGAGCAGGCTAACGCCTTGAACTCCATCGGCTGGTACCACGCCCAGCTCGGCGATTACCAGCAAGCCCTCGCTACCTGCCAGCAGGCGCTGGCCCTGCACCGGGAGTTCGCCAGCACCTTCGGGCAGGCAACCACGCTGGACAGCATCGGCTACGCCCACCACCACCTCGGCAACCACGCGGCGGCCATCGAGCACTTCCAGCAGGCCGCCGACCTGCACGCCAGGCTGGGATCCCGCTGGCAGCTGACCCAGACGCTGACCCGGCTTGGCGACGCCCACCTGACCGCGGGCAACAGCGCCCAAGCCGCCGCGGCCTGGCGCCGTGCCCTGGCCATCCTCGAAGACCTCCGCCACCCCGACGCCGATAGCATCCGCCGCAAGCTCACCGATCTGGAGTTAGCGGCCACGGGCGCACCGGCTAAACCGCCGAACGCGGCGGCCAGCCGGACCAGGCCTTCCTCGATGTCCTCGGCGGCTATCGCCCCGTACCCGATGGCCAGCCCGGCGCGGGCAGGCTCGGTGACCCGGAACCGGGACAGCGGCTGGACGGCGACCCCCGCGGCAAGGGCGCGCTCGGCCACCACCGCGATCTGTTCGGCGGAGGCCGTCCTGGCAAACGCGCTCACGTGCAGCCCGGCGGCCGAAGGGACCGGCGCAAGGTGCCGGGACAGCCGGCCGGCCAGCGCCTCGCCGATCATGTCGTGGCGTTGCCGATAGATCGCGCGCATCCTGCGGATGTGCCCGGCGAGGTGCCCGTCATCGATGAACCTGGCCAGCGCCGCCTGGGTGGGCAGCGAGGTGTGCCAGTCCGTGACGTACTTGGCGGCGCGCAGCGCCGCGGACAGACCCGGCGGTCCGACGACGAAGCCGATCCGCAGCGTCGGCAGCATGGTCTTGGAGAACGAGCCGACATAGACGACACGGCCGCTCGCGTCGAGCGTGCCGAGCGGCTCGATGGGCCTGCCGCCGTACCGGAACTCGCTGTCGTAGTCGTCCTCGATGATCGCGGCGTCGTGGCGGTCCGCCCACTCCAGCAACGCGGCGCGGCGGGGCAGGGACATCGTCGTGCCGAGCGGGTACTGATGTGACGGCGTCGTGTACACCAGCCGCGCGGTACCGGGCAGCGCGCCGACGATCATGCCGTGCTGGTCTACCGGCACGCCGATCACGTCCAGGCCCAGCGACTCGAACAGCCACCGCGCCGGGCCGTAACCCGGATCCTCGACGGCCACCACCTCGCCGGGCGCCGCCAGCACCCGGGCGATCAGGTCGAGTCCCTGCTGAGTGCCGGTGGTGACCGTCACCTGCGCGGCGGACACGGCAAGGCCGCGGGACACCGCGAGGTGCCGGGCGATCGCCGCGCGCAGCGCATCGTGGCCCGCCGGGTCGCCGTACTCGCCGCGGCCCGCCGCGGACGGCCGCAGCTCGCCGGCCATCAGCTGGCGCCACGTCTGGAACGGGAACCGGCTCACGTCGGGCAGCCCGGTGCGGAACTCATAGCGGGCCGGCGGCGTGAAGGCCGTCGACACCCGGATCCGGTCCCAGACCGGCCTGGGCCGCAGCGCGTCAGCCACGGTGCTCGCTGCCGGGCGGGTGCGCGCGGTCCAGCCGGTGACGAACGTGCCCGCCCCCACCCGGGACGTTACGAAGCCCTCACCGCCGAGCCGGTCATAGGCGACCGCCACGGTGCCGCGCGACACGCTCAGCCGCCGCGCCAGCTCCCGCGTCGGCGGGAGCGGGTCACCGGGGCGCAGCCTGCCCGCGATGATCGCGGCCCGTAGCTGACGGTAGATCTCCCCGGTGAGATCCGCTCGTCCGAGCAGGCTGACATGGACATCCATCGGCGAAATGTTACCGTGCGTCACATTGGTCCAGTGGGAATCACTTGGAATTGGCCCTGGAACTGGCCTTTGAGGCCCCGTAGCGTCGGGCTGGTCCACACAGGAACGGAGATCAGCATGGGAAAGCTCGTCGTGTCCGAGTTCATCTCGCTGGACGGGATCATCGAGGACCCCGGCGGCGCCGAGGGTTACGCCCAGGGTGGGTGGAGCTTCCGCAACCCGACCCCGGACGGGGAATCGTGGAAGCTGGAGGAGCTGAGGGCCGCCGACGTGCTGCTGCTCGGCCGGATCAGCTACGAGGGCTTCGCCGCCGCGTGGCCGGCCATGGAGGAGGCCACCGGAGAGTACGGAAAGAAGATGAACGCCATGCCCAAGGTGGTGGTGTCCACCACGCTGACGGAAGGGACGTGGCAGAACACCACGATCGTCGCCCGTGACGTCAAGACGAAGGTGGCCGAGCTGAAGAGCGCCCATGTCGGAGACATCCTCGTCTTCGCCAGCGCCACGCTGGCCGAATCGCTGCGCGAGTACGGCCTGATCGACGAATACCGCCTGATGGTGCACCCAGTCGTACTGGGCAGCGGGAAGCGGCTGTTCAAGGAGGGCGCCGCCGGCACCGACCTCGCGCTTGCCGACGTCAGCAAGACCGGCCCGGACGTGCTGCTGCTCACCTACCGGCCGAAGGCATGATGGCATCATGACCGCTACCTACACGTTCGACATCTTCTCCACCCTCGACGGTTTCGGCTCCCATAACGGCGGCGACTGGGGCGGTTACTGGGGCAAGCAAGGCCCGGAGCTGCTCGACCGTCGCCTCGCCCTGTACGACGAGCAGCGGATGGTTTTCGGGGCCACCACCTTCCGGAATTACCTGCGGATGCTGGGCCCGAGCACCGAGGAGTCCGGGGTGGGTGACCCATGGGTCTCCCGGATGAGGAGCATGCCGGCCATCGTGCTATCGAGCACGCTGAAGGAGCCCCTTGACTGGCCGGACGCGACCATCGTGAGCGGTGACACCGTCGACATCGTCGCCCGGCTTAAGAAGGAGTCCGAGGTGCCGCTGCGCTCGCACGGCAGCCTGTCGGTGAACCATGCGCTGATGGTCGCCGGCCTGGTCGACTTCGTCCAGGTGACGATCTTCCCCGTGCTCACCGGCAGGACCGGGCAGGAACCGGTTTTCCCGGGCACGGCCGACTTCGACCTCGAGCTGATCGAGAGCCGGACACTCGACGGCCACACTCAGGAGCTCATTTACCGGCCCGCCCTGCATGCCTGAGAACGTGAGCGCCGCCCTGACCGTCGCCGTGCCCGCCGCGACGGTGTTCGCGGTGCTCGCGGACCCGGCGACCCATGCCGCGATCGACGGCAGGAGCCAGGTTACCGACGGCATCGGCCGGATTGAGGAACCTGTCGACAGGGCGCTGCTGACCGAGGTGGGGCAGGTTTTCCGGATGGACATGTATCACCCCGGCCATCCAGACGGCAACTACCGGACGGCCAACAAGGTTCACGTGTTCGATCCGCCGCGCGCCATCGGCTGGCTGACCGGGACCGAAAGCGACGACGGTCACCTGGAGTTCGGCGGCTGGTTCTGGCGTTACGATCTGACGCCGCTCGGCCCGTCCGAGACGGAGGTTACGCTCACCTACGACTGGTCGGCGGTACCGCAGCGCATCCGGGACTACATCCAGTTCCCGCCGTTCGGCCCCGAGCATCTCAGCAACTCGCTGCGCCACCTGGCCGCGTACAGCGTGGCCTGATGCGACTGACGAAGTTCGGCCAGCCTGTGTCCGGGGGACACGTTCACCGCCGCCGGCTTCACCGTCACGGTCGGGTGGCGAGCCACGGCCTTGGCATGCGGCAGGCCGGCGGCAACGCGTGCGTCGGTGGCGTCAAGCAGCCCGGACCGCAGCTCGGCCAGGATGACCCGGTGGTCTCGCGCCGGGCCCGGGAGGCTGGCGTCCACCTCGGATAGGTAGCGGTCGAACGTTTCCGTCA
>DASRFJ010000359.1:0-1033 GCA_035651595.1 Streptosporangiaceae bacterium | reverse complement strand
TCACTCTGGCCACATAAACCCCAGGAGCACCGCCCGGGACCCACTTCCCGCTGTGACGCAGGAGGGTTTCCATGATCACGAAGGGTTATACGTGCTATAGGGCGTAAAAGGCTTCATGATCATGATCGACAGCGTCAGCTGGCGGCCGCGCCCGCCAGCTCGCGGACGATGCGGATCATCTCGTTGGGGTCGAACGGCTTGGTGAGGTACGCGTCGGCACCGACCTGCGCGCCGTGCACCTTGTCATCCTCTTGGGCGCGGGCCGTGATCAGCACGACCTTGATGTGCTCGGTGCCGGGCTGCCGGCGCAGCTGGATGGCGGTCTCCCAGCCGTCCAGCCGCGGCATCATCACGTCCAGCGTGATGACGTCCGGGTCGATTTCCGCCACCCGGTCCAGGCAATCCTGCCCATCCACGGCCGTCGACACCTCGAAGCCCTCAAGCTGGAGGTTGACGGCGATCAACTGCCTAATCACCTCGTCGTCGTCTACGACGAGTACGCGTCCCAGTACCTGCGTCACGACCGTGAGGGTAGCGCCTGCGAGCGAGTGATTGCGCGCTGTGCCGCCGCGTGTCCGCGCGCGCTCGCGGACTGGTAGCCTTTCCTGGTCACCTGGCCCCCATAGCTCAGGGGATAGAGCATCGGCCTCCGGAGCCGAGTGCGCAGGTTCGAATCCTGCTGGGGGCGCTTTTTTATGCCCCTGACCTGCGGTTTCGCGGGCACCGGCTCCTCCGGCCGGGGTGCTGTCGTCAAGCATCTCGGCGCTAGGCACATAGCTTCGCGGCTTGGAACAGTGCCTAGCTCCCCCGGAACCGGAGGAGAAACAGAATGACGACGACCAAGGCCAGGACGCGCTTCGGGGACCCGCGCAAGAGCCCGCTGCGGCTGGCGGCCGAGCCCGCGCCCGTGATCGACCGGCGGCCTGTACTGCCGCCCGATCCCGGATCACTGGCCGTCTGCTCGCCTGAGGATCTGCGGCAGCTGATGATCAGCGAGTTCGGCCAATGGCTGCGGTCGCGGACCAACCGGCAC
>DASRFJ010000358.1:0-19094 GCA_035651595.1 Streptosporangiaceae bacterium | reverse complement strand
AGTGTCCGCAATAATCTGGCGGACCCGCGGCCGCATTCGAAATATGGCTATATGTCCAGTTCGCGGTTCACGGCGCCTCGGACGCAGGCCCACAGAACGTCACAAACCGGTGGGGGTGGCGGACACAGGACGGCAGGACGTCACGGCGCGGCGGCTACTGGTTGCCGGCCCAGGCCGCGATCGCTCGGGCCAGGGTCGGCATCGGCAGCGAGCCGTGGTCCAGCACGGCGCCGTGGAACTCGGGCAGCGAGAACGACGGGCCTAGCCGCTTGCGAGCGTCCTCGCGGAGCCGGAGGATCTCCAGCTTGCCGGTAAGGTAGGCGAGCGCCTGCCCCGGGAGCACGATGTACCTGTCGACCTCGGCGGCGAGGAACTCCCGCGGCATCGGGACGTGCTCGACCACGAACTCCAGTGCTCGCTCACGGCTCCAGCCGAACGCGTGGATGCCGGTGTCCACGACCAGCCGGGCGGCCCGCATCAGCGAGGTGCTGACCGCCCCGAGCAGGCCGCGGTCGTCGGCGTACAGCCCGGCCTCCTCGGCGAGCTGTTCGGCGTAAAGACCCCAGCCCTCGGCGAACACGGAAAGGCTCCGCTGGCGCTGGAGCGCCGGCAGCTCGCCGAGCAGCTGGAGACGGGACAGCTGGAGGTGATGGCCGGGCACCGCCTCGTGGAACGCCGTCACCTCGATGTCCCATCCGGTGCCGGCGGTGGGCAGCTCGGTGTTGAACCAGAACGTGCCGGGCCGCCCGCCGTCGAGGCGGGGCGGTGTGTAATGCGGTGCCATGCCGGCCGCCGCCGCCACATGCGGCATCGGCGTCACCTCGCACGGCGGCGGCAGCGGTCCGGGGAACAGCTCCCCCGCGTGTGCCTCCGCGCGCCGCACGGCGGCCAGCGCCTGCCGCATTGCCTGCTCCGCCGGCATCTTTCCCGCCGAGTCCCGCAGCGCGCCGAACACCTCGTCCAGCCCGTGCAGACCCAGTCCGGCACCCAGCTCGACGGCTCGCGATTCCAGCGCCTGGAGCTGATCCAGGCCGGTCTGGTGCAGCTCTTCCGGGGACACCGGCAGCGTGGTGTAGATCCGGACCGCCCTGGCGTAGTCCGCCGCGCCGCCAGGCAGGTAGGCCAGCCCGGGCTGAGAGGCCGGCCGGGCACGCGGGAGCAGCTCCTTGACGGCCACCACCCACCTGGCCAGGGCCGGGTGCACGACCTCGTCGGCGGCCGCGCGGCGATCCGCCTCCCAAGCCGCGGCGCGGTCCCACCCCGCGGGCGGCCGCGGTGACAGCAGCGGGCTCGTGCCGGGCGCGGCGAGGATGTCCTCGGTCCAGCTCACGGCCTGCTCGGCCAGCGGCGCCACCGGCAGGCGGCCCTTCGCGGCTCCGTTTCGCAGCCGCTCGGTGAGCTGGTCGAGCCAGCTGCCGCTGCGCCGCAGCCGGGTCAGGTAGGCCTCGGCCGCCGTCGAGTCCACCAGAACGGTCCTGGCGGCCACCGACAGCCAGCTCGCCGGCCCGGAGAACTGCATCGCGGTGACGGTGTACTCCGACTCCGCCAGATCGATCGCGTCCAGCTCATGGCTGGCGGCGGCGTGCGTGCAGTCCACGGTGATGGCGTCCGCCTGGCTGAGCTCGTCGCGCGCCATCGCGTCGGTCTCGCTGAGGAACTGTCCGATCTCGGCGCGCCAGGCCTGTTCGCCTTGCTCGCTCTCGTCCGGGACCAGATCGTCGTAGCCGGGGATGCCGAGGATGGTCGCGGCGAACGGGTTCTTCGCCAGCCATCGTTCGTGAAAGCGGTCGGCCAGGTCGCGTGCTGAGGTCATGGCCCCCGAGAATATCAACGCCGCTACGCGGGCCTCGGGGCGATAAGCAGGGACTGGGCGCCAACCCCCACGGGCCCGGCGACGTCGGAAAGGACCGACGTGGCGAGCCCGCAGCCGCCGTCCGAGATGGCGGTCCGCGCATCCAGGCAGATCCACTCGCCGACGGCGTCCCGGTGCAGGTGCACGGTCAGCTCGGGATTGATGAAATGCCAGCGGCCGATGTCGAGTTCCCAGGAGACGCCGTTGCCGCTGTCCGCGACGGCCAGCACGCGCTCCAGCGGACTGGGTTCCTGGTCCGGCACCAGGGGGTGGCGCATCCTGGCCCAGACGGTGGCCGGCCCGGGCGCCCCGAAGCTCCCCGACACCGAGCGCCACTCGATGGCCGACAGATATCCGTCGGTCCAGCCCTTCCCTGGTGAGTCAGTCGTCGCCGGCTCCGGCAGGGCGGGCGGCACGGGGAGACCAGACTCGACCGTCACACCCGCTGCCCGGAGCACCCGCCAGGCGCTGGCCCGGGCAACCTCGCGCCCGTCCGCGCTCGCCGTGGCTTCGAGCAGTTCCACGCTGCGGCCGGGTCGTGCCACCCGTGCCGCCACGGTCAGCTCACCGACCGGGATGGCGCGCAGGATCTCGCAGGTAAACCGCGTGATGATCATGTCGGCCCGCGGCTGGCAGTGCGCCATCGCGTGGCCGAGCAGCGCGCTGGGCGGCCCGCCGTGCTGGGCGCCGACGTCCCATGGGCCGATCGTGTGCTTCGTCGATTGCCAGCGACCCGCGCCGAGCGGAACGTAGAAGCTTTCTGTCACGTGCTGATGGTACTGGCCGATGTTACTGGCCAGTCACCCGCGGGACGCCGCAGCGTGGCGAGGGCCAGGGCGCTCTCGGATCCCGGTTCCGCATGGTAGATCACCAGGAGCTGCCCGCCCGAGTCCCCGATGGACAGCTTCTCGCGGCGCAGCTCCATCGGTCCGGCCTCCGGATGGCACATCCGCGCCGTCCCGCCGGCCAGCGGCTTGACGTCGTGGCGCGCCCACAGGCGCCGGAACTGCTCGCTGGCCAGGGACAGCTCACCGACGAGCTGCGCGATCCGCGGATCGTCGAGATCGGTGCCCAGCGAGGTGCGGAACGCGCCCACCATGCCGGCGACCGCCTTCTGCCAGTCCGGGTAGAGATCGCGTTCGGCCGGATCGAGGAACATCGACCTGAGGCGGTTGGCGCCTGGCCGGATGCTCGGCGACAGCGCGGTCGCGAGCCGGTTCGCGGCCAGCACGTCGAACATCCGGTTCTCGACGAAGGCCGGCAGCTCCATGTTCTCGAGCAGCTGACGGATGCCGGCCGGCACGACTTCCCGGCGCGGCCGTCGCGAACCAGCGGACCCCGCGTAGGACAAGCTCAGCAGGTACTGCGTCGCGGCCGCGTCCAGGCCGAACACCCGGGCCAGGGCCCGAAGCACCTGGGGCGACGGATTGCGGTCGCGGCCCTGCTCCAGGCGCAGGTAGTAGTCGGCGCTGATCCCGGCGAGCGTCGCCACCTCCTCGCGGCGCAGCCCGGGCGTGCGCCGCACTCCCATGACGTGGAGTCCGGCGGACGCCGGGTCCACAAGTTCGCGACGCGCCCGCAGGTACTCCCCCAGCGCGTTCGATCTGGCCATAATCCCCTAGTTTAGGGACGTCGCAGCGACGGAGCCTGGTCCTGTCAGTCCCAGGATGAGCGGGCCACTGCCTAGCGCCGGGTGCGCAGGGCAGGGTGGACACATGACACTCCACGACACGTACCCCGTGGCCGGCCTGGCGTTCACCCGCGTCGGCTACGGCGCCATGCAGCTCGCCGGCCCGGGGGTCTTCGGCCCGCCGGAAGACCGCGACGCCGCGATCGCCGTGCTGCGCGCCGCCGTCGACCTCGGCATCAACCACATCGACACGGCCGACTTCTACGGGCCGTACGTCACCAACGAGCTCATCCACGAGGCGCTCGCGCCATACCCGGACGATCTGCACATCGTCACCAAAGTCGGCGCGCGCCGCGACGAACGTGGCGGCTGGCCGCACGCCCGCACCCCGGCCGAGCTGCGCGCCCAGGTCCACGACAACCTCAAGCACCTCGGGCTCGACGTACTCGACGTGGTCAACCTGCGGGTCGGCGGTCTCGAGGAACCGGAGCCGGGCTCGATCGCGGAGCAGTTCGAGGCGCTCGCCGAGCTGCGGGAACAGGGCCTCATCCGCCACCTCGGCCTCAGCACCGTCACCGCGGAGCAGCTCGCGGAGGCACAGTCGATCGCACCGGTCGCCTGCGTGCAGAACCTCTACAACATCGCCCGCCGCGGCGACGACGACCTGATCGACCGCACCGCGAACGAGGGCATCGCGTACGTGCCGTACTTCCCGCTTGGCGGCTTCACGCCACTTCAGTCAGACGCCCTGCACGCGGTCGCGGGCCGGCTCGGCGCGACGCCGATGGCGGTCGCGCTTTCCTGGCTGCTGCGGCGGTCGCCGAACATTCTGCTGATCCCAGGCACCTCGTCCGTGACGCACCTGCGCGAGAACGTCGGCGCCGCCGCACTCACCCTGCCACCGGATGCGATCGCGGACCTCGACGCGATTGGTCGTCAGTAGATGGTCTTGACCGGTCCGGTCTTCGTGATCGTGCCGTTGTTGCCGCCGATGAAGGCGTGCACCTTCAGGTGCGCGGTGTAGAGGAGGAAGATGATCGTGCCGCACTGCGTCTTGGCGGCCCCGGGCAGCACGGTCGCGCCGACGTTCTTGCTGGCGCCGCTGGAGTTGTACGCGAGCGCGAGCGCGCCCACCGCGTACGCGGTACCGGTCTGCGTGGCGCACATGGTCACCTTCACCCGCGACGTCCCCAGCTTGGTGTAGGTGCCGTAGGCGCTCACGACGTTGTCACCGGGAATGGACGGCACGGTGAACCTCACCGTGCCCGACGTGGGCTGCGCGGCGGTGCCGGTGGCAACAGCGGCCGGCTTCTGCGACGACGGAACGCTCGTCGGCCCCGTGGTGTCGGGCGCCGACGAGGAGGAGCTGGACCCGGTAGCCGGCGCGGAGCTTCCCGACGTCGTCGCGGACAACGAACCGGTATTGCTGCCCGAATCAGCGGCGCTCGGAGTACTCGATCCTCCCCCGCAAGCGGACAGCCCGGCACCGCCAATGGCAACAGCGATGAGCACAGCCGGGATCCGGTACTTCTTCATTTCTATCCTCCGTTAAGTAACCAGGCGTCACGAACAGTGACAATGACGTCCAAGCTGCCACGATAGGTGAGGGCGCCCGCACCGCGCAGGCGACTTAACCAGAAACGCGCATCACTTAACCAGAAATAGTGCAGTTAGGGCGTAGACGGACTATCGCCGCGAGTAGTCGCGGCGACGTTCGAGGAGGTACCGGGCGTTGCGGACCGCCAGGGCGATGATGGTCAGCATCGGGTTAAGCCCCGTGGGGCCGGGGAACAAGCTGGCGTCGCAGACAAACAGTCCGCGCGCGCCATGGAATTCGCCGTAGCTGTCCACCACACCACGGCGTACGTCCTCGCTCATCCGGGCGGTCCCCATCAGGTGGATGCTGAACAGCCGGAGCGCACGCGCGGGCACCGGCCCGGCAAGCAACCGCCGGACCTCGTCGAGGCTGTGCAGCGCGGGCGCGCCGTCGACGGGCAGCAGCACGCGCCTTGCCCCGGCCGCGAACATCGCCGCCGCGGTGAGCTCAACACCCCGCACCACCCGGGCGGCGTCCCGGTCGGAGAGCTGGTAGAAGACCTGCGCCCCCAGGCCGGGCAGCGTGCGTACCCGGCCGGCGCCGGAGTCCTCGATCAGCGGCCCGGCGGTCACCACGTGGTTATAGCCGGCCATCAGCTCACCGAGCGCGCGGCCGTGGCCCGGCATCAGCGCGGCGAGCATGGGCGGCGCGAGGTTGTTCGCGGTCAAGATGATGCCGTCGGACTCGAACTCGCGTACCTGGTAGGCCTGATGCACGCCGTGCCAGCCGGTGACGTCCTCGTCGAAGAACGCGATCACGTTGGCGTTCGGGTGCATGGCGAGGTTCCTGCCCAGTTGCCGGCCGGCCGGCTTGAAGCCGGAGCGGGCGAGCAGCGCGGGAGTCTGCACCGCTCCCCCCGCCGCCACGACGACCTTCGCACGAACGGTCATGGCGGGTCCGCGACGCCCGTCCGGGCCGCGGAACCTGCCGGTTATCCCCGTCGCCCGGCCGCGGCCGTCGTGCATGACCCGCTCCGCCCGGCAGTCCGCGTACAGCCGGGCGCCGTGTGCCAGCGCCCGCGGCACGGCGGTCAGCAGCATCGAGCGCTTGGCCCCGGTCGGGCAGCCGTTGTTGCAGTTGTTCGTGCCCGCGCAGTGCAGCTGGTTACGCCGGTTCGCGACGATCCGCCAGCCGAGGGACCGCGCCCCCGCGTACAGCAGCTCGGAGTCCCGCCCGATCGTCTCCGGGTCCTGCTCGGCGACCGACAGCCAGCCCTCCACCTCGTCGAAGAACGGCGCCATCGCGTCCTCGCCGATCTTGTGAATGCCATCGGCCGCGGCCCACCGCGCCAGCACCTGGGGCGGGGTCCGCCAGGACATGCCGCCGTTGACGACGGTGGACCCGCCGACGCACCGGCCCTCGGCGAACAGCACGGAGGGTCTGCCGATCGCCATCCCGCCGCCACCGTCGCGATACAGCGTGCGCAGCGCTCGTACGCTTTGCGTGCCGAACGACGCGGTCTGGTGGTAGCCGCCCTCCTCGAGGAGCACGACGCTCACGCCGGCCGCGGCAAGCTCGGCCGCCATCGTCGCGCCACCGGCGCCCGACCCGACCACCACCACGTCGCAGTCCACCCGCAGGTCCGCCGCGACGTCGGCACCCGTGACCAGGCCGGGCAGGCCGGGAACGGTGGTCACGGCTCCGCCGCCCGGATCTGGTCGCCGTAGCGCTCCAGGCGGCGCCGGCTGACCATGGCGATGTACGGCTCCGGCTCGTAGCCGATCGCCGCCTTGGCCTCCGGCAGCTCGTAGTAGCACATGACGATCACGCCCTTGAGCCGCTCCACGAGGGCGGCCACCCCGTCGCCCCGGCCGAGCACCGCACGCAGGTAGGCATCCGCCACCCGGTCATCCAGCCGGGCGAAGCGCCGGCCCCGCGCCGCCGGATACAGCCTGGCGCCCTGGTCGAACGCGACGAACGCGGCGAGCAGCAATCGCCGGGCGGCCGGCCGGAGCGCGGCCCGCAGCAGCCCGAATTCGGCCAGGACCCGCTCCGCCGGGACACCGGGCGGGCACACGATCTCGGTGAAGCGCACCAGCACGCTTGCCATAACCGGAACGCTAACGCATTAGCATCACTGCTATCGTGTCCCGGTGACGGCGGTTGCAGAAACGGGCGAAGACTCTGCGGTTCCTGCCGCGCGCCCGCGGCACCTCATCGTCACGGTCTACGGCCTGTACGCGCGCTCGGACGGCGGCTGGCTGTCGGTGGCGTCGCTGATCCGGCTGCTGGCCGACCTCCGCGTGGACGAGCCCGCCGTGCGTTCGGCCATCTCCCGGCTCAAGCGGCGGGGCATCCTCGAATCCAAGCGGCAGAACGGCCAGGCGGGCTACGAGCTGTCTACCGAGGCAGTGGCAATACTGGGCGAGGGCGACGCGCGGATCTTCCGCCGCGAACGGGCGACGCTGGCCGATGGCTGGCTGCTCGCCGTGTTCTCCGTACCCGAATCCGAACGGCACCGGCGGCACGTGCTGCGCTCCGAGCTGACCAGGCTCGGCTTCGGCATGGCGGCACCCGGCGTCTGGATCGTGCCCGCCCATCGCGACGACACGACCGCCGACATGCTGCGCCGCCTCGGACTCGACGCCTATGCCGACCTGTTCCACGCCAATCACTTCGCGTTCGGCGAGCTGGCCCAGAAGGTCCGCCGGTGGTGGGACCTGGACGAGCTCGAGCGCCAGTACCAGCAGTTCCTCCGCTCCCACGAGCCCGCGCTGAAGCGCTGGCGCCGCCGCACCGTCACACCGGGCGGGTCGCCGGACACGGACCGCGCCGCGTTCGCCGACTACGTGCGGGCGCTCACCGACTGGCGCAGGCTCCCTTACCTGGACCCGGGGCTGCCACCCGAGCTGTTGCCCGAGGGCTGGGCCGGCGTCCGCGCGGCGGAGATGTTCTTCGCACTCAGGTCCCGCCTCGCCGGGCCGGCCGCCGCGCACGTGGGCCGCGTGCTCGCCAGCTAGGCCAGCCCAGCTCGGCCCAGCTCGGCCGAGGTAGGCCAGCACAGTCAGCCGACCGCGGCGTAGCCCGCGATCTCCACGACCGCGGCCGGATCCCAGAGCCTGCTGACCTCGACGGCGGCCATCGCCGGGTAGTCCGGGCCGACCAGCCGCCGCCACACCGCGCCGATCTGCTTCGCGTTGGCGCGGTAGTCCTCGATGCCGGTCACGTAGATCGTCAGGCTGACCAGGTCGCCCGGCCGGCCGCCGGCCGCCACGAGCGCGACCAGCAGATTGCGCAGCGCCTGCTCGAACTGGACGACCACGCCGCCCGGCACGACCGCGCCGTCGGCGTCGAGCCCGGTCTGGCCGGCCAGGAACACGAGCCGGCCGGCGGGAACGCTGACCGCGTGCGAGAAGCCGGACGGACGGGGCAGCTCGGGCGGGTTGATTCGCTCCACGCGCTTATCATATCGCGTGCCATTGACGACCGTACGCAAACCGACATACGCTCGCCATGCGGGGAACGCAAGCGGAAGAGGTGACGAGGTGCGGATCGCCGTGCTGGGCGCGGGGCCTGGTGGCCTGTACTTCGCCGCGCTCGCCAAGCAGCTCGATCCACGGCACGAGATCACGATCTGGGAGCGGAACGCGGCCGACGACACGTTCGGCTTCGGCGTGGTGTTCTCCGACGAGACGCTCGGCGGCATCGAGCACGCCGACACGGCGATCTACGAGAAAATGAGCCGGGAGTTCGCCCGCTGGGACGACATCGACGTCCACTTCCGCGGGACCGTCTTCACCTCGGGCGGGCACGGCTTCGCGGCGATGAGCCGCAAGCGGCTGCTGGCCATCCTCCAGGAACGGTGCACGGAGCTTGGCGTCGAGCTGCTGTTCCGGACCGAGGCACCCGACGCGCGCACACTGGCCGTGACGTACGATCTCGTGGTCGCCGCCGATGGGGCGAATTCGGCGACCCGGACGAGCAACCCAAGGTCGTTCCGTCCGAGTCTTGAGAAGCGGCACTGCCGGTACATGTGGCTGGGCACAGACCTGGTTTTGAACGCGTTCAAGTTTTACGTTCTTGACACGCCAGCCGGAATCATGCAGGTACACGGGTATCCGTACAGCCGTGACGCCAGCACGGTCATTCTCGAGATGCACGAGGACGTGTGGCGGCGGGCGGGCGGCGATGAGCTGCTGCCCGAGGATTACCTCGGGGATGTCCTCGGCGGGCACCGGCTGCTGCGCAACAACTCGCGGTGGATCAGCTTTCTCACGGTGCGCTGCGAGAGCTGGCACAGCGGCAACGTCGTGCTGATCGGGGACGCGGCGCACACCGCGCACTTCTCGATCGGCTCGGGCACCAAGCTCGCGATGGAGGACGCGCTCGCGCTCGCCGCGTGCCTGCACGAGGTGCCGGACCTGCCGGACGCGCTCAAGGCGTACGAGACAGAACGGCGCCCGGTCGTCGCGTCGACGCAGCGCGCGGCGCAGGCCAGCCTGGAATGGTTCGAGAACATCGGCCAGTACGCCGACCAGGACCCGCACCAGTTCGCGTTCAACATCATGACGCGCAGCCGCCGGGTCACCCACGACAACCTGCGGCTGCGCGACCCCGAGTTCGCCGCGGAAATGGACCGGTGGTTTGCCGCGAGCCAGGACCCGCCGGCCGAGCCGCGGCCGCCTATGTTCCAGCCGTTCAAGCTGGGGCAACTCGAACTGGTCAACCGGGTCGTCGTGTCGGCGATGGACATGTACTCCGCGACCGACGGCGTGCCCGGCGACTTTCACCTGGTGCACCTGGGCAGCAAGGCGCTCGGCGGGGCCGGTCTGGTGATGACCGAGATGGTGTGCGTGTCGGCCGACGGCCGGATCACGCCGGGCTGCGCCGGGATTTACACGCCGGAACAGGAAGCGGCCTGGCGCCGGATCGTCGATTTCACGCACGCGAATTCCGCGGCGAAGATCGGTATCCAGCTCGGGCATTCCGGGCGTAAGGGATCAACCCGCCTGATGTGGGAGGGCATCGACCAGCCGCTGTCCGAGGGGAACTGGGCAGTGTGCGGGCCGTCGGCGATTCCCTATAGTCCGGCCAATCAGGTGCCGCGGCAGCTCGACCTCGCGGAAATGATGCTGATCAAGCAACAGTTCGCTGATTGCGCGGCCGCCGCCGCCAGAGCCGGGTTCGACGTGCTCGAGCTGCACTGCGCACACGGGTACCTGCTCTCGTCGTTCCTTTCGCCGCTGACGAACCAGCGGTCCGACGAATACGGCGGGTCGCTGGCGAACCGGCTGCGGTTCCCGCTCGAGGTGTTCGACGCGGTCCGCGCGGCCTGGCCCGCCGAGCGCCCGATGACCGTGCGGATCTCCGCCACGGACTGGTGCGAGGGCGGCAACGACGCGGACGACGCGGTGGAGATCGCGCGGGCGTTCGCCGAGCACGGGGCGGCCGGTGTCGACGTGTCGACCGGGCAGGTGGTGAGCGAGGAACGGCCGGCGTTCGGCCGCAGCTACCAGACGCCGTACGCGGACCGGATCCGCAATGAGATCGGGACCAAATACGGAGTTGCGGTGATTGCGGTGGGCGCTATCTCTTCTTATGACGACGTCAATTCAATCATCTTGGCGGGCCGTGCTGATTTGTGCGCGCTCGGCCGGACCCACCTGTACGACCCGCAGTGGACGTTGCACGCGGCGGCCGAACAGGGTTACTCCGGGCCGGGCGCGACGTGGCCCGATCCGTTCGCGGCCGGCCGCAGGCGACCCGCAGCCGGACGGACCGACGGGCCGCGGCCGCGCCTGGAGCTGATCAGGTCCGGGCCGGACCGCACCGCGCACGCCCGCTGGAACCCGTCATGACCCAGTTCACGCTTACCCCGGAGCAGCAGGAGTTCGCCGCGCGGGTCCGTGCCCTCGCGGCCAACGAACTCAAGCCGGTCGCCGACGCCGGGCAGCCGGGCCAGGTCAACCGCGAGCTGGTCAAGGCGCTGGGGTCCCTGGGACTGCTGGCGCGCTTGTTCCCCGGCCTGAACGAAGGGACGCTGTCGCGGGAGGCCGCCGCCACCGATTTGTGCCTGCTACGCGAGTCGCTGGCCACCCAGTCGACCGAGGCGGAGACGGCGCTCGCGCTCCAGGGGCTCGGGTCGTACCCGATCCTTCAGTCCGGGCCGGAACCGCTGGTACGGAAGTGGCTGCCCGCGGTCGCGGCGGGGGACGCGGTCGCCGCGTTCGCGCTGAGCGAGCCGTCGGCCGGATCGGACGCGGCGGCGCTGACGCTGTCGGCGGACCGGGACGGCTCCGGCTGGCGGCTGACCGGCGTGAAGACGTGGATCTCAAACGCGCCAGAGGCCGACTTCTACACGGTGTTCGCGCGGACCACCGCGGCCGCCGGGGCGCGCGGGGTGAGCGCATTCGTGGTGCCCGCGGACCGGCCCGGACTGACCGGGTCGCACCTGGACATGCTCAGCCCGCACCCGATCGGGTCGCTGTCGTTCGACGCGGTGCCGGTCTCGGACGCGGACCTGCTCGGCGACCTCGACGGCGGGTTCCGGGTGGCGATGCGCACGCTGGACCTGTTCCGGCCCAGCGTCGGCGCGTTCGCCGTCGGCATGGCCACCGCCGCGCTCGACGCGTCGGTGGCGTATGCGGGCTCGCGGCTGGCGTTCGGGCGTCCGTTGAAGGAGCAGCAGGCCGTGTCGCACCTGCTCGCGGACATGGCGACCCGGGTCCAGGCGGCGCGGCTGCTGGTGTACTCGGCCGCCGCCGCGTATGACTCGGGGACGGCGGCGCGCCTGGCCGGCCAGGCCGCCATGGCCAAGCTGTTCGCGACCGAGACCGCGCAGTTCGTGGTGGACGCCGCGGTGCAGATCCACGGCGCGCGGGCGCTCCAGCGCGGGCACCTGCTCGAGCACCTGTATCGCGAGGTGCGCGCGCCGCGGATCTACGAGGGCACGTCGGAAATTCAGCGCACGATCATCGCCCGGGAGCTGTACCGCAGCAAGCTGTGACGAAGACGAGCGGCCGCGGAGTGATTAGACTGTGGCAATGGCGCGCGGTATCCAGGTCGGCGACAAGGCTCCGGACTTCACCCTCCCATCGCAGTCCGGCGAGCAGGTTAGCCTCTACGACCGGCTCGGCGACCGTGTGGTCGTGCTGTACTTCTACCCCAAGGACAACACCACTGGGTGCACGGCCGAGGCCTGCGCGTTCCGCGACAGCTACGAGAGTTTCACCGAGGCGGGCGCCGACGTGATCGGGGTGAGTTCGGACTCCGTGGACAAGCACGCGGGCTTCGCCGGCAAGCACGGCCTGCCGTTCACGCTGCTCAGCGACCAGGGCGGCAAGATCCGCAAGGTGTATGGCGTGCCGGCCACACTCGGCTTCGTGCCCGGCCGGGTCACCTATGTCATCGACCGCGGCGGCACGGTCCGGCTGGTCTTCAACTCGATGACGAACATCGGCAAGCACATCGGCGACGCGCTCGACATGGTCCGCGAGCTCCAGGCCGAGCCCGCGACCTGAGCTTTCTGCGTACGTGCGCTAGGGCGTGGTCTTGCTGGCGGCCAGCTGGTCGCCGTCCCGGACCCGCCACACGCCGGGCGCCACCTCGACCGAGCGTGCCTCGACATCGTCGCCGACGTGCGGGGGCCACGTGGTCGCGGCCGACCAGGTGACCTCGGCCAGGTCCGCGCCGCGCAGATCGGCACCGGTCAAGTCGGCGCCGGTAAGCGTCGCGCCTCGCACGTCCGCCATGAACAGCTCGACACCAGTCAGTTCCGCGTCCGCCAGGTTCGCGTACCGCAGGATGGCGCCGTTGAGCCGGGCGCCGGTGAGGTTCGCGTGGGTCAGGTTCGCTCCGGCCAGATCGGCGTGATCGAGTTCCGCGCCGCTCAGGTCCGCGCGGCCCAGGTCGGCGCGGAACAGGTCCACGCCGGACAGGACCGCCTCGCGCAGGATCGCGTCCCGCAGCACAGCGGCGCGCAGCGTCGCCTCGAACAGGTCCGCTCCAGCCAGCGTCGCGCCAGACAGGTCGGTGCTGACCAGGTTCCCCCGGACAAGGTGCGCCTTGACCAGCGTCGCGCCGGACAGGTCCGCGTCGGCCAGGTTCACGCGGAACATGTCCGCGCTCGACAGGTCAGCGCCGGACAGGTCGGCGCCCGCGAGATCCGCCTCCAGCAGGGAGGCGCGGGTCAGGTCCGCGTCGGCCAGGTTCGCGCTGGCCATGCTCGCCCGCGACAGCGTCACGCGCACCGCGGTCGCGCCGGACAAGTCCGCGGCGCGCAGGTCCGCCTCACTCAGGTCCGCACCGTTCAAGTTCGCGTTGGCAAGGTTCGCGTTGGCCATGCTCTCGCCGGACAAGACAGCACCCGCCAGCGCGGGACCATGCGGTTCTCCTCGGGGCGGCGGCGGCTCTTGCGGCGATCCCGGCACCGGCGCCGCCACCAAGGTGACCGCGGACGCCGTCCTCAGCTCCAGCACGGGCGCAGCCAACCTGGGCAGGCCCGGGCGCGCGCCGGCGGCCACCAGGAAATCCGCGATGCGCGGCGGTACGTAGATATGCAGCCACGGCCGTTCCGGCGAGATCGCCGGGCCGATCCAGGACCTGAAGTTAGCCCGCATTCTCACGCACCTCTTCCGCGGCAGCGGGCACCCGCAACGCTGGAATCTTCGAGTGCACCTCCACACCCGACAGCAACCCTCGGATCGTGGCCGGGGCGCACGCTCCCATGACGAACGCGGGCCAGCCGCCGCTCATCTGCGCATGCGCGGCCGCGGCGATCAGCGCGCCGAGCACCAGCCCGCATCCGAGCACGAAGAGCCGGGGCGCGACCTGGTCGCGCTTCCACGGCCAGTGGAAACCGGCGGCCGTGACGGCGGACATCAGCGCCAGCAGTCCGGCCGCCAGGCCGCCCGCGAGCCCCCAGCCTGCCGCCTGGACCCAATTCATTAACGAGACGATAGTGGGATGTGTCCGGCGTCGGTGCCGAATCGCGACGTTTGGTTCGCTCGCTGTTACCTGGGAGTCGCCTGGTTCCAGGCGGGCCGGAGAAGATCGCGTTTCCGTTCATGATCGCGAAGGGCTTACCCCCGAAACGATCCTGCCGGCTTATTTCAGGTCCACGCCGAGGCGGCGGCGCCCGCTGCCGGCGATAGATCCGGGAACAACATTGATACAGGGGCACTAAGGCGGTTTTCTGCCCGCGGCTAGGCGTCGGCTGACGCGGCGGCGCGCAGGGCGTGATAGGCCTCGGTCAGCTCGATGATTTGCACGTAGTTGCCGTCCGGGTCCGTGCAGGTGCCGAACCACGCACCCGGCCGTTCCCGGTACTCGAGCGGAGCCACCCAGGTAACGTTCATCACGGCATCCAGGTGCCGCGCCACGGCCTGCGCGTCGGCCACGTGCATGTTCAGGATGACCCGCCCGGGTTCCGCCGTGGCAGCGGCAACGTCGGTGCGCGCGTCGATGAGCACCCCCACCTCGCCGAACCGCAGGAACCGGTCGAGCGGATCCGGGGTCACGCCGAACGCTCGCTCGTACCACGACCGCAGCCGCTCCGGGTCCCTGGTGCCGAGCAGGATAGTGCCGATGGCCGGTACCGAACTCATGTAACGCCCTCCTCGAAGACGGATTTACATGGTTAGACCCCGCCGGACCGGCAAAGTAACCGGCCTTGCCATCGCGGTTCGCGCTTTGCGGTGAACGCGGCGTGGAATTCGGCGTAGTCCTGGCCCTTCATGAGCAGCGCCTGCGTCTGCGCCTCGAGTTCCACGGCGGCGGTCAGCGACATGTCCTGCTCGCGCGTGAGCAGCGCCTTTGTCTGCGCGTACGCCTCGGCCGGCCCCGACGCGAGCCGCGCCGCAAGCGCCCCGACAGCATCGGAAAACTCCTCAGCAGACACCAGCATGGACACGAGCCCGATCCGCGATGCCTCCTCCGCGGACACGGTGTCGCCGAGCATCAGCAGCCGCGTCGCGTGCCCCATGCCGACCAGCCGCGGCAGCAGGTACGCCGCCCCCATGTCAGCCCCGGACAGTCCCACCCGGGTGAACAGGAACGCGAACCGTGCGTCCGGCGTGCACACCCGGAAGTCCGCGGCCAGCGCCAGCACCGCCCCTGCCCCGGCCGCCATCCCGTGCACGGCAGCCACGATAGGCACCGGGCACTCCCGCATCGCGCGGATCACCTCGCCGGTCATCCGGGTGAACGCGAGCAGTTCCTTAGGCTCCATGGCGAGCGTCGCGCCGATGATCTCGTTGACGTCGCCGCCGGAGCAGAACGCGCGCCCCGACCCGCGCAGCACGACGACCCGGGCCGCGCCGGACGACTGTCGGCGAGGGGGTGCGGGGGAGGCCTCCCCCGCTAGGTGTCGAAACAAGTCCCGCAGCCCGGCGTATGTCTCGAACGTGAGCGCGTTGAGCTTGCCGGGCCGGTCGAGCGTCACGGTCGCGACGCCGTCGGCGATCGTAAACCCGTAGTCACCTGCAGTTCCGAAGTCAGCCGTCACCCTCTGAATATATAGCGCACTCTTGACTGTCGTCACGAAAGGTAAATACTGATCACATGCGGCTCACCCCAACAGCGCATGCCGACACATTCTGCCGGGATCGGCTCCCGCCGCACGACCTGTGGCCGGAGTTCCGTTTTGAGCTTCCGGACGTCGCCGCCTACCCGGCCCAGCTGAACTGCGCCGCCGCCCTGCTCGACGGGCCGGCCAAAGACCGCCCCTGCCTGCGCTCCCCGGCGAAAACGCTGACCTACGGCGAGGTCACCGGGCTCAGCGACCAGCTCGCCCAGGTGCTCACCGAAGACCACGGCCTGCGACCCGGCAACCGCGTCCTGCTCCGTGGCCCGAACAACCCGTGGCTCGCCCTCTCCTGGCTCGCGGTGCTCAAGGCCGGCGGCGTCGTGGTCACCACGATGGCGCTGCTCCGCCCCAAGGAAATCAGCACGCTGATCGACCTGACCGAGCCCAGCCTGGCCATCTGCGACCATCGCTGCACGACGGACCTCGCCGAAGCCGCGCCGGGGTTGACCACGTTGATCTACGGTGACGGCGAGCTTGAGGCTCGCTGTAGCGCTAAGGACGGCGTGTTCAGAGCGCACCCGACCGCCGCCGACGACGTGGCGATGCTGGCCCCCACCTCCGGCACCACCGGGCAGCCGAAGATCACCATGCACTTCCACCGGGACGTCCTCGCGATCTGCGACACGTTCTCCCGGCACGTGCTCAAGCCGCGCCCGGACGACGTGTTTACCGGCACTCCCCCGCTCGGCTTCACGTTCGGGCTCGGCGCCGTGCTGCTGTTCCCGCTGCGGGTCGGCGCGTCCACCCTGCTCATCGAGCGCGCCACGCCCGCCGAACTGGCCGCGACCATCCACGAGCACGGCGTAACGGTGCTGTCCACCGCGCCCACCGCGTACCGCGCCATGCTCGCCGCCGGCCAGGCCGAGCTGCTGCACGGCCTGCGCCGCTGCGTCTCGGCCGGCGAGCACCTGCCCAAGACGGTATGGGACGAGTTCCGCGACGCGACCGGCATCGAGATCATCGACGGCATCGGCTCGACGGAGATGCTGCACATCTTCATCGGCTCCGCGGATGCCAGCATCCGCCCCGGGTCGACCGGCCGCACCGTGCCCGGGTACTTCGGCGCGATCCTGGACGATGACGGCAACCCGGTGCCAGACGGCGAGCCGGGACGCCTCGCGGTCAACGGCCCGACCGGCTGCCGCTACCTCGGCGGCGACCGCCAGCGGAACTACGTGCGCGACGGCTGGAATCTCACCGGCGACACGTACGTCAAGGACGCCGACGGCTACTACTGGTATCAGGCGCGCAGCGACGACATGATCATCTCGGCCGGCTACAACATCGCCGGTCCCGAGGTGGAGGAGGCGCTGCTCGCCCACCCGGACGTCGCCGAAGTCGCGGTGATCGGCGCTCCCGACGAGGAACGCGGCATGGTGGTCGAGGCGTTCGTGGTGCTCCGCGACGGCGTGCCGCCCGGTCCCGCGAAGGTCAGCGAGCTACAGGACTTCGCCAAGAAATCAATCGCCCCGTACAAGTACCCGCGGCTGATCGAGTTCGTCGACGCGCTGCCCAAGACGATCAGCGGCAAGACCCAGCGTTTCCGCCTGAGGGAAAGGGCCTTTTCTCATAACGACAGTGGCTTACCCTCAGCGCGTCTGTCACGATAAGCATCGTGACGCCGCCGCTGGTGCTGCGCCCCAGGCCAGCGCAACAGCCGCTGCTGGTGGGGTTCGTGATACTGCTGGTGCTGTCGGTCGTGTTGCCGCTGGCCGGGTTTGGCACGGACTCATTCGGTGATGCGGGCGCCTGGATCGCGTTCGGCCTGGCCTGCCTGGTCGTCGGGCGGCCGCTGCGATCGCGGATCGTCGTGTCGCAAGCACCGGCGATGAGCCTGGACAACGCCACGTTTTCAGACGTCACCGCGCTGTTTGTGTGGAACCGGTACCTGGGCGTGCGCGACGCCGAAGGCATCACGATCGTGCGGCTGCGCGCCAGGTGGACGGCCGGGCAACTCGACCGCCTGGCCGCCGCGCTGGGCGTCCCGCTGACCGTGCACCGCGACGGCATCCCGAAGGCGGCAACCGGGCCGCGGATGATGGCCGACCTCGCGGCCAGCGGGGCGGACGTCTCGGGCGCTGACGTGGTAGTCCGCGACCTCGGCAAGCACGAAGCGGACGTGTCCCGGCTCATGCGCCTGCTCTCGTACACCTACCTGACGCCGGACCCCGGCACGCCGCCCCGCGTCCGGCTCCGCGATGCGTCCAGTGCGGAGGTCTCTCGGGCCGCCGCCGCGCTCCTCGACGCCGGCGCGCAGATCCGGCTGGAGCGCCCGCGAGCCCGCCGGTAAGCGGAACAGCCAGAAGCGGGGGCGCTCGGTCTGCTCGGCCCAGACATCGGAGTGGCGCGCCTCGGCGAAGCGCCGGTCGAGCGTCGGCGTGGCCTTTGACCGCTCCCTGGCACGTTTCCGGGCGGCGGAGCTGAGTCCTCTGCGCGCGCGGCGTTCTACCGCGCGCACGGCGCGCGAATTCGGATTACCCCACGTCATCTCAGGTTCTCCCTTCGCTACCCGGCCAGGTGTCCGTCATGTCACTGGCTACTACCGTGTCCGCCGCCCGTTACTCCCCCGCCCTGCTCATTTGTTGTGGCCGGTGTGCTTGACTTGGATGTATGGCCGAGACCGGCGGTCCGGCGGGGCGGGGGCAGCTGCGGATCTATCTCGGCTCCGCGGCAGGGGTGGGGAAGACGTTTGCCATGCTCGGCGAGGGGCACCGTCGTGCCGAGCGTGGCGCTGACGTGGTGGTGGCGTTCGCGGAAGCGCACGGGCGCCCGCAGACCGCCGCGCTGCTGGACGGCCTGGAGCTGATCCCGCGGCAGGAGATCGAGTACCGCGGCGCGAGGTTCGAGGAGATGGACCTAGCCGCGGTGCTGGCCCGGCGCCCGGAGATCGCGCTGGTAGACGAGTTCGCGCACACCAACGTCCCGGGGTCGCGGAACGAGAAACGCTGGCAGGACGTCGAGGAGCTGCTTGACGCCGGGATCGACGTCATATCCGCGGTGAACATCCAGCATCTGGAATCGCTCAACGACGTGGTCGAGAAGATCACCGGCGTGCCGCAGCGGGAAACGGTGCCGGACGCGATCGTCCGCGCCGCGGACCAGGTCGAGCTCGTCGACATGACGCCCGAGGCGCTGCGCCGCCGGATGGCGCACGGGAACATCTACCCGCCCGAGAAGATCGACGCGGCGCTGACGAACTACTTCCGCAGCGGGAACCTGGCCGCGCTGCGGGAGCTCGCCCTGCTCTGGCTGGCCGACAAGGTGGACGAGGGCCTGCAGCGCTACCGGGCCGAGCACAAGATCTCCGGATCCTGGGAGGCCAGGGAGCGGGTAGTGGTCGCGCTCACCGGCGGTCCCGAGGGCAAGACGCTGATCCGCCGGGGGGCGCGGATCGCGGCCCGGTCGGCGGGCGGCGACCTGCTGGCCGTGCACGTCACCAAGTCCGATGGGCTGACCGGGGCCGACCCGGCCACGCTGGCCGATCAGCGGC
>DASRFJ010000357.1:0-24616 GCA_035651595.1 Streptosporangiaceae bacterium | reverse complement strand
GGGGGGTAACTGTCCGCAATGATTTTCGACCGGTCCCCGAGGTCCGCGGAGGGCTCCGGAACGGAGGGTCATATCGGCACGAACAGGGCACCGGTGATGAGCTACGCGGACACCAGCGCTCGGATGCTCTCCTTGAGCGAGCCCATCGTGGCCAGCACGGCGCTCGGCTCGTAACCGCAGTGTGCCATGCAGTTGTCGCAGCGCGGGTCCTTGCCGCGGCCGAATTTGTCCCACTCGGTGGTCTCGAGCAGCTCCTTGTAGGTTTTCGCGTACCCATCGGCGAGCAGGTAGCACGGCCGCTGCCAGCCGAACAGCGAGTACGACGGCACACCCCACGGCGTGCAGGCGAAGTCGCGCTTACCCTCGAGGAAGTCGAGGAAGAGCTGGGAGTGGTTCAGCCGCCACTTCTTCCTGTTTCCCTTGGCGAACGCCTGCGCGAACAGCTCGCGGGTCTGGTCGACGCCGAGGAACCGGTCCTGGCCGGGGGCCTTCTCATAGGCGTAGCCGGGGGAGATCTCCATCCGGTCGACCTTGAGGTCGTCGTTCAGATAGTTGAGCACGTCGATCACCGTCTGCGGCGAGTCGGTATTGAAGAACGTGCTGTTCGTGTACACCTGGAAGCCAGCCGCCTTGGCTTGCCGGATAGCCTCGACCGCCTGGTCGAACACGCCTTCCTTGCTGACCGACTCGTCGTGCCGCTCGCGCAGCCCGTCGATGTGCACCATCCACGCGAAGTTCTTTGACGGCGTGAACTTGTGCAAGTGCTTGGGCATGAGGATCGCGTTGGTGCACAGCACCACGAACTTCTTGCGCTTGACCAGCTCGTTTACGATTTCGTGCACCTGCGGGTGCATCAGCGGCTCGCCGCCGGCGATGGACACCATCGGCGCACCGCACTCCTCCACCGCGGCGACCGCCTGCTCGACCGGCATGCGCCGCTTGAGTTCGGATGCCGGGTGCTGGATCTTGCCGCAGCCGACGCACTTGAGGTTGCACGCGAACAGCGGCTCCACCTCGACGATCATCGGGAACTTCTCGATCCCGCGGACCTTCATCTTCATCAGGTGCGTGCCGAGCTTGATCGACAGGTGCAAGGGCAAACCCATGGTGATGCTCCGTTCCCCGTACTGTCTGTCTGCAACATACAGTCTGTATGTGGACCACAATACAGGCATGAGCGCGACCCGTCGAGAGGCTTCAGGTGCCACGCGCAGGGCCGAACACGTGGCGGACACCCGCCAGGCGCTGGTGGCCGCGGCCCGCGAATTGTTCACCGAGCACGGCTTCGCCGCCACCGGCACCGAGGAGATCGTGGCCGCCGCCCGGGTGACCCGCGGTGCGCTCTACCACCATTTCCGCGACAAGACCGACCTGTTCCGAGCCGTCATGGAGCAGGTCGCCCGCGAGGTCGCCGAGGAACTGGTCGCCGCCGGGCTGGCCGACGCGGGCGCCCCGGCCAGTGCATGGGATGAGGTGCGGGACGGCCTGAGCGCGTTCCTTGACCTGTGCGTGGTGACCGACGACTTCCAGCGGATCGTGCTGGTCGAGGGGCCGGCCGTGCTCGGGCACGAGGCCTGGGACGACCTAGTCGCGGAGTTTGGCTCGAACCTGCTGGCCGAGTGGCTCACTCGCGCTATCGCCGAGGGCACGGTCGCCCCCGTCCCGGTGCAGCCGCTGACCCGCCTGCTGATCGCGATGATCGCCGAGTCGAGCCTGTACATCGCCCGCGCCGACGACCGCCCCGGTGCGCGAGAGGCCGTCGGCGTCGCGCTGGACCGCTTGCTTGGCGGCCTGGTGGTCTAGGCTGCCTCGGGCAGGTCGGCGGGGTAGGTGATGTCGATCTCGGTGATCGTCCGCGGGAAGTCACGGGAGTTGTTGGTGATGAACCGTTTAGCGCCCATCGTGACCGCGGTCGCGAGGTGAACCGCGTCCGCTGCTTGCAGGCGATAGCGGGCGGCGAACATCGTTGCCAGCATGGCGATGGTCCGGTCGACCGGCCGGAGCTCCAGGCGGGCCAACAGCCCCGCCAGGTCCCGGATCATGGCGGAATTGCCGTCGCGTGCTGGCTTGCGCAGGACTTCGGGCAGCAGCAGGACGGAGCCGATTCCGGCTACGTCACGGGTGCCTCGAGGGAAGAGGGCGGCTACCCGCTGGCCAAGCTCGTGGCCCGGTATCGAGGCGTAGATCAGCACGTCGGCGTCGAAGGCGTCCACGCTCACCTCCCGTCCCGGCCGGCCCGGATCTCGGCGATCATTTCCTCGGCATACTCTTCGGTGATTGCGCCCGAGAACGTCAGCTCGCTGTCCGCCGCAGCGGCGATCAGGTCGTTCAGCCGCGCGGCCTCGTTGAGCACGCCCTGTGCGCGGGAGCGGCTCCACATGATGTCCGGCCGCACGACGACCGCGACCGGCCGGCCGTGGCGGGTGATCGTAATCTCCTCGCCGTCGGCGACCCGGTCCAAAACCTCGGGCAGTGCCGCCCGGGCTTCGCTTACCGTCATCACAGCCACGGCTGGAATTGTACGTCGTTGTACACTCACGTGCAAAACAGTTTATGATCCCATTGAGGCATGAAGGTACGGATCGGGATTTCGCTGGGTCCGGGCGGGACGCCGGACGGGTTCGCGGCGTCCGTTGATCTCCTCGAGCGGGTCGGCGTGGACTCGCTGTGGCTGCCGGAGACCGTGTACGGCCCTTCGGTGGATCCGTTCACTGGCATGGCGTTCGCGCTGTCCCGTACGACCCGGCTGAAGGCGGGCAGCGGGATCTCGGTGCTGCCCGGTCGTCATCCCGTTCTGGTGGCCAAGCAGCTCGCGTCGCTGGCGGGCCTCGCGCCGGCCCGGGTGCTGCCGGTGTTCGGATTGCGGCCAGCGCGCGACGACGAGCGGGCGCTGTTCCCGGTCCCGGCCGGCCAGCGTGCCGCGGTGTTCGACGAGTCGCTCGTGCTGCTGCGGATGCTGCTGACCGCGGCGGACGTATCGTTCGAGGGGGAATACTTCCAGGTGCGCGATGCGCGGATCGGTCCGCTGCCCGGCAAGCCCATGGACATCTGGCTGGGCGGGTCGGCTCCCGCCGGGCTGCGCCGGGTCGGCCGGCTCGCTGACGGCTGGCTCGGGTCGTTCCTCACCCCGCCCGAGGCGCGGGCAGCTGTCGAGGTCATCCAGGAGGCGGCCGCGGCGGCGGGGCGGGAAGTGGAGGAGGATCATTTCGGGCTCAGCCTGGCGGTCGCGTTCGGCGCGATCCCATCCTCGCTGGCGGCTGCTGTTCACCGGCGGCGCCCCGGAGCGGACCCGGAAACGCTGGTTGCGGCGGGCTGGGACGGCGCACGACGAATGATCTCGCAGTACGTCGAGGCCGGGCTGAGCAAATTCGTGGTGCGGCCGGTTGCGGCAAACTCCGGGAACGGTTTCGAGGAGTTCGTCGCGGGTTTCGTCCGCGAGCTGATGCCGCTGCAGGCTGGTTAGTCCGAGCCGCTGTAAGTCTCAGTAAGCGAAAATGTCGGTACCCAGGGTTATGGTCGCCCCCAGACCGCGCTCACCGGAGCGCGTAGGGAGGGGGATCACCATGACCGGGATGCTCGTAATTCCGATGCCAGTCACCTGTACCGCGCGTTACCTCGTGGGAGCAGACCGCCGACACCTGAGTCCGGCGCAGGCGCGTCGTCACGCGCTCAAGGCGGTGGACGATCACGCGTCCGGCACGATGCGGCGGCGGGTCAAGGACCTCGCCAAGACACCAGCGGTCGCCTTCGCGCCGGTCAGCGAGCAGGACTGGCTCGCGATGACCGCCGATCAGCGGGAGCTCGCGAGGCGCAGCGGCGACTGGATCTCCATCACGGTCGAGACACTGACCTCGCACGCCCCGGAGCAGGAGTGGGTGGCCAGGACTCTGGCTGGGCTGCTGGCGCGGGAGTACGACGTCCCGGTGCTCGATCTCACGACCAGCCGCCGCCTCGATGGCGACGAGCTGCTGGCATCGCTGCACGCCAAAGAGAATGGCTGTACGCGCTTCGCGGACTGGGTCTCGGTGGCCGCCGCATACACCGGCAACGGCCCGATGCTGCGGACGCGTGGCATGCGGCGATACGGGCTGCCTGAGCTGACAGTGGCGGGACCCGTGTGGCGCCACGAAACCGAGTGGTGCGCGTTGCTCACCGCCGCAGGGTTCCGCGTATGTGACCACTACACAGACGCGCTGAACAGGGTGCACAATCAGGCGGTTATAGCTGGCCTGGTACCGCCGGAGAACGTCCCCGGCCAGCTTGAGTTCCCGGACGAGGTAGGGCTGACCGGCGACGACGTCGCGGACGCGTACTGCCTGCCCGGCAGCTTCTGGTCACGCCGCTGCGGCGCCCGGTGGATAGGGTCAGCGGAGTCGGAGACCCCGGTGTGCCTCACCGTCGACGACGCGCCAGTACCCACCCTGCTGATCCACCCGCCGAGTGAATGGGCCGAGCCGGGCGACTTCCTGAGCGCCAAGACCGCCAAGGCCGCCAAGAGCGCCGCCGGGCAGTCCATACCAGCGTGGCCTGCGCTCGCAGAGGTGGCGCCGTTCGTCACCAGGACGCAGTTGATCCACGAGTTCGTCCCGGCTACTGGCGACGACATCCTCGCCGATCCCGACCTCGTCCGTTGCGGAACAGCGTCCGGCCGCCGGCGATAGGCGCGATGATCGAGCCATGCCGGACTTTGACGAGCTGAAGATCCCGAACGCAACCCGGCCTGTCGCCGAGGAGATCATCCAGATCACCGACGCGGTGTGCGGCAAGCTGCTGGACGCCGAGTACACCGACCTCGCCAGGCAGGCTGTCGCGAAGCTCGCCCGAAAGCGGCCGTCGCCGCTGCCCGGCGGTCGGCGAGACACCTGGGCCGCGGCCGTCGTCTACGCGCTGGGGCAGGTCAACTTCCTGTTCGACCGTGATCAAAAGCCACACTTGACCCCGGACGAGCTGAGCCAGGCGTTCGGCGTGTCGAAGAGCACGATGGCGAACAAGGCCAAGCAAGTACGAGACCTGCTGAAGATGAGCGACTTCTCGGCTGACTGGCTGCGAGCCGACCTGGTCGACCAAGTCGCCGGCGTCTGGCTGATCCAGGTGGACGGATTCGTCATGGACGCGCGGCGAGTGTCAGTGGACTACCAAGTGGAGGCCTACCTGCGCGGATTCATCCCGTACGTTCCCGCCCTCGGGCGTCAGGGAACGGCTCACCTTGGCGGGTGAGCCGCTATGGTCGTCTTAGGCTCCGGGATGCTATCCGAAAAAGATTGCGGACACTTACCCCCCCAGATCGGGAGGGTAAGTGTCCGCAATAATCTGGCATTCCTAGCGATGCGCCAGGAATGCGAATAATGTTCGATTTGCGCGGTGCGGGTGCGGGGTGGCGAGCGCGGCGCGGGCGGCGGACGCAGGCAGGGTGCGGGCGGGGTGTGCGGCGGGCTGGTGCCGGGCTGGTCAGAGGTCGGCAACTGCCGCGGCCGGGTCGGGCTGGGGTGGTCCGCTGGGTTCCCAGGCTTCGGCTGAACGGGTGTAGGGGTACCAGAGGAAGTCGCGGCCGAGCCGGAGCTGCAGCCGGCCGGCGGTGACCTGGTTGCCGCGAACGGTTTCCGTCGCGCCGGTCCTGGCGCGCAGCGCGAGCCGGGCTCCCTTCAGCAGCGCGGCGGCATCCGGGGCCTCGGCGACGGGATCCCACTCCAAGGTCAGCAAGTCCAGGCCGGCCGCACCGCCGTGCTTCCAGGCCAGCGCGCGCCGGGCCAGGTCCCGGTCGGCGACCCCGGATCGGGTCGCGAGAGCCGCGAACGCCGGCGTACCCAGCGCCGAAGCGGCCCTGCGGGCGAGGTCAGCGTCCGGCGGGAGGCTCAGCCCGGTGTCCGGGGACAGGCCCACGGCCAGCTCCCACGCCCGGCGCGCCGCGTCGGCGGCGAGCTCGACGAGATCCTCGCGCAGTCCGGCACGCCATGGCGGCGGGTCCACCGGCAACGCGGCGGGCCGCCCGGGCCGGGCCGGCGGCAGCGGCGCGACGGGTACCGGACCGGCGAGCACCGGTGCGCTGAACGCCGACCGAGCATCCACGCCCTCGTCGACCGACCGAGCCGACGGAGCCGACGGGGCCGACGAAACCGACGAAGCCGTAACGGTGACATGCTCCGAGCCGCGGCGACGCGCGCGCACCCCGGCGAGCACCTGCTCCTTGCTCCGGCCGCGCAGCAGGAACACCGCAAACGGATCGGCGTCCAGCGCGTCGGCTATCAGGTAGCAGGCCGCGGCCGAATGCTTGCACGGGTCCGCGTCGTCCGGGCAGCTGCATCGCGGCCCGATCTCGCCGCCGCCGGGCAGCAGGTCAAGCCCGGCGGCCGCCGCGTCGGAGGCGATCTCGGCCGGAAGCTCACCGTCGAGCAGCGCCGCCGCGTGCCCGAGCCGGACCGATATCGCCGTCAGCACCCTGTCCCACTCGTCGTCGGTGAACCGCCGCACCCTGATGCGCACCTCGTACGGCGCGGTCTTCCTGCCCTGGACCTGGGCCCGCGCCTCACCCGGCGCCAGCAGAAGCTCGCCGACCGCACCGCTGCGCGCGTAGTCGCGACCACGCGGCAGCCGGTCGGGATCGAGCCGCGCCCGCTGCTCCAGCGCCTCCAGCCACGCCCGCCCCCACCAGGTCCGGCCGAACTCCACCGCGCTCATACCCCACCGCCCCGCAGCTCGACGAGCGAGGCGAGCTCCGCGTCCGACAGTTCGGCGATCCAGCCCTCGCCCGAGCCGACCACGGCATCCGCCAGCTCACGCTTGGTCTCAAGCAGCGCGGCGATGCGATCCTCCAGCGTGCCTTCGGCGATGAGGCGGTGCACCTGAACCGGCCGGTCCTGGCCGATCCGGTAGGCACGGTCGGTCGCCTGATCCTCGACCGCGGGGTTCCACCACCGGTCGTAGTGCAGCACGTGCGTGGCACGGGTCAGCGTCAGGCCAGTGCCGCCTGCCTTTAGCGACAGCAGGAACACCGGGACTTCGCCCGCCTGGAACCGCTGGACCATCTCCTCGCGGCGCCGCACGGGCACCCCGCCGTGCAGGAACAGCGAACCGATCCCGCGCGCGTCGAGGTGCGACTGGAGCAGGGTCGCCATCTGCGTGTACTGGGTGAACACCAGCATCGACTCGCCGCCCGCCAGGATCACGTCGGTCAGCTCGTCGAACGCGGCCAGCTTGCCCGAACGGCCGGTCAGCGGACCCGGTTGCTTCAGGTACTGGGCGGGATGATTGCAGATCTGCTTCAGCGCGGTCAGCAGCTTGAACACCAGTCCGGCTCGGTCGATGCCTTCGGCGTTCTCGATAAGTGCCAGCGTCTCCTTGACCATCGCCTCGTAGAGCGTCACCTGTTCGGCGGTGAGCGGCACGAACAGATCCGTCTCGGTCTTGCGCGGCAGCTCCGGCGCGATGCCGGGGTCGGACTTGCGCCGCCGCAGCAGGAACGGCCTGATCAGCGCCGTGAACCGCGCGGTCACCGCCGCATCACGGTACCGCTCGACGGGCACCGCCACCCGGCGGGTGAACGATTCCAGCCGGCCGAGCAGGCCGGGCGTTGTCCAGTCCAGGATCGCCCACAGCTCGGACAGCCGGTTTTCCACCGGGGTGCCGGTCAGCGCGATCCGGGCAGGTGCACCGATCGCGCGCAGCTCGCGAGCCGTACGCGACAGCGGGTTCTTCACGTGCTGGGCCTCGTCGGCGACGACCAGGCCCCAGTCGACCTCGGCCAGCTCGGCGGCGTCGCGCAGCACCACTCCGTAGGTGACCAACACGATCTCGTCCACGGCGAGGTCCGCAAGGTGCCGCTCCCCGCCGTGGTACCGGCGGACCGGGACATCGGGCGCGAACCGGCGCGCTTCACGCTCCCAGGTGCCGAGCAGCGACGCCGGGCACACCACCAGCGTGGGGCCCGCCTTCGCGTCGCGCCGGTGCAGGTGCAGCGCGAGGACCTGGATCGTCTTGCCGAGGCCCATGTCATCCGCGAGGCAACCACCCAGCCCGGAATCGCACATGCTGGCGAGCCACGCTAGGCCGTTCTGCTGATAGGGGCGCAAGGTGGCGCACAGGCCGGCCGGCGAATCTACCAGTCGTGGCGCGGCGGTCGCCCGGTGGAGAAGCTCGGCCAGCGGGCCCTCCGCGGTGATCGCGACCGTCTCTCCGTCGATCTCGGCCTCGCCCGCGAGCACGGCGCCGAGTGCCTCGGTCGCGCGCATCCGGGTACGCGGCGGCCGCCGCAGCCGGTCGAGCAGGGCCGGGTCGAGGATGACCCAGCGGCCGCGCAGCCTGATCAGCGGTCGTTTCGCCTCGGCGAGGGCGGCGACCTCGTCGGCGTCGAGCACCATGCCGCCCAGTGTGAGCTGCCAGCGGAACTCCAGCAGCGCCTCGATCCCGAACCCGGCCTCGGTCACCTGTCCAGGCGCGGGCGTGGGAACCGCGCGAAGCTTCAGGCCCTCGTCCACCATCGCGGACGGCCACAGCACCTCGATGCCGGCACCGGCCAGCTGCTCGGCCGCCGGGCCGAGCAGGCTCGTGAGCGCGTCGTCGTCGAGGTCGATGGCCGACGGACTCGCCTGCTCCAGCAGGCTGGCCAGCGGCGGCCAAATCGGCGCGCCGGCGCGCAGCGCCAGCAGCAGGTCGGTTTCCGCCTGCGAACCGAACCTGGTCAGGACCGTCTCGGGCTGGTGCCACAGGGCGGCGGCGTCCACGATCAGGCTCGGGTCGGCGGTGCTCCGGAGCTGCGGCACGACCCGGAACGTCGGCTCCCCATCGGTCGGGGCGGCCTCGATCCGCAGGCCGAGACGGGCCCCGGCCGACAGGCCGTCCGTCGTGTCCGCCAGCCAGTCCGCAAGGTCGCCGACCGCAGTGGGCTCGACGGCGGCGAACGCGGGCGAGACCGTGGTCCGGGGTGCGGCGGGAGACCGCGCGAGCAGGTCGGCGATGGCGTCCCACAGATCGCGGACCATTGCCTCTGGTGAGCGGAGCCGCATCGGCCGCGAACCGGGAACGGCCAGCGCGTGCGCGGCCGGCGGGAACGCGGCGGCCAGCTCGTGCAGCCAGGCCAGGTCGGCGGCGTCGAGCGGGCCGGCCCGCCAGATGTCAGTGTCACCGGCACCGACCGTCGGCAGCAGGCGTCCGCGAGCCAGCAGGCCGATACCCGCGGCGGCCGCGGCGGCCCATACCCGAGTGCTGCGGCGTAGGCCCTGGTCGTTGGGGTCGACGGCGAGCAGAGTCGGGAGAGCCTCCGCGAGCGGGACGAAGTCCGCCGACATCAGCCGCTTGCGTATGCCGTAGGTACCGCCGGGAAAGACCAGCTCCAGCCTGGCGGTTCCCGATCCTCTGCCCCACAGGGCGAACGCGCCGCGCCGGGGCGTCTCGTCCGGTACGAATATCAGCTCGCCGTCCAGCACGAAGGCACACGCTACCGGCTCGTCCTCGGCGGCGGTGGGAAGTTTCCGGTGTGTCCCGAATAATTCCTCCGTCGCCTCACCCGCAGTGGGTCGGGAGGCCACAAGACCATTTCGGGTCGCGGGAGCCGATCCGAAAAAGATTGCGGACACTTACCCCCCCGAACTGGGGGGGTAAGTGTGTCCGCAATAATCGGGCGCGTCTAGTGAAGTGCCCGGAATGCGAAGGATGTTCGAGTTGTGGAGGGCGGGCGTTGCCGCCGTCGCAGCCCAGCGCTGCGGCGCTTACGCGCCTGCGGTGGTGACGTCGGCGAGGATGTCGACTAGTGCGGCGACCGCTGCTTCGGCGTCTGGGCCGGCGGCGCTGACGGTGACCTGCTGGCCGCTGCTGGCGCCTAGCTGCATGACCGCGAGCACGCTTCTGGCGTCGGCTTCGCTGGCGCCGACGCTGAGCCGGACCGTGGCGTCGAACTTGGCGGCCGCCACCGAGAGCGCGCCCGCGGGCCGGGCGTGCAGGTCGCCGGCCAGGGTAATCGTCGCCTCAGAGCTTGCGGGCATGACGCGCCTCCTGGGCCGCTTCGAGCACGGCGTCGAGGTCGCCGTCGGCGGCGGCGGCGACGGCGGCCGCGACCGCGCCCTCCACGAACGGGGCGTCGGCCATCACCACGCGCGCGGGCAGCTCGTCGGGGTCGGCGAGCAGCGCGCGGACGGTGAGCACCGAGCTGCCGAGGTCGGGCAGTATCACGATGCCGCCCCCGCCGTCGGCCGCCTGGACCGCGCGCTGGACCTTGGCCGCGCTGGTCCCGATGCGACCGTCGTCAGTGCCGCCGGCCGTGGCGATGGTCACGGCGCCGCCGCCGATCTGCCCGGCGAGTTCCGCCGCGCCCTCGGCCAGGGCGGCACTGTGCGAGACGAGGACGATTCCTACCTTCGCTGCCATAGCGTGCCCTATCCTGAGCGTGTTCGACATTACCGAAAGGACTCCATGATCCAGTCTGTGGAGCGCGCGGCGGCCATCCTCGGGGTGCTGGGATCCGGGACGCCGCGCCTGGGGGTGACTGAGATCGCCAACCGGCTCGGGCTGGCCAAGCCCACGGTCTACGGGCTGCTCCGCACCCTGGTAAAGCACGATCTTGTCACGCAGGACCCGTTTACCGGCAAGTACAGCCTGGGAGCGGGGGTACTTCAGCTCGGCAATGCGTTCCTCGACGGCTCCGAACTGCGCGCCAGGTCGCTGCTGTGGGCCGAGACGCTGGCCCAGCGGGCGAACGAGGCGGTGTGGGTCGCGACGCTGTCCGGGACCCGGGTGATCGTGCTGCATCACGTGTTCCGGCCGGACAACACCGTGCAGATACTCGAGGTGGGCGCGGCCATCCCGTGGCATGCGTGCGCGCTCGGGCGCGCGATCGTGGCGTACCTGCGCCCCGAGGAACTCGCTCGCGTGCTGGCCGCGGAGCGCGCGCCGCTGACCGGCCGCACCAGGACCACCCGGGCGGCACTGGGCCAGGCGCTGGCCGAGGTCCGCAGGCGGGGTTACGCCATCGAGGACCAGGAGGCCACGGTCGGCGACGCCGGCATCGCCGCGCCGATCGTGAGCCGCGAGGGCACCGTCGCCGGGTCGATCGGCCTGGTCGGGCCCGCCGAACGGCTGCTGGCGGCGACGGCACGGGACGACCTGACGCGCGCCGTGGTGGATTCGGCCCGGTCGATATCCAGGGATCTGGGCGCGGGTCGCAGCGGCACGGTGCTCTCGGCGCTGAGCTGAGCAGATCAGGGCTGAGCGAGTCCGGGCCGGGGTCATAGCGGCGGCACCAGATCCCATACCTCCTCGGCGGTCGAGGCCAGGACCGCCCGGTCGGTCACCCCCGCGCACGCCGCCGTGTCCAGCCGGGCGAGCCAGGAACGAACCCGGCGCACCCGCGCGGCCGGCACGCTGAGCGTGCGGATGCCCGCCCCGACGAGCAGCGGCAGCACCCGGGGATCGGCCGCCGAATCGCCGCAGACAGAGACGGGCACGCCGGTGCCACGTCCGACCGCAACGACGTGCTTGATCAGCGCCAGCACCCGAGGGTGTGCCGCCCTTGCCGGGCCTGCTGCCGGGTCGTGCCTTCCGATTCCCAGCACGTCGCCAGTCAGGTCGTTCGTCCCGATCGAGAAGAAGTCGACGTCGGCGAAGCGCTCGGCGGCGGCCGCGGTGCCGCGCAGTTCCACCATGATGCCGAGCGGCGGCGGACGCAGGCCGACCGCCGCGCATGTCTCGGCGAGCACCGCACGCACCCGGCTCACCTCGTCGGGCGAACTGACCATCGGGATCAGCACGGCCAGGCCGGTGTCCCGGCCGGCGTCCAGCACGGCGGTCAGCTGGTCGGCCAGCGCGCCCGGCCGCCCGAGCAGCGCCGCCAGCCCGACCGGGTCCCGCAGGAACGGCGGCACCTTGTCGCCGGAGAAGTCGAACAGCCGGACCGTGGCGGTCCGCCCCGCGAGCAGGCCGAGTACCGGCGCGAGCTGCGCCCGCTGCTGCGCAAGTCCCGGCCAGGCCGGCGCCTCGACGAACGGGATCTCGGTCCGCAGCAGGCCTACTCCCTCGGCGCCGTCGGCCAGCCCGCGCCGGGTCTCGGCGGCGGACGCGACATTGCACAGCACAGTGACCGTCACGCCGTCCGCCGTCCGCGCGGGACCGGCCTCTGCTGGTTCGGCGGCCGAGGCTTGGACCTTGCCGACCGCGGCGGCCCCGACGACCAGCTCGCCCGCGTCCGCGTCCAGCACCCCGGCCTGTCCCGGCGGCACCGCCAGCACCGCCGGGTCCACGCCGGAGATCATCGGCAGGCCGAGGCCGCGCGCGACGATCGCGGCGTGCGAGCTGGCGCCGCCGGCCACCGACACGGCGCCGACCAGCCCCGTCTCCGCGAACTCGATCAGGTCGGCCGGGCTGATCTCATGACATATCAGGATAAAGCTGCCGCTGCTGCCGCTGCTGCCGCTGCTGCCGCTGCTGCCGCCGCCGCCGTCCGAGGTCGGCCAGGCACGGCGCGGACCCAGGTGTGCCACGACGGCGTCCGCGACCTGCCGGATGTCCCCGGCCCGTTCGGCCAACTCGGGGTTGGCCAGGCCCGCCATGACCGCGGCCTGCCGTTCGGCCGCCTCCCGCACCGCCGCCGCGGCATCCGCCCCGCCGCGCACGGCGCTCACAGCGGGCTCGCTCAGCGCCGGATCGGCCGCGATGAGCGCGCCGACCTCGATGATGTCGGCCTCCTGAACGCGACCAGCCGAACGCAGCCTCGCCGCCAGCGCCGACCGCTCGGCAGCCACCGCCGCGAACGCGGCGGCCACCTCGTCGGGCGTGGCGCTGACAGCGCTGGCCGCGGCAGCGGCACGCCCGACGATCCGCAAAATGCCGGAAGCGGCACCCTCCGAGACAGAAAGCCCGGTAAACCGAACGGTCATGTCGCCTGCCGGGCGGCGACGTCGCGCAGCGCGTGCAAGATCAGCGCCGTGGACGCCGCGCCCGGATCCTCGTGACCCACGCTGCGCGGGCCGAGGTAGCTGGCCCGGCCCTTGAGCGCCTGCATCGAGATCGTGTCGTGCGCTCCGGCGTCGGCCGCGCTGGTCAGCCCGTCCAGAGCATCGGCGGCGGCCGCGCCCGACGCGGCCGCCCGGCTGAACGCGGCGACCGCGGGAGCCAGCGCGTCCACCATGGTCTTCTCGCCCTCGCTGGCCGCGCCGAGCTGCTTGACCCCGGCCAGCGCTGCCTCCAGCGCGTCGGCCAGCGCGGCAAGGTCCACCTCGGGCTTGTCGCCCAGCGCCTTGGCCGCCCGCCGGAACGCGGTCCCGTACAGCGGGCCGGACGCGCCGCCGACCTTGGAGATCAGCGTCGAGCCGGTCAGCATCAGCACCGATCCGGGCGTGGGCGTGTCGGCGTCGGTCAGCGCGGCCCGCACCGCGGAGAAGCCGCGGGCCAGGTTGATGCCATGATCGGCGTCGCCGATCGCGGCGTCGAGCTGGGTGAGATGGTCGCGCTGCGCCTCGACCACCTCGGCTATCTCCGTGATCCAGGCTCGGAAGAACTCGGCGTCCATGTGCGCTCCTCGCGGGTGCTGGACGATGCCCTCTCGGTCTACCGGCCCCACCGCAGGCCGGGCGTCTCCACTGGTGCGTCCCACAACTCGGCCAGCATCCCGGTCAGCCTGCACACGGTTACCGAGAAGCCCTGCATCTCCAGGCTGGTGATGTAGTTCCCCACCAGGTTCCTGGCTATGCGCGCACCGCGGCCGGCCAGGTAGCGGCTCACCTCGTTCCAGGCGCCGTACAATTCGATCAGCGGGGTGCCGCCCATGCCGTTGACCATGACGAGCAGGTCGCCGGCCAGCGGCATGTCGGCCTCGATCGCGTCCAGCGCGGTCGCCACGATGTCGCGGACCGGCTGGAGCGGCGCCCTCGTGCGACCCGGCTCGCCGTGGATGCCGATGCCCAGCTCGATCTCCTGCTCGGCGAGGGCGAAGGTGGGCTTCCCGGCTGCCGGTACCGTGCACGCGGTCAGAGCTACCCCGAACGACCTGGTGCGCTCGTTCACCTCACCTGCTACGGCAGCAACCTCGGCCAGCGAAGCGCCGCGCTCGGCCAGCGCCCCCGCGATCTTCTCCACGAAGACGGTCGCGCCGGTGCCGCGGCGCCCCGCGGTGTAGAGCGAGTCCTGGACGGCGACGTCGTCGTTGACCACGACGGCGGCGACCTCGATGCCCTCGTCGTCGGCCAGTTCGGCGGCCATCCGGAAGTTGAGCACGTCCCCGGTGTAGTTCTTCACCACGTGCAGGACGCCCGCGCCGCCGTGCACGGCCTTGGTCGCGATCAGCACCTGGTCCGGCACCGGTGAGGTGAAGATCTCGCCCGCGCACGCGGCGTCGAGCATGCCGTAGCCGACGAAGCCGCCGTGCAGCGGCTCATGGCCAGAACCGCCGCCGGAAACCAGGCCCACCTTCCCCGCGGCGGGCGCCCCGGCCCGGGTGATGACCTTGTTCTCGACGTCGACCGACAGCGAGGGATGGGCGGCGGCCATCCCGGCGAGCGCGTCGGTGACCACCGTGTCCGGGCTGTTGATGAGCTTCTTCATGAGAGATGCCTTCCCGGAATCTGCCGCCGAACGGCCCCATCGGGTCGCACAAAATGTCGTTCGGCATTATGGAACTAAGTTCCTTATCCAACCTAAGTCTGCGCATCTGCGCCCGTCAAGCACGCCCACGGCTTCCGCCTACTCGTTCGTACTTTGCCTTAACTTTACTATTGCAATGCGATGACATCCGGTCGTACGTTGGGCCCAAGTGCCGGACGGATCGTCCCTAAGGGGTAGCCATGTCCGATATCACTCCACTGCGCGGCGAGGGCCGCACGATCGGGCGGATCGCGGGCCTGTACGGCGAGCTGATGTCCGAGTTCCTGGGGACGTTCGTACTGATCGCGTTCGGGGACGGCGTCGTGGCCATGGCCGTCGCCGCGCTGCCCGGCTCCGGCCGGACCGCGGGTCCCACCGTGATCTTCCAGGCGGCGGGCGACTGGCTGCTGATCACCTGGGGGTGGGCGATGGCCGTCGCCTTCGGCGTCTGGGTGGCGGGCGGCGTGAGCGGTGCGCACATCAACCCCGCCGTGACGCTGGCCTTCGCCGCCCGCCGCAAGTTCCCGTGGCCGAAGGTGCTGCCCTACATCGCCGCCCAGGTCGTCGGCGCGTTCGCCGGCGCTGCGCTGGTCTTCCTCGTCTATCACAACGCCCTCGACGCCTTCGAGGCCGCCGCCAAGGCGCCGCGCAGCGGCGGTAACGCGCTGACGACGTTCTCGGTTTTCGCGACGTTCCCGGCGAAGTATTTCGGCGGTGGTGTCGGCGGGCCGCTGATCGACCAGATCGTCGGTACCGCGTTTCTGCTGATCTTCGTGGTGGCGGTCATCGATATCAGGAACGCGGCGGTGCAGTCCAATCTCGCCCCGCTGGCCATCGGCCTGGCTGTTGCGGCCATCGGAATGTCGTTCGGCGCGAACGCGGGTTACGCGATCAACCCGGCCCGCGACTTCGGCCCGCGGCTGTTCGCGTACTTCGCGGGCTGGGGGAAGGTGGCGCTGCCGGGTAGCTACAGCAGTGCCGGATTCACCTTCAGTGGTTATTTCTGGATACCTATCGTCGGGCCGTTGATCGGCGGCGTCCTGGGCGTGGTCATCTACGACCTGTTCATCGGTGACGTGCTGCACGCCAGGCTCAAAAAGAGTGAGGATGTCAGCGGGCCGATCGAAGAATCCGTGAGCTAAGGAGCGTTGCATGCCCGACTACGTCGGCGCGGTGGACCAGGGCACCACCAGCACCCGGTTCATGATCTTCGACCATTCCGGCAACGAAGTCGCCAAACACCAGCTGGAACACGAGCAGATCCTGCCGCGGGCCGGCTGGGTCGAGCACAACCCGGTGGAGATCTGGGAGCGCACCGCGTCGGTCATCCAGACCGCGCTCAACCAGGCCGGGCTCGGTGCGTCCGATCTGGCGGCGCTCGGCATCACCAACCAGCGCGAGACCACCGTCGTCTGGGATCGCCGGACCGGGCGTCCTTACTACAACGCGATCGTGTGGCAGGACACCCGCACCGACCGCATCGCCAGCGCCCTGGACCGGTCCGAGGCCGGCGACGTGATCCGGCGCAAGGCGGGGCTCCCGCCCGCGACGTACTTTTCCGGCGGGAAGATCCAGTGGATCCTGGAGAACGTCGACGGGGTACGGGCCGCGGCGGAAAGCGGCGACGCCATCTTCGGCAACACCGACTCGTGGGTGATCTGGAACCTCACCGGTGGCGCCTCAGGCGGGGCTCACGTCACTGACGTCACCAACGCCAGCCGCACGATGCTGATGAACCTGGAGACGCTCGACTGGGACGACGAGCTGCTGGGCTTGTTCGGCGTGCCCCGCTCCATGTTGCCGCGGATCATGCCGTCCTCGGCCCCCGACGGCTACGGTTCGCTCGACGGCCTCGCCGCGGTCCGCGGCGTCCCGCTGACCGGCGACCTCGGCGATCAGCAGGCGGCCACGGTGGGCCAGGTCTGCTTCGCGCCGGGGGAGGCCAAGAACACGTACGGCACCGGTAACTTCATGCTGCTGAATACCGGCGAGGAGCTGGTGCGCAGCAAGAACGGGCTGCTCACCACCGTGTGCTACCAGTTTGGTTCGGACGCGCCGGTGTATGCGCTCGAGGGGTCGATCGCGGTCACCGGATCGGCGGTGCAGTGGCTGCGCGACCAGCTCGGGATCATCTCCGGCGCGGCCGAGACCGAGACGCTGGCGCGCCAGGTCGGCGACAGCGGCGGGGTGTATTTCGTGCCGGCGTTCTCCGGCCTGTTCGCGCCGTACTGGCGCAGCGACGCGCGCGGCGCGATCGTCGGGCTGTCCCGCTTCAACACCAACGCGCACCTGGCACGGGCCACGCTGGAGGCCATCTGCTACCAGAGCCGCGACGTCAGCGAGGCGATGGAGCAGGACTCCGGCGTGCACCTGGAGGTGCTGAAGGTCGACGGCGGGGTTACCGCGAACGACCTGTGCATGCAGCTCCAGGCGGACATTCTGGGCGTTCCGGTCAGCCGGCCGGTCGTGGCCGAGACCACCGCGCTCGGCGCGGCCTACGCGGCCGGGCTGGCCACCGGGTTCTGGTCGACCACCGACGAACTGCGGGCCAACTGGAACGAGTCGAAGCGCTGGACGCCATCGTGGAGTGACCAGCAGCGCGCGGACGGCTACGCGGGCTGGAAAAAGGCGGTGCAGCGCACCCTCGACTGGGTAGATGTGTCCTCGTGACAGCTGTCCTGTCCCCCGCTTTGTCGCCGGCCGGGCGGGCGGACGCGATCGCCCGGCTGGGCGACGGCGAACTGGACGTGCTGGTCGTGGGCGGCGGCGTCGTGGGGGCGGGCAGCGCGCTCGACGCGGTGACGCGCGGGCTGACGACCGGCATCGTCGAGGCCCGCGACTGGGCCAGTGGCACCTCCAGCCGGTCGAGCAAGCTCATCCACGGCGGCCTGCGCTACCTGGAGATGCTGGACTTCGGCCTGGTCCGGGAGGCGCTCACCGAGCGCGGGCTGCTGCTTGACCGCATCGCGCCGCACCTGGTCCGGCCGGTGCCGTTCCTGTACCCGCTCCAGCACCGGGGCTGGGAGCGGGCCTACGTCGGCGCCGGTATCGCGCTGTACGACGGGATGGCGTACACGTCCGGTACCGCACGCGGTCTCCGGCGTCATCGGCATTTGTCCCGCAGGCGCGCGCTGCGGGAGGCGCCGTGCCTGCGTAAGGACGCGCTCACCGGCGCCATTCAGTACTGGGACGGGCTGGTTGACGACGCCCGGCACACGGTCACCGTCGTGCGCACCGCCGCGTCGTTCGGCGCGCTGGCGGCCAGCCGGGTCGAGGTGACCGGCTTCCTGCGGCAGGGGGAGCGGGTCACCGGCGCGACGGTCACCGACCTGGAGACCGGCCTTTCGTTCGAGGTGCACGCGAAACAGGTGATCAACGCCACCGGGGTGTGGACCGACGACACCCAGGCGCTGGCCGACACCCGCGGCCAGTTTCACGTGCGCGCGTCCAAGGGCATCCACCTCGTGGTCCCGCGCGACCGGCTGCCGTCCAGCACCGGGCTCATCTTGCGCACGGAGAAGAGCGTGCTGTTCGTCATCCCGTGGGGACGACACTGGATCATCGGCACCACCGACACCGAATGGTCGCTGGCCAAGGCCCACCCGGCCGCCAGTTCCAGCGACATCGACTACCTGCTCGAGCACGTGAACTCCGTGCTCAGCCTGCCGCTCACCCGCGAGGACGTGGAGGGCGTGTACGCCGGCCTGCGGCCGCTGCTGTCCGGCGAGTCGGAGTCCACCTCCAAGCTGTCGCGCGAGCACGTGGTCGGCCACCCGGTGCCCGGCCTGGTCGTGGTCGCGGGTGGCAAGTACACCACCTACCGGGTAATGGCCGCCGACGCGATCGACGAGGCCGCGCGCACCATGGATGCCCTGGTGCCTCCGTCGTGCACCGCGTCGCTGCCGCTGGTCGGCGCGGACGGCTACCAGGCGCTGTGGAACCAGCGCCGTTCGCTGGCGGCGACCGCCGGCATCCACGTCGCTCGGGTCGAGCACCTGCTGAACCGGTACGGGTCTTGTGTTTTTGAGTTGCTGTCCATGATCCGGTCGGATGCTTCGTTGGCTGCGCCGCTGCCGGGTGCGGACGACTACCTCGCGGCCGAGGCGCGGTACGCGGTGACCCACGAGGGCGCCCTGCACCTGGATGACGTGCTGACCCGGCGGACGCGGATCTCGATCGAAGCCTGGGACCGCGGGGTTGCTTGTGCTCCCACGGTGGCCGCGCTGATGGCCGACGTGCTGGGCTGGAGCGAGGAGGACCGGGAGCGCGAGGTTTCCCTGTACTTGGCGCGGGTCGCGGCCGAGCGTGAGTCGCAGACCAAGCCGGACGACGACGCGGCCGAAGCCGCGCGCATGGAAGCCCCCGACATAGCCACCCGGTGACGGGGGCTCCGTCCGCGGCATTCCGCCGCTGGGCCGGCGGCTGGCTCGATGGGCCTCGATAGCGTGGTGGTTTTTCCCTTTGTGGTAGCGGGACCCCTGTTCACGAGGGTCGATCTTCCACAAAAGGGAAATCTTCCACGCTGATTACGGGACTGCCGGTGCGCTCCTGTACCGGTAGTCGCACAGTGCACTCCAGGCACAGGCTGCGCGCACGCGGCCAGGCCCAGCGGCCAGGCCCAGCGGCCGGCACGGGCCATGCGCGCGCAATTCGCCAACAGGATCCGATCCGAGAGCGTAACTGTCCGCAATCATTCGGACGCCCCGGGAACGGCGCGAGCCCCGGCCGATCCCAGCCCTGCCGTGGCTAGATACGGTTGCCAATGTGACGTTGGACGACCTTGCGCTACGGCTGCGGGAATTCGTATCCGCCCGCGATTGGGATCAGTTCCATACTCCGAAGAACCTAGCCATGGCCCTCGCGGGCGAGGTGGGCGAGCTTCTCGCCGAGTTGCAGTGGCTGACGCCCGAAGAATCGGAAGGCATCATGGCGGACCCGGAATCCGCCGCGAGGATGCGATCGGAACTGGCGGACGTCACCATCTACCTGGTCCGACTGGCCGACCTGCTCGGTGTCGACCTGATCGAGGCGGCGCGGGCGAAGCTGGCGGAGAGCGACCTTCGCTATGACGTGGAGAACTATCGCGGCTCCGTCCGCAAAGCTCCGCCATTGTCCTGAAACGCAGGGTAATCTGCTGACCGCAAGGAAATGCGGCCCGACGGGCTTCCAATTGATCCCTGAGATCGCGGACACGCCCCCACCCGCACGAATTCTTCGTGCTGCCTGGGGAAATTGTGACGGCGTTCAGGGTATCCGCTGCGGGCCTGATTGGCTCACCCATGGAGCGACAGCTCGCGAGTATCCTCGCCGACCACCTGCGATTCACCACGGGTCGGTCGCCGTCAGAATCAGAGCGGAAGTCCTGGCGGCGCAGTATCCCGGTATTGGCCCATGACCTCGTGGACGCCGGTCTCGGCAACGTCGAGATGCTGATCGAATACCAGCTTCCGTTGACCAGTAAGCGTGCCGACGTGGTGCTGGCGGGCGTCGACCGGCGCACCGGGGGCGATGCGTACGTGGTCGTCGAGCTCAAGCAATGGAGCCATGCCGAACTCTACGAGGAAGATGAACGCCTTGTCCTGGTCGAGGGAATGCTCGGCCAGCGAGACCATCCGCTCCTCCAGGTGCAGGGCTATTGCGATTACATCGTCGACTTCGTGGGGTCCTTGCGTGGGAACGAAAACGCCGTGCGCGGGGTCGCGTATCTCCACAACGCGGCCGACCTCGACGTGGACGATCTTTTCGAGCTCGCGACGACCGAACGGACCCGGCTCTTCACCAAGAGCCGGCGAGGCGCCTTCCTCGAGTATCTGCGAAGTCAATTCGCGCCCGACCAGGGCGCCGGCGCCGCCGACCGGCTGCTGACCAGCGCCACCCGTCCGTCCAAGCAGCTCATTAAGTTCGCGGCGGCCGAGATCAGGGACCGCGAGCAGTTCATTCTGCTTGATGAGCAGCACACCGCGTACGACATGGTGCTGCATGTGGTCGACAAGGCCCAGCGCTCGGATGCCAAGGAAGTCGTCCTCATCACTGGCGGTCCCGGAAGCGGGAAGAGCGTCATCGCGCTGTCGCTGCTCGGCGAGTTGTATCGTCGCGGCTACACCGCACTGCACGCCACAGGTTCCCGTTCGTTCACTCAGACGATGCGCCGGTACGGCGGCCGCGGCTCCCCCCGCGTCAAGAACCTGTTCAAGTACTTCAACAGCTTCATGGCTGCCCGGCAGAACGACATCGACGTGCTGATCTGCGATGAGGCCCACCGCATCCGGGATACGTCCGAGAACCGCTATACGAATGCCGCACTGCGAACCGGACGCCCCCAGGTGGACGAACTCATGGCGGCGGCGCGCGTGCCGGTCTTCCTGCTCGACGAGCACCAGGTCGTGAAGCCGGGGGAGATCGGAACCGTCGAGGCCATCACGTCACACGCATCTTCTTCGGGATTCCGCGTACATCACGTTCAACTGGATGACCAGTTCAGGTGTGGCGGCAGCCGGAAGTACGAGAAGTGGGTCCTACGGCTGCTGGGCCTCGAGGAAGGCGGTCCCGAACCGTGGACCGGCGACGAACATTTCGAGGTCTCTGTCGCCGAGTCGCCATGGGAAATGGAAAACATCCTGCGCGACAAGCTCGCAGCAGGCTCTTCGGCACGAATGTCTGCCGGATTTTGCTGGCCATGGAGTAAGAAGCCGCACCCGGACGGACGGCTCGTGGACGACGTGCGGGTTGGCGACTGGGCGAGGCCGTGGAATGTGTATGGCGACCGGGCCGTTGGCGAGGCTCCGCCAAGCGCGTTGTGGGCGACGATGAACGGCGGGTTCGGCCAGGTCGGCTGTGTCTATACCGCACAAGGCTTCGAATATGACTGGTCCGGTGTCATCATCGGTCCTGACCTGATCGCCCGCCACGGCCGCATGGTTCCCGTTCGCGAGGCCAACAAGGACCCGGATTTCAGCAAGCGGTCGGTCACCGCTCTCCAGTGCGACCGGCACATCCGCAACATCTACAAGGTCCTGCTCACCCGCGGCATGGTCGGCACGATCATTTACGCCGTCGACCCCAAGACCCGAGAGTTCCTCGCCGAACTGACCGAAACGATTCCGGAGGCGGCTACGAAAAAGACTGCGGCGCGCCCCGCCGTTCGCCCCGGATAACGCGGCGAACGGCGGGCTGGGCGGCTCACCCCACCATCCGCGCAGGAACTTCGCGGCCATCTCACTCGCGCCCGCGAGCGGGCCGTCGGGATGACGCATCGCCTCCAGGATGAGCCCGGAGATCTTATCCTCGACCGCAGCCAGGACCTCGCTGGGCGTCGCCCCAGCCGCCGACCGGTAACCGATCACCGCACCCGCGTTGCACACGAAGTCGGGCAGCGCCAGGACGCCCCGCCGGTGCAACTCGGCGGCGCCGTCCGCGGTGTACGGCGCGTTCGCGGCGGGCGCGACGACACGCACACCCGGCGGCAGTCGCCGCGCCACAGCACCGTCGATCATCCCCGGCCGGGTCCCCGGAACCAGCACGTCGGCCGCCACCTCCGTGAACAGTCCGGCCGGCGGACTGACCGGCCGGCCGTAGCGAGCAACGCACGTGTCGCCGTGCGCGCGGCGCAGCGCGAGCAATACCTCGACATCCAGTCCCGCGGGGTCCGTGATGTACCCGGCCAGGGTCGACACCGCGACCACCCGGCCGCCACGGCGGACTACCTCGCGAGCCACCCCGCCGCCCACCTTGCCGAATCCCTCGATCGCGACCGAACGCCCTTCCCAGCCCCACCCCCATTGAGCGCTCAGCGCCACATCGGCGGCGACCGCGACTCCATAACCGGTCAGCAGATCCTCGAACGGCACGCCGCCCACGGCGGCGGTGATGGCGGCCGGCGCGGCCCGGCCCGCGCGCAGCGGAGCGAAGTCCTCCTCGGCCGTGCCCATGTCCGGCCCGGTCAGGAACCGGCCCGTCCCGACCATCGGCCCGATCTCCGCGCAGTACCTGGCCATCAGGCCGGCCTTGCCGCCAGCATCCGCCGGGTCCCCGCGCACCCCCGCCTTGGCACCGCCGATCCGCTCACCCAGCACGGCGAACTTATAGGTCATCGCTCGCGCCAGCAGCGCCACCTCGGCCACGCTGACATCCGGAACCAGCCGCGTGCCCCCGGCGGACATCAGCGCGCCAGGCAGATCGAACACCACAACCCCCGGGACCGAGCCCAACTCGACGATCTCCGGGCCGCCGTCGCTATGGCCCACATGATCACGATGACACAACTGCGCTCCGGGTGAGTGGCAACGGTGCCGTTTAGCGCGCAGATCACCCTTCGCCGCGAGTAGCGTTACCCGACGTGGAACTCAAGCCCGCCGCCGTCACCCCAGAACTCGCGTCCGCCGCCTTGGCCAGCCCAGCCTTGACTGGCGCCGTCAAGCTGGCCGAATGGGTCGGCGAAGGCCGCGAGATCACCGAGTCCGGCGTGCTCCGTCCCGCCGTCGCCGAACAGGCATGCAAAGACCTCGGCTTCGAACGCGAGGAACCTGGCAAGAAATTGCGCAGTGCACAGGACGTGCCCGCGCTGATGGTCTGCTGGAACGTAGCCCGGCTGAGCGGCCTGATCACGCTAGAGCAAAAGCGCGCAAAAGGAACAGCAGCAGCCCCAGACGACCCGGACGCCACACTGAACGCATGGCTACGCGCGGTCAGCGCCGTCTTCGGCCTGCCGGACGAGCCGTGCGCTGAATGCCTGACGGTGCTAGCCGCGATCGCCCAGGCCGATAAGGCCGACCTCAAGCTCGCCGATGTCCTTGAGGCAGTCCTCCAGGACTCGCCGGCAACGTGTCCCGACTGCGGCGGGTTCCACGAGGACGACCATGCCATGGCAACCGCACAACACGCCGCAAGCTCAGTCGAGGACCTGATGTTCTTCGGCGCCCTGACCGTCGAAGGCAACGGGGACACCAACAGCATCATCACCCTCAGCCCGCTCGGCCAGATGCTCGCCGACTCGGTCTTCGCGCTGCTCGCTCCCGCTCCCGAGGACAGCGCCGCCGCGGTCGCGACGAGGCTCGCCGACCTGCCCGGCGCCACGGCGGCACGGTATGCCGCGGCCTGGCTGGCCGCCCGCACCCCGGTCGAGGCCGTAGCGGAACTCCTGGACGCCGCGAAGTCCGCAACCCCGCGCCAGCGCCTGTCCGCGATCGACCTGGCCGCGGTGATCGGGCCGCAGGCGGCCCCTGTGTGGCGTGAGCGCGCCGAAGCCCCCGGCTACGGCGCCCACATCCGCGCCTGCCTGGCTCAGTGGGATGGGGATGTGCCGAACTTCCCCCGCGACGACGCCTGGCTGGCGACCGACGACCTGAGCGCGGCGTACGAGGACGTCCCGCAGGACGAGGCCGTGGTGCGGATGAGGATGGAGTTGCAAGAAGCCCACCACCCTTACGCCGCGACCGACATGCTGGAGTGGCTGGGGGAGTCCGGCCACCCAGACGCGCCACGGCTCATGGACCTGGTCCGCACGGCAAACAACCCCCGCCGCCCGTCAACGCAGGAGCCCGACACCACAAAGCCGCTCCAGCTCCTGATCACGCTGCAAAACGTTGACGACCCGCCCGTCTGGCGCCGCATCGCGGTCCCGGGATCGACCAGTCTCGACAGCTTGCACTACATGATCCAGGACGCGATGGGCTGGGAAAACGACCACCTGTACGCGTTCTACGCCGGCCGCCGCGAACTCCACAAGGCAACGCCGCTCCGCGATGTGCTCCCGAGGAGCGGCTCGCACTTCCAGTACCTATACGACTTCGGCGATGACTGGGCACACGACGTGAAATCAGAAGGCTTCTATCAGAACGACAAAGGTGTCACCCTCCCAACATGCCTCGACGGCAGCGGGGCATGCCCGCCCGAAGACTCCGGCGGCGCGTACGGCTACTACTACCTAAAGGAAGCCCTAGCCGACCCCGCTCACGACAACCATTACGAACGGCTCGACTGGATGGGCCTGGATTCCGCCGCCGACTTCGACCCGGCCGCGTTCTCCCTGGAGTCGGCGAACAAGCGCCTGGCCCGC
>DASRFJ010000356.1:0-3097 GCA_035651595.1 Streptosporangiaceae bacterium | reverse complement strand
TGCCGGATCGCGGCCGGGGGGACTGGCCCCGCCGTGGCTTCGCGATACCTCGCCGTCTTACTTCTCAGTCACCCTTCAGTCAACCGGGCAATCCCGGCGGCGGAAAGAACCAGAAACCGCAAACGCCATCACCCAGACCGATCACCCGCCAACTGCGCGGATTCCCGCCTCCTGGCGCGAACGCTCTGGCGATCGGCTTGAGGTCTCGCCAGAGTTCAGGCATCGTTTTCTCCTACCAGGCCTCGTCGCAGACGCGTACTTCCTTGATGAATCCATCAGTGCCGATTGCATAGGCTGCGACGTCGGTCCACATGATCCGGCCGGGCCTGCCGGGTCAACGCGGTGCGTGCCGTCAGCTGGCGGCAGCGGCCCCTGGCCACGGGCAGCCAGGTGACGGAACAGCCGGTACTGCCCGCCGTGACCAGGCAGGACACGGGTACCGAGGAGCCACGATGAGCATGCTCAGCCGGGCCGATGCCTACCAGCGGCGGCACCGCTGGGCCGGGCTGCCGTTGGGCGTGCTGTACAAGTTCGCCGACGATCAGGGCACCTACCTCGCCGCCCAGATCACCTACTACGGCTTCGTGGCGCTGTTCCCGCTGCTGCTGCTGCTGGCCACGATCCTGGGATACGCGCTGCACGGCAACCCGCACCTGCAGCACAAGGTGCTGGACTCCGCGCTGGTCCAGTTCCCCGTCATCGGCGATCAGATCACCGCGAACATCCGGTCCTTCCACGGCAGCGTCGCGGGCCTGGTCATCGGGATACTGGGCTGCGTCTACGGTGGCCTGGGCATCGTCCAGGCCGCCCAGACCATGCTGAACAAGGTGTGGGGCGTGCCGCGTAACTCCCGCCCGGATCCGCTCCGGGCCCGGCTGCGGAGCCTGCTGCTGCTGGCCTTCGGCGGCGCCAGCGTCATCGCCACCACGGTGCTGTCCGCGCTGGGCGCCGCCGCGGACGCCTACGGCGCCAGCCTGGGCGGCAGCGTGCGGGCGCTCGTGACCGCGGCGGCCATTGCGCTGAACGTGACGCTGTTCATCGTGGCGTTCAAGGTGCTGACCGCACGTCCCGTCAGCATCCGGGAGATCCGCGCCGGCGCAGTGGCCGCCGCCGTGACCTGGCAGGCCCTGCAACTGGCCGGGACACTGCTGCTGGGGCACGAGCTCAAGGGCGCAACCGCCACCTACGGCCTGTTCGCGCTCGTCCTGGGCCTGCTCGCGTGGATCTACCTGGGCGCGGTCACCGCGGTGATCTGCGCGGAGTTCAACGCGGTGCACGCCATGCGGCTATGGCCGCGGGCCCTGCTCGCCCCATTCACCGACAACGCGGACCTCACCCCCGCGGACCGGCGTGCCTACACCTCCTACGCCAAGACCGAACGGCACAAGAGCTTCCAGAACATCGACGTCAGCTTCGGCGAGCCCCCGCACCCCGGACCCGCGAAACCGCGATCCTGAACGGCACCAGTTCCACAGGGGGCGGGAGAGACCGCCCGGCCAGGGGTGGTTACCGGGCCTCCGCGCTGCCTTCCGCCGCCCGCTAGTGCCGACGCGCTGGCAGGGACAACCTTGGATCTTCGGCGCATCGCCGGGTCTGCCGCGGTCATCTTCCGGGACCGGCCGCGCAAAGACGATCCGGCGACGCCGTGCCGGGACCGGCAGCGGTCATCCAGACGTGTCACGGGATTGCCTCGCTCCAGCGAGGTGAGCAGCCAATCTGCGACATCCATGTACTTCTACGCTGGCTAGATCTTGCGCCAGCGCGCCTCGCACCAAGAGTGGACCCCGAAGATCACCAGCCCGAGGGCGACAGCGACCAGCAGCCACGGACCCAGCGGCGTCGTAGCGATCTTGCGCAGCGCCCCGTCCAGACCCTGGGCCTTGGCCGCGTCGAAGGTCACGGTCGCCACGACGAGGAACACCCCGACGACACCGAACACGGCCCCGCGCGCGGTGGTGCCCACGACGCCCAGGCCCTCCACGACCGCGCAGGTACGAGCGCTCATCTGCGCCAGCCGCAGCTGCTTGCGGAACGTCCTGCGCAACCCCCCACCGCCATAGCAATACCCGCACCGGCCACTCCGAGACCGATCAGTAGCACGAGCCACCGGCCGCCGGCATGACTCATCAGCCGCGCCGTCAGGTCCCTGGACTGGCCATTGCTCGAAGCCGGGTCCCCGCTGCCCGACACGAAACCGACGATGCCGGCGCACACGAAGGCGTAGAAGACCCCGGGCCAGCGACGCCAGCCGTTTCCCCGCAGTGCGCCCGCCCGGTCTGGGGGTTGCTTCGCCGGCTGACGGTTCGATATCTCAGTCATCGCATCACGATGCCACAATGCGCCGCGGCCTGCGTTCACGCTGGCCATGCCATATCGCACGCACGGACAGGCAGATCGGCACCCTGCTCTCTACGGGCCGCCTTGAGATTCACCATGCGGGCCCTTGAGATCGCCGCGGATCTGGTCGGCTATCTCGTGGATCTTCCGCTCGGTCTCCGCCAGTGTGGTCTCGGCCTCCGAGGTCCGCTCGGCAGCGCGCCGCTCGCGCCAGGTCGGTGTACGGCTTATCCGCATACGGCTTATCCGCTCTATCCGTCCGGATCTGATCCGCTCATGCCCAGACGCATGAGGGACGTGCACAGAGCCAGGAGATGATGCCGATGGTCCAGATAATGGTGATCTGGCGATGAAGCCGACGACAAGAAGGATGACGCCGAGAATAATCACGGGAGACTCCTGACAAGTCGTAGCCGCCGTCCCGGAGGGAGGCGGAGTAGCGAGACGATGCCGCCTGGCTTTCACTTCCCAACTAACCCCCGCCACCCCGGTCGCGGAAACCGTCAGAAACCGCAAACCTCATCACCTAGACCGATCACGGGCCACCTGGCGTCGCGAGTGCGCATGCGGTAGCGGCGGCGGCTGGCGCGCGATAGCTCGATAGATTGCCGGCCATGAGTGTCAGCGGACACGCCAAGATCCCTGTAGACGGACATGATGGTTCCCGCCTGACGGACAGCTGATCTCCCTTTAGACGGACAAGCCGTTATGTGCCGGTCCTGTTCCTGGGGTCCCTCCGGGAGCAGGGTCGGTGGCTGTG
>DASRFJ010000355.1:0-2499 GCA_035651595.1 Streptosporangiaceae bacterium | reverse complement strand
GATCATGAAATGACCCGAGCTCCCGGGTCCCGCTCGCCGTGCAGGGACCGCGCATCTGATCAGCCACACCGCGCAGAACAACCACTACGAATCGGCCACGGCACAATCACAGCAGCTTCTCGAACTAATACCGAACGGCGGTTAACGCGGTCCGCCGGGGAGGGCGTCCGGAGCTGGCCGTCCAGATGGGTCTACGTGCGATCGGGGTATGGATCGGTGAGGGCGTGACCTCGACCGCGGGCGTGGGAGCAAATCGCAGGCGCCCATTGCTGGTTGCGGGCGCTCAGGCGGTCCAGTCCAGTATGGGGACGAGGGGCCAGGCGGACGACGAGCCGGGCAGCATGCGGGTTACGGTGTCGCGCGGCCCATGTCCACGGGGGACTTCCCTGGGCGGCGACGCCGATCCGGTGCGCGCAATGCCAGCATCTGGGTTCGCCTCCGGCGGGAGCGGTCATAGGCCGCAACCCCCGTCCGGGTTATCGAGGCACCGCAAGCACTTGCCCGCCGGCGGTGCCGGTGTGGTGGATGAGGTTACGAAATATTTCCGAAACTAATTGACGGCTCGGTGCAGGCCGGCCGACACTGTCGCCGTCGGCAGACCTCAGCTCTGCCCGGGCCGGGATTTCCGTGAGCGAGGTAATCATGCAATTCGGGTCAATCGCCAGTGGATCGCGTCCGCCGGTGCGCAGCAAGGGGATGGCGCAGCTGACGGGACTGCGCACGTGGTCGGCGTCCGTGCGTTCAAGCCGCGCCGGGAGGCCGTCGATCTCGATGTCCCGTTCGGCGGCTTCTGCGTCGACGCGACCCGCTAACCCGATTTGGAGGTGCCGTGCGCACTGGTAAGAAGCTGGGTATCTCGCTCGTCGCGGGAGCCGCCGTACTCGCACTCGCGCCGGCGGCGCTTGCGGGCAGCCCGCCCGCCGGGCTGGGACACGGCCCGGCCGGTGCGTATCAGACCGGGGTGTACCCGGACTTGTTCGCCCACGACGGCCATTCGCACCCGGCGATTCGCGCGAAACTCGACGCCGCGTGGAACCAGCTGTTCCACGGGGATCCAGGCACGGCGCCGGCCCACGATGACGGGCAGACGCTGTACTACCAGCTGACGCCGGACATGGCGTACGTGGAGGACATCGGCAACCAGGACGTCCGCACCGAAGGCATGGGCTACGCGATGATGATCGCGGTCCAGACCAACCACAAGCACGAGTTCGACTCGCTGTGGAACTTCGCCAAGACCAAGATGCAGCTGCAAAGCGGTCCGACGAAATACTACTTCGCGTGGCACACCGACACCACCGGCAAGATCATCGATCCGGGTGTCGCGCCGGACGGCGACCAGTGGATTGCCGCGGCGCTGGCGTTCGCGTCCGGTCGCTGGGGTGACGGCTCGGGCATCTACGACTATGGGCAGCAGGCCAGGCAGATCGTGCACGCGATGTGGCATGAATCGGACACTGGCGGGGTCAACATGTTCGACGCGACGCACTACCTGCCGCTGTTCACCCCGCCGGCCACCTCGCTGTACTTCACCGACCCGTCCTACGCGCTGCCCGGCTTCTACCGGATCTTCGCGATGGTCGATCCCGCCGACAGGGCGCTGTGGAACAAGGCCACCGACGCCGCCGAGACGATCTTGCAGACCGCTCCGGACCCGCAGACCGGGCTCGCGCCGGACTACTCCACCTTCGACGGCAAGCCGTACCCGGCGCCGTGGGACCCGTCCAACCCTGACGGGTACGGTCAGAACTTCCAAGAAGATGCCTGGCGGGTCATCGCGAATGCGAACGTCGACGCAATGTGGTTCGGCGTGAACCCATGGCAGAGCAACTACTCGGACACGCTAGAGCGGTTCTTCGAAGGTCAGGGCGTTTCCACCTACGTCAGCCGCTATCACCCCGACGGCACGCCGCTGAGCAGCGGGCAGAACACCTACGAGCCCGCGCATGCACAGGGCCTGGTGGCGATGAACTCGACGTCGGCCATATCGGCCGCCAACCACGGAAAGAAGGCGTTCGTCGAGGACTTCTGGAACACGCCGATCCCGTCCGGGAAAGCGCGCTACTACGACGGCATGCTGTACTTCCTCGGCCTGCTCTACGACAGCGGCAACTTCCGGATCTGGCTGCCCCGCACGTGGTAACACCCCGCCCCGGACGATGAGAGGGAGCACAGCTGGCCGGGTGGCGCTGCCGCGCCGCCCGGCCACAACCCAGCGGCCTCAGCCGCAGTTTGCCGCTGGCAGCCCGAAATCTCTGAAGGAGCCGGAACCACAACGAACCATCCTCTGGCATCCGCTAAGCCGACGCACGCTGCGAGCGTCACCGCGGTGTGTGCGCTGCTTGCTGGTTCAGCCGCTGTCAGCGGACACGCCAAGATCCCTGTAGACGGACATGATGGTTCCCGCCTGACGGACAGCTGATCTCCCTTTAGACGGACAAGCCGTTATGTGCCGGTCCTGTTCCTGGGGTCCCTCCGGGAGCAGGGTCGGTGGCTGTG
>DASRFJ010000354.1:0-79177 GCA_035651595.1 Streptosporangiaceae bacterium | reverse complement strand
CTCGGCCGCGAAGTCCTCCCCGAACACGCCGCCGCCGCCGTATACGCCCTCTGCGGACCAGACCTGCCGCTCACCACCGGCCTGCTCATCCCCGTCGACGCCGGGATAGCCGCCGCATTCCTGCGATGAGCGTGTTCGCCGCCGTCGACCTGGGGGCCTCCGGCGGCCGGGTCATCGCCGGCCGGGCCGATGGAGCCAGGCTGGAACTGCGCCAGGTGCACCGGTTTCCCAACGAGCCGGTGCTGGCCGGCGCCACCCTGTACTGGGACATCCTCCGGCTGTACGGCAACGTCCGGCACGGTCTGCGGCTCGCCGCTGAATCGTTCGAGCTAGCCGGCGTGGGAATCGACTCATGGGGCGTGGACTACGGCCTGCTCGACGCGGCAGGGGCGCTGATCGGCAACCCGGTGCACTACCGGGACGCGCGGACCGACGGTGTCCTGAGCGGCGTGCCGTTCGCCGAGCTTTACTCCGTCACCGGCATCCAGTACCTGCCGTTCAACACGATCTACCAGCTCATCGCCGCCGCGGGGAGTCCGGCGCTGGCCGCGGCCAGGACGCTGCTGCTGATCCCCGACCTGCTCGGGTACTGGCTGACCGGCTCGGCGGGCGCCGAACTGACGAACGCGTCCACGACCGCGCTGCTCGACGTGAGGGCGCGGTCGTGGGCGACCGGAATCATCGAGCGGGCGGGGATCCCGACCGGGCTGTTCCCGCCGCTGCGTCAGCCGGGGGACGTGATCGGCCCGGTCGGCGTGCTGCGTGACGTGCCGCTGATCGCGGTCGGCTCGCACGACACGGCGTCCGCCGTGGCCGCCGTGCCCGCCGACGGCCCGCACTTCGCCTACGTCTCCTCGGGCACCTGGTCGCTGGCCGGGCTGGAGCTGGCCGCGCCGGTGCTGACCGAGGCCAGCCGGGCGGCCAACTTCACCAACGAGGCGGGCATCGACGGGACGATCCGGTACCTGCGTAACGTGACGGGGCTGTGGCTGGTGCAGGAGTGCCTTCGGTGCTGGGACGCGCCGCCGCTCGAGCCGCTGCTGGCGGCCGCGGCCCGGCTGGAGCCGCTGCGGTTCGTCGTCGACGCGGACGATCCGGTGTTCCTGCCGCCCGGCGACATGCCCGGCCGCATCGTCTCGTGGCTGGCATCGCGCGGGCTGCCGGTCCCGGCCGGGCCCGCGGAGATCGTGCGCTGCATCCTGGACAGCCTGGCGCTGGCGTACCGGCGCGCGCTGCTGGCCGCGCAGGAGCTGTCCGGACAGCACGCCGACGTGGTGCACATCGTGGGCGGCGGCGCGAGGAACGCGCTGCTGTGCCAGCTCACCGCCGACGCGCTCGGCCTCCCGGTCGTCGCGGGCCCGGCCGAGGCCACCGCCCTGGGCAACGTCCTGGTCCAGGCCCGCGCGCTGGGCGCGGCGCCGGGCACGCTGGGGGAGCTGCGCGCGTTCACCCGCGCCAGCGGCATCGAGCTGACCCGGTACGCGCCGTCCGGGAACGCGCCCCAGTGGTCCGCCGCCGCCACGCGCGTCAGAACTCCGTGATGGCGACGCGGTCCTGGAGCCAGGCGATCATGTTGAGCACGAGGAAGTTCCAGTTCTGGAACCCGCGCGTCATGATCGGCTCGCCGGTGTCGGGGTGGTAGAACTCGTGCAGCGCGCCCGAGGTCTCCAGGTCACGCCCGAAGAGCCGGATGGTCTTGCCGGCCAGCTGGCGAGCGTCCTCGTCGAAGCCGTACCGCACCAGCCCGCGGAACACCAGGTAGTTGGTGATGCCCCAGACCGGGCCCAGCCAGTTCGACGGGTTGTTCGACGGTCGCAGGTCGTACATCTTCTCCAGGCGGGACAGGCTCCGGATGCCGTACGTCGCCTCGAAGGTGCGCGGGTCGCGGGCGCGCGCCAGCATGCGCTCGGCCTGTTCCCGTGAGGCGACCCCGGCCCACATGGGCAGGAAGCTCGACCAGCCGTCGATCCGCAGCAGCAGCGACGACCAGCTGCGCGGGGCGCCGCGGTGCAGCCAGTCCTCGGGGTCGACCGGCCGCAGGGCCAGGTCCGCGGAGTAGAACGTGCCGTCTCGCTCGTCCCACAGGTGCTCGCGCATCGCGTCCGCCAGGTCCTGCGCCTGGCCCCGCCGGCGGTTCGCCACGGCGGGCTCGCCGAGGCGTTCGAGCAGTTCCGCGTAGCCGAGGAGTTCGCGGAACAGCAGGCTGTTCAGCAGCACGGACGCCGTGCTCTTGGCGGGCCGGTAGAACACCGCCGGGTCGTTGTCGACGCCGACGGCGAAGTCGGTCTGCCAGTAGGCGAGCCCGGTTCCGGCGTGCACGTGGCTCTCCAGGTAGCGGTCGACGAAGCGGCCGATCGTGGCCATGTGCGGGCGGATCCATTCGGCGCTGCTAGCGGGGTCGGCTGTGCCGACGGGGCTAGCGGGGTCGGCTGTGCCGACGGTGCCCTGGCGCTGGGTGAGCAGCGCGGCGTGCTGGGCCAGCACCGGCTTGTGCATGTTCTCGGCGAACCCGCCGGCCCGGCTCGGATCGCCGTGGGTGAGCGCGGAGCCGGGGGTGAGCTGGATCGGCATGACGCCGTCCTCGTCGGTGTGCTCGAGGAAGTTCAAGATGCTGCCCTGCTCGTAGGGCAGGAACCGGCCCGGGCGGTCGGTGTCGAGCTCTACCTGTCCCAGCGCGATGCTGGCCGACCAGGAGTCCCAGTCCCACAGCGCCGTCGAGTAATACGGCGAGTCCGGGCTCGATGGCACCGTGTAGGGATGGGATAGCTGCCCGGCGGGCTCGCGCATCATCTGCTCGCAGTTCGCGCGGATGTGCTGTTCGAGAAGGCGCGTCCAGCGCTCCAGCATGTGTCGCTCCTCGTGGTACGTGGCTGGTCAGCGGTGCCAGCGGTGCCGATGACCATCTTGCCCCGGGCAGGGTGGACGGACGATAGTGAATCGTTATAAACCTGACGATCGGTACGGTAAGCGGGCCGGTCCGAGGTTCGCGGTGGCCGATGCCGCGCGGCGGCGCGGTGCGCGGGTGCGCGAAGCCGCGGGTCGCGTGGGGTGGGCGGCACCCGGCCGGGCGGTGCCGGGCCGCGCCGCGGCGGTGGCGTTGACGCAGGTAAGCGCTGGTGGGCAGCGTTTACGCGACGCCAGGCCCACCCGCTGACGTTCCCTCGCGAGAGGCTGTTCCGGGTGACCGGGTCTCGGTCGCGTCCGGCCCGGACCCGGCTCGGGCGCGTGCTCGCCGGCCCCCGCCGAGCACCGGTCCGGCCTGCGATGGAGTGCGTCCGGCCATGAAACGGGTGATTGACATGGCCCTGATGCGTGCCTAACATACCACCAAATTAAACGTTTCATAACCGGGCGAACCGTCCCCGCGGACCCCCGAGGCAAGGACCTAGGGCGCCGGGCCATCCGTCGCCGCGCCAGGACCACGCGGTACCGCTTGGTCTGTCGAAGAGAGGATTCGATGTGACAAGACAGATCCAACGGCCGCAGCGGGTGCTTTCCTACGCTTTCGCGGCCGGCGTCAGCGCGGTAGCGCTGGTGCTAGCCGGATGCGCGAGCTCCGGGAGCAGCTCGAGTTCGGCGGCGGCGAGCGGCAAGGGCTCGTCATCGTTCTCGATCCTGTTCACGACCGAAGACACCCAGACTCCGGCCGAGCTGAACAAGCTCGCCGCGGGCGCCTGCAAGTCCGAGGCGGCGAAGATGCCGATCAGCCTCCAGCAGACGCCCGACACGAACCTCCAGCAGAAGATCCAGCTGCTCGCGGGCCAGAACGCCCTGCCGTTCATGTACGCCGCCGACAACACGACGATCGTCCCTGGCGGCACGTACTACAAGACGGGCAACGTCCTCGACATCTCGAAGGCGCTGTCCCAGCTCGGCGTGTCCGGCGACATGACCGCGGTCGCCGAGTCGACGATCAAGCAGACTTTCGACAACACGGTTCCCTCGGTGCCGTTCCAGTTCAACATCGAAGGGCTCTTCTACAATAAGAAGCTCTTCGCCCAGCAGCACCTCAGCGTGCCGACCACCTATGACCAGCTGCTCGCCGACGCGGCGAAGTTCAAGGCGGCCGGTATCACCCCGTTCAGCGCGTCCGGGGCCACCGGGTGGACGATCAGCCGCTGGATCGGCGTCCTGCTGTTCCGCGAACTCGGCCCGAACGCCATGCAGGCGATCAAGAACGGGACGGCCAAGCTCACCGACCCCGACTACGTCAAGGCGGCCCAGCAGGTTGCCCAGATGGGCAAGGACGGCTACTTCTCCTCCGGCATCACGAGCCTGGACTACAACTCGGCGATCGCCCAGTTCCTCACCGGCAAGTCGGCGATGATGTACATGGGCACCTGGCTGCTGGCGCAGGTCAACGACCCGACGCAGAACACCCAGGGGTCCAGCATCGGCTTCATGCCGTTCCCCGCGGTCTCCGGCGGCCAGGGCTCGATCGACCAGTACCCGGCCAACGCCGGCTCGCCGAACGTGATCAACCCCAAGCAGTACGGGGCGAACGGTCAGGCGTGGCTCAAGTGCATCGCGCAGAACTACGGGAGCGCCTCGCTCAAGGACCAGGGCACGTTCTCCGGGTTCAAGGTCAACACGCCGGTGTCCAACCTGCCGCCGTTGACCGCCGACGTCCAGACGATCATCAACAACACCCAGCAGAGCGTCCTGTGGTTCGAGGCCTACTTTGACCAGAAGGCCAACGCGGACGCGTCCAACAACGCCGCTCCGCTGGTGACCGGCCAGATGAGCCCGCAGCAGTACATGAGCACCCTGCAGTCCGACCTTGCCTCGGGGACCTGATAAGCACAAAGCGCCAGCCGGGAGATGGTACCGGGCCCATCGGTACCATCTCCTGTCGCGCGCCACGGAGAAGGGGCGATGAGACACATCCTCGGTAACCGGCGAGCGGCCGCGCTGTTTCTCGCGCCCGCGCTCGCCATATACGTCGGCGTCATCGTCGTGCCGGTCGTCTGGTCGCTCGTCTACTCGTTCTTCAAGGGGACGCCGGCGCTGGGATTCCAGTTCATCGGCCTCGCCAACTTCCGGCACTTGTGGAGCGATCCAACCGTGCGGCAGACGCTGGTGTTCACGGTCAAGTACACGGTCGTGCTGCTGGTCTGCCAGATCGTGTTCGGCTACCTGCTGGCGCTGTTCTACATCTTCGTGCTGCGCCGTTCGTCCACGCTCATCAGGACGCTGGTGTTCTTTCCCGTCGTGCTGCCGCCGGTCGCCGTGGCCCTGCTCTTCAACAAGCTTTTCGCGGTCGCGCCGCAGGTCGGCCCCGTGAACTCGGTGCTGCACCTGTTCGGGATGTCCCCGGTCGACTGGTTCGCCACGGGCAGCGGCGCCTTCGTGGTGATCGTCGTGATGGACCTGTGGCGGTCGGCGGGCTTCTACGCCGTCCTGCTCTACGCCGGCCTCGTCGACATCCCCGAAGACATCATCGAGTCGGCACGCATGGATGGCGCCGGCGGGTGGCGGCTGGTCCGGCACATCGTGCTGCCGCTGTCCAAGCCGATCGTCATCGCCTCGGTCATCTTCGGCCTGAACGCGGACCTGAAGGTGTTCGACTCGATCCTGGCGCTCAACAACGGCGGGCCCGGCACGGCGACCACGCCGCTGAACCTCTACATGTTCCAGACGTCGTTTCTCTACAGCGACTACGGCTACGGGAGCACGATCGCCATGCTGATTACCGTGCTGTGCCTGGTGGCGACCGTGCTCGTGTTCCGGTCGTCCCGCCGGCGAGTCGAGGGGACCGCCTGATGGCGACGAGTGACGTGCGCTCGCCGCGCTCGCGCAGCGGCGTGATCTGGCCCGAAGACCGGCCCGCGGCGCGGAAAAGGCCGTCGAAGCAGGGCCCGCTGCTGACCCGGTTGTCCCGGCGGGCACTGGTCAACATCTTGATCGCGGTCATCCTGGTCGTCGAGATCTACCCGCTGTTCTGGATCCTGACCAGCTCGTTCAAGGGCCAGGACGACTTCACCACCCAGCCGCTGTGGTCGATGCCGAAGCATCTCAACTTCCACAACTACGCGACCGCGTGGCTGACCGGGGATCTGGGTACCGACGCGCTCAACAGCCTGACCGTCACGCTGGTGTCCATGGTCGTGATCCTGCTCGTCGGATCGGCCGCGGCGTTCGCCCTTGAGGTCATGGTATGGCGGGGCCGGACCAGCATCCTGCTGTTCATCATCGGCGGGCTGATGGTGCCGACCCAGCTGATCCTGCTGCCGCTGTTCACCATCTACTTCAAGCTCGGTTTCACGAACTCGCTGGCGCCGCTGATCATCACCTACATCGGCCAAGGGCTGCCGCTGACCGTGTTCTTGATGGCGACGTACTTCCGCTCGGTCCCGCGTGAGCTGTTCGAGGCGTGCGCGCTGGACGGCGGCGGCGTGTGGCGCTGCTTCTTCTCGGTCGGCCTGCCGCTGGTACGCAACGGGATCTTTACGCTGGGCATGTTGTTGTTCTTCTCGATCTGGAACGACCTGCTCGTCGCGCTGACGTTCAACTCCAAGCCGTCCCTGTCCACGGTCCAGGTCGGCCTGCTGAACTTCAACGGGCAGTACGGGGAGGTCCAGTTCGGGCCGTTGCTGGCCGCGATCAGCATCGTGATCTTCTCCACGTTCATCGTGTACGCGCTGATCAACCAGCGGGTGATGCGCGGGATGACGGCCGGCTCGATCAAGGGGTGATCGTCGACGCGCCCGGCTGCCCCGCATCAACGTAGAAGATTACTCCTTCGTGGAGGATCGACCCCAGTGCGCGAGGGTCGCGTTACCACAAAGGGGAAATCCACCACGTTGTTCGAAACGATCATGACGTCGCTTCCAGCTCGGCGCGCCAGAGGTGCTCGGGCTCGTAGCCGAGTTCGGCGCGCGCCCGGCCGATGGACATCAGCGTCTCGAACTCGCCGGTCTCCCGCAGCGGCACGCCGGGGAACGCGCGGCCGGCCAGCTCGCGGCTCGGGATCGACAGGCCGGTGTCGGACGCGGCGATGTTGTACGCCCGGAAGCCGGGCAAACCTCGCGACAGGCCCAGCGAGATCGCGGTCGCGCCGTCTCGCGCGTCCACGTAACTCCACACCAGGTCCCGGCGGTAGGCAGGATCGGTGTGCCGCGCGGCGAAACCTTGGTACTCACCCTGCTGAACGACATTGGTGAAACGCAACGCTGTAATGCTCAGCTCCGGCCGCCAGCGGACCAATTGCGCGGCGATCGCCTCCTCGGCGACCTTCGCCAGGCCGTAGGTGTTGTTGGCCCGGGTCGGGGAGTCCTCGTCGAGCGGCAGGTACGCGGGCGGCTCCGCGAACGGGAACCCGAGCACGTTGATGCTGGACGCGTACACGATCACCCGGATGCCAGCGCGGAACGCGGCGTGCAGCACGTTGAACGTGGCGGTCATGTTCTGCTGGAACAGCGCGGCGTCCGGCACCAGCCCGTTGACGGGGATCGCCGCCAGATGCACCAGGGCGTCGAGGCCGGCGTGCCGGGCCGTGATCCCGAGCAGCGCGTCCAGCGCCTGGCCGTAATCGGTCAGGTCGACCCTGGTGAAGCCGAACCCGGGTTCGCCGTGCATATCGAGGCCGAGCATGTCGTGGCCCTGAGCGCGCAGCAGCGACACCGCCGGCCGGCCGAGCGTGCCCGAGCTGCCGGTAACCGCGATCCGCATGTCCGCCCTTCCTCCGTCCTCGCATAGGGGTTGAAACGTGTCAATTGATCGCTACCATATATCGAGCAGGGCGGATGGCCGAGCGGAAGGTGGCGGAAAGCGGATGCAGGCGATCCCCGGCGCGCCGACGGTGGAGCATCATCGCCAGCCGTTGGGCATCGGTGAGCGCCGCCCCCGGCTGTCCTGGACGGTCTCGGCGCCGCCCGCCTGGCGGCAGAGCGCCTACGAAATCGAGCTGACCCGCGACACGGGCACGGCCGTCGCTCAGGTCAGCTCGAACGACCAGGTGCTCGTGCCCTGGCCGGGAGACCCGCTCCGGTCCCGTGAGCGGATCGCGATCCGCGTCCGGGTGGCCGGGCAGGAGCACACCTTCGGCCCGTGGAGCCACCCCACGATCTTCGAAGCCGGGCTGCTCGACCCCGCCGACTGGCGGGCCGTGCCGGTCGGCGCCGCCTGGCCCGAAGACCACGACTCAGACGACCGCCGCCCCGCCATCGTCCGCCGCGAATTCCACCTGGACGGGCAACCCGTCCAGGCCCGCCTCTACGCGACGGCCCACGGCCTGTACGAGGCCGAGATCAACGGCAACCGCGTGGGCGACGACGCGATGTCCCCGGGCTGGACCGTCTACCCCAGACGCCTGCGCTATTACACCTACGACGTGACGTCGTACCTGCGCACTGGCGCCAACGCGATCGGTGCCTGGCTCGGCGACGGCTGGTACCGCGGCCGGCTCGGCTGGTACGGCGGTTTCCGCAACCTGTTCGGCGGCGACCTGTCGTTCATCGGCCAGCTTGAAGTGCGGTTCGCGGACGGCCGCGTCCAGATCGTCGCCACGGACAGCGAATGGCTGGCGTCGCCCAGCCCGATCCTGCGGACCGGCAACTACGACGGCGAGCGCTACGACGCCCGCGAGGAGCGGCCGGGCTGGTCGCGACCTGGCCACGACCTGACCGGGTGGACCCCGGTAACCGTCAGCCACCGCGACCCGGCCACGCTGGTCGCCCCCACCGGACCCCCGGTCCGGTGCACCGACGAGGTGCCGGCCGTGAAGGTGCTGACCTCGCCGAGCGGACGGCAGATCCTCGACTTCGGCCAGAACCTGGTCGGCCGGCCGCGGATCAAAGTAACCGGCGAACGCGGCACGATCGTCACGATGCGCACCGCCGAGGTGCTGCAGGACGGCGAGCTTTACACCCGCACGCTGCGCAGCGCCGAATCCACCGACACCTACGTGCTGAACGGCAGCGCGACACCGCAGGAGTGGGAGCCGCGCTTCACCTTCCACGGTTTCCGGTACCTCGAGGTGACGGGCTGGCCCGGCGACCTCGCCCAAGCGGCGGCCGACGGCAACGTCACAGCCCGCGTCTATCACACCGACATGCGCCGGACCGGCTGGTTCGAGTGCTCGGACGAGCTGCTGAACCGCCTGCACGAGAACATCGTGTGGAGCATGCGCGGCAACTTCCTCGACATCCCCACCGACTGCCCGCAGCGCGACGAGCGGGTCGGCTGGACCGGCGACATCCAGGTGTTCGCACCCACGGCCAGCTTCCTGTACGACTGCGCCGGGATGCTCGCGTCCTGGCTCACCGACGTCGCGATCGAGCAACTGCCGGACGGCACGGTCCCGTGGTACGTGCCGGTGATCCCGGCGCATGAGAAGTGGACGCCGATCCGGCCCGGTGCCGCCTGGGGCGACGCCGCGGTCCTCGTCCCGTGGACGCTGTACCAGCGCTTCGGCGACCCCGGCATCCTGGCCGCACAGTACGAGAGCGCCCGCCGCTGGGTCGATCTGGTAACAACCTTGGCAGGCCACGACCGGATCTGGGACCAGGGATTTCAGCTCGGCGACTGGCTCGACCCGGCCGCGCCGCCCGAAGACCCCGCGGCCGGCCAGACCGACCGTTACCTGGTCGCGACGGCGTATTTCGGCTGGTCGGCGCGGCACGTCGCCGCCATGGCCGAAGTACTGGGCCGGGACAAGCAGGCACGTCGTTATGAAGAGATTGCCAGCGAGGTCCGCGACGCCTTCGCCGCGCGGTACGCGGCCACCAAGGGCCGCCTGACCAGCGACGCCGCGACCGCCTACGCGCTGGCGATCGTGTTCGACCTGGTTCCCGGCGAAAAAGCCAGATACGGCGACCGGCTCGCGGAACTCGCCACCGCCGCCGGATACCGCGTCACCACCGGCTTCGTCGGCACGCCGCTGATCGCCGACGCGCTGACCGCCACCGGCCACGTCGACGTCGCGTACCGGCTGCTGACCGAGCGGGAGTGCCCATCCTGGCTGTACCCCGTGCTACAGGGCGCGACGACGATCTGGGAGCGGTGGGACAGCCTGCTGCCCGACGGCACGGTCAACCCGGGCCGGATGACGTCGTTCAACCACTACGCGCTCGGCTCGATCGGGGACTGGCTGCACCGCGTCGTGGCCGGTCTCGCGCCCGCCGCGCCCGGCTACCGCGAGATCCTCTTCCGGCCGCGGCCTGGCGCCGGGCTCACCGCGGCGTCGGCGGCGCATGAGTCACCGTACGGGCTGGTCAGCATCGCGTGGGCGATCCGCGACGGCTACCTGGAGGTCTCGGTGGCGGTGCCCACCGGGACCAGCGCGGTGCTCGACCTGCCGGGGGAGCCGCCGCGCCCGCTCGGTCCGGGCGAGCACACCGCTAGGGCCGTGTGGCATTCCTGACCGTCGTCGTGATCCGGTACAGGCTTGACGTCGCGGCGATATAGAGGTCGTGCCCGTCGGGACCGCCGAAGCACAGGTTGCCGATCCGCTCCGGCACCGGGATGTGCAGCAGGAGCGACCCGTCGGGAGCGAACACCCGCACGCCGTCCCCCGACGAGCTCCACACCCGCCCTGCCTCGTCCACCCGGAAACCGTCCGGCCAGCCGACGTCGAACTCGGCGAAGACCCGCCCGTTCACGCAGGTGCCGTCGACGACGTCATAGGCGCGGATGTGCCGGGGGTCGGATCTGTCCCGCACCCACGAGGTGTCGGAGACGTACAAGATCCGCTCGTCCGGCGCGAATGCCAGCCCGTTCGGGTGGATCATGTCGGTCACCACCGGGGTGATCTCGCCGCTGCGCTCGTCGAAGCGGAACACGTAGCAGCCGCCGTACTCCGGCTCGGCGACGCGGCCCTCGCGGTCGGAGATGATGCCGTACGGGGGGTCGGTGAACCAGATCGAACCGTCCGATGCCACCACGATGTCGTTCGGCGAGTTCAGCCGCTTGCCCTGCCAGCGGTCGACCAGCACGACGGGCGGCCCGCCGGCTTCGCGCTCGACGGCGCGCCGCCCGTGGGAGCACTGCACGACCGCGCCGTCGAGGTCGAGCGTGCGGCCGTTGGTGAACTCGACGTCCGTGCGGTAGACGACCGTCCGGCCGGTGCCGGCGTCATACTGCATGATCCGGTTGTTCGGGATGTCGCTCCAGCGCAGCGCGCCGGCCTCGGGCAGCCAGACCGGCCCCTCGCCCCACTCGGTGCCCGTGTAGAGCCGTTCCAGCGACGCGTCCGGTGCGAGCAATGATGACATGGCCTCAGTATTCCGCCCGACGCTCACCAGGGACGACGGTGCCGGTTTCGTATGCCAGCACCACCGCCTGGACGCGATCGCGAACGCCAAGCTCCTCGGCCGTCTCGACGAACTCGCGCAACCGCTCGGGCGGCAGCTGCGGACGGCACACCACACCCACTCTCGGCACCTGGCTCAGCGAAGTCACGCAGGTCAGACTAACTCCGCTGCCGCGCATTCGTGCCAGATGCCGCCCGAGATATCCAGGTTGTTGCCGTTGGCCTGGCCGGGTGTGGTGTCCAGGGTGGCGGTGTAAAGGGGATGCCCGTCCCAGGTGGCCTGCACCATGCCGTCGGGACGGGTGATTGTCCCGAGCGTCCCTGGCACACCGGCTCCCGCGTGGACCGGCCCGGGTACCGGCGGCCACTGCGCGGCGCAGGTGCCGGCGCAGAGGGAGGCCGTCCCCTTGTCTGGCGCGAACCAGTACACGGTGAGCCCCTGAGCGTCGGTGAGCACGCGCACACCACCGATCCGTCTCGTCCCGAGCAGGGCCGCGGCGGGTGCCCGGCCCGGCGGCGGATTACGCGCCGCCGTTGCCCATCCGGCGCCGGCCGCCGCGGCGAGCGAGGTGACCGCGGCGGTGGTCAGCCACAGCCGGGTGCGCCGCCGCCGCGCGACGCGGCTGGCCAGGCTCCCGGGAAAGGCGCCCGGCGGATCCGGGTTCATGGCTGGCTCGCCAGGCTCCGCCGGCTGCCTGCGCAGCAGGCCGGGCAGCGCGGCCAGGCCGGCCACCTCGTCCCGGCACCGTTCGCAGCAAGGCAGGTGCCGCGCGACCCTGGCGCGGTCGGCCGGGGTAATCGCACCGACCAGGTAAACGCCCAGTTCGTTGCGAACGCTCGTACACTCGTCCATCGCACTCCGGTGCGGCTACTAGTAACCCCCGCCGCCGCCAGATCCGGCTTGGCTTCCGGATGCGGTCATGTCGTGCCAGACGCCGCCGGAGACGTTGAGGTTGTTGCCCTTGTCCTGGCCGGGTGCGGTGTCGGCGGCGTAGGTGTAGAGGGGATGGCCGTCATAGGTGGCCTGGGTGCTGCCATCGGCGCGGGTGATCGTGCCGAGGGTGCCGGTGACGCCGGAGCCGGCGGTGGCGGGTCCCTTGACGGGTGGCCAGTAGGTGGCGCAGCTGCCGTTGCAGTTGGATTTGGTGGAGGTGTCGGGGACGAACCAGTAGAGGGTGAGTCCGCCGGCGTTGGTGAGGACGGTCTGGCCGCCGATGGAGGTGGTCTTGATCGTGGCCGAGCCGGCGGCGGCTGATGAGCTGGTGCCGCTACCGGAGGTGGTCCCGCTTCCGGTGGAGCTCGGTGAGGAGCTGGAGCAGGCCGAGGCGAGCAGCCCGATCGCGGCCATTCCGGCAAGCCCGATGAGCTTGGAACGCATTGTTATATCTCCCTTAAGCTGTTATTTTCTCTCCTCCTTTGATCACGTATCCGGGGGGCCCACGGTTCAAAATTCAAGCAGGCCCGAGTGTTTTTTCGAACCAGTGGTGCGCGTAGTGTTCCTGGCTGAAGGCCGCCACCTCGCGATATCCGGCCGACCGGTACAGCCCGATCGCTTCGGTGAGGGCCTGGTTGGTCTCCAGGCGCAGGGTGCGCACGCCGAGCGTCGCGGCATGCGCCTCCAGCTCGGCCAGCAGGCGGCGGCCGAGCCCGAGCCCACGCGCGGCGGGGGAGACCCACATGCGCTTGACCTCCGCCGGCTCGTCCCCGTGGTACTTGACCGCGGCGCAGCCAGCGGGATCGCCGTTCAGCGTCGCGACCAGCAGCACCCCGGCGGGCGGGGTGAGGTCCTGGTCGTCGGCCGGTATGCTGTGCCGCGGATCGAAGCCGCCGTCGAAACGACGGGACAGCTCGGCGAAGTACGCCCGCAAGCAGTACCGTGCGGCGGGCTGGCGGGGGTCTGTGACGGCGACGTGGATCATCGACGCGGTAAGCAGCCGCCGGGCCTCGTCCAGCACGGCGGCGAGACGCTCGCGTTGCGGGCCGGTGAGCGGGTTCAGGATCGCGACCGCCTGCTCGTCGGAGCGGCGGTCCAGCTCGGCACGTTCGGCCAGGCCGGCCTCGGTCAGCCGGACGGTGCGCACCCGCCGGTCGCCCGGATCCGCGCTGGTGACGACCAGGCCCTCGGCCTCGAGCGCCCGCAGCATGCGGCTGAGGTACCCGGAGTCGAGGCCCAGCCGGGACCGCAGCGCCCGTACCCGGGTCCCGGCGGGGCTGATTTCCCAGAGCACCCGCGCCTGCCCCAGCGGCCGGCCGCGGGACAGGAACGAGTCGTCGAGGGCACCGATTCGCTGGGTGAGCGTGCGGTTGAACTGCCGCACCGAGCCGATCAGGACCTGATCCATTCTCTGACTTTAGTCAGAGAAACCGTCCTCTGTGTCGCTACCTGTTCCTCTTCTGCCGGGGGATCACGGCGCGCGGACCGCGGAGCACCGCGATGGACCGCGGTCCGACGGTGACGGTGTCGCCCGCGTGCCGTTCGGGTGCGCTGGCCGGCTCGGCCGGATCGTAGCTGTTGATCTCGGCGACCCAGCGCTGGTCCGGGATCGTCTGCGGGATGGTGAACTCCAGCGGCTGCCACCACGCGTTGACCATGACGATGAAGTCGTCGTCCAGCAGCGGCGACCCGTCCGGTGCGGGATCCGGGTCGTCGGCGCCGTCCAGGTAGATGGCCAGCGCGAGCGCCTCCTGGTCAGCCCAGTTCTCCTGAGTCATCGGCGTCCCGGTCGGCGTGAACCACTCGAGTTCGTCCGCCTCGGCGCCGGTGAGGAACCTGCGGCGGCGGAACACCGGGTGCGACTCCCGGAACTTCACCAGGTTCCTGGTGTACTCCAGCATCTCGGTGTCCGTGTTCGACCAGTCCAGCCACGAAATCACGTTGTCCTGGCAGTACGCGTTGTTGTTGCCCTGCTGGCTGTTGCCGAGCTCGTCACCGCTCAGCATCATCGGGACGCCGAACGACAGCATGAGCGTGGTGAGCATCGCGCGGGACTGGCGAGCGCGCAGCGCGAGCACCTCGGGATCGGCGGTGTCGCCCTCGGCGCCGCAGTTCCAGGAGCGGTTGTCACCGGCGCCGTCCATGTTGGCCTCGCCGTTCGCCTCGTTGTGCTTGCCGTTGTACGACACGAGGTCCCGGAGCGTGAAGCCGTCGTGCGCGGTGAGGAAGTTCACCGACGCGGTGGGCCTGCGGCGGCTGTTCCCGTTACCGCCGTAGAGGTCGGACGAGCCGGCGAACCTCGTCGCGAACTCGCCGAGCCCGATGTGCTGGCTGCGCCAGAAGTCGCGCATGCTGTCGCGGTACTTGCCGTTCCACTCGCGCCACAGCGAAGGGAACCTGCCCACGTCGTAGCTGTCCGCCTGCCCCACGTCCCACGGCTCGGCGATGAGCTTGGCCTGGGAGACCACGGGATCCTGCATGACCAGGTCGAAGAACGCGGACAGCTGGCTGAACCCGCCTTCCTGGCGGGCCAGCGTGGTGGCGAGGTCGAACCGGAAGCCGTCGACGTGCATCTCGGTCATCCAGTACCGGAGCGAGTCCATGATCATCTGGAGGACGACGGGGTTGCCCGCGTTCACCGAGTTGCCGGTGCCGGTCGAGTCGTAGTAGTACCGCGGGTCGGCCGGGTTCAGCCGGTAGTAACCCGGGTTGTCCAGGCCGCGGAAGCACAGCGTGGGGCCGTCGGGCCCGCCCTCGGCGGTGTGGTTGAACACGACGTCGAGGATGACCTCGATGCCCGCCTGGTGCAGCGCCTTGACCATGCCCTTGAACTCGGCGACCTGGCCGCCCTCCTTGCCGGCCCGCACCGCGGCGGAGTACGCGTGATGCGGTGCGAAGAAGCCGAGCGTGCTGTAGCCCCAGTAGTTGCTGAGGCCGCGCTGGACGAGGAATTCGTCGGTCATGCTCTGATGGACCGGCAGCAGCTCGACCGCCGTCACGCCGAGGCTGGTCAGGTGCTCGATGATCGCCTCGTGCCCGAGTCCGGCGTAGGTCCCGCGCAGCCGCTCGGGCACGCCGGGATGGAGCATGGTCAGGCCCTTGACGTGGGCTTCGTAGAGCACGGTCTCGGCGTAGCTGCGCTGCGGGTGCTCGTCGGCGCCCCACTTGAACGAGCTGTCGGTAACCAGGCTGAGCGGGACGTACTTCGCGGAGTCGAGCGAACTCGGCGATTCCGGATCCTCCAGGTCATAGTCCAGCAGCTCGGGTCCGAAGACGGCCCAGCCCTTGACGGCGCGCGCATAGGGGTCGAGCAGCAGCTTGCTCGGGTTGCAGCGCAAGCCCTGCGCGCGATCGTAGGGACCCTGGACCCGGTACCCGTAGGCCTGCCCCGGCCGGACTCCCGGAACGAACCCGTGCCACACGCCCGCGTCGTAGTCCGGCAGTTCGATCTGAAGCTCCTCGCCGGCGTCGTTGATCAGGCAGAGCGTGACGCTCTCGGCGATTCCGGACGTTACCGCGAAGTTGACGCCTCCGTCGCGGGGCGTGGCGCCCAGCGGAAACGGATTACCTGGCAGCGCGCGCGACGACATTCGTTCCAGCACAACGGTCATGAGCAGGCCTTTCCCCCGTGAGATTTCCCCGCCGCCCTCCATACCCCGCTGTCATCCGCGCTACACTCCGCGTGCTGCACCAGGCACTGGCGCCACCGCGCTCATCGGGACGTCAACCGCTGATCGCCGACGTGATCCCCGCTGCGGCTGCGGTCTGTACCGGGCGCCAAGATCCTTTGCCAGTTTGATGTGCCCTGGCACGCTAAAAAGTCAAACGATCTTGACGACACCTGAGCTCGCGGCGCCTCGCATGCGGCTGCCGGGCTGGCTGCCCGCGATGCCCCGGTTTGTTCCAGCATGGCCTTGCCGTTCAGCGGTCTGTGCGGGCCCTGGGAGACGCCCGAAAAGATTGCGGACAGTTACCCCCCCAGATCGGGGGGGTAACTGTCCGCAATGATCTGGCCCACTCGCTTTCGCGCCCCGAATCTACCGAATGTCCAGGTTAGAGCCAGTGGGCCGTCTATCACAGCTGGACCGCGCGACACACTGTGAGCGCACGTTCTTTTGGAACGCCAACCGGTGCCTGGCTGGCTACGACTCCGCGGGGAGCGAGGGCGGTAGACCGAACCATTCGAGTGCGCTCTTGTCGAAGTGCGTCATCGCGCGGACCTTGTCGCCGCTGAGGGCGAGGACGATGAGGCCGGTCCCCGGGCGCACGCCGGCCGGGGTGCGCAGGTACGAGCCGAACGCTGGCTGGCCGTTGGCTCGGGTCGGGACCAGCTGGAGCTTGCGTCCCGCGCCGAACAGCGCGGCGCAGAAGCGGGCGACAACATCCCGGCCTTCGTATTCGAGTGGCATCGGCGGCATCGACACGAAAACGTCCTCGGTGAGCAGCGCGACGACGGCGTCGAGGTCGGCGGACTGGTAGGCGCGGACGAACTTCGCCACGATCGCGTCCTCGGCGGGCGAGCCGGCGGCCGGTGCCAGCTCGTGATCCGATCCCGCTGGGTAGCGCTGCTGAAGGGTGGCACGGGCCCGTTTGAGTGCGCTGTTGACGGACTCGATCGTCGAGTCGAGCATGCCGGCCACCTCACTGGCGTGGAACCCGAGGACGTCGCGCAGAATGAGCACGGCAAGCTGGCGCGGCGGCAGTGCTTGGAGAGCGGTCACGAAGGCCAGGGAGATGGATTCGGTCAGCTCGTAGCGGGCCTCCGGCCCGGCAGGCGCGCCGATGGCGCCCTCGAGCAGGACGTCCGGATAGGGCTCAAGCCAGGTGACCTCGCCCAGCCGGGTGGGCGCGGGCGGTTCAATCCCGGGAATGTTCCACTCCTTGGCAGGTCGCCGGCTGGCCGAACGCAGCGAGTTGAGGCATCTGTTCGTGGCGATCCGGTAGAGCCAGGTGCGCAGCGAGGCGCGTCCCTCGAACCCGCCCAGGCCCTGCCAGGCGGACAGCAGCGTGTCCTGCAACGCGTCTTCGGCGTCCTGGAAGGATCCGAGCATCCGGTAGCAGTGCGCGTGCAGCTCCCGGCGGTGCGGCTCGGTCAGCTCGCGGAACGCGTCGCCGTCCCCCGCTTGCGCCAGTGCCATCAGGTCGGCCGTCACCGGCCTCACCGCCCTTCCTCCCGAATGTCGCCGCGTCCTATCTTGGTGCAGACACCGGCAGGAGGCTGAACTGGGCGGCGAGAGTCCCGCCCTGCCGGGACGGTCAGGTCCGGTCGAAGGGTTCTGCGTAGCGGAAAGCGCCACGCAGCTCGGGCCGGTAGTCGGTCAGCAAGCGGACCTGGAAGTACGGCCGCCATTCCGGGTTCGGCGGTGTGATCTGATAGTCGCTGCTGAGCCGGAAGCCGAAGCGGCCGTAGTACGCCGGGTCGCCGAGCAACGCGACCAGCGGCTGGTACGGCCTGTCATAGAAACCACGAGTCCGGGTGTCCAGCGGCGGCGTGAGCCCGAGCCGGTTGTGCATTGCGGCGACCGTTTCGTAGGCATCGCGCAGGTGCCGCTCGCGGGTGGTCCAGCTAGCGGAGGTGATCGCCGCGGACAGCGACGTGGAGAGTCCTCCGGCGCCGAGCAGCCGCGCGACGGCTGTGCCGAGCCATTTGCTGTACGGCGGGTACCGGCGCCGCATCAGCAGGCACAGCCGCATCAGGTCACGAGCCAGCCGCGCGGTGACGACAATCGAGCCGAGCTCGTCGCCGGCCTCGGCGCACCGCCCGGGGAAGGCCTCCTCCTGTCCGACACGCTGCCACTGGCACGCCAGCAGGTACAACCACACGTCGTTCGGGTACCACGCCAGGCGGTCACGTGCCCTGGTCAGCTCGCCCGGCCCGTCGTGGAAGACCTCGCCGCCGGTGACCTCCGCCAGCCGCTGCGCCGGGGTGGCCAGCCAGTCCAGCAGGGTGATCTCACGCCGCGGGTCGAACCCGAGCTGACCCGTCAGCCACGGACCTAGCCGCGCCACTTCGACGCGATGCCGCGCGGGTCCGCCCGGCTCCCGGGTGACCGGGAACGCGACGGGGTAGCCGCGGAACACGGCCGGCAGGCTAGTCGCGAGCATCGCGGCGACGGGCTCGACATCGTCGTCGGCCACGAAGAGCTGGAGCCGTGGACCCCAGTCGTGGTCGGTGGAGCGTTCGCTGTCGAAGCCGAAGATCTCCGATCCCGGACCGGCCAGCGCTGCCGCGTGCTCTAGTCCCGGGAACCGCTCCGCCAGTAGCGGGCCCACCACGTCGGCGTAGAACTCGCGGGCAAGCTGGATACCAGGTATGAACGTGGGCGCCACCCGTACAGGCTAGAGCCGCGACGCGCACGCGATGCAGGTGCGCGCGGTTGGCCGGGCGGCGAGCCGCTCGGAGCCGAGAGGTCTATGACTGAGCCGCGCGGTCGCTGGTGATCGCGCGCCAGGCGGCTTCCGCGGCCTGCTGCTCGGCCGCCTTCTTCGAGCGCCCGTGGCCCGATCCCTGCGCCTTGCCGCCGACCCGGACCTCCGCGGTGAAGAACTTCCGGTGGTCCGGGCCGCTCTCCTGCACCGAGTACTCCGGCACGCCGAGGGCCTCGGCCGCGGTCAGCTCCTGGAGCGAGGTCTTCCAGTCCAGCCCCGCCCCGAGGTTCGCCGACCATTCGACGACCGGGTCGAACAGGCGGTGCACAAGGGCGGTGGCGTCGGCCAGGCCGAGCTCGAGGTAGACCGCGCCGATCACCGCCTCCATCGTGTCGGCCAGGATCGAGGACTTGTCGCGTCCGCCGGTGCTCTCCTCACCACGGCCCAGGCGCACATACGCGCCCAGGTTCAGGCCGCGGGCCACGTCGGCCAGCGCGCCCATCTGCACCACCGCCGCGCGCAACTTGGCCAGCTGCCCCTCGGTCAGGTCCGGGTAGCCGCGGAACAACGTGTCGGTCACGACCAGCCCGAGCACCGAGTCGCCGAGGAACTCCAGCCGCTCGTTCGTCGGCAGGTTGCCGTTCTCGTAGGCATAGGAGCGGTGGGTGACGGCGCGCTCGAGCGCCTCGGTGCTGATCCGTACGCCCAGCGTCGCGGCCAGGTCCGTCAGGTCCGCCGCGACCGCCGCTTCCAGCGCCCGGCTGTCGGTCATGGTGGCGAGCAGCCGGATTCTCGCCGCCTCCCGGGGATCGGTATCCATCCGGGTCAGGGCGGTCCGGAAGGCGGACATTGTCTGGTCGACGTGGTTCATCGGCTCGGCTCCTCCCAGGTTCCGCCGTGTTCGGTCATGATCTCCTTCAGTCGCCGCAGCGCGGCGGCGGTGGTGGGTCCGACCGTGCCTTTGGCGACACCGAGGATCCGCGCGGTCTCTTCGACCGTGAAGTCGCGCAGGTAGCGCAGCTCGATGACCTGCTGCTGGCGACGGGGGAGCTGCCTGATCGCGGTGCGCAGGTCATGGCTGGCCTCCGCGTTAGCGAGCATGTCGTGTCCGTCGATGCCAGCGAGGCCGGCTGTGCCGACGGGGCGCCCGCCGGTCACCGCCGGATCCGGGGTGCCGCCCGCGTAGAGGGTCCGCAGCCGGTCGATGGCGGCGTTCCTGGCGACAGTGAACAAGTAAGCGGCTGCGTTGGCGATCACGTGACCGCGACGCCGCTTGTACACGACGACCAGGAGCGCGTCGTTGATCACCTCACCGATGAGGTGGTCAGGCAGGCGCACCCTTCCGCCGCGCAGGTGGCGTTCCAGATCAGCCCCGCACTCAGCGACGAGGGCCTCGATCTCCTTCTCAAGTTCGTCGGGAGGGATCACGCCGCTGCGCCACCTTGCCTGCTTGTCGTTCCTTTGTTACTAGAAAGACCCTTCCCGGATATCACTTTTGTTAGCCGGCCCGCGGGTACGACTGCTTCACGCCGGATCTAACTCATCGTAACAAAGTCACTTAAAAGTCGCGTCACCTGTTATTGGCGCGCTTAAGCACCGGACGCAAGGGGGGCTTACTCCTCGTAGACGTCCTCGATGACCTTGGTCTCGCCGGGGGTGTCCTCGGGGACTGGGTCGTCACGGCCGGGCGGCAGGCCGGCCCGAACCGGCGTGTTGGCGCGGTTGCGAGTCACGTACGGCGGATACGTCACTTGCTCGACGTTGCCTCGCCGCTGCTCATACCGGCGGACGAAAAGGCGCCGCCCCACCCAGCCTGCCGATTGCCGGGGGAGCACCATCGCGAGAATGCCGACCAGGATCAGCACGTATCCGGCGGTGTTCAGGTTGAAGACCGCCGTGTTGGTCGTCACCGCGAACGCCAGGATGCCTCCGGCGGCGATCAGCAGCAGGCCCATGCCGTACCTCATGGCTGTCCTCCTCTGCCTAGGTCACGCGACTGCCTGCGGGTGCCCATCGGCCTTCCTCTCTATCGCCTGACCGTCGTCGAGTACCCGCACGAGCGCATTCCAATCCAGGGAATCGGGATGAAAGGGCGCGGCGTGGGAAGCAAGAAGGGTCCGCAGCGCACCCGTGAGGACGATCCGATGACGACAGCGATCCGGCATGATGCCGAGTGGCGCTCGGCCAGCGCGTGCCGCCAGGCGAACCCCGATCTCTTCTTTCCGATCGCCACCGCGTCGATCGGTCGCGCGGAACAAACCGCCAAGGCGAAAGCGATGTGCGCTCGCTGTCCGGTGCGGTCCCAGTGCCTGGAGTTCGCTCAGGTGAATGACCTGAACTACGGCATCTGGGGCGGCACGACTCCGGAGGACCGGGTGCGCATCAGGCGCCGTGAGCAGCGCGCCGCCCGAGCCCGGGCGCGCCAGCTCGGCCGATCCTCCTCGCCCGTGTAGCTCTTGCGATTTGGGTAACGGAACGCCGAAAACAGGAGGTAATCATGCGGGCAGGAACCGCTGTCCTGCTTGTCTGGCTGATCATCGGTGCCATCGCGGCCGGGCAGCGCGGCTATTACGGCAATTCGTCGCCTAGCTGCGCCACCGCCGGCACGATCTTCGTGACGATCCTCGCCGGGCCGCTCAACTATGTCGGCGTCAACCCGAAGGTCGCCTGCCGCCTGCCGTCGCCCAGCTGAGCTGACTGACGGCAGCCCGGTGGATAATCGGGGCGAGGGAGAGGCGATGTACCGCGCACTACGTCTGCTGCCGGCCGAGACGGCGCACGAGGTCGCGCTGCGGCTGACCCGGCTCGCGGGCGCGGTGCCCGGCGGGCCGGCGACGCTGCGGCGCGCGCTCGTTCCGCGGGATCCCGCGCTGCGCGTGTCCGCGCTGGGACTCGACTTTCCCACGCCGCTGGGCCTCGCGGCCGGGTTCGACAAGGACGCGCGCGGCGTCGCGGCGCTCGGCGCGCTCGGCTTCGGGTTCGTGGAGGTCGGCACGGTGACCGCGCATGCCCAGCCGGGGAACCCGAAGCCGCGGCTGTTCCGGCTGATGGCCGACCGGGCGATCGTGAACCGGATGGGGTTCAACAACCACGGTGCCGCGGCCGCGGCGGCGCGGCTGCGGCGGCGGCGAGACGTGATCGTCGGGGTGAACATCGGCAAGACCCGCGCGGTGCCCGAGGACGAGGCGGTGGCGGACTACGTGGCGAGCGCCCGCGCGGTGGCGGGCGTAGCCGACTACGTGGTGGTCAACGTCAGCTCGCCGAACACGCCTGGCCTGCGGGATCTCCAGGCGGTGGACCGGCTCAAGCCGCTGCTGACCGCGGTCAGGGAAACCTTGGACGCGGCCGGCGGCGTGCCGCTGCTGGTGAAGATCGCGCCGGACCTGGCGGACGAGGACGTGGACGCGATCGCGGACCTCGCGGTGTCGCTGCGGCTGGACGGGATCATCGCGACGAACACCACGATCTCGCGCGAGGGGCTGACCGCGCCGCCCGCGCAGGTCGCCGCCGCCGGCGCCGGCGGGCTTTCCGGTCCGCCGCTGCGGGAGCGGTCGCTGGCCGTGCTGCGCCGGCTGCGCGCCAGGGCCGGAGACCAGCTCACGCTGGTCGCGGCCGGCGGCATCGAGACCGCCGACGACGCGTGGGAACGGCTCGCGGCCGGCGCCACGCTGGTGCAGGCCTACACCGCGTTCGTGTACGGCGGCCCGCTCTGGCCGCGCCGGATTAACGCTGGTCTGGCGGCCAGGATCAGGCGGCTGGGCCTGGCGTTAGTGGCCGGAATCTCAGTGGCCGGGGTTGAGCGGGGGGTCTAGCAGTCGGAACGTCCTGGCGTTCGCGTCCAACTCGGCGGCGATGCCCATCGGGAACGTCTGGAAACCCCGGCCGCTACCGTCGACGGTGTCGTGGCCGATGTCGGCCCGGGAGATCATCGGCACGCCGAGCTCGCCGAGGCGCTCGGTGAGCACCGCCTCGACCTCCTCGCGCGGCCCGCAGTTCTCGAAGTGCCCGGTCACGATGCCGCGGACCCCGTCGAGGTAGCCGGACCGGCGCAGCTGGGTGAGCATGCGGTCGATCCGGAACGGCTCCTCGTCCACGTCCTCGAGCAGCAGGATGCCGCCGCGGGCGGAGCCGGCCGACGTCGGCGTGCCGAGCGAGGAGGTCAGCAGCGCGAGCGTGCCCCCGGTGGTGACCCCGCGCGCGACGCCAGGGGTGACGGTGACCGCGTCCGGATAGCCGATCGCGGTCGCCTCGGCGGGTCGCATGAGGGTACGCAGCAGCGAACCCATCGAGTAGTGCGCCGCCTCACTGGAGTGGGCCGCCATGGGGCTGAACAGGGACGCCCAGCCGAGCTGGGTGGCGACCGCCTCGAGGATCGCGGTGATGTCAGAAAAACCGGCGACCACCTTCGGTGTGAGGCCGGCCGCGGCCAGCGCGGTCCAGTCGATCAGCTCCAGGGTGCGCTGCGCGCCGTAGCCGCCTTTGGCGAAGACGAGGCCGGCGATGTCCGGGTCGGTCAGCGCGCTCCGCAGGTCGTCCGCCCGGAGCTTGTCATCGCCCGCCAGGTAAGGACGGACCGTGCCCAGCTCCCTGGCGGACGGGTAGAGGACCGGGTCCAGGCCGGCGAACCGGAGCGCGGCCACGCCGCGGTCGAGGGCGGCATGGTTCGTCACCGGGCTGGACACGCACAGCACCGCGACGCGGTCACCGGGCCGCAGCGCGCGCGGGCGGGCCAGCGAGCGCGGGGCCGTCGACGGGCGCGGCGCCATGGCGGTCATCGCGACACGGTACCCAGGTGGCGGGTGAGGAACGCGAACGCCTTCGGCAGCGCGTCCGCGCGGTTGGCCCGCTTGGCGAGCCCGTGGCCCTCGTCGCCGTAGACCAGGATCTCGCATTCCCGGCCGCGGCTCGTCAGCGCCGCGTGGATCTGCTCGGCCTCGCCCAGCGGTACCCGCGGGTCGTTGGCGCCGTGGATGATGAACAGCGGCGCGCGGATCGCGTCGATGTGGGTAAGCGGCGAGGCTTCCACCAGGAAGTCGCGGTCCTCAGCGAGCGTGCCGTACTCGCGTTCCCGGTAGGCGCGCCGGTACGCCGACGTGTTCTCCAGGAACGTGACGAACGACGCGATGCCGACGATGTCCACGCCGGCCGCCCACAGGTCCGGCTGGAACGCCAGGCCGGCCAGCACCATGTACCCGCCATACGATCCGCCCCACAGGGCGGCGCGCGCCGGGTCCACGCCGAGCTTGGGCAGGTAGGCGTGCAGCGCGGCCAGGTCGGCGACGGAGTCCAGCCGGCGGCGTTTGTCGTCGGCGGAGTACCAGCGCTTGCCGTAGCCCGTGGAGCCGCGCACGTTCGGTACCAGGACGGTGTGGCCCGCCGCGGCCAGTGACTGCACCTCTGTGCTGAAGTTCTGCCTGGCCTGCGCCTCGGGGCCGCCGTGCACGAAGATCACCGCGCTGCCTTCGAGCGGGCTGGCCGCGCGGTCCCCGGAGCGGTACACCAGGCAGGGCACCAGCTCGCCGTCGAAGCTGGGGATCCGGTGATGCTCGGGTAGCGCGGGCGCGTCGCCACCAAGCGCGCGCGCCGAGTGCGTGAGCTGACGGACCTGGCCGCCAGCGGTGACGAGCAGGGCATCGCTGGGCAGTTCGGGGGCGCTGAGGGAGAACACCGCGGACCGCGAGTCCGGCGCCCAGTGGGGCGGCGGTATCCGGATGCCACCGGTGTTGCCGGTGGCCGGCAGGGCGATGCCGGTGATCTTTTCGCCGCTTGCCGCGTCGTGCAGCGCGAGCGCGGACGCGCCGTCGTCGTTCCGCTCCACAAGCAGTGTCGTGCCGTCCGGCGAGAGCCAGCCGAGCAGATCGGCGCTGTCGTCGGCCACCAGCCAGGTCCGGGTCCCGGTGGCCAGCTCGTACCGGGCGATCGCCAGGAACTCGCGGTCGTTGTTGGAGCTGAAGATCAACGCGTCGCTGCCCGGGGTCCAGCACAGCACGCCGTTCATCGCGGGCGCGTCGGCCGGAGTCACCTCGGTCAGGCGCTCTTCCCCCGGTGGGACGGTCAGGTCCGCCAGCGCTACGTGCTCGGCGTTGGCGGTGACCGGGGAAGAGACGGTGATAGCCAGGGACGTTCCGTCGGGGGACAGCGCCGCGGCGTCGTACCGGTGGTCGCCCAGCAGCAGGGTCCGCTCCGCACCGGTGGCGAGGTCGCGGATGACCGGGTCGAACGCGACGCCGTTGCGCCGGTTCGTGAAGTAGCAGATCCGGCCGGCCGCGACATCGGCGAGCGTGTGCATGTACCGCGGGTCGCGGATCAGCGGTTCCAGGTCGTCGAGGCCGGCCGGCGGACCCGGTTCGGCGAGGCGGAGCAGGGACAGCTGGTGGTTCTCGTTGCCGCCGTCGTCGTGAGACACAATGACCACGCGCTCGCCGGGAATGTAGCGTCCGGAGCACGCGCCCGGCAGTGCGGTCAGCGGGGTCACCAGGCCATCGGGGGCGATCTCGATCAGCTGGGTGGCGCCGGAGTCGTCACTACCTGCCAGAACCCGGCCGGAGTCGTCGATGTCGAACGCCTGGTATAGCCGGATGTCGAGCAGGCGCGTCAGGTCAAGTCCCATAACGGCCACAATAACCACGGGTCGCGCACGGACAACACCTCTGGGCTATCGCGCACATTAACGTGGACCAGCATGGAGCGGGTTGCTGTCTTCTCCCTCGGCGGGACCATCGCCATGACCCCCAGCACCGGCCCGGCGGACGCCGGGCCGGCGCTCGGTGCCGTGCCGGCGCTCGGCGCCGAGCAGCTGCTCGCGGCGGTGCCGGGGCTCGCCGCGGCCGGCGTCGCGGTGGAGACCCATGACGTGCAGCGGATACCCAGCGCGTCGCTGACCATCGAGGACATCTCCGCGCTGGCCGTGCTGATCCGCGAACGTGCGGCGGCCGGTGTCGCCGGGGCGGTGGTGATCCAGGGCACGGACACGATTGAGGAGACCTCGTTCCTGCTCGACCTGCTGCACGACGGGCAGGTGCCGGTCGTGGTCACCGGGGCCATGCGGCATGCCGCGATGGCGGGGGCGGACGGCCCGGCGAACATCCTCGCGGCGGTCCAGGCGGCGAGCAGTCCCGCGCTGCGCGACGCGGGTTGCGTCGTCGTGTTCGCCGACGAAATCCACGCCGCGCGCTGGGTGGCGAAGACACACGCGACGAGCATCACCGCGTTCGGCTCCCCGGTGGCGGGGCCGCTGGGACAGCTCGTCGAGGGCGAGGTCCGGCTGTTCGGCAACCTCGCGCCGCGCCGCGTGCCGCGGCCGCCAGCCCGCCACGCTGCCCGCCCGGTGCGAGTCGGGCTGGTGACGGTCACGCTGGGGGACGACGGGGAGCTGGTGCGCGCCGCCGCCGGAAGCCTGGACGGGCTCGTCGTCGCCGCGTTCGGCGTCGGCCACGTGCCAGCCGCGATGGTGCCCGCCTTGGCCGAGGCCGCCGCGCGGATCCCGGTCGTGCTCGCCTCGCGGACGGGCGCGGGGCCGGTGCTCGCCGGCACCTACGGGTTCCCCGGCTCCGAGCGGGACCTGCTGAGCCGCGGGCTGATCGGCGCCGGCTTCCTCGCCCCGGTCAAGGCCCGCCTGCTGCTGCACGTCCTGCTGGCAGGGAACGCCAGCCGTGAGCAGGTGACCAGCGCGTTTGCCGCACAGCGCCCCTGGGCATGACCGGCACCGGATAACGGGGAATGGCTGGATGGGGGAGCGATGCAACCGGCCGCTCAGCGGATCGACCAGCTTACGGAGCAGATCGCGCGGTACGTCATCGGCTGGCGGCACTGGCTGCACCGGCATCCTGAACTGCCGAACCGCGAGGAGCGCACCGCGGCATATGTCGCCAGGCGCTTGCGTGCACTGAAGCTGGACGAGGTCCGCACGGGCGTCGCCGGGCACGGCGTCGTCGGGGTACTGAAGGGCGGCGGGGGCGGCGACCGGGTCATCGCACTGCGGGCGGACATGGACGCGCTGCCGGTCGCCGAGACGTCCGGCGTGGACTTCGCGTCTACCGTGGTCGATGGCGAATACCCGGGCGGGCCGTTCCCGGTCGCGCACGCGTGCGGGCACGACTGCCACACGGCGATGCTGATGGGCGCCGCGGCGGTGCTCGCCCAGGTGCGCGAATCGCTGCCCGGCACCGTGCTGTTCGTGTTCCAGCCGGCCGAGGAGGGCCCGCCGCCAGAGGAGCAAGGCGGCGCCGTGTTCATGGAGGCCGAAGGCGCGCTCTGCGACCCGGTCCCGACCATGGTGTACGGCCACCATGTGGCGCCGCTGCCGATCGGGTATGTCGGGTACCGGGCGGGGAACCAGTACAGCGCCTCGTGCCTGGTCAAGATCGTGGTGACCGGCGAGCACGACACGATGCCCGCCGCGGCCAGCATCATCAGCGCGACGAGCCGGCTCTACCGGCAGGCAGGTGCGTTCGACCCGGTCACGTTCACCATCGGCCATCTGGAGGACACCGGCCGGTTCAACGGCAGCGGCGACCACGTCGCGCTGTGGGGCACGATCCGGTGCACGGTCGAGTCGGACATGACCAATGTGCAGGGGGTGATCGCGCGCACCGCCGCGAGCCTGGCGCGCGACTACGGCTGCTCCGCGCGGACCGACTTCCTGCAAGACGTCCCCGCCGTGCACAACGACCCGGCCTGGGTGGACGCCGCGCTGCCCACGCTGCGCGAGGTGGCCGGGCGGGACCGTGTGGTGCAGACGTCCGCCGCGCTCGGCTATGACGACGTGTCGGTGTTCGTGAACAAGTACGGCGGCTTGTACGTGATGCTCGGCTGCCAGGACGGCGAGTACACCGACGAGGGCGAACTCCGGCCGGTTCCGGACGGCCGCGGCCTGGTGGTCAACCACAACCCGGCGTTCTACGCGGACGACGCGGTGCTCGCCACGGGGGTACGGCTGCACGTCGGCATGGCCGTCGGCCATCTGTCCGGCGCCGTCACCGCATGACCGCCGTTCGCCCGCCGTTCGACCGCCGTTCGCCCGCCTGTGACAGCAAAGCGGTCAGGCGGCTCGATGGGCCCCGACAACGTGGTGAGTTTCCCCTTCGTGGTAACGCGCCCCTCGGGTACGGGGGTCGATCTTCCACGAGGGGGTAATCGGCCACGTTGCTGACGGGCCGGTTGAGGATCCGGGGTTGCATTGCCCACTAAACCGGCATACAAAATCGAGAGGGTTGGTTCATCACGCGTCACGCAGGAGGCCCGATGAGTGTCACCGACGAACTGCTCGACAACAACACCCGGTACGTGGCCAGCTTCTCCGGGCCGCTCCCGCTGCCGCCGGCCAAGCACATCGCGGTGCTGGCCTGCATGGATGCCCGGCTCAACGTGTACGCGATGCTGGGCCTCAACGAAGGCGAGGCGCACGTGATCCGCAATGCCGGCGGCGCCGTGACCGATGACGCGATCCGCTCGCTGGCGATCAGCCAGCGACTCCTCGGCACCACGGAAATCGTGCTGATCCACCACACCGAATGCGGCATGCTCACGTTCAACGACGACGAGTTCCGGCGCGCCATCGAGGACGAGACGGGCATCCGGCCACCGTGGGCCGCGGAGGCGTTCCCCGACCTGGGCGGCGACGTCAGGCAGTCCATCGCGCGGATCAAGGCGAGCCCGTTCATCCCGCACAAGGAATCGGTGCGCGGCTTCGTCTTCGACGTCGCGACCGGCAAGCTCACCGAGGTGAGCTGATAACGCGATAACGCCACTAGCTCGGACTCGCCGGTGAACGCGTCCCAGAGGGCGGCGTAGACGCCGTCCGCGGCGAGCAGTTCGGGGTGCGTGCCGGTCTCGGCGATCCGGCCCTGGTCGAGCACCACGATCCGGTCCGCGCGGGCGGCGGTGGTCAGCCGGTGCGCGACGACGATCGTGGTGCGGGCCGCGGTCAGCTCGGCGATCGCCCGGTTCACCGCCGCCTCGGCGGCCAGGTCCAGCGCCGCGGTCGCCTCGTCGAGCAGCAGGATCGCCGGGTCGGCGAGCTGCGCGCGGGCCAGCGCGATCAGCTGCCGCTGACCCGCGGACAGGTTGCGGCCGCGCTCGGCGACCTGGTACTCGTAGCCGCCGGGCAGCCGGGTGATCATGTCGTGCGCGCCGGTGGCGCGGGCCGCGGCCTCGACTTCGGCATCGCTGGCGTCCGGGCGCGCGTAGGCGATCGAGTCCCGGACCGTGCCGGCGAACAGGTAGGACTCCTGCGGCACGACGCCGAGCCGGTGCCGGTAGGCGGCCAGGTCGAAGTCGCGCACGTCGGTGCCGTCGATCAGCACCCGGCCGCCGGTCACGTCGTAGAACCGCGCGATGAGCTTGACCAGCGTCGACTTGCCCGCGCCGGTCTGGCCGACGAGCGCGACGGTCTCGCCGGGCGCGATGGTCAGGCTCACGTCGGTCAGCGCGTTGGCGTCCGAGCGACCGTAGCTGAACGAAACGTCGCGCAGCTCAATCTCGCCTGCCAGCGAGCCAGGCGAGACAGGCCGAACCGCAGGCGGCGTCGACGTGGTAAGCCGCAGCAGGTCGGTGATCCGGCTCAGGCCGACCATCGCCTGCTGGTACCCGTCGAAGACCTGGGAGAGCTGCTGCACCGGGGAGAAGACCATGTCGATGTACAGCAGGTAGGCGATCAGCGCGCCGGCGGTGAGCGTGCCGTTGCGCACCGCGCTGGTGGCGATGATCAGCACGATCGCGCCCGCCGCGGTGGACAGCGTCTGCACGAACGGGAAGTACAGCGCGATGTACCGCTGCGCGCGCACCCGTGACCGCCGGAACGCGTCGCTCAGCGCGGCGAACCGCGCCCGGTTCACTCCCTCGCGGCCGAACGCCTGGGTCACCCGCAGCCCGGCCACGTTTTCTGCGAAGTACGCGTTGACCGCCGCGACCTTCTCCCGCGCGTCCGCGTAGGCCTTCGACGACTTGGCCCGGAACACCAGCGTCGCGGCGATCAGCAGCGGGAAGATGCACAGCACCGCAAGGCCGAGCCGCAGGTCGATGATGAACAGCGCCGCGAGCACGCCGAAGAATGTCAGCACCGCGCTCACCATCGTGACCAGCCCTGTCTGAAGGAAGCTGGACAGCGCGTCCACGTCCGTCGTCATCCTGGTCATGATCCGGCCGGACAGCTCGCGCTCGTAAAAGTCCAGGCCCAGCCGCTGGAGCTGGGCGAACAGCTTGACCCGCAGCGAGAACAGCAGCCGCTCGCCGTTGCGGCCGACCACCATCGCCTCGGCGATGTTGACCAGCCAATCGGCGAGCACGATCGCGAGCCCGATCACGGACACCACCAGCACGCCACTGAACGCGCGGGTCAGCACGCCGTGGTCGATCCCGCCCCGGACCAGCGCCGGCAGCGCCAGCCCGGCCAGCGCGTCCAGGCCGTCCAGCACCAGCCCGATGATCAGCGCTATCGTCAGCGGCTTCAGCAGCCGCCGGAGGTTGAACTGCCGGTCAGCCGTACGGGCCGCGGCGATGTCGACGCGGGGTTCGTCCTTGACCGGCGGCAGCGCGTCCACCGCGGCGAGCAGTTCGGGTGACGGGCGGCATCGACTCCAGCATGCCGGCGAAGTGCCCGGCCCCGCCGGCCGCCGCCGCCCGCTGACGGTACGAAATCGTACTATCCGATCTGGGATTATCCGAGATCGGAAGGCCGCCCGACGCGCGCGACGCCCCCGACGCGCCCGACGCCCCCGACGCACGCGAGGTGAGCGTGTCCACGTCATCGTCGGATTCTTCCTCGTCGCCGGTCATCAGCATGCGGAACAGCGCGGAGCGCGCGGACAGTTCCTCCTCGGTGCCGGTGTCCGCTACCTTGCCGTCGTCCAGCACCACGATGCGGTCCGCCAGGTGCAGCGTGGAGCGGCGGTGCGCGATGATCAACGTGGTCCGGCCCGCCATCACCGAACGCAGGGCGGCGTGGATCTCCGCCTCCAGCCGCGGGTCGATCGCCGACGTCGCGTCGTCCAGCACGAGCACCTGCGGATCGGTGAGCAGCGCCCGGGCGAGCGCGACCCGCTGGCGCTGGCCGCCGGACAGGGTGAGGCCCTGCTCGCCGATGACGGTGTCGTACCCATCGGGCAGGCGCGTGATGAACTCGTCGGCCTGGGCGGCCTGGGCGGCGGCAATAATCGAGGACTGAGAGACGTCGGGCCGCCCGTATGCGATGTTGGCGGCCACGGTGTCGGAGAACAGGAAGCTGTCCTCCAGCACGAGACCTAGCGCCGCACGCAGGCTCTCACGAGTGACACCACTGACGTTCTGACCCCCGATTTTCACGGCCCCGCGCGACGGGTCGTAGAAACGCGGCAGTAGCTGCGCGAGCGTGGATTTGCCTGAGCCGGACGCGCCGATGACGGCCACCGTCTCGCCGGGCGCCACCCGCATCGACAGCCCGCGCAGCACCGGCTGGTCCGGTGCGTAGCCGAACCAGACGTCCTCGAACGCGATGCCGGCGGCGTCGGCAGGCAGGTCCGCGGCACCAGCCGGGTCGGTGATCACCGGACGGGAGTCGATCACGTCGAACACCCGGATCACGCTGGCCCTGGCCTCCTGGCCGATTGTCACCATCGCGGTCAGCATGCGCACCGGCCCGGTCATCTGCGCCAGGTAGGCGGAGAACGCGAGGAACGTGCCCAGCGTGATCGAGCCGCGGATCGCCAGCCAGCCGCCCAGCAGCAGCACGCCCACCATGCCCAGCGACGGGATCGCGGTCAGCGCCGGGTTGTACCTGGCGGTGAACCGGATCATCCGCAGCCGCGCGCCGAACAGCCGGGAGCTCGCCGCCTCGAGCCGTTCCTGTTCCTGCTCCTCCTGGCCGAAGCCCTTCACCACCCGGACGCCGCCGATGCTCTCGTCGACGATGCCGGCCACCTCGCCGGTTTCCTGCTGCGCCTGCCAGCTCGCCGGGAACAGGCGCTTGCGGGAGGCCAGCGCGATGCAGAACAGCGACGGCGCGACCGCGAGCGCGACGAGCGTGAGCAGCGGCGACAGCGTCAGCATGATGATGACCGCGATCACGAACAGCGCGATGTTGCCGAGGGTGACCGGGACCATCGACAGTAGTCCCTGGAGCATGTTCAGGTCCGAGATGGACCTGCCCACGAGCTGTCCCGTGTGGATCTCGTCCTGGCGCTTGCCGTCCAGCCGGGACAGCGAGCCGAACAGGTCGTTGCGCAGGTCGTGCTGCACGTCGAGGGCGAGCCGGCCGCCGGTGTAGCGGCGCAGGTAGATCCCGGCGAAGTTCACCGCCGCGGCGCCGAGCAGCAGCACCGCGAGCGGCCAGATCGACTGGCGGTGGCTGACGATGACGTTGTCGATGATCTGCCGCTGGACGAGCGGGATCATCGCGGTGGCCACGGTGGCGAGCAGCGCGCCGCCGAGCGCCACGCTGACGTTGCGGCGGTACCGCCAGCAATAGCCCGCCAGCCGCCGAAGCCATCCGTTCGCTGCCGTTGCCCCGTCTCCCGTCTTGTCCGGCGTCTAAAGCCCCGGACAGCCCTAACAACGGCAGCTGCTGTTTCATTTCCCTAGCTAACGATCTCGCCGGTCAGCGCCAGGGGTCACGCTGCCGCTCGACGGTGCTGACGCGCTCGTAGTCGCCGGGGCCAAGCGGCGGCACCGGGGCCCTGGTGGCCCACGCGGCCACGCCGCTGATCAGCGAGCCGATGGCGAAGCCGAGCACCAGGTTGATCACGGCGGTGGCCGCCTTCTGCGCCAGCGGAGCGGTGGTGCTGAACGGGAACACGACGGCCACCAGCGTGGCCAGGCCGATGATCCAGCCGAAGAACACGTTCGGCCGTGGCAGGCCCAGCGCGAGCAGGTACATCAGCGCGGTAGCGACGAGCGCGATGGCCGCCGCGCACACCGCGTACCAGCCGGTGGACGCGTCCCCCCAGGCGCCGGCCCGCTGCGGCGCGAGGATCGGGATGTTGAACAGCCACCGGCAGATCAGGATTCCGACGATCGCGATCAGCGCGGCCACCACGGCGGTGGCTGCCCCGCCGGCCCAGAGCTGGCCGGCGTCCACCCGCGGCTGCGGCGGACGGCGCGGCACGCGACCGGGACCGGGCTCAGGCTCGGGCGGGCGCATCGGGTACGTCATGACGTGTACCTCTCTTTCGGTAACTCTCCTTTCCGCTACCCCTGGTACACGATCGAAACGTGCTACCGGACGGTTAGCTGGATGCTTGGGTATCCGGAAGCGCCGTTCGGCTCCGGCGGCTCCTGGACCGAGGTCTGCGTGTAGCCGGTTTTGTCGGTGGCGCGCGCCGCGAGGACGTGCTGGCCGGGCGTCGCGTCCCACGCGAACGCCCACTGCCGCCAGCAGTCGATGCCGGGCACCGCGGCCAGCCGGGCCTGCTGCCACGGCCCGTTGTCGACCCGTACCTCGACCGCGTCGATGCCCTTGTGCTGCGCCCACGCCACCCCGGCCACCGTCACCTGGCCGGCCTTCACCGGCCCCGACCCGGACGGCACGTCGATCCGCGACTCGGTCTTGATCGGTGCCTGCTGTGACCAACCGCGCTGTGCCCAGTACGCATAGTTACCGGAGAACGTGGTCACCTCGATGTCGGTGACCCACTTGGTCGCCGACACGTACCCGTACAGGCCGGGCACCACCATGCGGACCGGGAAGCCGTGCTCGACCGGCAGCGGCTGGCCGTTCATGGCGACCGCGAGCAGCGCCTCCCGGCCGTCCAGCACGGTCTGCACCGGCGTGCCGGAGGTGAAGCCGTCGGCCGACGTGCACAGCAGCTGGTCGGCGCCGGCCTTGATGCCGGCCTCGCGCAGCACGCTGGCCAGGCTCGCGCCGAGCCACTTCGCGTTGCCGATGTACGGGCCCGCCACCGGGTTGGACACGCAGCACAGCGTGACGTAGTCCTCGACGAGCGGCCGGCGGATCAGGTCGTGGAAGGTCAGCGTGAGTTCCCGGTCGACCATTCCGTGGATGCGCAGCTGCCAGGTGTCCGGAGCGACCTGCGGCAGCACGATCGCGGTGTCCACGCGGTAGAAGGCGCTGTTCGGCGTCACGAACGTGCTGAGCCCGGGGACGTTCAGGTTCGTGCCGGCCGGCAGCGGCTGGACCGGCGAGGCCGGCGCCGGGATCTTCAGCGTGCTGCGCGCCGTGGCCACGCTGGACCGCTCGGTCAGCCCGCGGCCGATCAGGTCCGCGACCAGGGCGACGCCCGCCGTCGCCGCCCCCGCGATCAGGAAGTTGCGCCGCCCCTCGTCGGCCGGCCGTCCTTCGGCGGCGAACGGCACCAAGACCCGCAGCACCAGGACCGCCGTCGCGACGGCGAACAGCGTGGGGAGCATGGTCGTGAACGTCGCCGTCGGCCGCGACGCCGAAGCCGTCAGCCCCACCACCGCGAACACCGCGAGCCCCGCCATGCCGTACGCGAGCCGCCGCACCGCGAGTATCCCGACCACCGCCGCGAAGATCGCGAGCACCACCAGGATCCCGCCGACCAGCACCTGCTTGTCGTGCGAGCCGAACTCGTTGATCGCGAAGTTCTTCAGCCACGGCGGCGTGAAGTCGATCTGCAACTGGCCGACCGCGACCACCGGCGAGCTGCTCGCCCCGGCGAACCCGGCAATGAACTGCCCCACGCCAAGCGCCGCGGCGCCCGCGAGCACGCCGGTCAGCGCCCCCCGCCACCAGCTGCCTCGTTCCTGGTCCATCGTCATGCCTCTAATTCGGTGCCGTGGCTCGGCCGGATTGGTGTGGCCCCGGGTTGGTTGGCTCGCAGAGCAATCCGGAACCGTTCCCGCTACGAATATCGTTTGTGATGGCCCAGGATCCAGCAACCCATGCGGACCGCCCGTCGCCGGGGCCGGCCGGCCTCGCCGAGTTGCTCGCCGGCACTGCCCGTGGCGACGCGGACGCCTTCGCGGCCGTCTACGACGAGGTCGCCGCGCCGGTTCTCGGCATCGCGCGGCGCGTGCTCCGCGACCCCGCGCAGTCCGAAGAGGTGGCGCAGGAGGTCCTGCTGGAGATCTGGCGCACCGCCGCCCGGTTCGATCCGGCCAGGGGCAGCCCGATGGCCTGGGTGATGACGCTCGCGCACCGCCGCGCGGTCGACCGGGTCAGGTCGGTGCAGAAGGAGGCCGAGCGCGAGCGGCGGTTGCCGTCCGGTGCGCCGCCCTACGACGAGGTGGCCGAGGCCGTCGAGACCTCGCTCGAGCAGGAACGGGTGCGTCGCTGCCTGCGCGCGCTGACCGAACTCCAGCGGGAATCGGTCACGCTCGCCTACTACGGCGGCTACACGTACGGCCAGGTCGCCGCCCTGCTCGGGGTGCCGGCCGGCACGGTCAAGACCCGGATGCGCGACGCGTTGATCCGGCTCCGCGACTGCCTGGGGGTCCGGTGAGTACCCGGGAACCGCATACGCTTGCGGGGGCTTATGCGATGGACGCGCTCGACCCGCTGGACGCGCGGCGCTTCGAGCGGCACCTGGCTGGCTGCGACGCGTGCACCCAGGAGGTCGCCGAACTCCGGGAGACCGCGGCGCGGCTGGGCGCGGCCACCGCGGTACCGCCGCCGCCGTCGATGAAGGAGACGGTGCTCGCCCGGGCCGCCCGGACCAGCCAGCACGAGGCGTTGCGCGCTACCGGGCATCGCCGGCGGTGGCTGGCCATGGGAACCGCCGCTGCCGCGGCGGCGGTGGCCGCGATCGCGATCGTGTTCGGCCTGTCCAGCTCGGACGCCAACCAGCGGCTGAACGCGGCACAGCAGCGCAGCGACGCGATCGCCGCCGTGCTGACCGCGGCCGACGCCCGGATGATGACCGGCACGGTCACCGGTGGCGGCAACGCGACCGTGGTGATGTCGCACCACATGGACGAGCTGGTGTTCACCGCGGCGGACCTGCCCGCGGTCGGTTACCAGCTGTGGCTGGTCGGCCCCTCGGGCCACCGGGAGGCCGGCCCGGTGGCGGTGTCCGGCCACGGCATGGCGGGCCCCATGGTCGCGGCCGGCCTGCGCCCGGGCGACCACCTGATGCTCATGGCGGGACCGGTGGCTGTGCTAGACATGCGGCTGTGACCGCAGTCCTCGCCATCGACCTCGGAACCAGCCAGGTCAAGGCGCTGTGCGTTGGTTTGGACGGGGCCGTGCGCGGCCAGGGCACGGCTCGCTATCCGATAGCGACGCCGCGGGACGGCTGGGCCGAGTCCGACCCGGAGCTGTGGTGGCGGGCGGTCCAGCGCGCCGTGCACGAGGCCGCGCCGGCTGAGGTCGCTGCGATCGGCCTCGCCGCGCAGATGCATGGCGTTGTGCTTTGCTCAGAACGACATGCCGTATCACGTCCGGCAATCCTCTGGCTCGATCGGCGGGCGGAGGCCGAGGCTGCGCGTTATGAGTCGCTTACCAGCGGGCAGCGGGCTTTGCTTGCGAACGCGGCCTGGCCCGGTGCGGCGGGCCCGATCCTGATGTGGCTGCGCGCTCGGGAGACCGCCGTGTACCAGGCCGCGCGCTGGCAGTTCCAGCCGAAGGACTGGCTCCGCTTCCGGCTGACCGGTGACGCCGGCACCGATCCGAGCGACGCTTCGGGCACGCTGCTGTACGACGTGCCCGGTGACTCCTGGGCGTTCGACGTGATCTCGGCACTCGGGCTGCGTTCGTCGATGTTCGCCCCGGTGCGACCATCGGCATCGGTGGCGGGCGGCTTGCTGCCGGACGTGGCCGCGGACCTCGGCCTGCCGGCCGGGGTGCCGGTGATTACCGGGTGCGCGGACACGGCCGCGTCGCTGTACGCGGCCGCGCTGCCCGATCCCGGATGGGCGCTGCTCACGCTGGGCACCGGCGGACAGTGGATGGTGCCGGTGACCGCGGCTACCGCTGCGCCCGCTGCCGCCGGGGATCCCTCTGGTCGCACCAACCTCTTCCGTTCCGTGGACGGGCTGTACCGTCTCGGCGGCATGCAGAACATCGGCGTCACGCTCGACTGGGTCCGCTCTTTGCTCGGCGTGACGTGGTCGTCGCTGTACGACGCCGCTCGTCTCCCGCCGCGAGACGGGCTCGCGTTCGCGCCGTGGCTGGTGACCGAGCGAGGACACACCTCGGGCGGCGGGTGGATCGGGATCACGCTCGCGCATGAGCGCTCGGATCTGCTGCGTGCCGCGCTCGCCGGGGTGGCCGGGCTGGTGCGGGACTGGCTGGCGGACCTGCGCGCGGCAGGGTGCGCGCCGGAACGGGTGCTGTTCGGCGGTGGCGGCAGCCGGCATCCGGCGTGGCGCGAACTGCTCAGCTCGACGCTGGGGCTCCCGCTCTACCCGGCGAGCAGCCCGTGGCTCAGTGCGCACGGCGCGGCGCGGCTCGCGATGGCGGCAATTGCGGCGTAAGTAACGCAAAAGATCTGTATCGTCCTGTGGTGTGAACGGGAGCAGGGGCCGACTCCGCGACATGCTCTACGGCCGGATGGAGGACATCAGCTTCCGGTCGGCGCTGGCGGTCGCGGGAGCCATCGGCGTCGCGGTAGTGGCCGGGGCGGTCATGCTCGTCGTCGTGCTCACCGCGCACAACGACCCGGTCACCGCGAAGACCGACTCAGCCCCGCGTCATTCGGCGTCGTCGAGCGCGCCGGTGAGCCCGTTGCCCGCGCCGACCCCGTCCTCATCCTCGTCGCCGTCTCCATCGCCGTCGCCGTCGCCGGACCCGCAGGCCAGCTACGTGCCGCCCCCCGCCTACTCGCCGCCGCCGGCGCACACGGGCAGGCCGAGCACCCCACCGCCAAACCCGACGTCAGGCTTCCCCACGTCACGCGCAAACCCGTCCGGCTGGCCCACCGGCCCCCACTACACCGCCACCCCCTGACCCGCACCCGCCCGCCACTCTGCCCCCAACCCGCCCGCGCCGGCGGTGCGGTGCTGATCCTGGCCGGACTCGTCCTGCTGGGCCTGGGGTCGTGAGGAATGACGACCCCAGGCCCGGATGCCGCAGAGTGACTAGCTGGCCTTCCGGTATGCCCGCACGGCGAGTGGCAGGAAGATGATGTAGATGCCGGCCAGCCAGGCGATGCTCTTCAGCAGGTTCGTCTCCAGCGGCAGGCCATGGCCAAGCGCCAGCGAACGCATCGCGTCGATCACGTTGGTCACCGGCTGGTTCTTCGCGAACGCCTGAAGCCAGCCAGGCATCGACGCGATCGGCACGAACGCCGAGCTCACGAACGTGAGCGGGAACAGCCAGATCATGCCGAACGCCTGCACCGACTCCTCGTCCCCGATGACCAGGCCAGTCCACGCGGCGACGCAGCAGATCGCCATGCCGAACACGGTGGCCAGCACGACCATGGCGATCGCCGCCGCGGGGCCGTTGCTGAACCGGAAGCCGACCGCGTAGCCCACCCCGACGATGATCAGGATCGTGATCAGCATCCGGCTGGTGTCCGCGACCAGCCGCCCGGCGAGCACCGCGGATCGCGCCATCGGCATCGACCGCAGCCGGTCGATGACGCCCTTCTTCAGTTCCTGGGCGAGCGCGATCGCCGTGCCGAACGTGGCGAACGCCGCGGTCTGCCCGATGATGCCCGGCATGAGGAAGTTGACGTAGCCGCCGGAGATCCCGCGCACCGGGATCGCGCCGCCGAACACATAGCGGAACAACAGCACGAACATCACCGGCTGGACCACGGTGAACACGATGTACGCGGGTACCCGCAGCCAGACCAGCAGGTTGCGGCGGGTGATGGTGAGCGTATCGGTAACTGCCCAGCTGAGCCTGGTTCCGATACCGGGTCCGCTGCTACCCGGCAGGACGCTCGCCGGTTCTGCGATCGCGGTCATGACGCCGCCCTCTCACTGGTCTTGTCCTTGCTCTTGTCGCCATCGTTGCCGCGCTTGCGACCACGGCGGCGGCCGGCCGGCTCTTCCTCCTCCGCGACGTGCCCGGTGAGCGCCATGAACACGTCGTCGAGGGACGGCCGGCGCAGCGCCAGGCCCGTGGTCTGCAGGCCGGCCGCGTCCAGCGCGCGGACGGCGTCGACCAGCGCGTCCGAGCCGCGGCCGCCGACGCCGACGGTCACCATTCCGGTCTCGGCGTCCGCGTGCGGTTCGCCCTCGCCGATCCTGCCGATAGCCTCGATCGCGTCCGGGATCCTGCCGCGGTCCGGCACGGTGAACTCCACGACATCGCCGCCGACCTTGCCCTTCAGGTCTTCGGAGGTACCGGCGGCGATCACCTTGCCGTGGTCGATGACCACGATCTCGTCGGCCAGTTCGTCCGCTTCGTCGAGGTACTGGGTGGTGAGCAGCAATGTCGTGCCGCCGGCGACCAGCGTCCGGATGATCTCCCACATGCCGAGCCTGGACCGCGGGTCGAGCCCGGTGGTCGGCTCATCGAGGAACAGCACCCGCGGCTTGCCGACCAGGCTCGCGGCCAGGTCGAGCCGCCGCTGCATGCCCCCGGAGTAGGTCTTGGCCGCGCGATCGGCGGCGTCGGCGAGGTTGAACTGCTCGAGCAGCTCCGTCGCGCGGGTCCGGGCTTCGGGCCAGCGCAGGTGGTACAGCCGCCCGATGATCTCCAGGTTCTCGCGGCCGGTGAGCTCTTCCTGGATCGCCGCGGACTGCCCGGCCAGGCCGATGGAGCGGCGCACCGCCGCCGCGTCGCGGACCACGTCGTAACCCTCGACCACTGCCCGCCCGCCGTCCGGCTGGAGCAGCGTTGTCAGGATCCGGACCGCGGTCGTCTTGCCAGCGCCATTCGGCCCCAGCACACCGAGTACCGTCCCGCGCGGCACGGCCAGGTCGATTCCACGCAAGGCGTGGACGTTGCCGAATGACTTGGTCAGGCCCTCCACGAGGATCGCGGGACCCCCGCTGTGTTGCGTCATTGATTCCTCCCGTGCGCAGCTTCGCGCCGTTGCCGTCCTGCAAAACGATATATCGCGTCCTCGTCAATGATCAAGCTATATCGCGAGCTCGTTTTCTTGACCCCGATTTGACCTTATTTTGACCTTACAGCGAAGGAGCGCGGCTTGCCAGTGCATTACCGCCCGCGGATGTATGACGAACGAGCTACGGCAGATTCATCGGCGACGGGTGCCGTGGTTCGTATACGGAAAGCTCAGTGCCATCCGGCAGCCGGACGGCGGCCAGCAGCCCCCAACGCTCTTCGGATACGTCCTGCGCGACTTCGGCGCCTTTTCCGGACAGCTCCGCCAGCGTGGCGCGGATGTCGTCGCACATCAGGAACAACTGGTGCCCGGCATCGCCGGGATGCACGGCGATCTCGGTCGGCGGGGCGGCGAAGATCGGCCAGCCGCCGCCCGCGTCGACCGATGACAGTCCTAGCACGTCGCCGAAGAACGCGCGCACCTTCTCGGCTTCCGGGGAGTACACGATCGCATGCAGCCCAGTAATCATGACCTGGGATGCTACTCGCCGCGAGCGGACCTTTCACAGCTCACGGACCCACCGCCGCCAGCCATCTCATCCGGCCATCACCGAACCGACCAGTTCGCCGTCGTGCTCGGCGACGATCAGCGCCGCCGGATCACGTTTGTCGAAAGGCATCCGGCCATACTAGGGACACATGCGGACAGTCCTGGCCTTTCACGCCCACCCGGACGACGAGGTCTTGCTGACCGGCGGGACGCTGGCGAAGCTGGCCAGCGAGGGGAACCGGGTTGTCGTCGTCGTGGCCACCGACGGGAGCATGGGGGAGTCGTCCGATCACCGGCTGGCCGAGCTCCGGGCCAGCGCGGCGGTGCTCGGCGTGGCCCGCGTCGTCCACTTGGGCTACGCCGACAGCGGGCACGGACCGCTCCTGTGCCCGGACCCGCCCGGCCGGGCGCGTTTCGCGCGGGCTCCGGTCGCGGAGGCGGCCGCCAGGCTGGCCGCCATCGTCCGCGAGGAAAACGCGACGCTGCTGCTCAGCTATGACGCCAATGGCGGCTACGGCCACCGCGATCACGTCAAGGTGCACCAGGTCGGCGCCGAGGCGGCCTCGCTGACCGGCATCCGGGTCCTCGAGGCCACGTTTCCGCGCGAGCTGTTCTCCTGGCTGTACTGGCCGGTGCGGCTGCTCCGGCTGGTGGTCCGGGTCGGCTATGGCGATGTCCGTCATGGCGGCAGTCCCCGTGGGGCCATCACCCATCGGGTAAACGTCGCCGTTACGCCGCGCGCAAGCAGGCGGCGCTCGCCGCGCACGCCTCCCAGCTGAGCCGCGGCCGCGCCGGCCGCCTGATGAACCTGCTCGTCCGCTCCCCCGCCCCCGTTTCGCTCTCCTCCTAGGCCGCGAATGGTTCGCCGAACGCGCGCAATAACACTACGTACGTAAGGCTACGCTTGTCTTTTTACCCGTTCGGAGGGGCTAGCCGCCCGATTCATCCTGGTTTGTCCCCACCGTTCGGGTAAGAAGACAGGTGTAGCGTAACGAGAGTTGCCGATGTGACTCGGGAGGCCCGCGCGCGCCGAGGTCGCCGCATCCCAAGAGCGCATGAGCCCGGCCGCGCGGCCGCGCGGCAAGCGGCCTGGCGGAGCGACGGGCCGGCGCGGCAGACTGACGGAACCCGTCGGCTCCGCTAGGGTAGGAGCACCGGTTTTTACCCAAGCGCGCCGCCCCCTCTGTTGACTAAGCAGGGCCCGAGGCCGTCGCCTGTTAACGCAGGCTGCCCGCCAGACGAGGCTGCGATGAGGCTGCGTGGTGCGCAGCGTGCCCGGAGGAGGCGGATCGCCGATGGCGACACAGGAACCGACACAGGGACCGTTCGCCCACCTGCACGTGCACACCGAGTACTCGATGCTCGACGGCGCCGCCCGGCTCAAGGAGCTGTTCAAGGAAGTCCAAGCACAGGGAATGACGCACGTGGCGATGACCGACCACGGCAACATGTTCGCCGCCGCCGAGTTCCACCGGCAGGCCACCGCGAACGGCATCACCCCGATTCTTGGCATCGAGGCCTATGTGGCCCCCGAGCAGCGGTCCAACACCAACCGGATCCTGTGGGGCGAGCCGCACCAGAAGAAGGACGACGTCTCCGCCTCCGGCGCCTACCTGCACAAGACGATCTGGGCACAGAACAAGGAAGGCCTGCACAACCTCTTCCGCCTGTCCAGCAGGTCCTACGCCGAAGGCTGGCTGGTCAAGTGGCCACGGATGGACAAGGAGATCATCGCCGAGCACGTCAAGGGGCTGATGGCCTCGACCGGTTGCCCGTCCGGCGAGCTGCAGACCCGGCTGCGGCTCGGCCAGTTCGACGAGGCGCTGAAGGCGGCCGCGGAGTGGCAGGACATCTTCGGCAAGGAGAACTACTTCCTTGAGCTGATGGAGCACGATCTCGACATCGAGAAAAGGGTCCGCGATGGCCTGCTCGAAGTCGGCAGAAAGCTGAACATCCCCCCGGTCGTCACCAACGACTCGCACTACACCCGCAAGGACGACGCGACCAGCCACGACACGCTGCTGTGCATCCAGACCGGCAAGACGCTGCTCGACCAGGACAGGTTCCGCCTGGAGGGCGGCGGCTACTACATCAAGTCCCCGGACGAGATGTACCGGATCAACACCAGCGAGTACTGGCTGGAGGGCTGCCGCAACAGCCAGCTGCTGATCGCGGACCGGGTCGACAGCAGCGGCATGTTCGAGTTCGTGAACCTGATGCCGCGGTTCCCGCTACCCGAGGGCGTCAGCAGCGAGGACGAGCTGTTCGCCGCCGAGGTGTGGCGGGGCATGGACCGCCGGTATCCCAACGGCTATGACGAGCAGCGCAAGCAGCAGGCCGAGTACGAGATCGGCATCATCTGCCAGATGGGGTTCCCCGGCTACTTCCTCGTGGTCGCCGACTTCATCATGTGGGCGAAGAACAACGGCGTCGCCGTCGGCCCCGGCCGCGGCTCCGCCGCCGGCAGCATCGTCGCGTACGCGATGGGCATCACCGACCTGGACCCCATCGACCACGGGCTGATCTTCGAGCGGTTCCTCAACCCCGAACGCGTGTCCATGCCCGACATCGACGTGGATTTCGACGAACGCGGGCGCGCCGACGTGATCAGGTACGTCACGCAGAAGTGGGGCAGCGACAAGGTCGCGCAGATCGTCACGTACGGGACGATCAAGGCGAAGGCCGCGATCAAGGACTCCTGCCGGGTGCTCGGCTTCCCGTACGCGCTCGGCGACCGGATCACCAAGGCGTACCCGCCTGCCGTGCTCGGCAAGGAAATGCCGCTGGCAGGCATCTTCGACGAGGGTCACGAGCGGTACAAGGAAGCCACCGAGATCCGCGGGCTGTACGAGTCCGAACCGGAGATCAAGCAGGTCATCGACACCGCGCGGGGCATCGAGGGGTTGATCCGCCAGCCCGGTGTGCACGCGGCCGGCGTGATCATGTCCGCCGAGCCGCTGACCGACCACATCCCGGTGTGGACCCGGCACACCGACGGCGCGGTCATCACGCAGTTCGACTATCCGACCTGCGAGGGCCTCGGCCTGCTGAAGATGGACTTCCTCGGCCTGCGCAACCTGACGATCATGGACGACGCGGTCCAGTCGATCAAGGCCAACCGGGACGTCCAGATCGACCTGCTAGGCCTCCCGCTGGACGACAAGCCGACCTATGAGCTGCTCGGCCGCGGCGACACGCTGGGCGTGTTCCAGCTCGACGGCGGGGCGATGCGGACGCTGCTGCGGCTGATGAAGCCGGACAACTTCGAAGACATCTCCGCGGTGCTCGCGCTGTACCGGCCGGGTCCGATGGGCGTCAACTCGCACACGAACTACGCGCTGCGCAAGACCGGCCAGCAGCAGATCAGCCCGATTCACCCCGAGCTCGAGGAGCCGCTCCGCGAGGTGCTCGAGCCCACCTACGGCCTGATCGTCTACCAGGAGCAGGTGCAGAAGGCCGCGCAGATCCTCGCCGGGTACACCCTGGGACAGGCGGACCTGCTCCGCCGCGCGATGGGCAAGAAGAAGAAGGAGATCCTGGACAAGGAGTTCGTTCCGTTCCAGCAGGGCTGCCGGGAGCGGGGTTACTCCGACAAGGCCATCCAGGCGGTCTGGGACGTGCTCGTGCCGTTCTCCGGCTACGCGTTCAACAAGGCGCACACCGCCGCCTACGGCCTGATCGCGTACTGGACCGCCTACCTCAAGGCGAACTACCCGGCCGAGTACATGGCCGCGCTGCTTACTTCCGTCGGCGACGACAAGGACAAGTCCGCGCTGTACCTGGCCGAGTGCCGCCGGATGGGCATCAAGGTGCTGCCGCCGGACGTTAACGAGTCGGTGGCCACGTTCGCCGCCGTCGGCAAGGACGTGCGGTTCGGCATGGCGGCGATCCGCAACGTCGGCGTGAACGTCGTCGAGGCCGTCGTCGCCGCGCGCAAATCCAAGGGCGCGTTCACCAGCTTCTCCGATTTCCTCAACAAGGTGCCGCTGGTCGTTTGCAACAAGCGGGTCATCGAGTCGCTGATCAAGGCCGGCGCGTTCGACTCGTTCGGCAACGACCGCAAGGGCCTGGTGCTGGTGCACGAGCAGGCCGTCGACGCGGTCATCGACCTCAAGCGCAACGAGGCGATCGGCCAGGACTCGCTGTTCGGCGAGGACATCGAGGCCTCGGCCGCCTTCGACGTCCCGGTGCCGGCCGGGGAGTGGGACAAGACGACACGCCTCAACTTCGAGCGCGAGATGCTCGGGCTCTACGTATCCGACCATCCGCTGTTCGGCATCGAGCACATCATCGCCAGGGAAAGCGACTGTTCCCTCGCTGACTTGATGGAAGAAGATTCTTCCGAACGGCCAGCGGTGTCACGTCAGGACGCCCAGATTGTGAAGGTGGGCGGGATCCTGTCCGGGGTGCAACGTAAGGTCACCAAGCAGGGGAACCAGTGGGCGGCGGCCACGCTGGAGGATCTCGCGGGCGCGATCGAGGTGCTGTTCTTCCCGCAGACTTACCAGCTGTACGCGACCGCCATCGCGGAGGACGCCGTCGTGGTGATCAAGGGCAAGGTGGACCGCCGCGACGACGTGCCGAAGCTGATCGCGATGGATCTCACGATCCCGGATCTGTCGATGGACGAGTCTGGCCCTTTCGTGGTGTCGATGCCGATCGCGCGGTGCGTGCCGCCGGTGGTGGAGCGGCTGCGCGAGGTGCTGGTCACCCACCCCGGCCCGACCGAGGTGCATCTGCGACTGCGCGGGACCGAACGGACGACGGTGGTACGTCTCGATGACAAGCTCCGCGTCGCGACGTCGCCGGCCCTCATCGGCGACCTCAAGCAGCTCCTCGGGCCGGCCTGCGTGAGCTAGTCAGTAACGCCCGCGTTGACAGCGCTCGCGTGGACCGATGTACTTCGGCCATGACTGAGACAGGTGGTTTCCCGGTGACGACCGCGCTGGAGCTGCGCGGGATGACGGTGCAGCAGGACCTCGGTGTGGCGTTCGGCCTCGTGGTGCGCAGCATGGGCATGGTCAAGTCGATCGGGGCTGGCCTCAAGGCGCTGCGCCAGGGGGAGGTGTCTCAGTACACCGAGCTACTCGAGGACAGCCGGCGGCACGCGATCGACCGGATGATCGAGAACGCGAAGCTGCTCGGCGCCAACGCCATCGTCGCGATGCGGTTCGACTCCTCCGAGATCGGCCAGCAGCTGACCGAGATCGTGGCGTACGGCAGCGCGGTGGTGGTGGCGCCCGCCTAGATACCCTGGTCCCGTGACTGAACGCGGGGAGGGACGCACGCTGATCGGCGACGCCGAGCGCGAGCGCGTCGTGGCGATGCTGCGCGAGCACTATGCCGCGGGACGGCTCAGCCTGGACGAGCTCACCCGCCGGACCGAGCTGGCGCTCGGCGCCGTGTACACCGACGAGGCCGCGGCCGCGCTGGCCGAGCTGCCGGGCGCCGCTTTCCTGCCCGGCGGGGCTCCGGCCAGCGGTACCGCCGACCCGTCCCGGGCGGGCTGGCTGCGACGCCGGGGGCACGCCCAGTCCAGCGAGCCGAACGCGGGCTGGGTGCCGACCGCGGAGCGGTTCCGGGATCCGTCCAGCGGAGCGATCATGCGAGTCTGGGTCGATCCCGCCGACGGCAGCAGGCACTACGTCCCCGACGGCTTATTGACGGTGTGCGTGAGGCCTTGCAGGAGGGTGTCGGCCATGGTCTCGGCGAGCGCCTTGTCCAGGGGCAGGTGGCCAATGAGCATGCGGTACCAGTAGAGGCCGAAGAGGAAGTCGATGGCCACGTCAAGGTCGGCGGAGGCGGGGATTTCCCCGCGTTCGACGCCCCGGCACAGCATGCCGCGTAGGACGTCGCGGCGGCCTGTGATGAAGCTGACGAATTCGGCCGCAAAGCCCTCGTCGCTTTGCGCCTCGGCCATCATCGAGCGGAGTGCCGCCGTTTTTCCGGGCCGTGCGACGTCGGCGAACAAGCCCGCCAGGTAGGCCGTGATGTCGTCGCGCACCCGGCCGGTGTCGACGTCCTGATGGCGCTGGTCGGCGGCTCCGGCGAAGGCCTCGGTGACCAGTGCGCCCTTTGAGGGCCACCACCGGTAGATCGTGCGCTTGCTGACGCCTGCCCGGCGTGCGACCTCATCGATGGACATTCCCGGGTATCCGCGTTCGCGCAGCAGGTCCTCGGTCGCTGCCAGGATCGCCTGATGCGCCTGAGTGCTGCGCGGTCGACCGCCCTGCCGGTTCTCCATGACCTGAGTGAACCAGGCCGGGCCGGGTGCTGGCGCGCGCGGGGCGGAAATAAGTCGCCGTGATACCGTGTTCTTCAATGGAAACGACCCGGTTCGTATCTATTGCTTTCCAGCAGCTACCTAAGGAGAACGCGTGCTCGACTCCCTGTTCAGTCCGGTCAAGGTGGACTCGCTCGACCTGCCCAACCGCGTGGTCATGTCTGCCATGACCCGCAGCCGTGCACCCCGCGACGGACTCGCGACCGACCTGACCGCGGACTACTTCACGCAGCGAAGCGCCGCCGGCCTGCTGATCACCGGCTCGATCAGCGTCAGCCGCGAAGGGACCGGTTTCCTGTGGACTGAAGGAATGTACACGGACGCCCAGGTAGCAGCCTGGCGCCGGGTCACGGACGCCGTCCACCGGGGCGGAGGCCGGATCGCGGCGCAGCTCAACCACTGCGGACGGCTGTCGCACTCCTCACTGCACGACGGCGCCCGTCCGCCCGGTGTCAGCGAGGTGCCCGCCAGCGCGGAGGTCTTCGCCTATATCAGCGAGGGCATCCCCGGCCCGACCGCCGCGAGCGTCCCGCGGGCGATGAGCACAGCGGAGGTGCGCGCGACGATCGCCGACTTCGGCGCGGCGGCGGACGCGGCGCGCCGCGCGGGTTTCGACGCCGTGGAAATCCAGGCAGCCAACGGGCTGCTGACCGAGCAGTTCTTCAGCCCGCACGTCAACACCCGCGACGACGCCTACGGCGGATCACCCCGCAACCGGGCACGGTTTCTCCTGGAAGCCATCGACGCGATCGCCGACGCGGCGCCCGGAATGCCCCTCGGAGTAAAGCTGTCGCCTGGCGGGCAGGTCAACGACATCCCGCCGTACTCCGACTGGGCCGAACTGCAGCTCCTCGTGATCACGGAACTGAACGAGCGTCCCATCGCGTGGGTCACGCTCGCCAACCAGGCAGCGACGCAGGAACGCGGCGGCTATGACGACGCATTCGCCGCCCGCGCCCGCGATGCCCGCGACGGCGCGCTCATCCTCGGCGGCGGCTACACCGGGGACTCCGCCGACGCGGCCATCGCTCGGGGCCGCGCGGACCTGATCGCCTTCGGCCGTCCGTACCTGGCCAATCCCGACCTTGTCGCCCGGCTGCGCGCGGGATACCCGCTGGCCGAACCCGATATGCGCACGCTCTACGGCGGCGGCGCCGCGGGCTACACCGATTACCCGCCGATGCCGGCGAGCGAGCCGCGGGCATGACCTCGGCGCGTTATCTTGACGGCCGCGTCGCCCTCATCACCGGCGCGGGCGGGGAGATCGGGACGGCCATCGCCGTCCGGCTAGCCGCCATGGGAGCCGCTATCGTCGTCAACCACCGGGACGACACCGACGCACAGGCGGCGCAGCACGCCGCGGCCGCCGTCCGCGCCGAGGGTTCCCAAGCCTTGGTGGTGCAGGCCGACATCCGCGACCCGGCCGCCGTCCGGCACCTGTTCGATGCCGCCGACGCCAGATTCGGGCGGCTCGACGTCCTGGTCAACAACGCCGGGATCGGAGTGTTCGGGCCGGTCATCGAGCTGACCGACGCCGACTTCGAGCGAGCGGTGGCCGCGAACCTGCGCGGCGTGTTCCTGGCCTGCCGCGAAGCCGCGACCCGGTTGTCTCCGGGCGGCCGGGTCATCACGCTGTCAAGCTCGTCCACCTCTGTGACGCTGCCCGGCTATGGCCTCTACAGCGCCACCAAGGCCGCTGCCGAGCAGCTATCGCGGGCACTCGCGCAGGAACTCGGCGCACGCCAGATCACCGTCAACGTGATCTCACCAGGCCCGATCGACACCGCCGCATTCCGCCGCGGCAAAACAGAAGATCTCATCGAGCGCATGCGCACGATGTCGCCGCTGCGCCGCCTCGGCACCCCCCAAGACGTCGCCGACGCCATCGGCCTGCTGTGCCAGCCCGGCGCCGGGTGGATCACCGGGCAGAACATCAAGGTCAACGGCGGCCAAGCCTAACGGCATCCGCACGCGCCGACTGGTTACAGGGCGGCGAGCCGCTCCAGCAGCTGACGGTACTGCTGCATGGTGACGCGCAGCTCTTCGGTGTCCGGGCGGCCTTCGCTGTCCCACCGGTCGCGCAGCGCCCGCTGACGCTCGCGCACGGCGGTTTCCACCCGGGCGGCGGCGTCGGTGATGACGCCGGCCGCGGCGCTCACCGCGGCCCGCGGATCGTCGACGAAGCTCGCCTGGACCCGCATCCACTGCTCCCTGATGGCGGCACCGTCCCCGATCAGGCTCACGTCCTCCGGGACCGGCAGGTCACCCGGCCGTCCCTCGCGTGGCTTGGCCGCGCCCGGGGCCTCCGGCGCGACCAGGTCAGGCCGAGTCGCGTCGACGGCGGCGGTGTCCGTGGCATGCATGCCGGCGTCGGCCTGCCCGGCGTCGGCCTGCCCGGCGTCGGTCAGCCCGGCGTCGGTCAGCCCAGAGTCGGTCGCGGCGCTGGCCGTCGCGCCGGTGTCCTGCTGCGCGGCGGTTGCCCGCGCGGCGTCCGTCTCCAGGATGCCGTCCCGCTGGTCACGGCTCTCCGTCGCATCCGTCTCCGCGGCGTCCGGCTCTGCGGCGGCTGCGGGCATCGCGATGGTGTCCGCGGCGAACCCGTCGTCGTCATCCTCGTCGTCAGCGGCGTGGAAGTCGTGCGTCTCGGCCGTGCCGGTGTCGTCGGCGATGTCGCCGGTGCGCCCGGCGTGATCCGCCGCGGTGTCCTCCGCCGCAGTGTCCTCCGGCGTGGTGGCGGTGTTCTCCTCGGCCTCGTCGGCCGGGTCATCACGCTTGGCCGCGGCGACCTTGTGCAGGTAGGTCTGCGGCGGGATGACCTCGCCGCTGACGATCGTCCCGTGACGTGGCTCGTCCATCTCCGGTTACCTCCCCTGCGGGACGCGAGTGGTGACCCGGTTGAGCAGCGTCCGCGGCGCGGCGTTCTGCGCCGGCCTGCCGCCGGTCAGGTCCTGGAAGAGCGCGCGATAGCTCAGCATGCCGGTGCGCAGCTCCTCGGTGGACACCGCGGCTGAGCGCTGGCTGATGTCCCGGCCGCGCCGGTACTGGTCGAGCGCGCGCGGGTGGTGCACGGACAGCGCGACCGCGACCTCGTTCTCGTCTTCGGCGGGGTAGCCGCGGTCCCGCAGCACCCGCCCGACGAGGTCACTCGCGCCGACGACGGCGTCCGCCGGAGCGTCGACGAAACGCTCCTGCAGGGCGGTCCAGTCGCGGGTGTACTTGGCCTGCTGCGCGTCGGACAGCGGGCTGATGTTCAGCTTGGCCGCGCGCCGCTGGCGGGAGCGCAGTTCGGCGTCTGCCTTGCGGTCGCTGCCGAGCTCCTTTGCTAGGCGGGTGTACTCGGCTCCGAACTGGCGGCGCAGCCTGGCCCGTCGCATTTCCAGCGAGACGACGACGGCGATCGCGGCGACGACGACGATGGCGATCAGGATGCCGATGAGTGCTCCGGTCGACATTGCTACCTCCGAGGGGGTTCACAACTCTCCTCCCGGCTTCCCCGGCCGGATCGGACTAAACTGCCGACAGGCTCGGGCCAGGGCCTGCCTGCCGACCAGGAGTGGGGTGAGGGGCACGAAGCGCGGACTGACTGCCTTCGTGATCGCGCTGGCCGGGAGCGCGGTACTCGGAGCCATCGCGGGCCTGATCTGGGGTGCGGTCGCGCCGCGGGTGCTGTTCCAGGAGGTCGGAACCGGGGCCGCCCAGCAGGTGAACGCCGAGGACAGCGCGTATATCGTCGCCGACCTCTGGTTCTGCGGGATCACCGCCGTCGGTGGCCTGCTCACCGGGATCGCCGGCAGCCGGTTCCTGGTCCGCCGGGACGGCTGGCTCGCCGCGCTCGGCGTGGTGCTCGGAGCGGTCCTCGCCGCCTTCGTCGCCATGTGGATCGGGGGGCTGATCGGGCTGTCCACCTACAACCACCAGCTCGCGTCCAGCGCCGCCGGCACCCTCTTCCACGACTCACTGGGGCTGAGCGCCAAGAGCGCGCTGGCCTTCTGGCCGCTGGTCGCCTCGGCCATCGTCGCGCTGACCGTCGGCAGCAGGCACCCCGAGGGGTCTGCGGTGCGCGCGGCCCCTGGGCCTCCCTGAGTAAGCTATCCAGGTGATTTCGCGTATCGACCTGCGCGGGCGTACGCCCGGCGAACTGACCAGAACCGCCCTGGACGGCGTGCTGCCGCGCGCCTCCCTCGACGTGGAGGCCGCGGTCCAGCTGATCCGGCCGCTGTGCGAGGACGTCAAGCATCGCGGCGCCGCGGCGGTACGCGAGTACACCCGGCGGTTCGACGGGGTCGACCTGGCGACGACCCGGGTGCCGGCCGAGGCGCTGGACGCGGCGCTCGACGCGCTCGACCCCGCGGTCAGGACCGCGCTGGAAGAAGCCATCCGCCGCACGACCCGAGTGCACAGCGGCCAGCTGCCGGCCGAGGGCGTCACGCAGGTGACCGGCGGACTTACCGTCACGGGACGCTTCGTGCCGGTGGCGCGCGCGGGGGTGTACGTGCCGGGCGGGCTGGTCGCCTACCCGTCCTCGGTTGTGATGAACGTGGTGCCGGCCCAGGTCGCCGGCGTGGCCGCGGTAGCGGTGGCGTCGCCGCCGCAGCGGGACGGCCTGCCGCACCCGGTGGTGCTGGCGGCGTGCGCGCTGCTCGGGGTGCGCGAGGTGCACGCGGCCGGCGGCGCGCAGGCACTGGCCATGTTCGCGTACGGCACCGAAGACTGCGCGCCCGTGGACGTGATCACGGGGCCGGGGAACGTGTACGTGGCGGCCGCCAAGCGGGTGCTGCGCGGCGTGGTGGGCACCGACGGGGAGAACGGCCCGACCGAGGTCGCGATCATCGCGGACGACACCGCCGACCCCAGCCATGTCGCGGCCGATCTGATCGCCCAGGCCGAGCACGACGAGCTGGCCGCCTGCCTGCTGATCACGCCGGACGAAGCTCTGGCCGCGGGTGTCGACGACGAGCTGGCGCGGCAGCTGCCGCTGACCAGGCACCGGGAGCGGGTGACGACCGCGCTGGCCGGCCAGGCCGCCTGCGTGCTGGTCGCGGACCTGGACGCGGCGCTGTCCGTATCGGACGCGTGGGCGCCGGAGCACCTGGAGATCCAGACCAGGGACGCGGCCAAGGTCGCGGCCCGGGTGCGCAACGCGGGCGCGGTGTTCGCCGGCGCGTACGCCCCGGTGTCGCTCGGCGACTATCTCGCCGGGTCCAATCACGTGCTGCCGACCGGCGGCACGGCGCGGCACACCAGCGGCCTGTCGGTGTTCCCGTTCCTCCGGCTGGTCAACGTCATCGAGTGCGACCGGGAGACGCTCGCCGCGACCGCCCCGCTGATCGACGCACTCGGCGGGGCCGAAGACCTCGCGGCGCACGTCGCCGCGGTACGTGTGCGAGGGGGGTCCCGGGGGGACGCCTCCCCCCGGAAGAAGGCAGTGCCCTGATGGAAGCAGCGAATGTCGTTCTGCGTAAAGACCTTGAAGGTCTCGAGCCGTACGGCGCGCCACAGCTCGACGTCGCGGTGCGGCTGAACACCAACGAGAACCCGTACCCGCCGAGCGCCGCACTGGTGCGGGCGGTGGCGGACGCGGTCGGCCAGGTCGCCGGCGGGCTGAACCGGTACCCGGACCGGGACGCGGTCGAGCTGCGCAAGGAGCTGGCAGACTACCTGGGGCACGGGCTCACCGGCGAGCGGGTCTGGGCGGCGAACGGGTCCAACGAGGTGATTCAGCAGCTGCTCCAGGCGTTCGGCGGGCCGGGGCGGACGGCGCTGGGGTTCGAGCCGAGCTACTCCATGCATCCTCTTCTCTCCCGAGTGAACTCAACGACATGGGTACCTGTGGCACGGGACCCGGACTTCGGCATCTCGGCTTTGCGGGCCGCGGCGGCGGTGCGGTCCGCGGCGCCGGACGTCGTGTTCCTGACCTCGCCGAACAACCCGACCGGAACCGCGATGCCGCTGGACGTGATCGAGGCGGTGTGCGCGGCGGCGCCGGGCGTCGTCGTGGTGGACGAGGCGTACTTCGAGTTCGCGCGGACCGGCACGCCGAGCGCGCTGACGCTGCTGCCCCGGTACCCGCGGCTGGTGGTGACCCGGACGATGTCCAAGGCGTTCGCGATGGCCGGGGCACGGGTCGGGTACCTGGCCGCGTCGCCAGAGCTGATCCAGCAACTGCTGATCGTGCGGCTGCCGTACCATCTCTCCGCGGTCACCCAGGCGGTGGCGCGGGCCGCGTTGGAGCACCGTTCGGAGCCGCTGGCGACCGTGGCGCTGCTGCGGGAGACGCGCGACTCGCTGGTGTCGTGGCTGCGGAACCAGGGGTTGTCGGTAGCGGACTCGGACGCCAACTTCGTGCTGTTCGGGGTCTTCGACGACCGGCGCGCCGCGTGGCAGGGCCTGCTGGACCGCGGGGTGCTGATCCGCGAGGTCGGGCCGCCGGCCTGGCTGCGGGTGACGGTGGGGACGCCGGAGGAGATGACGGCGTTCCGTTCGGCGCTGACGGAGGTGCTTGCGTAGTGGGGCGGACGGCGCGGGTGGAGCGGCTCACCCACGAGACACAGATCCTGGTCGAGCTGGACCTGGACGGCATCGGGGTGGTCGAGGTGTCGACCGGGGTGCCGTTCTTCGACCACATGCTGGCCCAGCTCGGCAAGCACGGGTCGCTTGACCTCACCGTGCGGGCCAAGGGCGACGTGGAGATCGACGCGCACCACACGGTGGAGGACACCGCGATCGCGCTGGGGTCCGCGTTGCGCGAGGCGCTGGGGGATAAGTCGGGTATCGCCCGGTTCGGGAACGCGCTGGTGCCGCTCGACGAGACGCTCGTCCAGGCCGCGGTCGACCTGTCCGGGCGGCCGTACGTCGTGCATTCGGAGCCGGACGGAATGTCGCCGCTGATCGGGACGTACGACACGTCGCTGACCCGGCACATCTGGGAGTCCATGGGTTTCGCCGCCGGCATCTGCCTGCACGTCGCCGTGCTCTACGGCCGCAACCCGCACCACATCGTCGAAGCCCAGTTCAAGGCCGTCGCCCGCGCCCTGCGCGCCGCCGCCGCCCCCGACCCGCGAGCCGGCGGGATCCCGTCGACCAAGGGTGTCCTGTGAGCCCCGGCGAGCTGAGCGAGCCAATAAGCAGAGCGAGCGAACAAAAAAAGATCATCATCCTCGACTACGGGTCGGGGAACCTGAGGTCGGCACAGCGGGCGCTGGCGCGGACCGGGGCCTCGGTCGAGGTGACCGCGGACCGGGACGCCGCGCTGGCGTGCGACGGGCTCGTTGTGCCCGGCGTCGGGGCGTTCGCGGCCTGCATGGCCGGGCTGGTCTCGGTCGGCGGGGACAAGCTGATCGCGTCGCGGATCGAGCAAGGCCGGCCGGTGCTCGGCATCTGCGTGGGGATGCAGGTGCTGTTCGCGTCCGGCGTCGAGCACGGGGTGCTCACCGCGGGGTGCGGGGTGTGGCCGGGCGTCGTCGAACGCCTGGATCCGGGGATGCTGCCGCTGCCGCACATGGGGTGGAACACCGTCTCTGTCCCTGATGGCTCCGCTTTGTTCGCGGGTCTGCCGGGGGACACGCGGTTCTACTTCGTGCACTCCTACGGGGTGCGGGACGCGTCGGGCGTGCCCGGGCTCGTCTCGTGGACGACGCACGGGGAGCCGTTCGTCGCCGCTGTCGAGGACGGGATCGTGACCGCGACGCAGTTCCATCCGGAGAAGTCGGGCGACGCGGGGTTCACGGTGCTGTCGAACTGGGTGGAGGGCCTGTCGTGAGTGTCCTGGAGCTGCTGCCGGCCGTGGACGTGGCGTCCGGCCAGGCGGTGCGGCTGGTGCAGGGCGCGGCCGGGTCGGAAACCTCGTACGGTGACCCGGTGGAGGCGGCGCTGGCCTGGCAGCGGGCGGGCGCGCAGTGGGTCCACCTGGTTGACCTGGACGCGGCCTTCGGGCGAGGGTCGAACGCGGAACTGCTCGCCACCGTCGTGGGGAAGCTGGACGTAGCGGTCGAGATGTCGGGCGGCATCCGTGACGACGCGTCGCTGGCACGTGCCCTGGCAACTGGTTGCGCCCGGGTGAACATCGGGACCGCGGCGCTGGAGGACCCGGCCTGGGTGCGGTCGGTCATCGCGCGGCATGGCGACCGGGTCGCGGTTGGGCTCGACGTGCGCGGGACCACGCTGGCGGCGCGCGGCTGGACGTCCGAGGGCGGCGAGCTGTTCGAGGTGCTGGCGCGGCTCGACGCGGAGGGCTGCGCGCGGTACGTGGTGACCGATGTCTTGAAGGACGGGACGCTGCGCGGGCCGAACGTGGCGCTGCTGCGGGACGTGTGCGCACGGACTTCGGCGCCGGTCGTCGCCAGCGGGGGAGTATCGTCGCTGGACGACCTGCGTGCCCTGGCGTCGCTGGTGCCGCTCGGCGTGGAGGGGGCCATCGTCGGCAAGGCGCTGTACGCGGGCGCGTTCACCCTGGAGGAAGCGCTCGCTGTGGTCGGTGGCGCTCAGTGAGCGTCGCGGTCCGGGTTATTCCGTGCCTGGACGTGGACGGCGGCCGGGTCGTGAAGGGCGTCAACTTCCAGTCGCTGCGGGACGCCGGCGACCCGGTCGAGCTGGCCGCGTTCTACGACGCCGAAGGCGCCGACGAGCTGACGTTCCTCGACATCACCGCGTCCAGCGGCGCGCGGGAGACCATGTACGACGTGGTCCGCCGCACCGCGGATCAGGTATTCATTCCGCTGACCGTCGGCGGGGGGGTGCGTTCGGCCGCGGATGTGGACAGCCTGCTGCGCGCCGGGGCGGACAAGGTGTCGCTGAACACGGCGGCGGTGGCCAGGCCCGCGCTGCTGAGCGAAGCGGCCGAGCGGTTCGGGTCGCAGTGCGTGGTGCTGTCGGTGGACGCGCGACGTAGTGACTCGGGCACTGACTCTGGGTTCGAGGTGACCACCCACGGGGGCCGGACCGGCACCGGGATCGACGCGGTGGAGTGGACGCGGCGCGCCGTCTCGCTCGGCGCCGGGGAAATCCTGCTGAACTCGATGGACGCCGACGGCACCACGGGCGGATTCGACCTGGAGCTGATCCGGCTGATCCGCGGGGTGGTCGAGGTTCCGGTGATCGCCAGCGGCGGCGCCGGGTCGCTCGCGCACTTCGCGCCCGCCATCGAGGCAGGCGCGGACGCGGTGCTCGCCGCGAGCGTGTTCCATTTCGGTACGCTGCGCATCGGCCAGGTCAAAGGCGCGCTGCAAGCCGCCGGCCTCTCCGTGCGCTGAGTCGTCTCCCCCTGGGCGCCGGCGTCGCTACTCAGCGGCATACGCCGAGGCGGTGGCCATCGCGGCGCCGACGATGCCGGCGTCGTTGAGCATCGCGGCCGGCACGATCTTGGCGCGGATGCCCTTCAGCAGCGGGACGAACTTGTCGGACTGCTTGCTGATGCCGCCGCCGATGATGAACAGGTCGGGCGACAGCAGAGCCTCCATGTGCCGCATGTAGTCCTCGACCCGGCCGGCCCACTTGCCCCAGCTCAGGTCGTGCAGCTCTCGGGCGTGCTCGGAGGCCCGCTTCTCCGCGTCCTTGCCGCGGATCTCGATATGCCCGAACTCTGTGTTCGGCACGAGGATGCCGTCGATGAACAGCGCGCTGCCGATGCCGGTGCCGAACGTCAGCATCAGCACGGTCCCGCGCACGCCCAGCCCGGCGCCGAAGGTCATCTCGGCGACCCCGGCCGCGTCCGCGTCGTTCAGCACCTTGACCGGGTTGGCCGCGGCCTTGCCCAGCAGGTCCCGCGCGTCCACGCCGATCCAGTCGGGGTCCAGGTTCGCGGCGGTGCGGATCTCGCCGTCGGTGACCACGCCGGGGAACGTGATGCCCACCGGGCCGGACCAGCTGAACGCGGTGGCGAGCTGATGCACGACATCGGCGACCGCGTCCGGCTTGGCGGGGCGCGGGGTCGGGATCTTCTGCCGGTCCGCCAGCAGCTTCCCGGCGGCCACGTCAACGGGCGCGCCCTTGATGCCCGTACCGCCGATGTCGATCCCGAGAGCTTGCATGGCGTTAGCGTAGTCGCCTAGGTCTCGGCCCGGGGTCATGGGTCGGGTAATGTCGTAAGTGAGAGCGAAGCTAGCCCGGATCTCAGAGAGGGGGCCGACGGACGCATGTGGAAGGTTCTCGCCATCGCGGTTGGCGTCCTGGTCGCGTTCTTCGTGGTCGGCAGCATAGTCCACGTCATCATCAGCGCCCTGATTACCGTGGCGATCGCCGCGCTCGTCGTCGGCGGGATCTACGTGGCGATCAAGGTGAGCCGGTCGGGCAAGCAGGTATCCGGCAAGTCCAAGGACAGCGAGATCCGGGACCGTCGCGCAAGCTCGAGCGCCCTGCCGGGTGTTGACCTGGACCAGTACACCGCTCCGGCGCCGCCACGGCCGGCCACTCCCCGGCCCGCCGCGCCTCGGCCGAGCAGCGCGGACGTGGACGACGAGCTGGCCAGGCTCAAGCGAGAGATGGGTTCGTAACCCCGCTCGAACCTCCTCATTACCGGTGCCACCGGGCAGCCGTCAGGCTGCCGACCGCGGCCTGCGTGCCGTCGAACCGGACGTTCGCCGCGCTCCGCCGCCCCACCACCCACAGGGTCAGCTCGGCCGGCGAGCCGATGACCGTGACCATCGGCGTGGCCTTCTTGGCGATGATCCGGAAGATGTGCCCGTCCGCGCCTTCTGGGTCCTTATCGTCCCGCGCCAGTTCGACGCCCACGGGGGACTTGCGGAGGAGCATGCGGGCCACCCGAAGCCTGCGCCACAGCTCGTCCGCCTCGCCGGCGGTCAGCTCACGCGGCTCCCAGCCCGGCACCGCGCGCCGGATGTCCTCATGGTGCACGAAGTACTCCACGAGATTCGCTCGCTCGTCCATGCCGGGGAAGGCCATCACGGACATCCGGGGCGGGCCGGAGCGGATCGCGGAGATCAGGGCGGGGTAGGAATTCCGCGCCTTTATCCGGCGCTGAACGCGGGCGGTGTGACCGGCCAGCGGGCCGCCGAGGACCCCGGCGGCGGCGTCCGGGCGGTGCTCCCTGAGCACCAGGTGGGCCGCCAGGTCGCCGGTCGTCCAGCCCGTGCATAGCGTCGGCGCGTCGGGACCGCTCTCTTCGAGCAGCGTGCACAGAGCTGCTCGCTCGTCTCGTGAGTAGCTCACCCGTCGATGCTAGGCGTGATCGCTACCGAACGGTAGTGGGACCCTGGGTAACCACCCGCGGCTGACGGCTACCCTTGCTGGAGTCATCGACGGAAGCGAGGGAGCATGACCGAGCTAGCGGGCCTCGACCCAGCCATCGCCACGCGGCTCAAGCGCGACCCGAACGGGCTGATCGCGGCGATCGCGCAGCAGTATGACACCGGAGAGGTGCTCATGCTCGGCTGGATGAACGACGAGGCGCTGCATCGCACCCTGACCACCGGACGGTGCACCTACTGGTCGCGCAGCCGCCAGGAGTACTGGGTCAAGGGCGAGACGTCCGGCCACCAGCAGTGGGTCAAGTCGGTGGCACTGGACTGCGACGGCGACGCGGTACTGGTCAAGGTCGATCAGGTCGGCGGCGCATGCCACACCGGCGACCGGACGTGCTGGGACGCCGACGTGCTCGACGCGGTGACCGGGGAGGCCCCGCGGCGGGCCGGTGTGGCCGGTGCCGCGGGAAGCTAGGCCCGCGGGCGCCGGACGCCGCGAGTTCACGGTGGCGCAGCTGCTCGGCGCCGCCGGCGGCGGCCTGATCCTGCTCGCCCTGCGGCAGGTCTGGGCGCACGCGGTCTATTCGCCGCCGCATCCGTTCCCGGCCCAGGACATCGCCATCACCGGGCAGAAGCTGGTGCCGCTCGCCAGCGGGCTGGCGATCGCCGCGCTCGCCTGCCTGGCCGCGGTCATCGCCACCCGAGGGCGGCTCCGGCAAGCGACCGGGGTACTGCTCGCGCTGATCGGAATCGCCGCCGTGATCGCCGCCGCGGCGGCGGTGACGTCCGGCGCGGTGCTCGCGGCCGCGGCCAGCGCGAATCGCTCCGCCGGGATATTCTCCGGCTCGACGACGAGCGGCTCCTCCTCCGGTGCGTTCTCGGGCACGCTGAACTTCGCCGGCACCGTCCCCGGCCACGCGGTGATAACCGGGCTGCCGTGGCGGGCGGCGGCGGTGGCCGGCGGCCTTGCCATCGTCATGGCCGGGCTGGCCACGACGTGGCGCGGGCCCAGGTGGCCGGTGATGTCGGCCCGGTATGAGCAGCCGTCCGAGCGCACGGCGCGGCAGGCCGAGCAGGACTCCGCGACGATGTGGGAGTCGCTGAGCCGTGACGTGGACCCCACCGTGACCGAGAGCGACGAGGTGGGCTTTGGCCCTGACTCCCGCTGACGCCGGCCCCGCGGTGCTGCTGGCCGAGCATGAGCCCCCGGTCGCCGCCATGCTCGTCCGCTATCTGGTCAGGGACGGATTCGAGGTCCGGCAGGCGGGCACCCCGGAACTCGCGCTGACCAGGCTCGCCGACCCGGCCGCGCCGCCCGCGGTCGCCGTTCTCGACCTGACCATGCCCGCACTGGACCCGCGCCGGGTCCGCCGGGCGCTGCGGACTCCGGTGGTGTTCCTGGTGGCGCCGGGCCCGCGCCCGCGCGGCCTCAACGCGACGAAGGCCAGTCGCTGGCTGATCCGGCCGTTCGGGCCCCGGCAGCTCGTCGCCGCCGTCCAGGAAGTGCTGCGTGAAGGACACCAGGCGGCCGCGACGCTCGCCGCACCAGCCCCGATGGCGGTCGACGGGCTCCGGCTTGACCCCGCCAGGCGGATCGTCGTCCTCAACCACGGGGAACGCGAGGTGTCGCTGACCGAGGGGGAGTCCCGCGTCCTGGCGGCCCTGCTCGCCACCCCCGGGCGGCCTCGGACCCGCCGCCAGCTGCTCGAGGCGACCGGCCGGACGGCCAGCGACCGTGCGGCAGATGTCTACATTGCCCAGATTCGCGCCAAATTGGGCGAAAGCAACCTGATTCGTACCGTTCGGGGTGCTGGCTATGTCATCAGCCCTCCGGGCACCTGAGCTGGGCGGCATGCCTAACCCTAGGGGGCAGTAGCGACGGCGGCCGGCCGGCCGGGCTACCATCAGTGGCGCAACATTACCGATATGAGGGGACCAGCGAACCGCGTGAGTGTGCTCGACGAGATCCTAGACGGCGTGCGTGCCGATCTCGCCGACCGGCAGCGGCGCGTCTCTCTTGACCAGCTGAAGGAGATGGCGCGTCGGGCGCCGTCCCCGCGGGACGCGATGGCCGCGCTGAAGTCGGAAGGCGTCACGGTCATCGCCGAGGTAAAGCGGGCCAGCCCGTCCCGCGGCCAGATGGCGGCGATCACGGACCCGGCGGCGCTGGCCGCCGACTACGAGGCCGGCGGTGCGAAGGTAATCAGCGTGCTGACCGAGGAGCGGCGGTTCGGCGGGTCGCTGGCCGACCTGGACGCGGTGCGCAAGGCCGTCCAGGTCGCGGTGCTCCGCAAGGACTTCGTGATCAGCTCCTACCAGCTGTGGGAGGCCCGCGCGCACGGCGCGGACGTGGTGCTGCTGATCGTGGCCGCGCTAGAGCAGAGCGCGCTGGTCTCGCTGGTCGAGCGCGCGCTGTCGATCGGGCTGCTGCCGCTGGTGGAGGTGCACGCGGACGAGGAACTGGAGCGGGCGCTGGACGCCGGAGCCACGGTGATCGGCGTGAACGCACGCAACCTGGCCACGCTGAAGGTCGACCGCACGATCTTCGGCCGGATGGCGCCGCGGATCCCCGAAGGGATCGTGAAGATCGCCGAATCCGGCGTCCGCGGTCCGCGTGACCTGCTTGCCTACGCCGCCAACGGTGCCGACGCGGTGCTGGTCGGCGAGAGCCTGGTGACCGAGAAGGACCCCAGGTTCGCCGTCGCCGACCTGGTGACCGCCGGCTCGCACCCCGCACTGCGCGGAGAGCGCGGATGACCGAACCCACGAACCGCGTGGATGTGGCAACCACGCGCATAGAACCGCTTGATTGTGACAACCACGCGGCCGGCCAGCGTGAGCCCGCCGAGCCCGATATCAGCCCAGTTCCTGATATTTCCGGACATTTCCGGGTCGCGGGCCCGGGCGCGGGGGCGGGGGCGGGGGCGGGCGCGGGGGCTGCGGATAGCGGCGCGGACGGGGCCGCCGCGGACGGGATCGCTTATGGAGGGCGGTTCGCGCCGGAGTCGTTGATGGCGGCGCTGGACGAGCTGACCGCCCAGTACGAGAAAGCCCGCCACGACCCGGGCTTCCAGGCCGAGCTGGCCGGTCTGCTGACCAACTACGCCGGCCGCCCGTCGCTGCTGTACCACGCGGAGAACTTCAGCAAGGCCGCCGGGACAACCGTGCTGCTCAAGCGCGAGGACCTCAACCACACCGGCTCGCACAAGATCAACAACGTGCTCGGCCAGGCCCTGCTGGCGAGGCGCATGGGCAAGCAACGGCTGATCGCGGAGACCGGGGCCGGCCAGCACGGCGTGGCAACGGCGACCGCCGCGGCCCTGCTCGGCATGGAGTGCGCGGTCTACATGGGTGAGGAGGACACCGAACGCCAGGCGCTGAACGTCGCGCGAATGCGCATCCTCGGCGCCACGGTGCACCCCGTCACTCAGGGCACCAGGACGCTCAAGGACGCCATGAACGAGGCGTTCCGCGACTGGGTCGCCACGGTTGAATACACGCACTACTGCATCGGCTCGGTGGGCGGTCCGCACCCGTTCCCGATGATGGTCCGCGACTTCCAGCGGATCATCGGCGTCGAGGCCCGCCAGCAGATCCTCGAAACCTGCGACAGGCTCCCGGACGCGGTCGTCGCCTGCGTCGGTGGCGGCTCGAACGCGATCGGCCTGTTCCACGCGTTCATCCCCGATCAGACCGTACAGCTCATCGGCTGCGAGGCCGGCGGCGACGGCATCGACACGGCCAGGCACGCCGCCACGCTGACCGCCGGCGGCCCCGGCGTGCTGCACGGCATGCGCACCTACCTCCTCCAGGACGCCGAAGGCCAGACCCTGCCCACCCACTCGATCTCGGCCGGCCTGGACTACCCGGGCGTCGGCCCGGAACACGTGTGGCTGATGGAGACGGGCCGCGCCAGCTACCGCTCGATCACCGACGCACAGGCGATGGACGCGTTCGGCACGCTCTGCCGCACCGAAGGCATCATCCCCGCGATCGAGTCCGCGCACGCGCTGGCCGGCGCCCTCCAGATAGGCCCGGCGCTCGGCACGGACGCGATCATGCTCGTCAGCCTGTCCGGCCGCGGTGACAAGGACATGGACACCGCCGCTAAGTGGTTCGGCATATGAGAACCAGCACGGCGTTCGCCAAGGAAAAGCCGCTGCTCGTCGGCTACCTCCCCGCGGGCTTCCCGGACAAGGACACCGCCATCAAGGCCGCGCGGGCGATGGCGGAGGCCGGCGCCGGGGTCATCGAGATCGGCCTGCCGTACTCCGACCCGCTGATGGACGGCCCGGTCATCGCCGACGCCGTGCACCAGGCCCTCGTCAACGGCACGCATGTCAGGGACGTGCTGGACACCGTCGAGGCGGTGGCCGCCACCGGGACGCCGACCCTGGTCATGACGTACTGGAACCCGGTCGTCCAGTACGGTATCGACGCCTTCGCCAGGGATCTCGCGAAGGCAGGCGGGGCGGGCCTGATCACCCCCGACCTGTCCCCGGAGGAGGCGGGCCCCTGGCTCGAGGCGTCCGACAGAAACGACCTGGACCGGGTTTTCCTGGTCGCGCCCAGTACCACGGACGACCGCATCAAGCTGATCACGCAGCACTGCCGCGGCTTCGTGTACGCGGCCAGCCTGATGGGCATCACCGGCACCCGTGTTCACGTCAGCAAGTACGCCAGACAAGTCGTTGCCCGCACCCGCGCGCACACCGATGTCCCGGTGGCGGTCGGACTCGGCGTCAGCACCCGCGACCAGGCCGCCGAGGTGGCGGCCTACGCGGACGGCGTCATCGTCGGCTCCGCGTTCGTCCGCAGCCTCGCCGACGCCGGAATCAGCGGCGTCAGCGCGCTTGCCGCCGAGCTATCCGCCGGGGTACACGGCAAAACCCGGTAACGTCGCATTCGTGCCGCTCGCGTCGATCCCCGATCCCGGCCGAGTCAGCTGGGGCCCGTTCCATGCGTACACGCTGTGCGTGATCGCGGGCGTCCTCATCGCGATGCTGGTGACCGTCCGCCGCTACCGCGCCCAGGGCGGCCGGCCGGGTGTGATCCTCGACGTGGCCGCCTGGGCGATCCCGTTCGGGCTGCTCGGGGCCGGCGCGCACGCGCTGCTGGAGGCGATCAGGCACGACTTCACCAAGCACCCGGACGCGTGGCGGATAGCCGCGGAGAGCGTGGCCGCGATCGGCGTACCCGGCGCGGTCGTGCTGGGCGCGCTCGGCGCCTGGATCGCCTGCAAGCGGGCCGGCGTGCCGCTCGGTCCGGTGGCCGGCGCGGCCGCCCCGGGCGTGGCGTTCGGCCTCGCGGTCGGCGGCCTGGCGCACTGGTGGGCGCAGGACTTCTACGGGCGCCCCGCCACGTTCTGGCTCGCCGAGCGCATCGGGCCGACGCACCGGGTGGCCGGGTTCGAGAACTACCCCACGTTCCAGCCCGCGTTCTTGTGGCAGTCGCTGTGGGACCTCGCGGTCGGCCTGGGGACGATCTGGGCGGCCCGCAGGCTCGCGCTGTCCGGCGAGCGTGTGTTCCTGCTCGCCGCCGCCGCGTACGCGGCGGGGAGCCTGTGGGTGGAGTCGATCCGGATCGGCCCGCTGCCGCGAATGCTCGGCATGCCATACGGCGCGTGGGGTGACGTGGTGGTATTCGTCGTGGCCATCGCCGTCCTCTATTGGACTAGACCACGTAAGCCCCGACCCCTCGCGAGGCAATCACCCGGTCATGTAATATCGGCGTAACAGGGCCACTGTCGTCCCGACCGCAGTTACTGGTACGAGACGACGGGAGTGCCGTATGGTGGCTGGTCTTTACGACCCCGCATTCGAACACGACGCCTGTGGTGTCGGTTTTGTCGCAGACCTTCCCGGTCGCAAAAGCCATGACGTGGTCGCCAAGGCCCTCAAGATCCTGTGCAACCTCGAACACCGCGGCGCGGAGGGCGGGGACCCCGGCACCGGCGACGGCGCGGGCATCCTCACCCAGATCCCCGATGAGTTCTTCCGGGCGGTCGCCGGCTTCCCGCTGCCCGAGCCTGGCAGGTATGCCGCCGGTCTCGCTTTCATCGGCTCCGAACGAGCTGTGGCGCAACGAGCCATCACCCGCATCGCCCGCGAGGAGGGCCTGACGATCCTCGGCTGGCGCGATGTCCCGCACGACCCTTCGGCCTGCGGGGCGGGAGCGCGCGCGGTGCAGCCCGAGCTGGTCCAGGTGTTCGTCGCCGGCGTGGGCGGCGAAGGGGGGCTGGAACTCGAGCGTATGTCGTTCTGCCTGAGGAAACGGGCAGAGCATGAGACCGGTACCTACTTCGCGAGCCTGTCGGCGCGGACCCTGGTTTACAAGGGAATGCTGTCGGCGCCGCAGCTGGGGCCGTTCTTCCCGGACCTCGCGGACCCGCGGTACGCCTCGGCGCTGGCGCTGGTGCACTCGCGGTTCTCGACGAACACGTTCCCGTCCTGGCCGTTGGCGCACCCGTACCGGTACCTGGCGCACAACGGCGAGATCAACACGATCCGCGGCAACCGCAACTGGATGCGGGCGCGCGAGGCGATGCTGTCCTCGGCGCTGATCCCCGGCGACTTGTCCCGGTTGTTCCCGATCGTGGACCCGACTGACAGCGACTCGGCGAGCTTCGACGAGTGCCTTGAGCTGCTGCACCTGGCCGGCCGGTCGCTCCCGCACGCGGTGCTGATGATGATCCCGGAGCCGTGGGAGAACCACGCCGAGATGCCCCAGTCGCTGCGGGCGTTCTACGAGTTTCACAGCACGGTAATGGAGCCGTGGGACGGGCCGGCGCTGATCGCCTTCACCGACGGGTCGGTGATTGGCGCCGTGCTCGACCGCAACGGCTTGCGGCCGGGCCGGTACTGGGTCACCAGCGACGGCCTGGTGGTGCTCGCGTCCGAGGTGGGCGTGCTGGACATCGACCCTGCCACCGTGGTGCGCAAGGGCCGGCTTCAGCCGGGCAAGGTGTTCCTCGCGGACACGGTCCAGGGCCGGATCGTGGAGGACTCCGAGGTCAAGGCGGCACTGGCCGCCGAGCATCCGTACGAGGCCTGGGTGCACGCCGGCCTGCTGCACCTCGACGACCTCCCCGACCGCGCCCCCCAGCCCGCGCCCGCCACCTCCGCGCCCTCCGCGCCCTCCGCGCCCTCCGCGCCCTCCGCGCCCCCCGCGCCCCCCGCGCCCCCCGCAACCCCCGCGCCCCCCGCCAGCGTGTCAATTGCGCAGTTGAGCCCACTAGAGCGTGTCAACGCGCAACTGATCGCCGCGCAACGCACCCATGGGTACACGGAGGAGGAACTGCGGTTCATCCTGGGGCCCATGGGACGGACGGGAGCCGAGCCGATCGGTTCGATGGGGACCGACACACCGGTCGCCGCGCTGTCGGACAAGCCGCGGCTCGTGTTCGACTACTTCACCCAGCTGTTCGCCCAGGTGACCAATCCGCCGCTGGACGCGATCCGGGAGGAACTGGTCACCTCCCTCGGCGCCACGGTCGGGCCGGAGCAGAACCTGCTGGAGCCGGTCCCGGCGTCGTGCCGGCAGATCACGCTGCCATATCCGCTGATCGACGGCGCCGACCTGGCCAAGATCGTGCACATCAATGATGACGGCAACCTGCCCGGGCTGGCGTCGCACGTGGTGGACGGGCGCTACGACGTTCGTGGCGGCGGCGACGCGCTGCGGTCGCGGCTCGCCGAGATCTGCGCGGAGGTGTCGGCCGCGATCGCGGACGGCGCGCGGCTTATCGTGCTGTCCGATCGCGGATTGACACGCTCTAGCGGGCTCAACTGCGCAACTGACACGCTGGGGGCGGGCGCGGGGCCGCGCGAGCTGACGCCGATACCGTCGCTGCTGCTGACCGGGGCGGTGCATCATCATCTGATCAGGGAGAAGTCGCGGACCCGGGCTGGCCTGATCGTCGAAGCCGGCGACGTGCGCGAATGTCATCACGTGGCGCTGCTGATCGGGTACGGCGCGGGGGCGGTGAACCCGTACCTGGCCATCGAGACGGTTCGCGACCTGGCGCGCCGCGGCGAACTCGGCTCGGGCGTGACCGAGCGCAAGGCCGCGGCGAACCTGCTGAAGGCGCTGAACAAGGGCCTGCTGAAGATCATGTCCAAGATGGGCGTGTCCACGGTGGCGTCCTACACCGGTGCGCAGATCTTCGAGGCGATCGGGCTCGGCCCCGACGTGATCGAGACCTGCTTCGCCGGCACCGCGTCGCGGCTCGGCGGCGTCGGGTTCGACGTGCTGTCCGAGGAGATCGCCCGGCGGACCGGCGCCACCGAGCAAGCGCACCGGCGGCTGGCCACGGGCGGGGAGTACCAGTGGCGGCGCGAGGGCGAGCCGCACCTGTTCAGCCCGGAGACCGTGTTCAAGCTCCAGCACGCCACGCGCACCCGCCGGTACGAGATCTTCAAGGAGTACACGTCGCTGGTCGACGACCAGGCCAAGCGGCTGATGACGCTGCGCGGGCTGCTGCGGGTGCGGATGTCGTCAACGCCGGTCGACGTTGCCGAGGTCGAGCCGGTGTCGTCGATCGTGCGCCGGTTCGCCACCGGGGCGATGTCCTACGGGTCGATCTCCGCGGAGGCGCACGAGACGCTGGCGATCGCGATGAACCGGCTGGGCGGGCGGTCCAACACCGGTGAGGGCGGCGAGGACCCGGAGCGGTTCACCCCGGACCGGAGCGGCGACTCGCGACGGTCCGCGGTCAAGCAGGTGGCCAGCGGGCGGTTCGGCGTGACCAGCGAGTACCTGGTGAACGCGGACGACCTCCAGATCAAGATGGCGCAGGGCGCCAAGCCGGGCGAGGGCGGTCAGCTGCCCGGCAACAAGGTGTACCCGTGGATCGCGAAGACCAGGTACTCCACGCCCGGCGTCGGGCTGATCTCGCCGCCGCCGCACCACGACATCTACTCGATCGAGGATCTGGCTCAGCTGATCCACGACCTCAAGAACGCCAACCCGGCGGCCCGGGTGCACGTGAAGCTGGTGGCCGAGGTCGGCGTCGGCACGGTGGCCGCCGGCGTGTCGAAGGCGCACGCGGACGTGGTGCTGATCAGCGGGCACGACGGCGGCACCGGAGCGGCGCCGCTCACCTCGCTCAAGCACGCCGGGTCGCCGTGGGAGCTCGGCCTGGCCGAGACCCAGCAGACGCTGCTGCGCAACAAGCTGCGCGACCGGATAGTGGTGCAGGTGGACGGCCAGCTGAAGACCGGCCGGGACGTGATCATCGCCGCGCTGCTCGGCGCGGAGGAGTTCGGCTTCGCCAGTGCCCCGCTGGTCGTGTCCGGCTGCGTCATGATGCGGGTCTGCCACCTGGACACGTGCCCGGTCGGCGTGGCGACGCAGAACCCGGAGCTGCGCAAGCGGTTCAGCGGCAAGCCCGAGTTCGTGGTGAACTTCTTCGAGTTCATCGCGGCGGAGGTCCGCGAGTACCTGGCGCTGCTGGGCGCGCGGTCGCTGGACGACATCATCGGGCGGGTCGATCTGCTGGACACCGTCGACGCGGTGGCGCACTGGAAGGCCGCCGGGCTCGACCTGTCGCCGATCCTGGCCGACGTCTCTACGGAGGGTGCTGCGCGGCACCGGACCACGGACCAGGACCACGGCCTGGACAAGGCACTCGACCAGACGCTCATCCAGCTGTCCGAAGGCGCCCTGGAGGAAGCCCGTCCGGTGCGTCTGGAGATGCCGATCCGCAACGTGAACCGGACCGTCGGCACCATGCTCGGCTATGAGGTGACCCGGCGCTGGGGCGGCGAGGGCCTGCCGGACGGCACGATCGACATCTCGTTCACCGGGTCTGCCGGGCAGTCCTTCGGCGCGTTCGTGCCGCGCGGCATCACGCTGCGGCTGACCGGCGACGCGAACGACTACCTCGGCAAGGGCCTGTCCGGCGGGCGGATCGCGGTGAAGCCGCCGGACTGGGCGCCGTTCGAGGCGGCCGAGCAGGTCATCGCCGGCAACGTGATCGGATACGGCGCGACCTCCGGCGAGATCTTCCTGTCCGGCATCGTCGGCGAGCGGTTCTGCGTGCGGAACTCCGGCGCGCTCGCGGTCGCCGAAGGCACCGGCGACCATGGCTGCGAGTACATGACCGGCGGCCGTGCGGTGATCCTCGGGCCGGTCGGCCGCAACTTCGCGGCCGGCATGTCCGGCGGCATCGCCTACGTGCTCGACCTGCCGGCGCACCGGGTCAACACCGAGATGGTCGACCTCGACCCGGTTAGCGGCGACGACGTGAAGTTCCTGTGGGAGGTGATCGAGCGGCATTGCGAGCACACCGGCTCGCTGGTCGCCGCCCGGCTGCTCGCGGAGTGGGACGACTCGGTGATCGCCCGGTTCACCAAGGTCATGCCAAAGGACTACAAGCGCGTGCTCGCCGCGGCGTCGGCCGCGCAGCGCGACGGACGGGACATCGACGAGGCAGTGATGGCGGCATCTCATGGCTGATCCCAAGGGTTTCCTGACCACACCGCGGCAGACGCCTTCGCGGCGGCCGGTCGATGTGCGGCTGCTCGACTGGCGCGAGGTGTACGAGCCGTTCCCGCCCGCCGCGCTGGAACGTCAGGCGGGGCGCTGCATGGACTGCGGGATCCCGTTCTGCCACAACGGCTGCCCGCTGGGCAACCTGATCCCGGAGTGGAACGACCTGGTGTGGCGCTCGGACTGGCGGGCGGCCAGCGACCGGTTGCACGCCACGAACAACTTCCCCGAGTTCACCGGCCGGCTGTGCCCGGCGCCGTGCGAGTCCGCGTGCGTGCTCGGGATCAACGCTGATCCGGTGACGATCAAGCAGGTCGAGGTGGAGATCATCGACCGGGCGTTCGCAGCCGGCTGGGTGACGCCGCAGCCACCGTCCCACCCGACCGGGTACGGCGTCGCGGTGGTGGGCTCCGGGCCGGCCGGCCTGGCCGCCGCCCAGCAGCTCACCCGGGCCGGGCACGCGGTCACCGTGTACGAGCGGGACGAGGCGCCGGGCGGGCTGCTCCGGTTCGGCATCCCCGAGTTCAAGATGGAGAAGCGGCACCTGGACCGGCGGCTGGACCAGATGCGCGCCGAAGGCACCCGGTTCGAGTGCGGCGTGAACGTGGGGACCGACCTGACCGTCGCCGCGCTGCGGGCGCGGTACGACGCGGTCGTGCTGTGCGGCGGCGCACGGGTGGCGCGCGACCTGCCGGTGCCCGGGCGCGCACTGGACGGTGTGCATCAGGCGATGGATTACCTGCCGCTCGCGAACCGGTACGGGTCGGCGGCCCCGATCAACGCCCGCGGCAAGCACGTGGTGATCATCGGCGGCGGCGACACCGGCGCGGACTGCCTGGGCACCGCGCACCGGCAGGGTGCGCTGTCGGTCACCCAGCTGGAAATCATGCCGCGCCCGCCGGCGTCGCGGGCGGCGAACCAGCCGTGGCCGGTGTACCCGATGATCTTCCGCGTGTCGAGCGCGCACGAGGAGGGCGGCGAGCGGGTGTACGCGGTGTCCACCACCTCGTTCCTGTCTGACTCGGACGGCCGCGTGCGGGCGCTGCGGCTGGCCGACGTGGACGGGTTCGAGCCGGTGCCAGGCACCGAGCGTGAGCTGCCCGCCGACCTGGTGCTGCTGGCGATGGGGTTCACTGGCGCGGAGCGTCCGGGGCTGCTCACTGACCTCGGCGTGGATTTCGACGCCCGTGGCAATGTCGCCCGCGACGAGTCGTTCCAGACGTCGGTGAACGGCGTGTTCGTGGCCGGTGACATGGGCCGCGGCCAGTCGCTGATCGTGTGGGCGATCGCCGAAGGACGCAGCGCCGCCGCGGCGGTGGACACCTTCCTGACCGGATCCGCCGACCTTCCGGCGCCCATAGCGCCACATACCCGACCACTAGTGTTAACCTCCGGTCTATGAGCGCCACGGCCGCCCTCGCGCGGGAGGCCATACGAGGGGGCGAGCGCAGGACTCCTGACGCGTTGCGGGGTCTGCTCGCCGTGCTGGCAGTCCTCAGCCTGGCCTGGGGTGCGGTCGCCGCGCTGACCGCCGAGCAGCACGCGTCGGCGGCCGCCGACGTCGTCGCGGTGAGCGAGCCGCTCAGCCTCGACGCCGAGCAGATCTACCAGAGCCTGTCGGACGCGGAAGCCACCGCGGCGAACGCGTTCCTTGGCGGCGGTCTCGAGCCAGCGGCGGCCCGCCAGCGCTACCAGGCAGACCTGGCCGCTGCGGCGAAGCGGATCGAGGCGGCCAGCGCCATGGTGGGTATCGGCGCGGCCCGCACCGAGGGCGATCTCACGAAGCTGTCCGCCGATCTGCCGGTCTATGCCGGCGTGGTGGAAACGGCCCGGGCGGACAACCGGCTGGGCCTGCCGCTCGGCGCGGCGTACCTGCGCCAGGCGTCGGACCTGCTGAGCCGCCAGATGCTCCCGGCGGCCAGCGACATCTACGCCAACGAGGACGCCCAGCTGACCAGCGCCAGCGCGCAGGCGACCGGCCTGCCGCTGATGGTGATCGCGATCCTCATCGGGCTCGCCATCGGATACGTGCTGCTCCGCACGTCGCGCTGGCTGGCCCGGCACACCCACCGGGTGCTCAACCCGGGCCTGCTCGTCGCGCTGGCCGCCGTGGTCGTGTCGCTGGTGTGGCTGGCCAGCGCGTTCGTGATCGGCCGCGGTGACCTGCTGCACGCGCAGCAGTACGGATCGGGGCCGGCCAAGGCGTTCGCCCGCGCTGACGTCGCGGCGCTCCAGGCGCACGCCGACGAGAGCCTCACGCTGATCGACAACAGCGGGACCGACCAGTATCAGGGGAACTTCCTGACCCAGCAGGACCTGCTGGGCCCGGGCACCGGGACGCTGCTGGCCGATGTCGCGGCGGCCCCCGCGGTGGCCGGGGCGCCGTCCGGCCAGGCCGTGACGGACGACGCGCGGGCCTGGTTCACGGCGCACGCCGCGCTGCGCGCACAGGACGCCGGCGGCGGTCATCCGGCGGCGGTCAACTCGGCGCTCAGCGGCGACTCCGCGACGCGGTTCGCCGCGCTCTCGACCGCGCTGGAGTCCGGCATCACGGCGCACCAGGCAGTTTTCGCGTCCAGTGCGCACAGCGGACGGGACGCGTTCACCGGACTGGAGATCGGCATGATCGTGGCTTCGCTCGCCATGGTGGCGAGCTGCGCGTGGGGGCTTACCCGACGGCTCGCGGAGTACCGGTGAACGCCCCGCGTCGCTTGGCGCACACTGCGGTGACGCTTGCCGCGGCCGTGGCTGTGGCTGTGGCTGTGGCTGTGGCGCTGGGTGCGGTCACCGCCGACGCCGCGAGCACCGGCCGGGTCGCCAAACCCGCGGCCGTGGTAGCGGCCAGGCCCGCGGTCGCGTCGTCCGCCGCGCCGAGTTGCAATCAGAAGGCGAGCAGCATCCGTCCGTCCGGGCCGCCGCGGGTTACCGCCGGCTCGTTCATGGCGACGATCAAGGCCCGCGGCTACCTGATCGCCGGCGTGGACCAGAGCACGTACCACTTCGGCTTCCTCAATCCGCTGGACAAGCAGATCGAGGGATTCGACATCGACATGATCCACGCGATCGCCAAGGCGATCTTCGGCGATCCGGGCAAGGTCCAGTTCAAGGCGATCTCCGACAACGACCGGATCGGGGACATCCGGAACGGCTCGGTGGACATCGTGGCGCACACGATGACGATCACCTGCGAGCGGCTTCAGCAGGTGGACTTCTCCAGCGTCTACTTCGACGCGGCCCAGCGGGTCCTGGTGCAGTCCAACTCGACCGCCACCAGCCTCACCGCGCTGCGCGGGCAGAAGGTCTGCGCCACCAAGGGCTCGGACTCGCTCGGCGAGATCGCCAAGGCCAACGCGATCCCGGTCTCCGTGCCGTACTGGACGGACTGCCTGGTCATGCTCCAGCAGGATCAGGTAGCGGCGATCTCCACCGACGACACGATCCTGGACGGGCTCGCGGCACAGGATCCGTTCACCAAGCTGATCGGCCCGCGGCTCACCGACGAGCCGTACGGTCTTGCGATCGCCAAGCAGCATCCGGACTTCGTCGCGTTCGTGAACGGGGTGCTCCAGCAGCTGCGTACCGACGGCCAGTGGGCGGCCAGCTATGCCCACTGGATCGGCAATCCGGTGCCCGCGCCGCCGCCTGCCCAGTACGGCAGCTGACGGGTCTGCCAGGCCCCGCCGCGAGGCACCTGACCGGCAAGAAAGGGGGCATCTGACCGGTGCTAATACCTGCCTCGCCCCCGTCGCGCAAAATACTCGGCGATTAGTGTTAACTAGTCCCGGAAGCACCGGAATATCGCCGTCACGGCGAGACTGGCGCGACGGGAGCACGGATGGCCAGGACAGGCCGTAGCACGCCGGGGGTAATCAGATCGCTGCTGGTCGTACTGACCGCGCTGGCGCTCGCCTGGGGCGCGCTGGCCGCGGTTACCGTGGCCCAGCACGCCGCCGCGGCCACGCAGGTGGTGAACACCAGCGAGCCCCTCAGCCTGGACGCGCAGCAGATCTACCAGTCGCTCGCCGACGCCGACGTGACGATCTCCACCGGGTACCTGCACGGCCAGCAGCAGCCGCCCGCGGACCGCGTCAGGTACGGCAACGATATCGCCACCGTCGCCGCTGACCTGCGCATCGCGACGGCGGCCAGCGGCCCAAGCTCGCCGATCGCGTCCAGCCTGGCCACGCTCGACGCCGCACTGCCGGTGTACACCGGCTACGTCTCGGAGGGTCAGGTGTACGACTCCGAGAGCCTGCCGGCCGGCGGCTCGTTCGCCGAGGTGGCCTCCGAAGAGATGCACCTGGTCCTGCTGCCCGCCGCCCGCGCCGTCTACGACCAGGAGAATTCCCAGCTCACCGCCGCCAGCGCGACGGCCACCGGGCTGCCGCTGGCGCTCGTCGCGATCGCGGCGGGCCTACTGGCCGGGCTGATCGGATTCCGTGCCCAGCGCTGGCTGTCGAGCCGGACCAGGCGCCGCGTCAACCGCGGGATGCTCGTCGCCACGGTGGCCGGCACGGCCGCGCTGGTCTGGCTGGCCGTCGCGCTGCTTGTCGGCCGCGCCGACCTGCTCCAGGCCACTCAGCACGGTTCGGGGCCGGCTGAGACGCTGGCCCAGGCCGACATCGGCGCGCTGCAAGCCAGGGGCGACGAGGCACTGAACCTGATCTCGCATACCGGCGACGCCGGGTTCCAGGGCGACATCCACACGATCCAGGGCATGCTGAACACCCAGCTCGCCAGCGCGTCCGCGGCGAGCACGCCCGCTGACGCGCGGCTGATCGCCGACGCCGGCCACGCCGCCAAGAACTGGTTCGCCGTCAACCAGCAACTGCACGTGCTGGACACCGCCGCCAGCTATGGCGCGGAGACTCAGCTGGCCATCGGTACCGGACCGGGCAGCGCTGCCACGGCGTTCGGCCGGTTCCAGGCGGACCTGAGCACCGCGATCGCCGCGGACCAGGCCGTGTTCAGGTCGAACGCGACGGCGAGCAGCGACGCGTTCGGCGGCCTTGAGATCGGCGTGATCGTGCTGGCGCTGGTGATGGCCGGCGGCTGCGTGCGGGGCCTGTCCCGCCGCCTGGCGGAGTACCAATGATCACGATGAACCGCCAGCAGGCCGCCGACGCGGCCGCGAAGGCCAGCGCGGAGCGCGAGACGATCCAGGCGAACTTGCTCGACCTGGACGGCAGCTTCGGCAAGCGGCTGCTGGCGGGCGCGCAGCTCACCGGCGTCAGCAAGGACCGGTGGGACAAGGCATCGGCGACGCTGGCGGCGCTGTGGGACACGTACGCGACGTACTCGGGAGTGGTCGACCGGGTGGTGGCGCTGGCGGCGGGCCGTCTGGGCCAGAAGGAGCTGACCGAGATCACCTCGCTGCTCACGCTCCCGTCGGTGCAGGTCACCCGCGCGCAGACGCCGCTGTCCCGGCGCGACCTGGCCGACACGGGCCGGGACACGCTCTCGCTGGCCACCGCGGTGGCCCGCATGCGGGACGCGTTCGCCGAGGTTACCGGCGTCGTGACGGCCGCGGAACAGGCGTGGAACACGGTTGCCGCGCCGCTGGACGCCGCAGCCGCCGACCTGACGCAGGCGGGCACGCTGGCCGGCTCCGATGACGAAGGGCTGGCCACCGAGCGCGCCCAGCTGCGCACCGAACTGGACGCGCAGCGCGCGGCGCTGAACGCCGACCCGCTGGGCGCGCAGGTGGCGACCGCGAATCGGCTCAACGACCGTGCCGCCGCGCTCCGGGCCAGGGCCGAAGAGCTGGCCAAGCTCCGGACCGGCGCGGGGCAGCGGGTGGCCGCGGCGCGCGGCCTCGCCGACGAGGCCCGCGCGGCTCGCGCCGACGCGATGGCCGCCTACGAGCGCGTCGTCATCCGGGTCACCGGCGTCCCGCCGGTGCCCGACTTCACGGCCGACCCGGCGGCCCGGCTGGCCCGCCTGGACGCGCTGCTGCAGAGCGGCCGCTGGACCAGGCTCGGCTCCGAGCTGGATCTGCTGGAGCGCGAGCTCGCGTCCGAGACGGCGAAATTCCAGGAGGCCGAACGTACGGTGGTGACTCTCCTGGGCCGGCGCGACGAGCTGCGGGGTCTGCTCGACGCGTACAAGGCGAAGGCCGCGCGCCTGGGGGCTGCCGAAGACGGGCCGCTCACTGGACTGTATGAGCAGGCCAGGGGCATGCTCTGGACGGCGCCGTGCGACTTGGCCGCCGCGGCGGCCGCGGTGAAGAATTATCAGCAGGCCGTGCTTGCGATAGGAGCGCGACGGTTATGAACACGTGCACCAGCTGCGGGGGAGCGATCGAGGACGGCTACTGCGGCGTCTGCGGCCTGGCCGCGACGCCAGCCCCGGTACCGGCCGCGACGGGTTCGGCGGGTTCAGCGGGTTCGGCGCCCAGTTACAGCGCCTCAGGAACCACCTCCGCCCCATCGTTCCCCTCTGTCCCGTCTTTGTCGCCGTCTTCGTCTGTGTCATCGCTGGGTTCGGCCCGCGGCAGCAGGGGTTCGCGGCGCGGCTCGCGCCGGTCCAGCGGCCGCTCGTCGCGCGGCCGGCTCGGCGCCGGCCTGGTCGACATCCCGCCCGTGCCGTACCGGGATCCGGCCACCGCGGTGCTCGCGGATCCGCAGGTTCCGGAGAACCGCCGGTACTGCGGCAACTGCGGGCAGCCGGTGGGTCGCGGCCGGGACGGCAAGGCGGGGCTGACCGACGGATTCTGCCGCAACTGCGGCACCCAGTTCTCGTTCTCCCCGAAGCTGGCGCCCGGCGACCTGGTATCCGGCCAGTACGAGGTGCTCGGCTGCCTGGCCTTCGGCGGCCTCGGCTGGATCTACCTGGCCAAGGACCACAACGTCAGCGACCGGTGGGTGGTGCTGAAGGGCCTGCTCAACACCGGTGACGCGGACGCGATGGAGGCCGCGGTCGCGGAACGCCAGTTCCTCGCCCAGGTGGAGCACCCCAACATCGTCCGCATCTACAACTTCGTGCAGCATCAAGGCGCCGGTTACATTGTGATGGAGTACGTCGGCGGCAAGTCGCTGAAGGACATCAGGCGACCCGGGCCGGTACCGGTGGCGCACGCCATCGCCTACGCGATCGAGGTGCTGCCCGCGCTGGGTTACCTGCACGACCGCGGCCTGGTGTACTGCGACTTCAAGCCGGACAACGTGATCCAGACCGAAGAGCAGCTCAAGCTCATCGACATGGGCGGCGTGCGCACCGTCGACGGCGACGGCGCGATCTACGGCACGGTCGGCTATCAAGCGCCGGAGATCGAGACCGAAGGACCGTCGGTGTCCTCGGATCTGTTCACCGTGGGCCGCGCGCTCGCGGTGATGACGTTCGAGTTCAACGGGTACCAGGGCCAGTACAAGTTCACCCTGCCCGACGGCGTGCAACTGCTGGCCGAACAGGAGTCGTTCGCCCGGCTGCTGCGCCGGGCCACAAACGCGGACCCGGACCGCCGGTTCGGCTCGGCGGGGGAGATGGCCGAACAGCTCACCGGCGTGCTGCGCGAGGTGCTCGCGGTCGCGGATGGCACCGCGCGGTCGGCATTCTCCACGGTGTTCAGCGTCGAGCTCGCGGCGATCGGTGTGACACCGGCCGTCTCACTGGCCGGCTCCGCGGTGGTTGCGCTGACCGCGCCCGCGGCTGCGGAGATCATCGCGGGCTTGCCGATGCCGCAGGTGGACCGGTCCGATCCGGCGGCCGGCTTTCTCGCCACGTTCGCCGGGCTCGATCCCGTGCAGCGGGTCGCCGCGCTGTCCGGAGCGGTCGCGGGCGCCGCGGCGGTGCCGCCTGAGGTGGCGCGGTCGGCGGAAACCAGGCTGGCGCTGGCCCGGTCGCTGCTCGACGCGGGGGAGGCCGAACAGGCCGGCCGCGTGCTCGCCGACCTGGCGGCGGAGGATCCGATCGACTGGCGGATCGCCTGGTACGACGGGCTGCGGCTGCTGCTGGCCGGCAACCCGGCCGGCGCGCAGGGCGCGTTCGGCGCGGTCTACGACGAGCTGCCCGGCGAGCTGGCGCCTAAGCTCGCGCTCGCCTTCGCCGCGGAGGCGGCCGGGGACATGGCCACGGCCGGCCGGTACTTCCGCCTGGTGTGGACGGTGGACCATGGCTACATCAGCGCGGCGTTCGGCCTGGCCCGGGCGTGCCTGGCGGCCGGCGACCGGCCAGGCGCGATCGCCGCGCTGGCCGGCGTGCCGGACGCGTCCATCCATCACGCGGCGGCCCAGATCGCCGCGGTACGGATCCTGGTCTCGCCAGCCGCCGGCGCCGGGCCCGGCACCGGCGGCCCGCAGGTCGTCAGCGCCGACGACCTGCGGGCCGCGGACGGCAGGCTGGGCAGGCTCGTACTGGACGAGGCCCGCCGCCAGGAGCTCACCGTGGAGGTGCTGCGCGCCGCGCTGGCATGGGTCACCTCGTCCTCGGCGCCGCCGCCTGCCCCCCGTTCCCGTCGGCCGCCGGCCGACGGGCTGATCCTGGGCTGTGAACCGAACGAGCGCGCGCTGCGGTTCGGCCTGGAGAAGGGCTACCGGGCGCTGGCCCGGCTCACCCAGGACCGCGAGCGCCGGATCGAACTGGTCGACATGGCGAACGCGGTCCGTCCGAGGACGTGGACGTGAGCACGTCCGAGACGGTGGCCGCGTGCCCGTCCTGCGGGCAGCCGACCGAGTCCGGTGACGCGTTCTGCGAAGCGTGCGGGACCGAGCTCGCGCCCGCCCTGGTGAGCACCGGCGCACCGGACTTCACGCCCGCCTGCCCGGTCTGCTCGGTGGACCCCTCGGTGCCGCAGCCGGTCGCGGTCACCCCGGACGGCTACTGCGAGAACTGCGGCCGGAAGGTGCCGACCGGGCGCGACCACGTCGAACTCGACCTCGGTCTGCTGGCCGGCGTGACCGATCGCGGATCGCGGCACTCGCGCAACGAGGACGCGATGGCGCTGGCCACCGCGGAAACCCCGTCCGGATCCGCGGCGATCGCGGTGGTGAGCGACGGCGTGTCCAGTTCGCCCCGGCCGGACGAGGCGTCGCTGGCCGGCACCCAGGCGGGCATCCGGGTGCTGCTTGACGGGGTGCGCTCGGGCGACGACCTCGCGGAGACCTCGCTTGACGCGGTGCGCGTCGCCGCGGCCGACCTCGTCGCGCTGGCCGGGCCGGGCGGTGCTCCCTCGGCTACCTATGTGTCCGCGATCGTCACCGCCGAGGCCGTCACCGTCTGCTGGCTCGGAGACAGCCGCGCCTACTGGCTGGCCGCCGGCGATTCCCAGCGGCTCACCACCGACGATTCCCTGGCCCAGGAGATGGTCAGCTCCGGCCTGCTCGACGAGGCCGCCGCGATGACCGTGCCGCAGGCGCACGTGATCACCCGGTGGCTCGGCGCGGACATCCCGGAGCCGGAGGCACACGTCCTCACGTTCACCCCGCCCGGTCCCGGCGCGGTGCTGTTGTGCACCGACGGCCTGTGGAACTACCTGCCCGAAGCCGGCGGCCTCGCCGAGCGCGCGATGCCGGCGGCTTTGACGGACCCGCTCGGCGTGGCCGGCGAGCTGGTGAAGTTTGCGCTGGAGGCCGGAGGCATGGACAACATCACCGTGGTACTCGTTCCGTTCCCGTTGAGGAGTCAGATACATGAGTGAGTCCGGGTTCACCGTCGACATCGACCAGAACCAGTACTTGCCAGAAGGCGGACGGACCGTCGACGCGGTCGTGACGGTGACCTCCGCGGACAGCGATACGGCGCTCCCGGTCAGCGACACGCCGGCGGCCGAGATCATCATCGTGGACTGTTCCGGGTCGATGGACGTGCCGCAGACGAAGATGGCCTCGGCCAGGTCGGCGGTGGCCGCGGCGATCGACGTGCTGCATGACGGCACCGCGTTCGCCGTGGTAGCCGGCACCAGCCAGTCGTGGCCGGTGTACCCCTCGAACGGGACGATGGCCATCGCGAGCGACGCGACCCGCGCGGAAGCCAAGCGTGCCGCGTCGAGCCTGCGGGCAACCGGCGGCACGGCCATCGGACAGTGGCTCCGGCAAGCCTGCGCGATCTTCGAGACCTATCCCGCGCAGCTGCGTCACGCGATCCTGCTGACCGACGGCAAGAACCAGCACGAGACCGCGGAGCAGCTCGCCGCCGCGATCCACCGGTGCGAGGGCCTGTTCAGCTGCGACTGCCGCGGCGTCGGCACCGACTGGGAGGTCGCCGAACTGCGCAAGGTCTCCACCGCGCTGCTCGGCACCGTGGACATCATCCCCGACCCGGCTGGGCTGGCCGCGGACTTCACCGCGATGATGGAAAACGCGATGGGCAAGCAGGTCGCCGACGTGTCGCTGCGGGTGTGGACGCCGCAGAGCGCGGTGATCCAGTTCGTGAAGCAGGTCGCGCCCGAGGTCGTGGACCTGACCGGGCGGCGCACCCAGACCGGCCCGCAGGCAGGGGACTACCCGACGGGCGCATGGGCTCCGGGAGAGAGCCGGGACTACCACGTGTGCGTGATGGTTAACCCGGCCGGTGTGGGGCAGGAGATGCTGGCCGCGCGGGTGAGCTTGGTGGCATCGTCGGCGTCCGGGTCCGAGGTGCTGGGGCAGGGGCTCGTCCGCGCGGTCTGGACCGACAACGCGGAGCTGTCCACCAAGCTCAACGCGCGGGTCGCGCACTACACCGGGCAGGCCGAGATGGCCGGGCTGATCCAGGATGGTCTGGAGGCCCGCAAGCAGGGCGACGAGGAAACCGCGACCGCCAAGCTCGGCCGCGCCGTCGCGCTCGCCAGCAAGTCCGGCAACGAGGACACCGCGAAGCTGCTGGCGAAGGTCGTCGACGTGATGGACGCCGCCACCGGGACCGTGCGGCTCAAGAAGGCGGTCGCCGACGCGGACGAGATGGCGCTGGATACCAGATCCACCAAGACCGTGCGGGTGCGGAAAGAGCAGGCGTAATGGCTATCTGTCCGGACGGGCACGACTCGCTGAGCGACGACTACTGCGACATCTGCGGCATGCGCATCGGCGCGGCACCGTCCGCCACCGCCGCCGGTTCCGCCGCGCCCGCCACGGGTTCGTCCGCGCCAGCCGCGGGTTCGTCCGGCTCGGTCTCAGCCTCGGCCTCAGCCTCGGGCTCGGCCTCGGGCTCGGGCTCGGGCTCGGGCTCGGGCTCGGCCGAGGCGTGCCCCCAATGCGGCTCCCCGAAGTCACCCGGCGCCTTCTGCGAGGTCTGCGGCTTCAACTACGCCACCGGCACCCCCACCGCGCCCCCCCC
>DASRFJ010000353.1:0-60026 GCA_035651595.1 Streptosporangiaceae bacterium | reverse complement strand
CGCCGCCGCGGGTGCCGCTTCGGCGGGTGCCGCCTGGCCGGCGGCAGGGGTCGCGGGTGCGGCACCGCCGGAGGTGTCGACGGCGATGATCGGCACGCCTACCTCGACCGTCTGGCCCTCGTCGACCAGCAGCCTGGTGACCGTCCCGGAGAACGGGGTCGGCAGCTCGACGACCGCCTTGGCCGTCTCGATCTCGACGATGATCTGGCCGTCTTTGATCGTGTCGCCTGGCTTGACGTGCCAGGTGACGATGTCGGCCTCGGTGAGGCCCTCGCCGACGTCCGGGAGGCGGAACTCCTTGAGGTCGCTCATATGACTAGCCCTCCGCCCTCAGTAGCCGAAGGTTCGGTCGACGCCGTCCAGGATCCGGTCCAGGTCCGGCAGGTAGTGCTCCTCGAGCCGGGACGGCGGGTACGGGGTGGCGAACCCGCCCACCCGCAGCACCGGTGCCTCCAGGTTGTAGAAGCACTGTTCGGTGATCCGCGCGGCGATCTCGGCGCCGAGCCCGGCGTACGCCGCCGCCTCGTGCGCCACCACGCACCGGCCGGTCTTGCGCACGGAGGCGGTGATCGTGTCCATGTCCAGCGGGGACAGTGAGCGCAGGTCGAGCACCTCGACGCTGCGCCCGTCCTGCTGGGCCGCGAGCGCCGCCTCGAGGGCGGTCCGGACGAGCGGGCCGTAGGTGAGCAACGTCACATCGCTGCCCTCCATGGCCACCCTCGCCTTGCTCATCGGCAGCGCCGCGGCCAGGCCGTCCGCGGTGTCGACTTCTGCCTTGTCCCAGTAGCGGCGCTTGGGCTCGAAGAAGATCACCGGATCGTCGGAGCTGATCGACTGCTGGATCATCGTGAACGCGTCCGCGGCGTCCGCGCAGGCCACCACCCGCAGGCCCGGGATGTGCGCGAACAGCGCCTCCGGGGACTCGCTGTGGTGCTCGACCGCACCGATGCCGCCGCCGCATGGGATGCGGATCGTCACCGGCAGCTTAACGTTCCCCTTGGACCGGTAGTGCATCTTCGCGAGCTGGCTCACGATCTGGTCGAACGCCGGGTAAACGAAGCCGTCGAACTGGATCTCGCAGACCGGCCGGTAGCCGCGCAGCGCAAGCCCGATCGCGGTGCCGACGATGCCGGACTCGGCCAGCGGGGTGTCCACCACACGGTGCTCGCCGAAGTCCTTCTGCAGCCCGTCGGTGACGCGGAAGACGCCGCCGAGCTTGCCGACGTCCTCGCCCATGATGAGCACCTTCGGGTCGTTCTCCAGCGCCTTGCGCAACCCCTCGTTCAGCGCCTTGGACAGGGTGAGCTTGGTCATCGCGCAGCTCCTTGCCCGATCCGGGGAGACGTCTCCCCGGACCCCTCGTCTGAACCCTCGAAGGACTCCAGGTACGCGGCGAACTCCTCGCGTTCCGCCCGCACGATCGGGTTGTCCTCGGTGTACACCTCGTCGAAGATGGCCAGCGGCGGGGGATCCGGCATGTTCCGGCAGGCGTCCCTGATCGTGGCGCCGACCTTGTCCGCCTCGGCATCCACTTCGGCGAAGTAGTCCGAGCTGACGTGGCCGGCGCGGACCAGGTAGGAACGAACGCGTTCGATCGGATCCTTGAGCTTCCACGCCTCCAGGTCGCTGGCCAGCCGGTACCTGGTGGGGTCGTCGGTGGTGGTGTGCGCGCCCATCCGGTAGGTGTACGCCTCGACCAGCGTCGGGCCCTGTCCCTCCCTGGCCGCCTGCATCGCCTTCTTGGTGACCGCGTAGCAGGCCAGGACGTCGTTGCCGTCGACCCGGACGCCAGGGAAGCCGAAGCCCCGGGCCCGCTGGTACAGCGGGATGCGGCTCTGCCGCTCCAGCGGCTCGGAGATCGCCCACTGGTTGTTCTGGCAGAAGAACACGAGCGGCGCATTGAACACCGACGCCCAGACAAACGCCTCGTTCACGTCGCCCTGGCTGGTCGCGCCGTCGCCGAAGTAGACGATCGCCGCTTCCTCCGCCCCGTCCCGCTGGATGCCCATCGCGTACCCGGTCGCGTGCAGCGTCTGCGCGCCGATCACGATCGTGTACAGGTGAAACTTGTGTTCCTCGGGGTTCCAGCCGCCGTGGCTGACGCCGCGGTACAGCTCGAGCAGCTGGACCGGGTCAATGCCGCGGCACCAGGCGACGCCGTGCTCGCGGTAGGTGGGGAACGCCATGTCCTTCGGGCCGAGCGCGCGGCCAGAGCCGATCTGGGCGGCCTCCTGACCGAGCAAGGAGGCCCAGATGCCGAGTTCGCCCTGGCGCTGGAGGGCTATCGCCTCGGTGTCGATCCGGCGCACGAGCACCAGATCCCGGTACATGCTCTTTATTTCCTCGTCGGACAGCTCAATCGGATAGTCGGGATGGTCGAGGCGCTCACCCTCAGGGGTGAGGAGCTGGATAAGCTCGGGCGGTGCAGCTGCGGTACCAGTTTCCATGGTCACGTGCAGCTCCTTTCCAGGCCGGCGCCGGGATCGCCGTGGCCAGCCAGACGGACGCTTTTCACCTGACGATATATGCCCTGTTTGCCCGGGAGGATACGTGGCCCGATTGATCGTCGAAGTCATGCTCAAGCCGGAGATTCATGATCCCCAAGGAGAAGCGATTCTAGGCGCATGCCACCGCCTGGGCTTTGACCAGGTGCGCGGTGTCCGCCAGGGAAAGCGGTTCGAGGTGGAAATCGACGGCCCCGTCGACGACGCCACGGTGGCCGCCGTCCAGTCACTCGCCCACGAGCTGCTGGCCAACCCCGTCATCGAAGACGCCGCCGTCCACCCCGCCTGACCCCGCGTCTGCGGCCGTCGCTCTGGCGGTCGGCCGCGACCGCGATTGGCGGGAGGTGGGGGCGGGCATTCAACGGATGTGAGTGCGGATCGGGGGCCGGCGCCCGACGTGATGTTCTGCCTTGCGTTCGGCGGAGACGAGCTGAGCGTGCCGGTGATGCGCCGGGTGCTCGGCGACACGCTCCGCGGGCTCGGGGTCGAGGAAGACTCCGTCTACGACGTGCTGCTCGCCGCCACCGAAGCGTGCACCAGCCTGGGTGCGCGCGGTGCCGGGTACGCGGTGGTTACCAGCCTGTCCGGGACCGGGTGCCGGGTGGAGGTCACCGGGCCGGGAGGGCCCGCGTACGCGCGGCGGCGGAGCCTGACGGTGGCGCGTGGCTGCGTGGACGACGTGACGCTGCGGCGTCGCCCGGGCCGGAACACCGTGGTTATCCTGCACAAGCACATCAGCTGGTGCTGGGACGCCCCGCTCCGCCGGGTGGCGGCGGCCAGTAGTCTTTCCTGAGTGCGCATAGGCGTTATCACCTTCCCCGGATCGCTGGACGACGTGGACGCGGCGCGGGCCGTCCGGCGCGCGGGCGCCGAGGCCGTGCGGCTGTGGCACGGCGATCGTGACCTGTGTGGCGTCGACGCCGTGGTCCTGCCCGGCGGCTTCTCCTACGGCGACTACCTGCGCTGCGGCGCGATCGCCAGGTTCGCGCCGGTGATGGGCGAGCTTGTCCCGGCCGCCAGGCAGGGCCTGCCGGTGCTCGGCATCTGCAACGGCTTCCAGATCCTGTGCGAGGCGGGTCTGCTCCCGGGTGTGCTGACCCGCAACGCGGGCCGCCGGTTCATCACGCGGGACCTGCGGCTCCAGGTGGCGAACGCGTCGACGGCGTGGACCGGTTCTTACCAGGCAGGCCAGGAAATCGTGGTGCCGCTGAAGAGCGGCGAAGGTCGCTACACCGCCCCGCCGGACATTCTCAAAGCCCTTGAGACCGAACGACGGGTGGTGATCAGGTACGCCGGCGACAACCCCAACGGCGCGGTCGATTCGATCGCCGGCATCTGCGACGAGCGCGGCACCGTGGTCGGCCTGATGCCGCATCCCGAGCACGCCATCGACCCGCTGACCGGCCCGTCGGCCGATGGTCTCGGCTTCTTCACCTCGATCCTCGCGGGGGTGCGGGCATGACCGACCAGGCAAGCGTGACGCAGCCGTACGCGGCGCTCGGGCTGACCGACGACGAATACACCACGATCATCGCGACGCTCGGCCGCATGCCGACGGACGCCGAGCTCGCGCTGTACTCGGTGATGTGGAGCGAGCACTGCTCCTACAAGTCCTCGAAGGCGCACCTGCGCCAGTTCGGCTCGAAGGCGCCCACGTCGACCGCGCTGCTGGCCGGCATCGGGCACAACGCCGGCGTGGTGGACATCGGCCAGGGCTACGCGGTCACGTTCAAGGTCGAGTCGCACAACCACCCGTCCTACGTCGAGCCGCACCAGGGCGCGGCGACCGGCGTCGGTGGCATCGTGCGGGACATCCTCGCGATGGGCGCGCGGCCGGTCGCGGTGATGGACGCGCTGCGGTTCGGCCCGGCGGACGCGCACGACACGGCGCGGGTGCTGCCCGGCGTGGTCGGCGGCATCTCGTTCTACGGCAACTGCCTGGGCCTGCCCAACATCGGCGGCGAGCTGGACTTCGACGCCTGCTACGCCGGCAATCCGCTGGTCAACGCCCTGTGCGTGGGCGTAATGCGGCACGAGGACCTGCAGATCGCCGCGGCGACCGGGCCCGGCAACAAGGTCATCATTTTCGGCTCAAGGACGGGCCCGGACGGCATCGGCGGCGCCTCCGTGCTCGCCAGCGCGTCGTTCTCGGCCGGCGGTGAAGGGGCGAAGCGGCCGAGCGTCCAGGTCGGCGACCCGTTCCTGGAGAAACTGCTGATCGAGTGCTGCCTGGAGGCGTTCGCGGCTGGCCTGGTCGTCGGCATCCAGGACCTGGGCGCGGCCGGCGTGGCCTGTGCGACCACCGAGCTGGCCGCGGCCGGCACCAGGGGAATGCGAGTCCAGCTCGACAAGGTCCCGCTGCGCGATCCCTCGCTCGGGCCGCCGGAGATCTTGATGAGCGAGTCGCAGGAACGCATGATGGCGGTCGTCAAGCCGGACAACGTCGAGCGATTCCTCGCGCTGTGCGCTAAGTGGGACATCGAGGCCGCGGAGATCGGCGAGGTGACCAGCCACGGGCGGCTGACGATGAGCTGGCACGGCGAGACCGTGGTGGACATCCCGCCGGGGTCCGCGGCCGACGACGGGCCGGTGTACCTCCGGTCGGTCCAGCGTCCGGCCAGCCAGGACGCCCTGGAACGGGCCGGCGCGGATGACCTGCCGCGCCCTTCGGACGGGAAAGAACTGCGCGCCGCGCTGCTCGCCGTGCTCGCCGCGCCCGGCCAGGCCGCGAAGAACTGGGTCACCGACCAGTACGACCGGTACGTGCGCGGCGACACCGTGCTGGCCATGCCAGAGGACGGCGGCCTGCTGCGGGTCGACGAGCGTTCGGGGCTCGGCATCGCCCTCGCGCTCGACGGCAACGCGAGGTACTGCGCGCTTGACCCATACCGTGGCACACAGCTCGTTCTGAGTGAATCGTTCAGGAACGTCGCGGTCACTGGAGCGCGCCCGCTCGCCGTCACCAACTGCCTCAACTTCGGGTCTCCGGAGGACCCCGCGGTGATGTGGCAGTTCGCCGAGGCGGTGCGCGGGCTCGCGGACGGGTGCCAGGCGCTCGGCGTGCCGGTCACCGGCGGGAACGTGAGCTTTTACAACCAGACGGGCACCGCGGCCATCCACCCGACACCGGTCGTCGGGGTGCTCGGCGTACACGACGACGTGCGGAAGCGGCTCGGCATCGGCTTCCCGCCGGGCGCGACGCTGCTGCTGCTCGGCCGGACGCGACCGGAACTCGACGGGTCGGTCTGGGCGCACGTGCTGCACGGGCACCTCGGCGGGCGGCCACCGCGACCCGACCTGGCCGCCGAGTCGCGGCTTGCCGCGCTGCTGGCGCGGGCCTGCGCGGATAGGGTGCTCGCCGCGGCGCATGACCTGTCCGACGGCGGGCTGGCCGTGGCGCTGGCCGAGTCCTGCCTGCGCGGCGGCGCCGGCTGCCGGGTCGACCTCGGCGATGACCCGTTCACCGCGTTGTTCAGCGAGTCGGCGGCGCGCGTCGTCGTCGCGGCCAGGCCCGAGCAGGAGGCCGCGTTCGTCGCGCTGGCGGAAGAGCTTGGCGTGCCGGCCGCCGTCATCGGGCGGACCGGCGGGGACACCCTCGCCGTCGAGGGCTGCTTCGAGATCCCGCTCGGCGAGCTCGCGGCCGCGCGGGATGGAACGCTGCCGGGGATCTTCGGGTAATGCCCGCCCGGGCGCCGGACCCGCGCGGGCCGGCCAGCACGGCGGCGGTGCTGGCCGCGCTGGACGCGGGGACCGAGCCGGACCAGGCGGAGCTGAAGATCGCGGTCCGGCACCTGCTCCAGCTGCTCGCGCTGCGACACCCCGGACACGCCGTGGAGGTGCGCGTCCCGCCGGTGGCCGCCGTGCAGTGCATCGAAGGACCGCGGCACACCAGGGGCACCCCGCCGAACGTGATCGAGACCGATCCGGTCACCTGGCTGCGGCTGGCGGCCGGCCGGCTCGACTGGGCGGCAGCGGTGGACTCGGCGGCGGTGCGCGCCAGCGGGCCGCGCGCCGACCTGGCCGGATACCTGCCGTTGATTGGCTAGACTCATTACAGTGTGCGGTGTATTCGGCGTGTGGGCGCCTGCGGAGGACGTCGCGAAGCTCACCTACTTCGGCCTGTACGCGTTGCAGCATCGCGGCCAGGAGTCCGCGGGCATAGCGGTCAGCGACGGTCACCGGATCGTCGTCCACAAGGAAATGGGCCTGGTCGCGCAGGCCTTCGACGAGCCGGCGCTCACCGCGCTGCGCGGGCACATCGCCGTCGGGCACTGCCGGTACTCCACCACCGGGGCCTCGGTCTGGGCGAACGCGCAGCCCACGTTCCGGTCCACCCCGGCCGCCAGCCTGGCCCTCGGCCACAACGGGAACCTGATCAACACCCGTGAACTCGCCAAGCTGCTCGACGGGCAGCCCGGTGTTGCCGGGATCGCCGCCACGTCCGACACCGACGTGCTGACCGCGCTGTTCGTGAGCCAGCTCCCCGGTGTCGCCGAAGGGGTGGAGAACACCGCCGCGGCCGTGCTGCCGCGGGCGCGCGGCGCGTACTCGCTGGTGTTCATGGACGAGCACGCGCTGTACGCGGCACGCGATCCGCATGGCTTCCGGCCCTTGGTGCTGGGGAGACTAGAGCGCGGCTGGGTGGTGGCCAGCGAGACCGCGGCCCTGGACATCGTGGGCGCCGCGTTCGTGCGAGAGATCGCTCCCGGTGAGCTCGTGCGCATCGACGAGAACGGGGTCAGCTCGCGGACGATCGCGTCGGCGCCGGTCACCGGGTGCCTGTTCGAGCACGTCTACCTGGCCCGGCCGGACACCACGCTGTCCGGGCGCGGCGTGCACGCGACCCGGGTAGAGGTGGGCAGGCGCCTGGCCAAGGAGCATCCGGTCGAGGCCGACCTGGTGATCCCGGTGCCGGAGTCTGGCACGCCGGCCGCGATCGGGTTCGCCGAGGCCAGCGGGATCCCGTTCGGTCAGGGGCTGGTGAAGAACTCTTACGTGGGCCGGACATTCATCCAGCCGAGCCAGACGATCCGGCAGCGTGGCATCAAGCTCAAGCTCAACCCGCTCCGCGAGGCGATCGCCGGCCGCCGGATCGTCGCGGTGGACGACTCGATCGTGCGCGGCAACACGCAGCGGGCGCTGGTCGCCATGCTCAGGGAGGCTGGCGCGGTCGAGGTGCACGTCCGGGTCGCGTCGCCGCCGGTGATGTCGCCATGCTTCTACGGCATCGACTTCGCCAGCCGGGACGAGCTGATCGCGGGCAGCCTGGACACCGAGGAGATCCGGGCGTCGATCGGCGCCGACTCGCTCGGGTACGTGTCGCTGGACGGACTGATCGAGGCGACGACGCTGCCCGCTGACCGGCTCTGCCGGGCATGCTTCGACGGGCACTATCCCGTCCCGGTCGCGGCAGGCGACCGGGGCAAGTTCGTGCTAGAGGTCTCCTAGATATCTAGGAGCTAACCGCCAGTCGTCCTCGACGGACTCGTCGTCGTCCTCGGATTCCTCGTGGTCGTCGTCGTAATCGTCCACCGACGTACCGTTTCGGGAATCCGCACCAGCCAGCTCCGCACGCAGCCGGTCAAGACCCGTGTCGTCTCGCTTGTACTTGAGCTCACGGGCAACCTTGACCTGCTTGGCCTTGGCTCGGCCGCGCCCCATTGGCTCGACCCCCTCGAACGTCCGGAGCCAGTCAGGCCCCATTCTCTCCGCCTCGCTGGAGCGCCATACGACGCCGTCGCCACCCCGCAACGGGGTGCGCGACGCTGGCCAGCATCCGTACAGGAACAACCGTACCCGCTTTGCGCCCCCAATGCCTACTCCTAGCCCGGCCGCCTAGCGGGACCTGGGATGCCTGGTGCGGTGGGCGCGAGTCGGGAGGCGCCACGATTGCCGGATTTGCCGGGTCATGTCCGCCTGGCGCGAGCTTCTTTCATGTGAGAAAAGTGCCTCATGTTAGAAAAGGCGCCGAATCTGGCGCCTTTTCTAACAGAGAACGCTTACCCGGCACGGGAATTGTGCTCGCAGGCCACTGAAGACGCCTGCGCAGCTCTGGCCACAGAAGTCTCAGCGCCCATGCCGTGTTCGCGCTGGGCCTAACGCAGCCAGATCCCGCGGAGGCGGCCCACGTCGGCTATGCGGCGCTCGGCCAGCCGGTCCGCGGCCACCGACGGCGGCACGCCGTCCGTCTCGGCGATGGCGAATACCTTCTCCGTGGTGGCGAAGATCCGTTCGCAGGCCGCTCTCGCTCGCTCGAAATTGAATCCGTTCAGCTCGTCGGCCACCTGGATGACGCCGCCAGCGTTCACGACATAGTCGGGGGCGTACAGGATGCCGCGATCGGCCAGCAGCTTCTCGATGCCGGGGTGCGCGAGCTGGTTGTTCGCGGCACCGCAGACGATCTTCGCGGACATCGTGCCGACCGCCGCGTCGGTCAGCGCGCCGCCAAGCGCGCACGGCGCGAGGATGTCCAGGTCGGTGGCGACGAGCGCGGCCATATCCGGGACCGCGCGCACCTGCGGGTGGCGGGTGCGCACCGCGTCCACGGCCCGCGAGCTCACGTCGCAGATCACCACCCGGGCGCCGGCCTCCATGAGGTGCGTGACCAAGCGGTGGCCGACCTTGCCGACGCCCTCCACGCCCACCGTACGGCCCTCCAGGCTGGTACTGCCCCAGGCATGCGCCGCCGCCGCCCGCATGCCGTGCATGACGCCAAGCGCGGTCAGCACGGACGAGTCGCCGGCCCCGCCGGCGGGCGCCGTCCGCCCGGTCACGTGCCGGCACTCACGGGCCACGATGTCCATGTCCTCGCTGCGGGTGCCCACGTCGCACGCGGTGATGTACCGGCCGCCAAGCGACTCCACGAAGCGCCCGTAGGCGCGCAGCAGGGCCTCGCTCTTGAGCTCGGCCGGGTCGCCGATGATCACGGCCTTGCCCCCGCCCAGGTCCAGGCCGGCCAGCGCGTTCTTATAGGCCATCGCGCTGGACAACCGGAGCACGTCGGCGAGCGCCTCGTCCTCGCTGTCGTATGGGTAGAACCGGGTGCCGCCGAGGGCCGGGCCAAGTACGGTCGAGTAGATGCCGATGATTGCCTTCAGCCCACTGCGGACGTCCTGGCAGAAGACGACCTGCTCGTGCCCGCTGGCGGGCTCGCCGGCCAGGTGCTCGGCGGCGGTGCCCTGATCCTTGTGGGAGTTCGCGAAAACGTGTGCCACGGTAGTGACTCTTTTCGTCCCGTCCCGGTCCGGGGTTGAACCGGGGTACGTGATCAAGCGTATTGCGGCTGGGGTAAAAGAGAGCATGCTCATACGCTCCGTACTGGGCGGTAACTAGCAGCAGAGACGATCTCGTTACCTGTCGGGACATCGCAAGCGCGGTCAGGTATGTCACGATAAGACAGTGAACAACTACGTCGCGTATCTGAGGGTGTACGAACCGGTATCGGCGTTTCACGAACCTGACCGGTCGCGCTGGACGGCGTACGCCGCGTCCGGCACCCGCCCGCGGCGGCGCGACGCGCTGGCGGCGGAGCAGTTGCTGGTGCTGCGTCAGCTGATCGGGGACGGCTCTGCCGGCGGGACGGGCGAGCACGCCTACGTGCGCTCCGCGGACGGCGTGGTGTACATCTGCCCCTGGCAGGTGCCGGAGCGCACGCGGCAGTCCGCGGGGGATGCCCGCCTGCACATCCAGACCAGCGGCTGGACCGTGCCGCTGGCCTGGTTCTTCCCGTTCGCCGGCGCGGAGCGGTGGATCGCGCTCGGCCGGGGCGGGGCGCCAGCCCAGGACGGTGGCGGCACCGTCGACCTCCGGGCCACCGCGCACGCCACCAGGACGCTCGTGTACGTCACGACGATGGCGCACGCGCGCCGCCGGGTCGCTCGCGGGCTGACGGCGCTGCGCGCCTTGGGGCGGCAGTTGCGCGAGCGGCAGGAGGCGGCCTCGCGGTTGGCCGAGACCCTCACCGTCATGGACGAACTCGCCGGGCTGGGCCGCTGGCTCGAGCGGTTTCACCCGCACGCGCTGGCCGAACTGGACTACGGCGGGCTGGTCCACCTGCTCAGCGACGCCGCCCTGTGCGGGGACGAATCGGCCGCCGAGATCGGCGCGGTGGTAGCGGGAATGTCACGAGGTCATTTCGAACTGGCGCACGCGATGTACCGGCGGGTGCGGGCCAGATGGCTGATTTTCCGGGAGTTTGAGCAGGTCAACTGATTGCCAGGAGGCCACGATGGGCGCTGAACAGCGCGGTTGCCAAGGTCGGGAGGGGACACACGGCGGGCACTATTTCCGAATCCGGCGCGATGCGACTATAAGTATCGCTAGAATCACCCTGAGTGACAGCGATCGTCGGGAGCAACGGGGCATCCCAGTACAGAAACTTTGCGCGTGGTGGTCGACTTGTCACCGGTGGTGATGGCAATATGGTCTCTGTCGACCATATGGGACATCCACGACAAGGCTCCCCAGGGAGCGCCAGGTACAGGTACTAGCACGAAACACAGGATCGGAAGTACTGGTCCAGGAGGAGAGGCCAATCACATGTCCGCACGTACACCAGAGGCCGAGCCGCTGCTGACGCCGGCGGAGGTCGCCACGATGTTCCGTGTCGACCCCAAGACCGTCACGCGGTGGGCGAAGGCCGGCAAGCTGACCTCGATCCGCACGCTGGGGGGACACCGGCGCTACCGGGAGACTGAGGTTCGTGCACTGCTCGCGGGTATCCCGCAGCAGCGGTCCGAGTGATCCGATGCCGTGTCCATGCGGTAGGCACCCGCTCCGGGTGTCCCGCGCCGGGATACGGCAGCGCTCGTTCAACGGAATGGGGGGTCGGCCTCGGTGGCAGATGTGCCCGCGGCACGGATGCTGCCGGCAGTGTGGGAACTCGCCGGATAGGGATATCCCGCGGAACGTTGCTGCCGGGGCTGGTCCGCTCTTAGGGGAGGGTCGCACGATGCGTGATCCAGAGTTGGTCGCACGTGCTCAGCGCGCCGCGGCGCGCTTGGAATCTGCATGGGAACAATGGCGCTCGCTGCATGGGCTGGCGGTAGCGCCGTCACAGCCCGTGGTGAGCTATGTCGGCTACTCGCTCCAAGAGCCCTGGGGCGAGCCCCGGGTCGTGATCGGGATCGACGCCGACGAAGCTGAATATCTCGCGGAGTTTCTCGACCGCGACCAGTGCGCTGGCACTGGCCCGCTGGCCGGGCAGCAGCAGCCGTCCGCCCAGCTACCGCCGCTGCCGCCGCAGCATGTCTCTGCGCAGCAGATGGTGCCGCAACAGGCGCTGCCGCCGCAGGCCATGCTGAGCGAGCAGCAACCCCCGGAAGGTGGCCCGCTATCACCAGCGGGTGACTACGCCAGCACGCCGCTTCTCGGTGCGCCGATTCCGTTCGCCGAACTGGCCGGCTGGTCCTCAGGTGAGCTACCCGGTCAGGCGTCGGAGCAGCTAGCAGGCTGGCCCGAGCAGTCGCCGGGCGCCGCGTAGTCGTCGTTCCGCCTCCCGTACGCCGCCGCCATGCCGGGCCCTCACGGCTGGTGGGTGGTGAGCGGGTTCACAGGTCTGTCTTAGCGAGTCCTCAGGTTCACCCGGCATGCTCTGTCGGTGAGAGGGGTTCATCCTTTCACCTGCGTCCGGGCTCGGAGTGGCCAGGCCCCGCCCCGAGCCCGGACGCTCTCCTTCCGGCCCTAAGCTGTCGGCGTCACCGTCGTGGTGCAGTACATGCAGCGGGTGGCCTTCACCGGAATATCGGCCAGGCACTCGGGGCAGGCGCGCTCGGTGACCTCCTGGCTGCGCTGCAGGCGCGCGAGCAGCCGGACGACCGGGGACACCACGAGGAAGTACACGACGGCGGCGATGATCGCGAACGCGATCAGCGCGTTGATGAAGTCGCCGTACAAGAACTTGCTCTTGTTCACGGTGAAAAACAGGTTCGCGAAGTTCGGCTTGCCGCCGATCGCGGCGATGAGCGGCGTGATGAGGTCCTTGACGAGCGACGTGACAACCGCGCCGAAGGCCGCCCCGATGACGACGGCGACCGCGAGCTCGATAAGGTTGCCACGCAGTAGGAATTTCCTGAATCCCTGCACGAGAATCCCCTTGTCGTTCGGAGAAAAGTGGTCATGGCGGGTCGCGCGGAGGGGCGTGCGCTGCGCAACATCCTAAGCTGGAGCGGCCTGCTTTAACCCAGCTCAGGCTCGTGGCGCGCCGGCTCAGTGGGCCGGCCTCCGTCGCGGCCGTTCGACGGGGCAGCGGAGGGCTTCGATGGGCGGGGGAGGACGGGCCCCGCTAACGTGGTGTTTTTGCCTTTCGTGGTAACGCGACCCTCGCGTACGGGGGTCGATCCTCCACGAAGGGCAAATCGTCCACGTTGCTGACGGGCCTGTCTGCGTGCTCGTGTCCCGGCCGCCGGCCGCGCGGCAATCGCGGCCGGGACGTCTACGTGGGGCGCCAGGGGGTCGAACCCTGAACCAATGGGTTAAAAGCCCACTGCTCTGCCATTGAGCTAACGCCCCTCATCCGGCGGACTGAGCCACCAGACGGCAAGCCTACCGGTACGCGGAGATGCCGGTGAGAGCCTGGCCAATCGCCAGCGTGTGGATCTCCTCGGTGCCCTCATAGGTGAGCACCGCCTCGAGGTTGTTCGCGTGCCGGATCGGCGCGTACTCCAGCGTCACGCCGCTGGCCGCGAGCACGGTCCGCGCGGTCCGCGCGATGTCGATGGCGGTGCGCACGTTCGACATCTTCCCGATGCTGACCTGCGCCGGCGTCAGCCCGGAGCGCTCCTTGAGGCGTCCGAGGTGCAGCGCGAGCAGTTGCGCCTGGTACAGCGAGGACGCCATCCAGGCGAGCTTGCCCTGGGTCAGCTGGAACGAGGCGATCGGCTTGCCGAACTGCTCTCGCGTGACCGCGTACTCGACCGCGCTCTCCAGGCAGGAGCGGGCCGCCCCGGTCACTCCCCAGCAGATGCCGAACCGCGCCTCGGTCAGGCAGGACAGCGGGCCCTTCAGCCCGGACACGCCGGGCAGGGTTGCTTCGGCCGGCAGCCGCACATCGTCCAGGACCAGCTCAGAAGTGATCGACGCGCGCAGCGACAGCTTCTTGTGGATGTCCCGCGAGGTGAACCCGCGCGCCCCGCGCGGCACCAGGAACCCGCGGATCCCCTCCTCCGAAGTCCGCGCCCACACGACCGCGACGTCGGCCACGGAGCCGTTAGTGATCCACATCTTGGTGCCGTTCAGCACCCAGTCCGAGCCGTCTCGCCTTGCCACGGTGCGCATCCCGGCCGGATCGGACCCGTGGTCTGGCTCGGTCAGGCCGAAGCACCCCAGCGCCTCACCGGTGGCCATTCGCGGCAGCCACTCGTTCTTCTGCTCTTCCGAGCCGTACTTCCAGATCGGGTACATGGCGAGCGAGCCCTGCACGGACGCCGCGCTGCGCAGCCCGGAGTCGACGGCCTCAAGCTCCCGGCACGCGACGCCGTAGGCGACCGGTCCCACTCCGGCGCACCCATAGCCGGTGAGGTGCATGCCGAGCAGGCCCAGTTTGCCTAGCTCAGGGACCAGCTCGCGGGGAAGCGTCCCGGCCTCGAACCAGTCCGCGATGTTCGGTTCGACCTTGTCCGCGGCAAATGCCCGGACCGTGTCCCTGATCATCCGCTCTTCGTCGGTGAGCTGATCGTCGATTCGCAGCAGGTCCGTGTCCACGGGCGATTCCTCTCCAGTTGCTGCATTCAGGGTAATAACAGGGTTGTTCCCGATGTCGCACCGGGCCGCAAACGGGGCATGATCGGAACCATGAGCGAGCATGGAAACGAGCGGCACAAGCGACTGGCCCGCAGTACCAAGAACCGGATGGTGGCCGGCGTGGCGGGCGGGGTCGCCGAGTACCTGGACGTGGATCCGAACCTGGTCAGGCTCGGCTTCGCGGCGCTGACGATCTTCGTCGGGGCCGGCGTCCTGCTGTATCTGGTGGCGTGGGTGATCCTGCCCGAGGAGAGCGAGGACACCTCGATCGCCGAGCAATGGGTGAACAGCCGCCGTTCGAAGTCCTAAGCGGGCGTCGCGGGGCCGGGCGTCGCGGGGCGCTGCGCCGCGACGGCCCGGCCGCGCAGGCCGATCCACGCCATGGCCAGCATGGTGGCGGCGGTGAGCCCGGTCAGGCCCGCCAGGCCGACCGCGAGCGTGGGCCCGATCGCCTGGGCGATCGCGCCGCCGGCCAGGATCCCGATGCCCTGCACCGCGTACAACCCCGACTGCGCCAGGCCGAACGCGCGGGCCCGCGTCTCCGGCGTCAGCGCCTGCACGAACGCCGCGGCGGCCGCCAGCTGGTAGGCGCCGCCGGCTCCGGCCAGCGCCCACATCGGCAAGATCACGGACAGCGGCGGGTTCCACGCGCTGGCGATCAGCGGCGCGCAGGACAGCATGGCCATCCAGCCCATGATCCGGATCCGGGTGGACGGCCGGCACAGCTTGCCGAACAGGTACGCGCCGATCACCGCGCCGGTGGGCATCGCGGCCATCAGCAGCCCGACGGTCAGCGTGGTGCCGTGCAGCGAGTGCGCATACGGCGCGGCCAGGCCCTCCGGCACGATCACGAACCCGGCCAGCCAGCCGAAGAGCAGCAGCGTCCGCAGCACGGGATTGCCGAAGACGATCCGCACCCCGTCCTTGGAAATCGCCCACAAGGACCGCTTGGTGTCGCCTTCCCGTCGCGGTGACGGCCGCGCCTTGGTGCCAAGCAAGATAATAAGAGCGCTCAGGCAGAACGACATCGCGTCAACGGCCAGCGTCCGGTGCGCGTCCAGAATGGCGACGACCCCGGCGCCGGCGACGAACCCGGCAATCTGGCTCGCCTGGAAGGTGATGCTGCTGATGGCCGAGCCGAGCACATATTTGTCCCCGGGCAGCACGTCGGGGAGCAGCGCCGCGCGTGCCGAACTGAACGGCGTGCCGATTAGCACGGTGAGGAACAGCAGGGCACATAGCGCGGCGAACGGCGTGGCGGGGAGGGCCATGAACCCGACGGTGGCTACCCTGAGGAGGTCGCAGACGATCATCACGCGGCGGCGCGGGAACAGGTCGGCCAGGCTGGACAGCAGCGGACCGCCGGCGATCGGCGGCAGGTAGGTCAGCGCGTAGGTGAGCGCGGTCAGGAACGGCGAGCCGGTCCGGTGGTACACCAGGATCGCGATGGCGACCTGGGCGAACTGGTCGCCGGCGTATGAAAGCACCTGGGCGACCCAGAGCGCGCGGAATTCGCTGATGGCGAACACCTCGCGATAGGAGGCACGCTCCTCCGGCGCCCGGCGATGACGTCCCCCCGCGGCGGCCTCGCCGCCAGTGGGTACCGCGGCGGGCTCGGCGCCCGTGGACCCCGCGGCTCCGGCCGACGGGCCGCCGGCCGGGCCCGGGGTGCGGGGCTCCGGGTCGTAAGCGTCAGTCGCCGGGAGCTCATCGGTTCGTGGCTCAGGTGCCACGGTCACGTTCACCCCCGGGCATAGACCAGGTATCCGTGTGGCTCATGCGACGTATGTTTCGCAATCAGTGTTCCCGCCCCACCCTGGATTAGTCGTCCTGGCTGGACAGTCAATCAGCCTCCTCGTCACTGAGTGACATCCATATCGCTTACCGTGTCTGATACTGACAATCTTTGCAAGGGGAATCGTGTTTCATTCCGGGTGTGGCTGCATCGTTAGGTGTCGCAGGGGTTGCGGATCGGCTGAGTGGCGCCGTCTTGCTAGGCTTTGCGGGTACGACGGCGAGCTATGCTCCGGCAAGAGCGCCGTCAGCGCCCCCATCGTCTAGCGGCCTAGGACACCGCCCTTTCAAGGCGGCGGCACGGGTTCGAATCCCGTTGGGGGCACCGTTCGTTTCGGCTGGTCAGCGGTCGCTTGATGTGCTGCCAGGGATGCCGCGAAGATCATTTGTCATCAGCTCGTCATCAGGACTCATTGGTATCTGATGACAGAAGGTGGCCTATCGCCGGGTTCGTGACCGACGCCGGATCGTTATGTCCTGGGCGCCCCGGGTCGACGGCTGGGTGGGTTTGACCTGGTATTTCCCTGGGCTGTCCTGGGCAGCGAGCGCGGCCGGGCTCAGCTTGCGGGCGAGGGCCAGGGGGCGGCTTGGCGCGTTCGTCTTCACGGCGAGGTCGCCAAGGACGGTCGCAGCTTGCTGGCTCGCTGCTATTACGGGCTGGTACGCGGCGATGAGGAGGTCGACTCGCTCCTCAGGCGCCCGGGCGAAGCGGCGGGGGATGTTGGCCCTGTCGTCTAGCGTTCTGGTTGGCACGTACAGGCGGTTCGCGCGGAAGGCGGCCCAGACGCTCGCCCGGTCGGCGGTGGCCATCGCTGCGAGCGCATCGCTTTCGTGGTGAAGGGCGGACACCACCATGGCGATGTCCGCGATCGTGCGTCGCGGTGGTGCCGGTCACGTCCTGCAGGATGAGTCCGGAGAGCTGGGTGATGATCGCCGTCACTCGCGTACTCCCAGCCGCGGGCGCTCATCGAGGGCGCCAGATCACGCGGCTGGGTGCGCGACTGCGGTCCAGATGTCGTTGGGCATCTCAGCTTTGGTCACTGGTACGTGTTCGTGAGTCCGGGCGGCTAGCTTCCTTGGCGACTGGTGGGCCTGGGTGGAGAGGTCGGCGGCTGCCTTGTCGAGGGAGCCGGGGCTTCGAATTCCTCAGGCCACCCGACCAAGCTATGAACCACATGGCTTGTACGGCATTACGGCGGGCTCAGTTGGAGGGGTGGTGAGTTTGGAACCTGGGAAGAAGGGAGCCCGCCTTACGTAATTACGGACAGTAACTGCTAGTTCGTCGATGCATTCCTGCCGTTCGCGTCCCCCCATAGCCGACTGACCACCGTCGTGCCGATATACGGTGACGGTGGTTTTCGGACCACTGGCCAGCAGCGCTGATTTCAAGTGCGGCAAGCCGACCGGGATCGAATCACACTTCTGGGTTCGGCTGAGACGGACGATCGCGGCCACGACTGCCTCCCAGTCCGCGACCTGTGGCCATAGCAGACCGCCGTCTAGCTCGTAGGTCAGGGTCGACAGCGGGACCAGGCATCCGGGCGTGCGGGCGGGGAACTCAGTAAGGCATCGGTACATCCGACCGCCGTCGGGCTGCGGTACAGCGGGATGCAGCAGGGTCAGCGCGTGCACGATCGTTGCGTCAATCGGCACTGGATGTTCCGGAGACTCATACGGTTCGTGCAGCGCCAGCAGATGTACATCCTCAACTCTCATGCGACTTTCCTTTCTCCTCGTTTGCGGCAGCCGGTACGCGCCTTCCGCCGCGGTTCTGAAACGGGCAGCGGACGACCTTAGGGGCCGCTGTGGATCAGCGGGGCCCATAGCTCGGGACGGTCCGGGTGCTGGTCACGCAGGCGGAGGGTGACCCTGCGCAGGACGGCGGCGGCGTCATCGGCGACTGGGGTATGGGGCAGTTCCCGGTAGAACGAGCGGGCGGCCTCAGCTGCGGTGTCGTCGTCTAGTTGCCAGAGGCTGGCTATTACGTGCCGGAAGCCGGCGAGCTGGAAGGCTGAGGCGAGGTGCAGGACCTCGTCGGCGTACCGGGTGCCGTGGTTCGCGGTGGAGCAGGCTGACAGGTACGCGAGTTCTGCTTCGCGTAGCCGAAGTCCGCCAATTTCGGGCAGCCGCAGCATTCTGTCGTGCAGCCGCAATCCGCTGTCGGCTTGCGTGGCCGGATCGGCAACCGCATGACAGGCGAAGTGTGCCCAGGTGGCTTCATTGAGGGCGACGAGGACACGGTCAGCGGTGGCCGTGTCATCGAGGAGGGCTGAGTCGCTCAGCGCGGCGGCTTCGCTCGCGGCCGCGGACAGTTCCGGAAGCCCCGGAACGGAGTGCACTGCCACCGTCAGGCTGTTGCGGTTTCGGGCTGGCGGGCGGGTGCGGGCTTCGCGCAAGGCCCGAAATGATGGCACGAACGACGAGACTACGGCGTCGAGGGCCCCCGGCTGTCCGATGTGCCCGGCTGCGTGCAAGGGCAGCAGCCCTAGCAGGCCGGTGGGCAGCCACCACACGCGGCACGTCTCGGTACCGGGGCAGCGGAGCGTGTCTATGACCGGTGCTGCGGCCGCGTCCCACAGCCAGCTGAGGATGCTGGACGTCACCTGGCGCCTGCGCCGGCCGATCGCCAGCGAATACGTCTCGTCATAGGCTTGCAGCAGCGCCTCGACCTTGGTCTCCACGTCAGCCAGCCGCAAGCCGGGTAGTTCGATACTGACCGGGTCGCTGTCAGCGCGGACGACTACCGCGTCGCTGCGATAGCTGCTGGCGTTGACTAGGACCACGCAACCTCCTGCTGCCGCGGGCCGCAGGTCAGCTAGCCGGGGCGCGGCCAGGAAATCGCTAAAACCAGGCAGTTCCCGGATGTTCGCGAGCAGCGTGTCGTAGTCAGCCCACCACCTTTTGCGTTCGTCAGCGGGGAAGTCCGGCGTGTTGAGCCGCTCGCAGACCCAGCGGAACCTGGCGGCAAGGCGGGTATTCCGGTTGTCCAGGTCGGCTAGGTCGGCCCGGGTGTTCGCCTGGCTGGCCAGCAGGACTCCCCGGCCCAGCTCTGCGATCTCGACCGCCCCCGCCGGGTCGCCGGCCGCGCAGTGCGCGGCCACTGCGGTTTCCACAAGGCCAAAGTGCTCGCCGATCCGATGTTGCTGGTCGGCCCATCCTGCCTCCCTGGGGGCCACCGAGGGCAGCAGCGTTAGAGCGCTGTCAAGCATGGCCGAGGCAAGGGCGGGATGTCCGGCGGCCAGAGCGAGCGCACCGACCGCATGATGAGCTGACACCCGGTCGGCCGGGGCTACCGCTCGTGCCTCGGCCACTGCTCGGCCCAGCTCGTCCAGGTTCTCTGGATCTGGCGCGCCGGCCCCGGCCGTTATGCGTTCGAGGTAGGCGGTGCACAAGCCCGCGGTTAGCCGCGGTAGGCTCGGGTGCCCGGCTGGGACGTGGGACCGCGCCCCTTCGCTGAGGTCGATCGCCGCCTTGAGATCGGCGGGCATCCGCTCGAGACGGTAGCGAGCCAGGAGCGTGGCGCCGAGGCTGGACATCCGTTCCGGCCGGTCGACGTGGTCGTCCGGCGTTGCGGACACGGCCAGCTCGCCGAGGTCGATCGCGCGGTCCAGGTCGGCCTTGCTCGCCCATTGTTCGTAGCGGCGCCAGTGGGCAGCCGCGAGCCCGGCGCGCCGCCCGGCGAGCGCGAAGTCGTTCTCCTCGGTGAGGGCCAGCGACCTCTCGCCGAAGTCGATCGCGCGGTCGAGGTCGGCGACGGTGCGTGTAGCTGCGTAGCGCTGCTGATAGGCGCGGCTCAGCATCGTCAGCCACTCCGGCCGGAAAGCGGTCGTGCTCGTTATGATCTGCTCGGCGAGTTCTATGGCCTGATTGATGTCGCCCAGCACGCCTGTGCGCGCGAATCGCGTCGCGTAGATGACGGCACGCTCGGCGGACGCGCGGGGTCGGCGTGCGTCTCCGGCCGGTATCGCGGCAAGCGCCCACGCGCTCAGCATCGCCGCACGGTCTAGGTCGTTGCCGGCACCGGTACACAGGTACCGCTGATGAAGGGTGGCGGCAAAGCTGATCAGGATATCCGGCCGGTGCGGGTCCTCCTCGGGCAGCAGCGACAAGGCCTGTTCGTTGAGGTCGACGGCGCGGTTCACGTCTGCCACCACCCGGCTGCGTTCGTAGTGCCTGAGCAGAACCGACGCGGCATCGGCGAGGCGGATGCTGCGCTGCGGGTCATCCGGGGGAAGTGAAGACACTATCCGCTCGGCCAGCTCAGCCGCTTTCCGCAGGTCTGGCTCTGTACCGGCGCGTTCATAGCGGCGCAGCAGCGCGTTGCTGAGGCTAGCCAGGATAGCCAGGACTTCCGGGTTTACCCGGCCAGATGTGCTTGCCAGGTCACCGGACAGCTCCGCCGCCTGCTCGGCCAGAGCGACCGCCCGCTCGATGTTCGCGATTTCGCCGGTGTGCTCGTAGTACTGCCGGTAGGTAGTGGCCAGATCCGACAGCAAAGTCTCACCGGGTCCGGCCAGCGCCAGCACTCGCTCGAACAAACCGATGACCCGCTGGAGATCGTCGAGGCTACCGTGGAGTCTGTACCGAGACCAGTAGGCGGCAGCAAGGTTCGACCATGGCTCAACGGCCTGTGCGCCGTGCCGGTCCATGATCGCTACGGCCTCCTCGCCGGCGGAGACGGCCTGATCGAGATCGGCCCTATCTCCGTCACGTTCATAGCGACGGCGGTGGGCAAGGCACAGGTAAGACAGCCGGGTACCGCGGCCAGGGTCCGGGTTCGGCAGTGCCGCGGCCGCAGGCGTCATCAAACCGATGCCCGCATCGAGCAGAGCCGGGTCCTGGCTGGACGCGGACGCCCGCAGCAGGGCGAGGGCCAGTTCCGCCTGGGCTGCGGAATCGGCGAAGCGCCCGACCACCGGTTCCAGGTCCTCAGGGACGGTATAGGCAATATCTGAGGCAGGCTCCAGGCACAACACCGCCCTGGCCAGTTCAGCATGTTGCTGGGGTTCGGTGGACTCGCGGTACCGCCAGTAATGCAGCCACCCCAGCGCGGCATTGGCTTCGGTTAGCCGCGCGTCGAGCCAGCGCGGTGCGGTGCCGGGGTCGATGGCGCGCACGGCTATCCACAGCGCTGCGGCCTCCTGGTCGGCCTCCCGGCCAAAGATCGTGTCCCGGTCACGTGTCACCCGGTATTCCCGGACCAGTTCGTTCACCCGCGCAGTCAGGACATCGACCTGCATCAGGAAGGCTCCTTCGCGACACCGCGGAACGCTACCAACGCATATCCAGCCGCAGGACGCGAGCCGGGTTATCGGTCTTCACGTGGGGGTTATGGTTTCTCGAGCCGACAGCCAAGAGAAGCCCGCCGTCCGGCTGGGTCGCGAGGTCGAGAACCCCGAGGTAGCCGTAGGGCGCATACTCGAACTGGGCCAGCACGCTGCCGGACTCGGTGTCGAAAACCAGCGTCTGCTGGCCGTCCGCCGCGGCGGCGACCACCCGCAAGTCGGGCAGCGCGGCGAAGGCGACATCGTCACCGCTGTCATGCGGCAGCGATAGGGTCCGTACTACCTGGCCGGTGTGACCATCCCACACGCGCACGACTGATCGCGCGATGGCCGCGATCCGGAACGACCGGTCCGCGAGTGCGGCGACCACCGCCCTCGTGGGCAGCATGCCCAGGGAACTGTCGTCGTCGCGCTCGATGACAAACTCGTGCAGCTTCGTCTTGGTGGTGGCGTCCCACACATGCACTGTTCCACCGTCCGCGTCGCCGTCCACCCCAGCGACCACACAGACGTGACCGTCGGCCAGCACCGTCGCGGCTACTGACTCCACGATCTGGATACCTGGCGAGCCGACCTCGAACGATCCCAGCGACAAGCCGCTCTCCACATCCCAGATCCCCACGGTCGCGTCATCGCTGCCCGTGACCAGCCAGGGCACGTCACCAGGAGGGAACGCCCAGGCAACGGAGTTGACCGGACGGCGGTGCGCTTCGATCTCTTGCAACGCGTCGCCTTCGCGCACCGACCAGACCCGAGCCAGGCCGTCTCTCCCGCCGGTGGCCAGGATGGTCTTCCCGTCGCCGAGCACCGCCAGGTCAACCGACAGAACCCATTCGCTGTGTCCGGAGAAGCTCTTGATCCTTGTTCCATCGCTGATGTTCCAGATATGGGCCGCTCCGTCGTCTGCTGAGGCGAGGAGTTGCCGCCCGTCGGGCAGTACAGCCAAGGCCAGGGCATTTGGCCGGAGTTCCTCGTCCGCCTCGTCCCAGGCCGCAGGGGTCATGTCGTAGACGCTGACCTCGGCCGGGCCCCAATCCCTAGGCTCGGCGGTCATACCGCTTACCTCGCCGGGCGGGATGCTGGGTTCAGGTGACAGGGGCCATCGCATGCGAGGCGGCAAACCGTACAGCCGGTTGTATTCCTCGACGTTATCGGTCGCTGTGATCTCCCCTGTGGGCAGACGGGTCAGCCCCTCAGGCAGTCTCGACCTGCGGTCTACCGACACGCTGACAACGTCACTTGACTTATAGGGAAACTCCTCGTCCTCGTTGTTGATTACGTATTCCTCATATTCCTCATCAGCTAGCCGTTGATCGGGGTAATCGACCACATGGTAATCTGCGCCAGCTTCGCGGGCTGTCGCGAGAGCGTAGCGCTGGCTCCCATCCAGCGGATCGTCGTACCTGATCAGGTCGATGAACCCTTCGAAAAGCGCATGGCCCTCGGTTCTCCGCAGGATCGTGCCGGCGTCTATCGCGGCCTCATACCTATCCCATAGCAGATCCTGCTGGTCACCCCAGCACGCGTAGAGGCATTGGTCGTCATAGCTGTCGTAGAGGACCCGCGACCCGTCGGGACGAAGCAGGGCCAGGAACGGCTGCGAGTCGAGCGCGACTTGCTCCCATCGACCCTCATGCCGCCCCTTCAGCCCGGTTACCGCTCGCCAAGCAGCTTTTTTGTCCACGAACCGTCGGCTGCCAAATCCCCTGTGACGGACGTACCAGCCGCCATTGGCGAGCGTACCGACCTGAATGTGCACGGCACCCTCCTCCGATCCGGGATCCTTCAGCTCCCATTGCATGACGGGCTGGTGATCCTCAGCCTCCAGTGCGACTTCCGTACCCTGGTCGATATCCACCGGAGAATCCTAGAGGAAGCGATTTGGCTAAGTCCGCGAGAGGCGAATTCGGATCCCAGCGATCTTTACGCATCTGCGCAGAGAGCCGCCCGCCCATTGCTGTGGTCAGTGAGCCTGATGGTGCTTCTTCGCCTAGCTGCGTGGCCAGGTTACGGTTATACAGGTCCACGGCCGATTCGATGAGGTCGGCCAGGTTGCCGGTAGCGAGACGGGCTTTCCTGACGGCTGTGGTAGCGGTGATGAGGGCGATTGGGATAGCTGGCCACCACCAGATCACCAGGACCAGGTACAAGACGGCCCACGCGAGCAGCCGGGCGGCGGCGGTGAAGGCGTCACGGGCCGCGCCGAGTTCCGTCCTTACCGTATCGGGGACGATGAGCCACAGACGCGGCCAGGCGGCGTTGAGATCCAGCCCATAGGTCTGCTCGATGCGGACATGGCAGGCGCGCAGCCGATCCCCGATCCAGGTGGGACGACCGGCTTCGATCAGGCAGATCCGGTCGGCCCGCGCGATCGCCCTGCGCGCCTCGGCTGCACTAGCGGAAGTGTCGGCGACAGCCTTGTATCTCCTGGAGCGGTCCCGGCGCCAGCGGACAAGCCAACTGGCAGGGATGTGCCTGCCGGGCAGAGTCCACAGGTTCTCGATGAACCCCCCGCCTGCTGCGGCCACCAGGCCCGCGACTACCGAGCCCGCCAGGATCACGGCGGCAATCAGCACGGCAGCACCCGCTGATTTCAGGACAGGATCGGCGGCCCAGGCCGTAATTTTCCGGTCCAGCGCGTGATAGCTCAGGGCATGACCCTGGCCAAGCACCGCAGCCACGGTCACCGCGGCCAGGTACAGGAGCCCGGGCACAGCCAGCAGGGCTGCCCAGCGGTCGGCGAGTTTCTGACCGACTTCTGCCAGCAAGCCGGTCACTCCGGCAACAGCCCCGGCACTAGCTGCGTGCCGGTGGCGCCGCAGACCGGAGGTTCGTGCCCGGGCCGCACCCGCCCGCGGCCAGTGCACTGCCGGCGGGGGCAGGTCCACCACTGCGCGGCGGATCCGGACCCGGGGCCGGGAAGCGGAACGTAGCTCCGCGTGGCCGCCGGATACAGGCCCTGCCCCTCGACCCTCCTCACCATCTCATCGAGCAAATCGAGGTCGGCCTCCAGCCCAGCGTCGATCCGCCCGGCCTTAAGGGATTCCTCCGCGCGCCGGTACACGGGCTCCATGCTTTCCTGACGCGTTATGTCTTGGAGGATGCTGTCGGAGAGTTCCCTACAGAAAGCGGCAATTTTCTCAGTCAACCTGACTTTCACGCAAACCTCCCATCTCGCCCAATAGGCCACAAATCTTCATGTGGATGTCATTAGGCCAGGATAGTCCCCGGCGCACGAGGAGGGCGCGCGAATGATCCAGATCGACGACGGGCTGGACCACTGGATAGCCTCACCGGCATATCCGAGGATTACTCATTCCACCATTCTTATCGGGGCTATCACTGGAGTTACCAGTGTTGATAACGCCAGCGTGTGGCCGCAAGGAACGACTCCCAGACGAAGAAGAACAGGCGGATTATTGGTTTCGCCTGCGGTAGGTTCGGCGCGATTACTCCGAACCCTAATTACATGGAACGGGTCATCTTCGCCTAGCATGGAGCGACTATTGGCGGCAGAAGTCGTCGAGGCTTATCCGGGTGATGTCGGGATCATCGGTGCTGAAGCCTTCGGCTGCGTAGAGGGCGAGCCTGGTGCGGCTGGTGTCGAACCTGCTTGCGAGCAGTTCTCGGGCGCGGGCCAGCTGTCAATGTTTCGGCGGCCCAGTGTTTCTCCCCACTTGGCCTCGCCGAGGGAGAGCAGTGCTCGCGGCCGCCCGTGTTCGGCTGGGCCGAGGACGGCTAGGCGACCAGTACTGGCGCGTCGGCAGTTCTGGGAGCCGGGTACCGGTAGTCGGCTTCTGTGCGCAGCGCGCCCATGTCGCGGGCGGGGCGGAGCAGGGTCGCGAGGGTGCTGGTGCCCGCGCCGCCGTGGGCGCCCCAGATGATCAGGTCGCGGCGCAGCGGGACGGCGCGTTCCGGGGCGGTGCATGGTTCCGGGCAGGAAATCGCGATGTCGTTAGGAGCCATGGGAGTTCTCGCTGATGCCGAGAAGGGAGAGCAGCGCGGCGACCGGGACCCGGTACTTGCTGCCGATGCGGATGAGCGTGACCGGGAACGCGCCGGCGCGCGCGAGCTCGTAGGCGCGGGTGCGGCCGATGCCGAGGGCCGTGGCGGCGGTCAGCAGGTCGACCGACGGCGGGCCGTCGCGCAGCTGGGTGATGGACGGGGCCTTCATGGTGACGTACCTCCTTGCGTGTTCGTGCTGGTAGCAAGCGCCGCCGGGCGGGTCGCCACGACGACGCCGGACAGGTCGAGCGGGTCGATCTGGACGGGCTGGCCGGTCTGCGGCGCCTGGATGACCTGGCCTTTGCCGAGGAACATGACGACGTGACCCGGGTTGGCTGCGGATCCGTCCGAACCGGCGTAAAACAGGAGGTCGCCGGGCTGGAGCTGGTCGAGCGGCACCGACGGGCCGTCGTCGCGCCACTGGAACGTGGTGCGGCCGATCGTGACGCCCGCAGATGCGTAGGCGGCGTAGACCAGGCCGGAGCAGTCGAAGGCGTCCGGGCCTGCCGCGCCCCACTGGTACGGCTTGCCGAGCTGGGCTTCCGCGAACGAGATCGCCTGCTCGGCGGCTGTGGTGCCGGTGGCCGTGCCGTACTTCGCGGCCCAGTTGAGCACCTCGTCGACGTACCAGCCGGCGTGGTTGTAGGCGTAGATCGCTTCTTTGATGCCCTGGGGAGTGCCGCCCTTGGCGCCGTTGGCGCACAGCATGTTCGCGGCGGTGAAGATCGCGTCCTGCGGGTCGTACGGGGACAGCGGCGCGTCCGGGTCGGCTTTGACCGCGTACTGGGCGAAGGTGGCGGGCTCGAACTGCATCGGGCCTTCGGCACCTGCTGCGTTTGTTCCGTTGTGAACGCCTGGCGCGGCGGACTGGCCGTTGCCGGACTCGACCGTGCCGATGCCGGCCAGGATCGCCCACGGCAGGCCGGGGCAGGTCTGCGCGGCGGCGATGTACCAGGCCAGGTAGTCCTGGGGGATCATCCGGGCGGCGAGCGCGGATGGTGCTTGCGCTGTGGTGACCGCGGCGGGCACGGAGGAACTGGCGCCCGCCGCGGCCAGCATGAGCACGAGAGGGAGTGCGGCGGCGGCGACGACGATTGCCGCTATCGTCATCCGGCTCATCGCGCTCACCTCCCGTGTGCGGTGCGGGTGGCGACGGGGGCGCCACCCGCTGGTGCAGCGGTTATGCGCAGGTGAGCACAGTGGTAAAAGTGAAGAAAGTTGTCACTGATATGCAGCCGTCAGCGTGGTGACGGTGTGTGCCGGGTGGTCTGTCGCGCCGACGTATTGATGGACGGGTCGCGGGCAGTCAGATGTGGTCCGGCGATGTCGGGCTGGGCTGGATAGAGCCAGTGCGGCCGGGTCGGCCGGGCTGCGTGACAACTTGCTGGCACGTGACGGGCATCAGGCACCGGTACGCGGGCTAGGGCGTGTGGTTTTAGTCGGCTCAGATCTTGGACGTTCGCGGTCGCCACGGTGCACGCCGTGCTATTTCGGGCGAACGTTGCCGACAATCATCGCCGGTGGCGACGGCGACCAAACGGGTGGCGATGTGGCAGGTGCGCTGCGCAGACGATCCGACTCTGCGCCTCATGGTCCGTAAATCGTCCACGATCTCAGTGCTAGTCGCACACAACCGACTTAAGACGATACCTACGCGCCTTGATTAGCGGCGAACTACCTTGCTGCCCTCGCCGAGCAGTTCGGCACCGTGGACTTTCTGGCGTCGCTGCAGGTAGATCGTCAATGATGCTACTCCCCGTAGTGGTGTCAGGTCGGCGTCGCCATCGTTATATAGGAAGAGGTGCCGGAGCTTCGGAAGTCGGCGCACGATATGAAGGTCGGTTGCCGGCCCCCACGCCAAGTACAGAGATTCGAGATGGGGAAGTCCGGTAAGCGGTTCGAGATCAGTCACTGCGGGACTCCGCCAGAGCGTGAATGATCGCAAGGTTGCTGCCCATTTCTCGATGCCCTGGATTGAGCGGAACTTATCACAGCGCGTCAGTTCCAGCCCTTCCAGTTCGGCGAACTGCGGAACATCGAACAGAGGAGTAAGGTCAACGATTTCCCCGCCGAAAAGATCGAATCGCGTAATCTGATGTGAAGGGAGGAATCGTGATAGCTGGGCAATGTCCGGAAGCGCACGGACATGGATGCTGTCCAGCTTCGCGCAGTCGCGAAGCGACTCGAGGTTGGTAGCCTGGTCCGGGTAAAGATAGAGATATCGGAGCTTGGGAAGGGTAGCCAGCGGGCCAAGATCGACCATGCCAACCTCTTGGAGGAGAACATTTTCCAGGGCGGGATGGCCGATGAGCGGCCCTAGGTCCCGTAGCTTGGGGTCAGACACGACGTTAAGCCCGGTCAAATTGGGCAGTTCGCGGAGAAATCCTAGGTCCCCGTGCCCTTCGCGGAATTTAACAGTCAGGTAATCGAGTCCAGGCAAGTGACGGAGCCCGGGCAGCAGAGATGGATCGTCGATGTTCAGGTACTCGCCGTGCGGTGAGGGGGAAAGTGCAAGCCGCGCATATTCTTCCGGATCAAATAGCGGCCAAGCGCGCATCAACTCGGCGAACACCGAATTCCTGTCGACCGAGGCGCAAGAAGCGATTATTCTTAGCGCGGCGTCTCCGCCGACCAGGCTCGCCGCACGGATAGTGGCGGCCGACTGCCGCGCACCCCGGGGGACACGCTCGGCGAGGAGGTCGAGCAGTGGTTCGCCAATCCTGGATAGAATCTCAGCCTGCCGAATGTTCTTCGGCGGTAGCAGCGATTCGGCAACTGCCTGGATCCGGGCGTGCAGATCTGGGTGTAGTTCTGGCGAGGTTTCCAGACAGGCAACCGCGAGGGTCTCCAGCACCTTGCGATTTCTCGGTTCCTTATCTGCTCGGGCCAGCAAGCCACGCAACAATTCGTCTCGCTGCCGTGGCTGTGCGTGACCAGCGGCCATGATCACGACCTCGCGCCATTGGTCGTCGTGCGCGTTGTTGATCAACTCGCCGATCTGATCATCGCTGACGGCCGCGTGAGACGCCAGGTACTCCTGGAACGTCCGGTGGACGAAATCGACGCGTCCGGCCACCGGCTCACGGACCAGCCCACTGCGTTCGATCAGGCTGGAAAGGACCGCCGGGCCATCGGCCGGGTCGGCCTTCGGCATCGCGGCCAGCCGATGCGTGATCCACTCGATCACGCGGTCCTTCGGTGCGTCTGACCAGCCATTGCGGATCAGCCGGTGGGCAAGGTCTTCCAGAAGCAGTACCTTGCTGGTCTTCGAGAGCCGTGCTCCCGCCTCCCCGATCTGCCGCTCGATATCGCGTCGCTCCAGCAGCATGTCCAGCGCGATCGCATATACCTCCATCCGCTCATCGGGTAGCTGCGTGCGACGGTCGAGATTCAGCGCGCAGATCATCGCGCACAGGAGCGGGCTGGTAGCCAGCAATCGCAGATGCCGCCGAGCAAACAGTGCGCCAAGCAGCTTCCGTTCACAGTCTGCCAGCTCTGCTTGCTGTTCCTGGTCGGCCCGCTCGTCGCGGAAAGCGGCGTGCCAGTGGCGGACGAATTCCCGGACATCGGGCCAGGTCATCGGTTGAACCTCAGCGGCGTGGAAACCCTGCCCGGATAGCCATTCGCTGGTCGCTGCACCTGGCCGCGAGGTGACGACGTATCTAGCCTCAGGGAACGTTTCGACTAGCTCGGACAGCCAGTCCCGGGCCGGGCGCCGCTGCAGTTCTGGCAGCTCATCTACTCCGTCCACGAGGATCAGCGCGTGACCGGCCCTCAGCAGCTGGTGCACCCATCCCTCGGGCATGTCAGCCGCGATGTGACGGCCTATCTCGCTGAGGAAGTCTTCGGGCGGAGGAAGGTCTTTGCCCACATAGCGCCGCAGCCGGATAAGCAACGGTACCTTGTCGTTCCAGGCTGCTAGCCGTCCGGGGAAGTCACGCCGCGCAGCCCGAACCGCCAGCCACTGCAGCAGGGTCGTCTTGCCCGAACCCGCCTCGCCCCGCACGAAAAGCCTGCGCGTGTTCGCCAAGGCGTCGTCGATCCGAAGAGCGCCGGTGGAGAACTGGTCGGCCTGTCTGTCATCGAGTCGCGCGAACCCGGTGTCACCTTGCAAGGTTTCGCTACTGATCGCTAGAGAGATATACGCCGTGCTTAGCGGGTAGCCGCGGACCGACTCCGAGACCGTCACGCCGAAAAGCTCCAGCCGGTCTAGGCGGTTTACCACTTGGCGCCGGTAGGCGGCCGCGAAGTCCGCCTCTGCCTGGGCCGTGCCAGCCCGTACCGCCTCCGGATCAGGCATCCGGTCCAGCACCTCGGCAAACTGCCGAACGATCAGCGACTCGCGGCGCAAGACCTCGACCAAGGCCCCGGCAGTGAAGCCGGGCAGCGTGCTGGTGAGTTCGACTACGTAGGCACAGCACTCAGTCAGTACCCGGTGATACAACGTCGTCCCGGCCGCGGACAGATCGCGGGTCGCACCCCGGGCACCGGCCAGGATGTGCCGACGGAGGTACAGCGGATCGAGGTCGCCGGCGAAGATGTCCGCATCGGTGAACTTCGCGCTGCGGAGCGTGTCGCCGACCGCGAGCACCGCTGCGTTCCACTCGTTATCTGGCATCCCGGCGAACTCATGCCGACGTAGCACTTTGAGCTTCTCCGCCACCGGCACTTCGAGATCCTCGAACACACGGCGGACGCTCCGCTGTTTCAGCTCACCGGAGATCTTCAGCCTAACGATATCGACGACCTCGGTACTGGCGCTGGCCGCGAACTCGCTGTCCTTCAGCCAGACCTTGCAAGCGGCCTTGACTACGGCCGCGCCCAGCCCTAACAACAGATCAGCCATGTCAGGATTATGCAGCAGCTTAGGATTTAAACTGGCACTTTCCGTGAATTGCTGCGGTTTGGCCATCTGACCTGTATATCTGCGTACGGTGCGGATGCCCTGACCCTCGCCGATGAGACGCCGCCCCCGGCCGGACAGTGCGGTCGCCCTGGTGCAGTGGCGCGCACAGCCCGGGCCATGGCCAGCTGTCAGCACGACAAGGCCGCCCGGTCCTACCACAGCTTTCGCAGCCTGCTCGGGCAGCTAGCCACTTTGACCAACAACCAGGCTCGGTTCATCTGGCACCCACCACACCGTGCCCGTGCTCGCCGAACTGACCATCGTCCAGCGATAGGCGTTCGGCTCCTCGGGAGTCATGTCTCACTCACACTCCAGTAGCCAACCGAACTAGCCGTAAACTCGGGCAGGAATCAGTACAGCACCGCGTCGCAAGACGTATGTGCAAATCACACCGCTGGCGATCCCGGCGCTGCCGCTTGCGGCGTCTCTCGTCAATGTCGGCGTTCTATTGGGTCAGTCAGGAGAAGGCTGTCCGGCCAAGATGCGCTCGGCGACCTCGCGGGCTTGCCGCAGGAGGTCATCCACGGCGACCTCGTCGAGGTCTAGGCTGACGAGGAGGGCGTTGAGCATGATCAGCTGGGCGGCAGCTGCAGAAGCGGCAGAGTGACCGGATTCCGCCTTATCACCGAGCGCGAGCCGAAGTTCTTGTTCAGCAGCGCGGGGATCGAGAACGTCCAGTCTTTCGCTCAGCAATGCGCGGACATTAGCGACATAGCGGATAGCATCAGCCCGGGTCCAGGTCGGCGCGAATTTCTGGCGGGCACTGATCACGAAAGCAGCATGCACGAGCGCTGCCAGGCCTGCTCGCGACTCGATGCGCTCCCAGGAGCGCGTGACCGCTTCCTCGTCGCCACGCAGGTATGAGCGCAGGAACGCGACGTGCTCATCGGTGACCGCCATCACTTGTCTCAGGCGCAGCCTGCGCGATCAGCTTTCGAGAAGCTTGCGAGCGGCGGCCAGGAACTGATCCAGTTCTTGGTCATTCAGGTGCTCGTCCGCCACGAGTACGGGAAGCAGCAGGGCCTCGATGCGGCGGATGGTCGCCCCGTCCAGATCGCTGATCGAGCCGCGGCCGAGCGCTTTGCGGACGACTCGCTCGGCCGCGACCGGGTCAATTTCGTCGTCCGCCCCTGGGAAGCGTGATCGCACGTCGCCGACGAACTCGATCACGGCGGCATCGTCAGCGCCGTGAGGTCCGAATCTCCGGTCTACGGCCTCGATGAAGGCCGCAGTCACTACGGCCGTGTAACCCGCCAGCGCGCCTCTGGAGTCCAGTTCTGCAATAAGCCGCCGGTGCTCGTCGTGGCTGCCCGACAGTTGGGCGTGCAGTGCCGCGATTTGATCATCTGTTACTGCCATCGTGATCACCTTTCCCGTGCTTAAGTCTGTCATTCATCCAGCGAACCAGGTGCGTAGTCGCGATGCCCGCGACCATGACGGCTGTGGCGGCGTTACCGGCATCGACGCCATGCTCTGGTACCGAGGGCGCGATGTACGGCGAAGTGGGAACCGGCTGTTCCGCGTGTCCTTCAGGAGGACGAGCGGTTAGCCACTCCTGGACAGTGTTGCTGTACTTTTCGACTGCATCGTGCAGCCCGTCGAGGTTCTCCTCCTTCTCGGCTTCATGAAGCAAGTCGGCGAACCGGGACTTCTTGGTGGTCTCCAGCTCAACGAGCTTGTCGCCCGGCGGCGGAAGGTCATCGATGTTGGCCGGGGACCTGTCTGGCTTTGCGTCAGCGATGTTCCTCCCCTGGCCCCAGCCGCTGGAGGCGTCCGCTGCCTTAGCGTCCGCGAGGTACTCCTGGTACAGGGCTCTGGCCCGATTCTGATCTGCTTTGGGAGGCGGCCAGGCATCCGCTGATTTCTGACTGTGCGCTGGTGTCTCGCGGTGCCGGACGGGCTGCGCTGCACGGGTGTCCTTGGCGAATTCGGACCGGGATCGTGTTTCCGCGAGGTGTTCGGGTTCGCCGCGATCCCTCTTGACGTCGGCGGCCCGTTCGCCGCGCGTGCGATCGGGTTGGCGGTCGTTACCGCCGTCTCGCGCATTCGGCGCAACGGCATCGCGCGGGCGGATTGGAGGATCACCGCGGACAGCGCGGGCGACATCGCCTCGAGTGCGGGGTTCGGCCCGCTGCCTGTCACGGGCGCCTGCTCTGTCTGGCCGCTCCGCCCGGCCGTGCTCGGGGCTCTTGTCGTGGCGCTCGGCGGACGCGCTCGGGCTGCGGTCACCAGGTCGGCTGTTCCCGGCGCCGTCGATCCTCGTTGTCATGGCTCAGGAGGCAATCGGCGGAGCTGGTCGAGCGGCCAGCGGTGGCCAGGAAAATCGGCGAGCGCCTCGGTGAGCCGCTCCTCCCACTTCGGATCGTCGCGCCGAGTGGCGAGAACGTCTTCGAATGCGCTCTGCGGACGCGTACCCCAGTTGACCGCGTCGACTTGGCCTTGGTCGCGGCGGGCGATTTCGTACGACAGCTGGACTACTTGGAGCTGGTCGGCGCAAGTGGCGCCCGGGATCGTGTTGCTGTATGTGACTTCCCATTCGGCGGTGTCCGGGTGCGGACCGCCGTCGGAATGGTCGCGGCAATAGTCGCGAAGGTCGTCGAGGACGATGCTCCATTCATACGTGGGAGCGAGCCAGCGTGGTTCCTTCGGCTCGCAAAACCAACCCTGCCCGCCGAGCACGTGACGCATCGCGGTGGCTACATGAACGGCGAGATCCGGCGGGCTCACCCGGTTCGCGATCGCCGCCACTCGGGCTCTCACCGCTGTATCCACCGCGTGCGAGATCGCGCAGTCCCGGAGCCGCGCGCCAGCAGCGTCGATGTTCGCGGCGAGTTCTTCTGACGGCATCGGCATGGTCCAGCCGGTCAGGTGCGCGACTACGGCGAGTTCGGCCCACAGCGTGATGCGCGGATCAGTGAGAGTGAGCCGCTGGGCAGCGCGGATCTGGGCTAGGGTGCATGGCCGGGCGGTGCAGTCGGGACCGCAGGTGGGGCTGCGGTGGCCGATCACCGTGTCTGGCGAGTGTGGCCGCGCTGTGCTGCTGTTTTCGCGGGTGGTGCCGTCTGGCATGCGGGCCAGGACCGGGTAGTCCATGCCGTCGGTGTGGACGGCGGCTTCGCCGGGCGGGAGGGTGACCAGGTAGCGGGACTGGCTGGGGGTGAGGTTCATGGTGGCGCCGACGGTGTCGCGGTCGTCGCGGGCGGGGAGGCGGTGGACGATTTTGACGGCGGTGTTCTTGATGACGTCGGGGATGAGTTTGGCGGGGATCTGCTCGGCGATGATCAGGCCGTCGCCGTAGGCGCGGACTTCGGCGAGGAGGTCGGCGAACATCTCGACGGCGTGCGCGGCCGGGCCGGCCGCGGTGCCTTGGGGTGGCTGGCGGAGCAGCCGGTGTGCCTCCTCGAGCACGGTGAGATGCCTCAGAGGTTGAGCCGATGTCGTTCTGCTGAAATGGAGCCGCAGATGCTCGGCGAGACGGATGAGCACGGCGCCCATGACGAATGCTTTGTCGCGGTCATCGCCTGCGTCTTCGATCTCCAGCACCACGTTGTGGTTCAGGAGCTGGGCGAAGTCGAGCGGGTGGGCGCCGTGGAGGAAGCGCCCGGCGGTGCCGAGGCGGAGGCTGCCGACGCGGACGGTGATGAAGCCGCGGACGTTGTCGGTGACTTCGCGGCCGTATCCGATCTGCTCGACGACCTGGATGGCGGCTTGTTCCAGGTCGGCCAGCGTGGGGTACCAGGGCTGGATGCCGGGGCTGGCGGGCTGGCCGGTGACCAGGTCCCAGCCGGCCTGCTCGTAGCAGCGGGTGAGGGCGGCGGCGATGACTTGAGGGAACGGCTCGTCGGCGTCGAACGCGGCGAGGAACACGGCGCGCAGCAGGTCCGCGTGGACCTGGAGCGGGAACCTTGTGCCGTCCGGGCCTGGGGCGGGTTCGAGCGGGTTGAGCCCGGCGGGCGGCGCGTCGAGGTCACCGGGCCGGATCCGGATTACCTTGGTGTCTGGCAGCCGGGCGGCCATCCGCTGGTATTCGGCTTTGGCGGGCTCGACGACCAGCCACGGGATGTCTGCGTCGGTGGCGGCTTCGAGCAGGCCGCGTACTGTCTGCGACTTGCCGGCGCCGGTCGCGCCGCACACGAACACGTGCCGGTTCATGGATTCCGGTGAGACCAGCAGCGGCCCCGCTGGCATCCGGTTCCAGTCGAGAACTGTCCCGATCCGAATGGCCGCTGGGGTTGAGCGCACCTCGTCGGGGGGCTGGCTGCGGTGCACAGTCTCCGGGGTGACGTCAAACGTGGGCTGGAGGGTGAACCGTAGCCCGGGCACCTCCCGTGTCGGTGCCCTGAGAAGGGCGGCGAGCAGCCGGGTCGAGGCGAGGAACGGCGCCGCGGGCCTGGGCGTGCTCTCTACCTCGCTGGCGCGGATGATCGCCTCGGCCGACGCTGGCCTGACTACAGGTGCCGCGGGCGGGTGCGCCGGAGCATGCGGCGTCGCGCTCCAGGCCTGCTGCGGTGACCGGTTGCCGTAAATGCCGTTGCCGGGAAGGTGGCGGCCATCTCCGGCCCTGACGCCGTCTCGGGCGGCCGGTTCTATGGTGCCGCCGAGCATCGCCGGCAGGGGGCCGGTGCCGGGGATGGCGACCAGGGCGTACGGCAGGCCGGCCAGGTCCGCTGACGCGCACAGCAATCCGGCGACCTGCGCGGCGTCATCGGGCGTGGCCGCGCCGGCCAGCAGGTGCACGCGCCACATGCCGGTCGATGCGGCGCGCCGGAGTTCGGCGTGCCGCGCCTGCGCCCGGTGTGCGGAGACCTGTGATCTGGGGCTGCTTGACTGCTGGGCGGTCAGCTGTGAGAGGGCGGCCTGGCTGGTCAGTTCGTCCAGTTCGCCGCCGGGTATGGGCTCGGCGAGAAGCAGCCATGCGAACGCGCCTAGCCACGCGGACAGCAGTCCGTCCTCCAGTGACGGCGGCGCCAGGCCGACATTCTGCCCGTCTGGCAGGGTGTCGTCGGCGAGCAGGATGTCGTTGACGCCCGCCAGCCTGGTCCAGCACGGGATCCGCGCGAGCGTCTCGGCGGCATCGCGGGGTGCGAGCCGGGCGCCGCGTGCACCGGCCGGGAGGGTCAGCACCGCCTGGCCCTGGTCATGCCCGGCGGCCAGCGCGGATCCGGCCGCCAGCACGCGGACCTGTCCGCCGGGCTCCTCGCGTGCCCAGGCGATCGCCACCGGGTCGGCGCGGCCGCAGGCGGCGGCGAGCGCCTGGAACCGCTGGCCGGTTCCTGCGTCACGCTGGACTTCGGTGTTGTCGCCGCAGGGCTGGCGCGGACGCGGGATCTGGGTGATCAGCCAGGCAGGCAGCTCGGCTAGCGCATCCCACGCTCGCGTCACGGACGGTACCCCTGGTCGCTCGGGCTCGGCTGCGGTTGACCGCATGCGACTGAAAGGCTAACCCGCTCGGTGGCGTTCCGGAAGCACTCCATCGCAATTAGTGACAGAACGGTAAGGAAATGGCATCATCAGATCCTGGAGGCGGCACCAGGAGAAGGGGCAACGACGAAGGGAACGCCGGATCATGACCGTCCGGCCCACCGGACCCGGCGGTATGCGAGGCTGGCATGCGCTGCTGTTCACCCCGGGCGGCAGGCTCGGCTGGCGGTTCCGCGACCACCGCGAGCTCGCAGCGCCCTACCCGGAGCCAGAACCTGACGCGGACACGATCCGACGCGAGGTAACGGCACGCGTTTCGGCCGCCGCGAAGTCGTACGAGCGGGCCCGGAAGTGGGCGGCGCGGCCAAGCCTGATGCTCGCGGTCCTGCTGCTGGCGCTGGCGGGCTGCGCGCGAGCGCTCAACCCCGGCGCCCACACCATGACCACGATCATCACCGCCATCGTGGTCTGCGGCCCGGGCGTGGCCTGGACAGCGTGGCTACGCCGTCAGCTGACGGCCGCGAAGGCCGTTGACCCGGAGCAGAAGTACCGGCAGGCGCTGGAGACCTGGCGGGAACAGGCGGCCGGGTTCGAGGATGCCGAACTCGGACGGCTGTCTCATCTGCCCGAGTGGGGCAGCGTGCATCGGCCCGCGGCCCGGCTCGATGTGTTCGGCGGCACCCTGGCGGGCTGGCAGTCCCTGCTCGCCGTACACGGCACATCGATCCTGGCCGGGCAGCCGCTGCTTGTCGCCGACCTCACCGGCCAGCGCGCCGCCGATCACCTCACCGCCCTGGCACAGCAGGCGGGCATCTCCGGCGCCTCTTACCTGCTGCCTGAAGACCTCGACGCGTCCGGGCTGCTCACCCGGCTTGATCCCGGGCAGCTCGCCGGCGCGCTCGCTGAAGCCATCCACGCCGGCAGCGATGGCGGTGCCCGTACCGAGCGCGCCATCGATGTCCGCGTGCTGGAGCAGCTCACCGGCGCCCTCGGCGGTCACGTGACCATGTGGCGGATCGCGGCCGCCGCCCGTGCGGCGCTCGGCCAGCCCGTGCCACCCGGACTGCTCACCGGTGCCGAGCAGGAGGTGATCAGCGGGCCGCTGTTCCCGGACGGCTACCGGACCCAGGTAGCCGGCAGCCTGGTCCGGCTCGACGCGTTCTTGTCAGACCTGGCCTCATGGACCGGGTCCGGCCCGGCGGCTGTGCCGCCGCCCGCGTGGTATTCGTGCCTGGCGGTGTCGCCGTCCGCGGTCAGCGCCAGGAACGAAGTGCTCACCGCACTGATCATCCAGTGGCTCACCGTCCAGGTCACCGCGAGCACCGCGCACACCCCCGCCGTGATTCTGGCCGGGCCGGACGACATCACCCGCGCGCATCTGGAACGGCTCGCCGCCGCCTGCGAACGCAACCGGGTGCCGCTCACCGTGCTGTTCCGGCACCTGCGCGACGACGCGCTCGGGTTCCTCGGCGGCGGCGCCACCGCCTTCATGCGGCTCGGCAACCACGCCGAAGCCGAACAGGCCGCCAGCTACATCGGCCGGCACCACAGGTTCGTTGTGTCCCAGTTCACTGCCACTCGGGGCGGCAGTCGGACCACCACGCGCGCCGACACGTACGGATGGGGGAGCAGCGAATCTCGCGGCTCTAACACGACCCATGGGTGGAGCGAAGAGCACCTCGGCGCGCACTCGACCTCGGGTAGCAGCACGAGATCACAGGACCGGTCGACGTCCCAGAACTGGTCGCAGTCCATGTCGTGGGCGGACGGCACGAGCTGGAGCGACGCTGTGGGCGTTCAGCGAGTTTATGAGTACGCGGTTGAGCCATCGGTCCTGCAGAGTTTGCCCGACAACGTGTTGCTGGTTCCCACGTCGGCGGGTCAGGTCCAGGCTGTCGAATGCGATCCGGAGATCGTCACCCTGCCTCGTGTCAGCGCCGTGCCGCTTTCCGAGGCAGCGCCGCGGGGATGGGAGGCAGCCGGACCGGGTACTGAGCGACCACAAATCGCCCCCAGGCCCTTCCAGGCGAGATGGCCGCAGCAACCTGCCAACCCTGATCCGGTGTGGCGTCAACCAGGGACGCCGTGGCCGGAGTCCGAGGAGGGACACCATCCCTACTCGTGACCAGCTAGAGTACGTCTGCTGGCGGCATGATTGTCCGGACACCGGGCTGCCAGACGACTTTCCCGGCAAGCTCCTTTGGATAGATGAGGACTGCTGCTTCGGCTGCCAGCGCCTTCGCGGAGGCAGTGCGTGCCGTCGCAATATAGTCCTGCAGCACCGTGGCCGGGTCGGCGTCGAGTGGCACCGCCAGTGAGCGCCCGAGCCGGTCTACGCGACGGCCCGTGAACGATTGAGGATCACCTGGAAACCGGCCGAATTTCGACGGACCGTAGTCCGCCGTTCCCCGCCACCGGTATGGGAACGGACCGTCGGAGCGCTGGGCATAGAAAGACCAGACATCGAAATCCTTGACGCCGTTTTCTGCGTCCACATAGTGGAGGGCAGCGCCCTGGCACAGAGCCCGGCACACAAGCCTGCCCGCGTAGCGTCCTGCACCCTGAGGGTGGCGCGCGAACAGCTTTGCTTCGACCTCCGCAGCTAGCGCAGCCAGTCGCAGCAGATCATTCCTATCGATGCGTGCCAGTGATCGGTCCGAACCGGTCTCCATCCAGCCAGGATCCCATCTCACAGCCCCCGTTGGTGAACCGGGGAGCAGCAGACGCCACAAGTAATGGCTGCAGGACAGCTCTACGCAACGACAGCTGCTGGGCTCGTCGTGAGACTTCCCAGCCGGATGCTCTCAACAAGCATGTGAGCGTCTTCAGACCTGGTCGGACAGGCGTAGAGTCATGCGTACCTGCCCGCTCGGCATATTCCTTGGATTCGTCCCGATATCGGGCTGCCCGGCGCGGGCCAGTCGCCGGGATCACCCCCAGATGATCGGGTCGTCGTCAATGAATCGGAGGTCCACCGTAATTGCCCTGTGGTCATCGAGCACGACTTCTAGCCCACAGATGGTGATCCACGACAGTCCCCGTAACGAACTCTCCGGGCAGTGACTGCGCGGCGGCCACGGCAAGATCGTATGTCACGCCCAGAAGGATCTCGCGATCGATCTCCTCGCGGCATGACCGGATATCTGTGCAAGGGTGTGGAATGCCTTCGCCGACGTGGCGATGATAAGGGTGAAACCACGCCCTCCGCATAGGCAGGAATGTCACAATATGGCCAAGGCGAATGTGCCGCAGTACAACGAGATGCTCTGGCCCGTGGTTCAGGCGGTAGCGGAGCTGGGCGGGTCAGCGTCGATCGGCGAGATCGTGGAGACGGTCATCAAGCGGGAGGCGTTCAGCGACGCCCAGCAGGCGGTGCTGCACAACAATGGCCCGGAAACCGAGATCGGCTATCGCCTCGCCTGGGCCCGCACCTACTTGAAAGGAATGGGACTGCTGACCAACAGCGCCCGGGGCGTTTGGGCTCTGACCGATGAAGGCACGGCGCTGCTGACCGACCCGTCCGCGACAGATGATCAGCGCCGGGAACAAGTCCGCGAACTATGGGCGGCGCACCTAATCGAGCTGCGGAAAGCGCGCAATGCGCGCACCTCGCAGGACCCTGACGAGGGGGACGCAGAAGAGCCTGCCGGTGAGCTCAGCTGGAAGGAGCAGCTGCTCGGCCAGCTAATGACCATGCGGCCCGATGCCTTCGAGCGGCTGGCCCGCAGGCTCCTACGGGAGGCTGACTTCGACAGTGTTAACGTCACCGGGCAAAGCGGTGACGGCGGAATCGATGGACTCGGCGTCTACCGGCTCGGCTTGGTCAGCTTCCCGGTCTTCTTCCAGTGCAAGCGCTACCGGGGCAGCGTCGGCCCGGGCGCCGTCCGCGACTTTCGCGGTGCCATGGCAGGACGCGGCGACAAAGGGCTCCTGATCACCACCGGATCGTTCTCCGCGGACGCTAAGAAGGAAGCGACTCGGGATGGCGCTCCGCCCATCGACCTCATCGACGGTGACCGCCTCTGCGGGCTTCTCAAGCAGTACGAGCTCGGCGTCCGGACGACGACGCGAACGGTGGAAGACGTTAGCGTCGACAGCGGATTCTTCGGCGAGATCTAGCGGTCCGGCAACACACCGGCGAGCGACAGGACACCAGCCCTGCGATCTCTACCCATGATCGCGCACCTGGCGGCAGAAGCGGCGTTCTCAGTAGCGGCCTCGTAGCGCAACTATGCAGGCAGATCGATCGATCTGCGCGACCAACGCTCCCGGCGGCGCAAGAGAGGGCGGGCCGGAGAAGTGCACCGTTGACTCATGGCACCTCCCTATTAGTAGATGGGGTATGGGTGATGTGATGGCCGCTCTCGTGGCCGCGATTACCTCCGTCGTGGTTACCGTCATTTCTTTGGAGGTCGCGGGAAGACAGCGGCGCCACGAGGCCCATCTGGAACATCGCGAGGAGATCAATGTCAGGTACCTGAATCCGCTGCGACGCCAAGTGGCGGAGATGAGCAGCCGCCTAGTGCAGATTCTCTACAGCATTGAGGCAGACACCGAGCGTCGGCGCCTGCTAGGGATCATCGGCGATCCAGATGAGCTTCTCGGCGAATCTGCCGCCTGGTTCGCTGGCGAGGGATATTTCCTGGCATCCACGGCCTACCTCACCGCCAGCCTGTTCGCCTGGATCGAACGAGTCCGCCGCGACCACCCGTTCCTGCGGCTGACCGGGATCGACGATACCGCTCTTACCGAGCTCCTCGTGAAAGTGCAGTTCGCGTTCGTCCGAGACCTAGGCATCTACTACCACCTGCAGCCGAGCATCGGCGAGAACATGTGGTATGGCGACGATGGGCGGCTTCGCACCTACCGGGAGTTCTGCAGCCTGCTAACCGATCCCGAGCACCTGGTCTGGTTTCGCCGTATATTCCTTTACTACATCGAGACCGCCCGCGGCGAGAAACTCGACCGCATCCAAGAAGCCATCGAAGCGATTCACGACCTCGCACGCCATCTTGACCGGTATGTTGCCGGCTCAGGCTCGCTCGCGGGCCCGCTGGCCGCAGAGGCAACAAGACCTAGCCCCGCACCCAGATGAGCCGAACTCATCGCGCCAGAAGACCTAGCCGCTCCTTGACCACCTGCAGGTCGGCGCCGCCGGGGAAACTGGCCAGGAGGGGTGCGCATGACGCAGATCGTGGAACCGTGGGCTGAAGCCGAGTTCTGTGCCGCTTTGCACGCTGGCTGCCAGACGGCGCGCCGGAACCAGCTCCGCGGGAAGTGCTCCTCGTCCGCACCGATGATGCGGGGTCCGCGCGGCGACTTCACCATCGGCCGGTCCTTGCCCGCTGCCCGCCGGTCGGCGCGATAGTCCGCATAGGCGCGCCGGCAGTGCGGACACCGGCACTTGCCACCGGAGTAGCCGCTGATTGAGAGCCATACTCGTACCGGTGGCCGGAGGGCGTGACGTCCTTGACCCACCGCTCCGCCGGATCGAGGTCCTTGGCTACCGGGATCACAGGCCGCCTGGTTCCGCCTGGCGAACAGCAGGTCGTTCGGCCCCAGTTCGAGCTTCTTGATGTGCGCCGCGAGCTTGCGGCAGATCTGCGCGCTGAGCTTCAGGCGGCGGAATTCCTTGTCCTTCGGGTAGTTGACGACCAGGAAGCGGCCGCCGGACGGATGGAACTTCCCGTTGAGCTCGATGACCTTACGGCTCACCGTGACAATCCGCGTTGCGAGATCGATGTCCCGTACCCGGAGTTCGGTCAGTTCGCCCTACCGCAGCCCGCTCTCGATGTCGGTCTCCACCAGCAGCCGGGTATCGGCATCCGGCAGCGCTCGGTAGACGGCGTCGAACTGCTCGGGCGTGACGATCGTGCGCACCGTGGCAGGGACGGACGGCATCTGCACTCCTTGGCACGGCTGGATGGCGGTGACCTGGTCGTTCAGGGCCGTGGTGAAGATCGAGCTCAGGATTGAGGTCTTGCAGTACTGGATTGTCCATGCCGACGCGCCCTTGTTCTGCGCCCAGGTGATCCACTCGCGGACGTCCTGCGGCATGATGTCGATCATCCGCACCGAGCCGAAGTACGGCTTCACCCACCGATCCAGGTAGCAGGTGTACTTCTCGCGCGTGGTCAGGTCGATCTGGTGGTGTGGGAACCAGATCTCGTCAACATACTTCTGGAACGTCCGCCGCCCGCGGCTCAAGTCCCCGAGCCCACGGCGGACATCGGACTCGGCATTCTGCCAGGCCGTGTCAGCCAGTTTCTCGGTCGGCCACGTCCCAGCGGAACAAACCTTCCCCCGCCGATCCCGGTATACGGCGGTCCACCGCGACTTCCCGTCCGCCCCGACACGCTCTCTGGAGAATCCCATCTGCTGAACGCCTCCCATGATCGTTTGTCATCAGCTCGTCATCAGACGAAGCGTCCGGCGCGGCGCCGATTCGTTTTCTGCGAACCCGACGGTGCGTAAGTGCTCGTGACTACCCAGCTTTCCAGGCCGCGCTGTCGTTCCTGCCCGCTCTTCCGCCTGATGACGTGGCGGCGCTCCTGGAAGAGCGTGCCCAGCGCCTCGAGACTGAGCTCGCGCAGGCCAGGGCCGTGAGGGAGCTGCTGGAAAAGCAGGGGCTGCCGAGGCTGCTGTGGGTCGAGGCGGAGTTCGGCGCGGTGCTCCGGGAAGCCGAGCTCGGTTACGTGCGCACGCTGATCGGTGACATCGCCTCTGGCGCTCTCGACGGGGTGCAGTGGTGGCACGAGGTCTATGCGGGCGGTGACGAGCCGGTATGGCGGTCGCCGCTCGGCCAGCGCGGACCAGGAAACGAGAGGGCGACGTGAGATCTGCTGATAGATGCCCTGAGAAAGGATCAGATGAAAATCACGGTCTTCGGCTCCACCGGCCGCACCGGCAGTCATGTCCTCAGCGAGGGCCTGCGCCGCGGCCACGAGATCACCGCCTTCACCCGCCGCCCCGACGCGCTGACCAACCCGCAGCCGGGCACACCGCTGGCACCCGCAGCTGTCGTGCACGGTGACGGACGGGATCCGGCCGCGGTGCGCGAAGCGATCACCGGAGCGGACGCGGTGATCGCCATCATCGCCGCCAGCTCCCGCAACGGCCCCCACCAGGCCGCCGAAGTAGTCAGCCAGATCATCGGGCAAATGACCGACCTGGGCGTCCGCCGACTCGTCGTCACCAGCGCATACCCGATCGTGGCCGACAAGCCGCGTGTCCCGATCGCGCTGCTGCGCTGGTTCCTGGCCACCGCCTACGCCGACTCCGCGGCGATGGCCCAGACCGTCCGCGCCAGCAACCTGGACTGGACAATCGCGTACCTCACTCGCCTCACCAACAAGCCGGGTGTCGGCAGCTTCCGGATCAGCCACGAGCTGTTCCGCAAGACGTCACCGATAACCCGCGCAGACGCGGCGGCGGCGCTGCTCGACATCGCCGAAGACGCCACACTCGCCAAGACCGAAGTCAACGTCGCCGGCGCGTGACTCGCCGTCTGCGCTGCGCCCGTCCGGGTGGCCCCAGCTGAGGCACCTCCGGCTGACAGCCTGCTACTCAGTGGCGGCCGCGCGGCACGGGAGGCTAAGCGAACTGCACTCACGATCGAGGAGGTAGCTCCGGCATGCCAGCGACCCCGGGCCGACCGCGTGGCAGCGTCGCGGCCGCGCTGGCGGTCGTCTATGTCACCTGGGGCTCAACGTTCGTCGCGATGCGCGTTGCTGTTCGCGGTCTGCCGCCTCTGACGTTGAGCGGTGTGCGGTTCCTGATCGCTGGTCTCCTGCTGTACGGGTGGTGCCAGTGGCAGCGCCACCGGCACCCTGAGGCGGGATGGCGGAATCTGACTCGCCGCGAGTGGCGCGCCAGCGCCATCCTGGGCCTCGCGCTGCCCGCCGCGGGCACGGGCGGAGCAACGTGGGCAGAGCAGAAGGTCGGGGCTGGGACCGCCGCGCTGCTGCTGGCCAGCATTCCCGTCTGGATGATCATCGCCAGCCGGGTCGCGGACCGCGAGCGCATTACGATCCGCACCGCCGGCGGAATGATCCTGGGCGTGGCCGGGGTCGGGGTGCTCATCAACCCGTTCACCGGCAGACCTCCGAACCTGCTTGCCTCGGGCGTCGCGCTCGGCGGCGCGCTGGCGTGGGGCTGTGGGTCTGTCTACGCGAAGCGAGCTCCGCACCCCGCCCAGCCGCTGCTCGCCAGCGGCGCGGAGATGACCTGCGCAGGCGTGGCACTGTGCCTGATCGGCGCCACCAGCGGAGAGTTCGGCCGCATTAGCGGCGCCTCGCTCGTCTCAGCCTCCGGCCTGGCGCTGGGATATCTCATCGTCTTCGGCAGCCTGCTGGGCTATAGCACCTACGAATGGCTGCTCCACCACGCATCCAGCCAGCTCGCGGGCACCTATGCGTTCGTCAGCCCGCTCGTCGCCGTCATCCTGGGCTGGTGGCTGCTCGGCGAGCAGATCAGCGCGCTTACCTGGCTGGCCGCTGGCGCCATCAGCGTCGGCGTCGCCCTCATCATGCTGCATCCGCGACCAGCACTGAAGCGGCTTGATGAGCCAGGGGCCAGGGCCAGAAGCTACCGGCGCGGCGGTAACCATGGTGGCCCGCCGGCTGGCGCCACACACCCACCTGCTGTTACCGAGGAGGTGCAGGGGCCCTGAGAAGCGGGCTCGGCGGCCGGTTGCGCCGGGACAACGTGCCGGATTATCCCTTCGTGGTAGTCCGGCCCCCGGGCATGGGGGCCGGACTACCACGAAGGGGCAGAGTTCCACGTTCATGCGGGAGCCGCAGCCACACTCGCGTACCGGCGGGCACATGTCGCACACCAGCCCCGCCCGTCACTAGAACGCAACCCGGCAGGCCGCCGGCAGCCAGGGCGCCGGTCTACGGCAAACTCGCGGCACGCTGCGGTCCTTTGTCCTACGGAATCGGCGTCGAGTCGGCTTGAGCTGCTAGAACTGGTCCGGTGAGGCGATTGCCTCGACGATCGTGAGTTCCGGTGGCGTCGGCGCGCCGCCTACCGAGCCGATGAACCCCTGGAGGGCAGGGTCCGCGAAGAACTGCTGGAACTGCTCGGCGGTCTCCCACTCGTCGACGATGACGACCACGCCGTCGCCGATCCCGAAGCGGTGGTGGATCGCGCCCTGCGTCCGGGCCATGTCGGCGATCTTCGTGAACTCGGTGGCGCGTTCGACGAGAGCCTGACGGAACTTGCCGGTGTCCCCGGAGATTTTCCCGATGATCAGCACGCTCATATTCCTGGTCCTCCCCTGAATTCCGCGCGCTCGGCTGCGCGCGATTCCGGCAGGGATACGTCACCGGGGTGCCCGCCGGATCACTCGGGACTGCCAGATCCCGTCGTTCGGCTAATCCAGCGCGAGTGACGGCACAGCGGCCACGATCGCGGCGGCCAGCCCGGGATCGCCGCTGGTATCCATGCTGAGGTCGGCCGGGGCGGCGCGGCCGGCGGCCAGCCGGCAGAACCCGATCACGTCAGCGACGATGCTTACTGGAAGTCGGCCGGCCTCGTCGCCGATCAGGAGATCCCAGGTGCCGCCGCCCGGTCCGGTCAGCACCAGATGGACCCGGGCGGGCCGCGGCAGCCCGGCCCGGACCGCGGCGCCCGGCAGGAGTTCCGCGGCCAGATCGGCCATCAGCCGCAGCACCGCGGGATCAGGTACCGCGGGAGGCAACCCGGCCGCCGCGCGGATGTCGTTGTCGTGCGCCCACACTTCGAATGCACGCGCTACCAGCAGCGACCGCACGGGCAGCCGCATGCCATGCAGCATGACCAGCGCGTCCAAGTTGCCCCGGGCGCTGGCCAGGGCGACAGTGCGCGTCACGGCCGCATGCCATTCGGCGCGAGTCCCGGTAGGGCGACGACCGGCCTGCCGGACCGCGGCCGCCCGCGTCGACTCGATGTGATCGGCCTCGCCTACCCGCGGGTCACCGGCCAGGCAGCGCTGCACGTCGTCTTCGACGCCGATCAGGTGTCCAACCAGGCCCTGCACGTCCAGGTCCCGCAGTGCCGGGAGCCGCCAGTCGTCGTCGCTCAGCGCGCACAGCAACTCGTGGAAGGCATGGGCGGCCCGGCTGAATGCCTCGGTCGCGGTGATCGCCGGGATCGCCGGGACCACCTGGCCTGCCGGACGCGCTCGCCAGGAAGCCGCAAGCACCCGATCGCGCAGCCCAGCGGGCAGCGCCAGCGCGGCGGAATCCAGCTCGCCGCCCGTCACGACAGCTCCAGCAGTTGCCGGTCGAGCACCGATTCCAGCTTGGCAAGCGCCAGCCGCAGCCGCGACTTGGCGGTTCCTTCGGGGATGCCGGCGGCGAGCGCGACCTCCCGGTACGTCAGCCCCTGGAAGTAAGCGAGTTCGACCACCTGGCGCTGGCCAGCGGGGAGCAGCTGGACGGCCCGGACCAGGCTGGCCATCTCGGCCGCCACGACCTGCTCGCCAGGAGTCTCCGGGCGCGGCTGTGCGGCCAGCCGGCTGTGCCGCAACTGGCGGGCAATGCGGCGAAGCTCGCTGCGCACCAGATCCACCGCCCGGTGCCTGGCCGCCACGACAAGGTAGGTACGCAGTGACCCGGCGGCCGGATCAAACCGGTCAGGATGGCTCCACAGCTCGACAAACACATCCTGTGCAACGTCTTGCGCGGCCGCGGCGTCGCAGGTTACGCCCAGGGCGGCGCCGTACACCGCCTGTCCGAACCGGTCGAAAACCTCAGCCAGGGCATGGTCATCACCAGCAGCCAGCCGCGCCGCGAGCAATGTGTCCACCCCTCCCACACCTCGGACGCTAACCCCACCCGCCCGGTCCCGGCAATGCCGGAACCGGGCAGGGTCGCCGGTTAGCCGACTGTGTAGGTGTAAGGGATATTGACGAGCTCGTCACCGGCGACGGTGGCGAGGTTGAGGGTGTCGACGCCGATGAACCCGCTGACCACGGTGCCCTTCGGCGCGTTCGGGGTGATGGTGAGCGTGATCGTGCCCGACTGGCCGGGAGCGAGGGTTATCGGCGAGTACGGGGCACTCGCGTTGACGCTCTGCGCCCACGCGTCGCCAGAGGTGGAGGTGATGGCCGAGTCGAACGGGTTGGTGTTCGCGACCGCGGCCAGGTTGACGGTGCCGGTGGTGCCGGCCGGGAACGGCCCGGTGGCTTCCGGCAGGGCGAAGAAGAAACCGGGCGCGACCTCGGGCGCCACCACCGCGGCGGCCGAGTCGTTGCCCACCGATATACCGAGAGCGTTCGGATCGCCGAAGGCCCACTGGACGACCATCGTGATCGGCACTGTCCCCTGAGCGGCCACCGCCAGGGCGTTGGTGTTGGTGGGCACGAGCCAGTTCGGCTGGGCGGCCAGGGACAGCGGCAGCGTGACGCCGTTCACGTCGCCGCCGAGCAGTTCCTGCGGGACCTTGCCGTTCAGCCGCGGGTCAGCGAAGAAATCCTTGCTGATGTTGCCGGTGTTGGTGACCGTGATGGTCGCCGTGACCGGCTGCCCCGCGGGCAGCACGGTGCTGGCCGAGCTCGGTATTCCGCTGCCGGTCACCGACGGCGCGGTGAATGAGATCGAGCCGGTGAACGGCTCGGTCAGGTGCGCGCCGTCGACGGGCAGCGCGACGAGCAGCACCACGGTCCACCGGCCCGAAGCCGGGGAACCGTGGAAGAACTGCATCGTCTGGCCTGGCGCGAGGTTGTCGTTGGCGGTCGTCTGCGCGTCGAGCGGCTCGCCGTTCGGGTCGACCAGGAAACCTTCCAGGCCATAGTTGGCGTCGGCGAGGTTGACGCCGAGGTTCAGCGACGGCTTCCCGGCGGGAACGTTGAACTGGTAGGTGAACTCCTGGCCGGCGTTGAACGAATTGCCGCCGCCGGTCAGGGTGCCGGTGAAGCTGCCGCCGCTGGCAGATAGCGGAACGAGCGAACGTACCACTATCGGGATGCTGCCATCTGTCGCACTGCCCGTGCCCAAGTGCAGGCTCAGCGCGTTGTCGCCGGCCGGGCCGGCGGTGACCGTCACCTGGAACGTGCCGGACTGTCCAGGCGCGAGGGTCAGCGAGGCCGGCGAGACCGTGCCGGCCGAGTGGTTCCGCACGGCTGAGTAGGAGAACTGGACCGGACCGAAGTACGGTGCGTTGCTGACCGTGAAGATCACCGCTGTCCAGGTGCCCGCCATCGGGTTGCGCACCTCAACGTGCCCGAACCCGCTCTGGTTGGCGCCGATGAGCGAGTAGGCGGCCACATTGCCCTGTGGATCGAACAGCGTCTCAAACGCGACGCCGCCGATGGACTGGTCGTTCCAGGTGATGTTCCCGTTCAGGTTGCTCGCCCCGGCCGGGACGCTGAACGTGTGGGTGGCGTAGAAGTCGGTGCGACCCTCGCCGTCGATGTAGGTCGGGCTCGAGGAGCTCAGGGTGACGGAACCGGTGTCGCTGGACAGCGCGGTCGCGTTACCCGAGACGCTCGGGGTGACCTGCTGTGCGCCGGTGCCCTCGTTGGTGACGCTGATGCTGAACGAGGCGGCCTGACCGGCATTCACGGTCGTGTTCAGGCTTGTCTTGCTGGCCAGCAGCGTGCTGCCCGTCGCGGTGCCGCCGCTGACGGACTCGGCGAGCTGGACGGCCTTGAGCGTGTTGACCAGGCCGGCGCCCTGATGGTCGGCGGGTGCGCCGAGGTCGGTGGCGGTGCTGTCGATGATCCGCTGGACCAGGGCCGGAGCGGGCAGGCTGCCGTGGTGGGTCTTGGCGTAAGCCTCGATGACCAGTGCCGCGGTTCCCGATGTCTCCGGAGCCGACGCGCTGGTGCCGCCGGCCGCCCAGATCGGCGGCGGGTTGGTGCCGTGGTCGATGTCGGCGCAGCCGAAGAACGCCGCGGTGTTGCTGCTGCACAGCGACCAGCCGCGGTCACCGGGGGCAACCACGTCGACGGTGTGCGGGTTGAACTCGGTGATGCCGTCCGAGCTCAGCGCCGTGATGTTGTTGTCCTCCCAGCCGCCGGGCGAGAGCTGCGTGCCATACCTGGTGGTCTGGCGGTAGACCCGGTAGGTCGTGGTTCCGCCGACCGCGATCACGCCGGGCGTGGTGGCCGGGGAGCCGATGTTGTTGAACGGGCCGGCGTCACCGGAGCTGGCCACGACCGTTACGCCCGCGGCCACCGCGGCCTGATCGGCCAGGGCCACCGGGTCGTTCTGGGTGTTCGGGACCGGGTTGCCGCCGATGGACTCGTTGAGCACGTTGACGTGGTCGTGCAGGACGGCCCACTCGATCGCTTGGATGATCTGCGAGTCGAAGAACGCGGGGCTGCTGCCGGCCACGTTCAGCACCGCGAGGCTAGCGCCGGGCGCGACGCCCTCGATCTTGATGTTGCAGCCGGCCGGCAGCGGGTGCGCCGGGTTGACGAAGCCCGACAGGTCATAGGTCTGGTTGGCCTGCGAGGCGATCGTGCCCGCGTCGAGGAATGACTCCCGGCCGTCGGTCGGCGCGCCGACGCCGAACCCGCTGAAGTCCTCATAGTCGAAGATGACGTGCTGGCCGTTCGCCCTGATCAGATCGGGGTTGTTCGGGTCGATGCCGTCGGCGATGATGCCGACCTTCACCCCGGTCCCGTCCACGATCTGGTCCGCGGCGTCCACGTTCATGACCTGGCGCGCCTCGGGCTCGATCAGGGGCTGAGCCGGATTGCTCGGGCAGATCTGCTGGGTGGCGGCGGGGCTTTTACTGTCGGCCACACCGGGCAGCACGGCCGGATCCGCCGCGTTGCCCAGCGAGGAGAAGGTCCGCATCGCGTCGGGGACCACGGCGCTGACCGCGGGGTTGGACTCCAGCCGGGTGGCTTCGGCGCTGGAGATCGTCGCGGCGACCGCGTCGACGACGTGGAAGCTTGTCACGTGCGTCGCGTGGACCTGGCTGAGTTCGGACATGACGCCAGCCTGCGCGGCCTTGGCCGCATTGATCCGCGCGCTGGTGCCCGATGGCGTAGCGGGCGTGCCGCTGAGCTGGTTCTTGAACAGGATGATCGACCGGGCCGTCGCGTTGGCCGAGAGCTGGGCCACCTGCGCGGCGGTCAGCGACGACGGCTTGCCCGCGAAGACATGGCCAGGCGGCCCCGAGGCGGGTCCGGGAGGCCCCGCGGCGGATCCGGGAGGCCCCGCGGCAGGTCCGGGAGGCCCCGCGGCCGAGGCCGTCCCGCTTACGGCCAGCGCTAGAAGCCCGGCAGCGGTTACCGCCGTACATGCGCGCACGCCAGTTTGAAAACGCATCACTACTCCCCAGGAACCGGCGGCAACGATCACCTTCGACCGTGCTCTTCGGCAGAGTTCCGTCCCGTTGTCAGCATCCGCCTTAGGCCGGACATGTCAATACTTGCGCCAGTAAGTTCCTGATATCGCCCAGGACAGATCAGGAGCACACAGGCAACAAGGGTCCGGCTGGCAAACAGAGGCACGTCCAGTCACGTAAGCGCTTGTCCGGCGACGGTCCCGCCGATGTGCGGTGACCTCGGGATCGCCGGACCCGATGCGGGCGGGTGTACCGCTGGCCTGGCCGCGATGCGGCAGCAGCCTGTTACTGGAGTGCAGTGTGTGGCAACTGGGATAGGAGCCCATCGACAGTGTCGTCTGGGATAGGAGCCCGTCGGCAGTCTCGTCAGCAACGTGGACGATTTGCCCTTCGTGGAGGATCGACCCCCGTGCGCGGGGGTCGCGTTACCACGAAGGGAAAATTCGCCACGTTATCGAGGCCCATCGAGCCTGTAGCTGGCCCACTGGGCGGCCGGCTTACTCCGGGCAAGCCCGGAGTAAGCCCGCAGAATCCGGATCGGGGTAACTGTCCGCAATGATCCGCCCCGCTCACTGTCGCGCCCCGACTCTGCCAGGATGTCCAAGTTCGAGCGGATGGGCCTCTATGGCATGGGAGAGGACGTACCGCGATCAGGGGTCGGCAGTGCCCGCCGGGGCGGCGGGAAAGGGTACGCAACCACGCTCGCACCGGTGGTATTCTCTTTCGAGCGAGGGCGGACGCCCTCTGCGCACGGCCCCTTCGGGGGCGCTCGTCGGGTACGGTTGGACGAGAGCAAGGTCCTGTAGAGCAGCTCGGAGTGCTCGCCACCCTGTCAAGGTGGAGGTCGCGGGTTCAAATCCCGTCAGGACCGCGGTCAGGTAGCTCAGTCGGTATGAGCGTCCGCCTGAAAAGCGGAAGGTCGGCAGTTCGACCCTGCCCCTGACCACAGCACTCACGAGACTTCCGGACGTCCTTTGACCTGCATGGATTGCAGGAAGAGAGTGATGTTCGAATGGTGTCTCACACCGATCCCTACCTGGCTGCATACATGCGCAAACCCCGCATTCCGGACTCCGTCGTGGTGCCGGAGACATGCGCAAGCAGCCCGCCGACGCCGAGCAAGAACTGGAGCGGCTGGAGATCGCCGGGCAGGTTATCACCCAGCTGACCGCTGATGACGAGGCCGCCGCCAGCGAGGAGGCGGCCTGCACCGGGTCGGCGCAGCAGGCCTACCGGCCCTGTCCGCCGCCCGCGCACCCGTCGAGCACGGCTTCAGCGGCTTCAAGCACTGGCGCGCTCTCACCCGACTGCGCTCAGCCCCGCCAAGGTCACCATCTTGCTGCGTGCGCTGCTCGTCCTCGCCCGCCAGCACACCACCCGCTGGCGTTCAGGGCGGGTTGCGGGTTCGAGGTTGGAGGAAGCCGGGCAAGCCGCTACGCCACACGCAAACCAGGTGGTGGTGGTGGTGGGCACGCCGGAGACGCACCCACCACACCGGCCAGGGTCGGTCGATTCAGGCTTGGGTAGCCGTTCCCCCCGCACGACGTGACAGGGGGTGTACAAAGCCCGAGCCGCCGTTCGCCCAGAACTCCGCGACGACCCCGCGATCGGACTCTGTCACCGCGCGATTCCGTACACCAGGCTCAACCGGCCGTCCGGCAGCTGCTCGACTTTGTGCAGCTCCATCGCCTGCCGCGCCGACGATGAGAACAAGGCCTTGCCTTCCCCTACGATCAGCGGATAGACGATCAGGCGCAGCTCGTCCACCAGACCCGCGTCGATGGCGGCACCCACGATTGTCGGACCGCCGATCAGGTAGATGTCCTTGCCTTGTTCCCGCTTCATCGCCGCCACGGCGTCCAGGTCCGTCAGGATCTGGGTGTTCGGCCACGTCACTGACTTCAGCGTGCTCGACACCACGTAGTGCGGGGTCTTAGCTGCGAACCCTGACCACTCGACATCGGCCGCCGTGGGCACTCTCCCGCTGAACGGGTGAATCTCCTCGGGCGCGGTGGCGACCCGCGTCCAGTACTGCTCGTACATCGGATAAAACTCTCGGCCGAGCACACACGCATCGATCTGTGTCGTCAGCCACGAGCCGAAGTCCTCCGGCCAGCTGTCGACCCAGTCCGCGTATCCGTCCGGCCCGCCGTACTTCCCGTCAGCGGAGATCTTGAAAGCCGCGATGACCTTACGCATGGTTGTCGTCTCCTGTTCGTGTAGGCGGCCCGGCACAGACCGCCGATGTACCTGCGGACCACCGGCACCGGCCCGACTCGGACCTACCGCTGCCGGCAGACCAGGCCGCCGTCACCATTGCCGTTGACAAGCTCGTTTACTGTGTTCGTTGTAGTGATCCGAGGGATCCCGAAAATTCATCGCCAAGCGGAACCGGGTCGCCTGAGAGTCCTGTCCTGGAGAGAGCGTGGCCATGTCGGTCGATAGCGAGGAGTTCGCGATCTTGTTCGCGCCGTATCGTCGGGAGCTGCTGGCGCACTGCTACCGCATGCTCGGCTCGGTGCACGACGCGGAAGATGTGGTTCAGGAGACGTATCTGCGGGGGTGGCGCTCATTCGGTGGCTTCGAGGGCCGGTCCAAACTGCGGCATTGGCTCTACCGGATCGCGACGAACGCCGCGTTGCGGGAGCTGGAGAAGGGCCACCGCCGCTCGCTGCCGTCCGGCTTGGGCAATCCGGTCGAGGAACCCACGGACGACCACACGCTCGAACGTCGGGATATTCCGTGGCTGGAACCGATCCCGACCGCTCTCCTGCACCCGGCATCGGAATCACCGGATCCGGCAGATGTCGTTCAGCAACGGCGGAGCGTCAGGCTGGCGTTCGTGGCAGCGCTTCAGCATCTGCCGCCGCGGCAACGCGCCGTGTTGCTGCTGCGCGACGTGCTGGCGTTCCGGGCATCAGAGGTCGCAGGACTGCTCGACATCACCCCTGCGGCGGCCAACGGTTTGCTGCAGCGCGCCAGGGACAAACTGGCCGAAGTCGCGCCATCCGAGCAGACAGTCAGCGATACTCTCGGACCCGATCAACAGCACGCTCTTGATGCATACGTGGCCGCGTTCGAGCGTGCCGACATTGCGGGCTTGCAGCGCATGTTGCTGGCCGACGCATCCCTGGAGATGCCGCCACTGGCGACCTGGTTCTCCGGCCGTGCGGCCATCACCGGCTTCTGGAAGTCACGGATCCTCACCTCGCCAGGGCTATTCCGCGTGGTCGCCACCTCGGCGAACGGCCAACCCGCTGCCGCTATGTACAGGCGGCACGCCGACGGTTCCTGTCACGCTGAAGCGCTGCACGTGCTCTCGCCTGCACCTGGCGGAATCGCGCGGATAGTGGTGTTCCTGGAGCCCACGGTGTTCGAACTGTTCGATCTTCCGATGACCATCGACCATGTGGCATCTGCTCACGACATGGCCACGTAACGTCTCCGGCGGTGAGTTTTCTATATCGGCGGGATCAGTACCTGTGAGACACCGATGAGCACTCGCGCTTGGAGGACACAATGCCGACCCGAACCGCCATAGTCACCGGAGCAAGCCGCGGATTCGGGCGTGCGACGGCAATCGCTCTGGTCAACGCAGGTTTTCACATCATCGGTGTTGCTCGCGACAGAGAACGGCTCGATGCCGTGCGGGACGAGGCCGGGGCGGAGTTCACACCCGTCGCGGCGGACGCCGCGGACCCGGTCACCGCCGGCCGGCTCGTCGACACCCATCGGCCCGACGTCCTGGTCTTGAACGCAGGTGCGCACCCGCTAACTCGGCCGCTGCACAAATACAGCTGGGAGACGTTCAGCCGCAACTGGGAGGTCGACGTTCGCCATGTGTTCAACTGGACCCGTGAGGCTCTGCTGGCACCCCTGGATCCGGGGAGCGTGGTGGTCACCGTCTCCAGCGGCGCCGCACTTCAGGGGTCCTCGGTCGGCGGCGGATACTCCGGAGCAAAGGCGACCATCTTGTTCATGACGGGATTCGCAGCGGAGGAATCGAACCGTGAAAAGCTCGGCATCAGATTCGTTTCGGCAGTGCCCGGTCTCAACGCGGGCACAGCCCTAGGACACGCCGCGGCTACCGCACATGCCCAGCGCGAAGGGGTTTCGCTCGACCGTTTCCTGCAACGGCTCGATCCCACGCTGACACCCGAGCAGGTCGGTAAGCACATCGCCGCCCTGGCAACTGACAGCGAATTCGGTTCCGGCGCCTACCGCATCACGGCCAGCGGACCTACACCCGTGAACTGACCATCGCCGATCTCGGGTTCAGATGGCGGAACTCCTGGTGCGGCGGACGATGGTGTGTCGCTGCTGCGCCAGGAGTTCCGTAGTGACCTGAGAACTTACTGTATCGATGCGTCGTCTATGAGGAAGTTGTCCGTGCCGGTGGTGGTTTCGACGTAGAACCGTGCCTGGGTCAGCGTCCCGGTCCAGGACACGGTCGTGGTGCCACTGAGCAGTGTCCAGCCCGAGGAGTTGACCGCGCCCTGCGCGAGGGTGATGAAGTTCGTCGTCCCGTTGGCGGTCACCGCGAGCGTGACTTTGCCGGTCGGTGTTCCGGTCTGCGTCCGCATCCACACGTTCGTCGTGTAGGTCTTGCCGCTGGTCACCTTGGCGGTCAGGTCCTGGCTGGGGCCGTTCCACGACGCGGTCCGGCCGCTGATCAGCAGGGAGTCGTTACCGCTGTGCACCACGCTGGTATCGGGGGCGAGGGTGCCACTGCCGAACGCCGACCATCCGGTGGTCCCGGACTCGATGTTTCCATTGGTCAACAGGTTCGAGCCTGTCCCGAGGTTGGTGCTGTAGCCGACGGCGGTGATGTTGGCCTGCACGGCGTTCTCGACCGCGTCGGTGGGCATGCCGGAGGTCATGACGCCCTCGAAGAACGACCCGGCCGAGCCCTTGCTGTTGTCCCCGCCGATGCCCAGGATGATGCCGCCCTCGAGGTGCAGCGGCGTGTAACCACTGGTGGTGGGCAGCGGACCGTTGTAGTCGGTCTTCAGGCCACCTGACGTCGCGTCGGCGTCCTTGATCGCGTAGCTGGTCGAGTTCATCTTCACCATGCCTGTCACGAACGGGCTACTGCGACCGGTGTTGTTGGTGTTGGTGCCGTTCGCCCCGGCGAACAAGCCGTTCTCCAGATCGGCCATCACCCACGGGCCGGAGCCGACGCACTGGCCGGGCACGACGAACCCGAACCAGCACAACGTGCCGAAGTAAACCGCACCCATGTGGCCATTACCGTTGTCGCGGGCGTTGGACTCGGCGTTGCCGTAGTCAAAGCAGCAACCACTGTTCACGTGATTGCCGGCGGCCACCATGTACTCGCCCTGCGCCTGACTGCCAGTGGCGATGCCGTTGGTGGCGTCATCGCGGTAGCCGGTGCCGGGCGCGACGAACACCCCGTAGACCTTGTGCCCACCGGCCATCACCGGCAACGCCTTGGCATCGGCGAGATTGTCCGGGCCTCCCGCCGCGCCACCGGCGGGCGCCTGGGTGAGGTTGTTGCCCCGGCCGGACTGGTCATAGATGATCGTGATGACGCAGGACGTGTTCGCGCAGAACGAGTCCTGCGCCGCCGAGTTGGCGAAACCACCCGCACTCAGGGTTGCGATGTCGGTCGTCGCCCCGTCCGAGGAACGCCGAACCTGGTAGAGCCGGCCGTTGTAGGCGCCGAACAAGGCCCGCGTCGTACTGTGCGCGGCCACACACGGCGTACCGCCGGACGCGTAGATGTCACACGGCCCGGTGCCCGCGGCGGACGCGCTCTGTTGTCCCACGCTGATCTGACCCAGAACCACACTGGCCAGCAGCGCGAGCCACAATGTCGTACGTCGGAAGAATATCTTGCTTCTACTCGTATGGCTTTTACTCATCTGGTGGGAACCTTCCTCGAAATGGCGGGGGACTGGAGTCAGCGGGTCGGTTGGTCTGGATGAGCGGGCCCCGCCGCCAGGGCAGCCAGTTGCAGGGGCCGGTGGCGGCCGGGTCAGGGGGTCAGTGATATGTCGGTCGTGTTGTCGCGTTGGTGGCTGAGGCTGTCAAGACATCCCGGGATGCATCAAGCCCGAGGTGCTGGCTCACCTGGTCCTGATTCCGGTTTCTGACAGGTCAGACTCACTTTCCAGGGCGCGGCCCCTGGCGTCTCCGCCGTGAAAGTTTCCGACTGAGGCAAGGTGGAGCGGCGGCGTCGGCAGGCAGAGATCCCATGAATCGACTCATGATCCAGCTCCCTGCTCGGGATCCCGAACAGGGAGCGGACCGGCCGGGGCTAGATGAGCTATCAATACATCCGATGTGTCGTTCGTGTCGTCGCGGTACACGTCCATAACACATCGAGGGAGAACGCGTGTCCGCTCGACACCCGCTGCACCGCGTCGCCGTAGTGGTCGCCGCCAGTGAGACAGAGCTGACTTACCGCAGACAGGACACTGGCCCCGCCCGGGCTGAGGCGGTGACGGAATCCTTATGCCGGCTTGAACTGGCCCCGCCGGGCGGGTTGCGCGCGGGAGCCTCGTGGTGCTGCGCGGCGTAAGGAGGGTCCGGTGGCGGCCCGCGAAGGCTGGGCTGTTCGAGCGCATCCGGCGTGACTGGTGGCGGGAGGGCTGTCGGTCTGGCGGCTGGCCCGCAGGTACGGGGTGCGCCGGCGGCTGGTGCGGGAGGCGCTGACGCATGCTGAGCCGCGCCGGGGAAGACGCCGGGGAAGACGCCGGGAAACCGTGCGTTCGAGCAGGCCGAGGCAATCACTTCGCTGCCTGGCAGTAACTGACGCTGTTTACCACCGAGGCCCGCGCCGCGTTCGGGTCATTGCGCTTGCGGGCGCCGGTCATTGGCGGCATGGTTGACGGCCCGATCCGGTTGCTGCCATTCTCCCCGCATGGGCTCGGGGGAACGCGTTCGCTACCAGACCTCCTTTACGGACTCAGCCCGCTGGGATGGGTTCGTGTTCCGCCCTGGCGACATCGTGATCAGCACCCCGGCGAAGTGCGGCACCACCTGGCTGCAGATGATCTGCGCCCTGGAGATCTTCAAAAGCCCGGCATTCGGCCGGCCGCTCGACCAGATCTCGCCGTGGCTGGACGCCCTGCTGCGCCCGCTCACCGCAGTGCTGGCCGACCTCGAGGCACAGGAACACCGGCGATTCATCAAGACCCATACGCCCCTGGACGGACTGCCGTTCGACGACCGGGTCACCTATCTGTGCGCAAGCCGGGACCCCCGGGATGTGGCCGTGTCCCTGGACAGCCATGCCAGCAACACCGACCGGGCCGTGTCCCTCGCATTGCGGAAGGATGCCGTGGGCGCCGTGGTCCTTGACGAACTGCTGGCCGCCGCTCCGTCCCCGCCGAGCGGGACCGCGCGCGAGCGCTTCTGGTCCTGGGTCAATCCGGCCGCGCCCATGAAGACCGTGTCCGACCTGGAGATCATGCTTCACCATCTGGACACGTTCTGGCAGGTCCGCGACCAGCCGAACATCGTGCTGCTGCGCTACGAGGACCTCCTTGATGACCTCGAAGGTCAGATGCGCTACATAGCCGCCCGGCTCGGGATCGCCATCACCGGGACAGCCTGGCCGGACCTGGTCCAGGCCGCCACGTTCGCGGTCATGAAGGGCCGGGCCGGCGAGCTCGCGCCCGAAGCCAGCCACGACGGCTTCTATCATGACCGCAGCCAGTTCTTCCACAGCGGAACGGCAGGCCAGTGGCGGCAGGTCCTCAGCGAGGAGGAGCTCCCCCGGTACGCCGCCCGGGTCGCCGAATGCGCGCCCGCGGACCTTGCTGCCTGGATCCACCGGCCCGCGCTGCCGCCGGCAGGCAACCTCTGAGGCCGCACGACAGAGCGCCGGATGTGCGCGAGGTCCCGCCACCCGGTTGGTGATCGAGGGGCTCTCTCTCATATCCCGGACTTCGGCGTGCCCGATGAGGCTGGGATGGAGCGCCTTCGTGGGTGGACGGCCGTCTCGCCGTCACTGCGTGTGTCCCCTCTGCGCCAGCCTGCCGATGCCTCCAGCACGCCGGCTCGAACACGATGCGTGGGGTGAGAGCCGGGGTCGCCCGGTAACGGCCGCGCGGCCAAGGGTGCCGCATTCCGCGCGATGGCCGCGAGAACGGAATCCGCGATCGGCGGGCTAGGCACACCAAGCCGGGCGAGCAGCTGTTGTTCCTGGTCGTGGCAGATTCGCTGACGTATTCCCGCATGGTCTTCCCGGCCCGGACCCGGTGCCCGGTGACCTGCGTTCCCGGGTCGAACCCGTCTTCGATCCAGTAGATTCTGGGACGGAAGCGATGCGGTAGACGGCCGCCGGGCTCGTGCAGGCGGAAGCTCATGCGTGCGACGCCACCCCACCGTGCACCGCCGATGTCCCGCAGCCTAGGAAGATCCGGAGCGTCCCCTGAGAAGCGGAGCAGGATCTGATATCCGCAATGACCGGGTTTGCCGCACAGCTCCCACGCCAGATAGGTTGCCTCCGCGCCGGTGACCCTGATCCGCCGTGCCCGTGCCATCGCAGCCACGTGGAAGTTCCTCAGCCAGCTGAGCCCGTCCTTGAGGACGTTCCCATCTATCGCCGGAACTAACGTAGTGTTATGAAGCAGTAATCTAGAGTAATTGATCATGGACACTCAACTATTTAGCCGGCTGCGGCGGGCGGAGTCCATTTCGGCCGCGCTGACGGCTTGCGGCGCAGGGCATCGCGCCTGCAATAGCGGGTCGGGTATCCGGTCGCCGAGTCGCAGCAACCCGGCTCCGGTCAGTGCTACCGCCAAGGCGCCGCACCACCAGACGGCGTCGGGTGAGGTCGCGAGCAGCGCGCCGCCGGCCGCGGGGCCGAGAGCCACGCCTGCCATGAACGTGAGGCCGTAGAGCGACATGTAGCGGCCGAGCAGATGCGGCGGTGCGAGGTCGGCGACGATTGTGCCGAGCACGACGAACTGCGCGCACTCACCGATCGCGATCACGATCGCGACCCCGGCCAAGACGGTGGTAGCGATGGGCGTCGAGCTCGTCAGCGTTGCGAGCAGGACCGCGAGCAGGCCGATCGCAAATAGCGCGCTGGTCGCGGCAAGAGCGTGTGTGCGGCGCATCCGCTTGACGACCCGGGTGGCTGGAATCTGCGCGACGACGATGAAGAAGGTGTTGATGAAGACGACGACGCCGATCTCGCCCGGCCCGACGGGCGTGTGCAGCTTCGCGAACGGCGGGAGGATGTTGGAAAAGAGCGCGCCGCCGGTCATCACGAGCACGATGTTGGCGGCGATCAGGATGAGGAAGAGCCGATCGTGCGCAACTGCCCGGAAGCCGGTTCCGCTCGCCGACGCGGGATTGGCGAGGCGAGGATTCGGGATCCCCACGAGCACAACCAGCGCGAAGACCGCGAAGGTGACGCCATCGAAGAGGTAGAGCGCCTGGAACGCGCGCAGGTCATGGGCGGCAGCGACGATGAAGCCCGCAACCGTCGCACCGCTGCCGAGACCGAAGTTGCCTGCGACTCGGCGAAGGGCGATCGAGGAGGCGCGCTGTTCCGCTGAGACCAGGGTCAGGCTCAGCACCTGGTTCGCGGTGTTCGCGACTCCGAACCCGGCGCCGCCGACGGCCGAGCAGACGAAGGCTTGCCAGGGACGCTCGACGAATGCGAAACCCGCGTAGCCCAGTGCGCTCGCGAGGTTGCCGATGATCAGGATCGGCTTAGCACGGAAACGATCGAGCAGCGCACCCGAAGAGGGCGTTACGACCGCCGCTGTGCCCATGACCGTCGCCAGCACCAGCCCCGCGGTCGCCGTCGGGAAGCCGCGGGCCTGGTGCATGTAGATGATCTCGAAGGGAAGGATCAGTCCGGTGCCGAAGTAGTTGACCGCGGTCCCAGCCTGAAGGACGATGACAGGCCCCGACAGGCCCGTCCGCCAGCCGCCGAACGCACGAGCGAGCGTCCTGCTCGCCTGCATCCATTCCATCGTCAACCTCCAGGGTCGTTTCCAGCTGCCGCGGCATGATCCGGTGGGCGGATCGTCCGGACGGTCGGTAGTGGATACACCGCGGCACCGGGAAACTGGGCGCCCGCGGGCCGCCCAGTTCGCGCCG
>DASRFJ010000352.1:0-17175 GCA_035651595.1 Streptosporangiaceae bacterium | reverse complement strand
GTCGCACGACGCCGGACTTCAGCAGCCCCCGGTAGTAGGTGTCGCTATCCAGGTTGCCGGCCGACGCCCCCAGCGTGTCGCCGGAGTCGGCCGTCGGGCCGAAGTACGCCGACCGCTCCCCCCGCAGTGTCACCACCCGGTCGGCCATAACGCACAGGTTGTCCTGTGCGAACGCGTACCCGTAGCCGTACCCGAGGCCGGCGTAGTCGTGGGCCAGGATGTGCGGTATGCCGTACTCCGTACGCCGGATTTCGGCGAAATATGCCGTACTGGTCGCGTGCGTGGCCGAGCCGGCCGCCGCCCGCGTCCCGGACGCCTGTGCGGCGGGAGCCGCGCCCGGCAGCGCGCATGCCCCCGCGATCAGGCACGCGCCCGTGGCCGCGGCCAGCAGCGGCAGCCGCCGTACGCCGTTCTGGAACAAGGACATCCTCAGTCGGTGCGAGAACGGTCTGGTCATTGAAATCCCCTCGTAACGTCACAGCCCCGCTCGACGATAGATACTGAGTATTATACTGAGTATCTTAGTGGCGAAGAATCTGGCCGAAGCTTGCGATCGGAGTGGACCCTCCCGCGGGCAACGGGTGAGGCCATGTCAGGACAGTAAGCCAGCCCGTTCGGCCCGCGCGTCGGTCGCAAGAATGAATTCGTGTACCGCAACCGGCGGACCTTCATCCCCGGGATGTATGCCGATGCCGGGTCGGGACAGTCAGGGCCGCCCATCGCGGCCAGCATGGCGGCCAGTTCGCTCCGCAGCGCCGCGAGCCGCGCCATCTCCTGGTCGATCTCGCTGACGTGCCTGCGCAGCAGCGTCTCGGCCGGGCCGCACGTGCAGCGCCCGTATCGCGCACCTGCAGCAGCTCCCCGATCTCAGCCAGCCGCAGTCCGAGCCGCCGCGCAAGCCTGTGCCTGGAGTGCAGTGTGCGACTACCGGTACGGCAGCGCACCGGCAGTCCTGTCAGCAACGTGGACGTTTACCCCTTCGTGGAAGACCGACCCTCGTGAGCAGGGGTCTCGCTACCACAAAGGGGAAAACCACCACGCTGTCGAAGCCCGTCGAGCCAGCCGCCGGCCCACCGGGCAGCCAGCGATCCGGGCAAGCCCCCTGAATAAGCCAGCAGAGTCCAAACCGGGAGGGTAAGTAGTCCGCAATAATCCAGCGGACCGCGGCGGCACCCGAAATATGACTAGATGTCCAGTTCAGCGGCCGGGCAGCCACACGCCGCGGACACACTTTGTACTGGAACGCCCCAGTTCGGCGGCGGCAGCAGAACGTTAGGGGGTTACGGACGTTTCGGGCTGCCTGCTGCGGCGACTGGCGCTCGGATAGCCGTCAGTGCCTGGAGGATCAGTTCGGTGACGGTGGCGAGCGGTATCGCGGTGGAGTCGATGACCAGGTGGTAATGCGCGGGATCGGCCGGGTCGGCGCGGTACAGCCGGTTGACGTAGGCGACGCGGGCCCGGTCCGCGGCCGCCATGTGGCGGCGGGCCTCGTCGTCGCTGAGCTGCTCGATCTGCGCTCCCTGGGCCAGGCGCGCGTCCGGCGGCCCGTCCAGCCGCACGTGGAACCCGCGTCCCTTCCCGAGCACGACCGCGGCGCCGCGGCCCAGGATCACCCCGGCGCCGGCATTCGCCAGACCGAGGATGTCCCGCTCGCAGTCGCGGCGCAGGTGCTCCTCCTGATGACGGGACGACGGCGGGGACTGGGTAGGACCGACGGGCATCGCCTGCGTGAGTGCCGCGAGCAGCCGGTGCGGCGGGACGTTGCGTCCCTCGTCGGGCTCCAGCCGTTCGGTGCACGACGCGGGACCCGCGAAGCTACCGGTGCTGGTCGTCGCGCGGGTCAGGAAGGGGACGCCGAGCCGCTGCGCGAGCGCGGGTGCCACCACGCTGCCGCCGGCGCCATAGGAGGCCGAAATGGTGACTAGCGAAGCCACGGGCACTCATCTCTTTTCATAATGCCGCGACAACGGCGGGCTGGTTCGCCGCTGCTCGCAGGACGCCTGGTCGCAGTATCAGCCCGCACACGACCGCCGCGCCAGCGAAGATCGCCGCGGCCACCCAGAACGCGACCACGTAACTGTGCACCGCCGCGCCGGCCTGCGCCTGCGCGGTGTGCCCGTGGGACAGCAGGTAGCTGGAGAGCGCGCTGGCGGCGATGGTGTTCAGCAGCGCGGTCCCGATCGAGCCGCCGATCTGCTGGCAGGTGTTGACCATCGCGGAGGCCACACCGGCGTCCGTCCGGTCAGCGCCGTAGGTGGCGGTGTTCATCGCGGCGCTGAACACCAGGCCGAGCCCGAGGCCCATGACCAGCAGCGCGGGCAGCACAACGGCGGCGTAGCCCGAGGTCGGGCTCATCTCGGTCGCGAGGATCACCAGCCCGCCCGCGGCGACGATCAACCCGGCGGAGACGAGAATGCGCGGTCCCAGCCGCGGCATCAGCAACGCGCTGGAGGAGGTCGACGACGCGATCAGCGCGCCGATCATCGGCAAGAACGCCACACCGGTGACGACCGGCGAGTAGCGCAGGATCTCCTCCAGGTAATAGGTCAGGAACAGGAAGATCGCGAACATGCCGACGGCCGCCAGCCCGACCGCGAGATACGCACCGCCACGAAACCTGTCCAGGACGATCCGCAGTGGCAGCAGAGGATGAACCACCCGTCGTTCGGTCACTGCGAACAACGCCAGCAGAATGACTCCGGCCACGAGCAATGCGATGGTCAGCGGCGCACTCCAGCCTTTTGTATCTGCCTCCGAGAGGCCGTAGACCACGGAGACCAGCCCGGCCACCACGAGGAACGTCCCCAGCGGATCGAGATGGGTGTCGGCGTCGGGGCGGTCGCGCTGCAGCAACCGGATCGCGGCGGTGACCGCGACCAGGGAGAAGGCGACGTTGACGTACAGGGTCCAGCGCCACGAAAGGTATTCGGTCAGCACGCCGCCCAGCAGCAACCCGATCGCCCCGCCGGCCCCGGCGATGGCGCCGAACACACCGAACGCCTTACCGCGTTCGGCTGGGTTGGTGAAGGTCACGGTCAGCGTGGACAGCGCGGCCGGCGCGAGCATCGCACCGAACGCTCCCTGGATGCCACGGGCGACCAGCAGCATGGCGAAGTTCTGCGCGGCGCCGCCGAGCGCCGAGGCCGCGGCGAAGCCCACCATGCCGATGATCAGCATCCGCTTGCGGCCGACGAGATCCGAGAGCTTGCCGCCGAGCAGCAGCAGCCCGCCGAACGCCAGCGAATAGGCGGTCACCACCCACTGCCGGTCCGCGTTTGAGAACGCCAGGTCGCGCTGGGCCGTCGGCAGCGCGATGTTCACCACGGTGGCATCCAGCACCACCATCAGCTGCCCCAGGCAGACCACCGCCAGGATCAGCCAGCGGCGTGAATCCGCCGACTGTCCGGTGCCGGGTCCCGCCGCCGCCGCTGCCCGCGCCGCGCCCGGCACGAAGGCAGCGTCCTGCGTGTGCTGAGCCATCGCGCACCTCCCTCGGCGAAACGTACCCACGTGCTATCGATCCCGAACCCCGCAGGTCAGATGGCTCACGCTAATGTCTAGTATTTCGGTCTGGATTGACGACTGGACGGCCGGTGTGTAGCGTTCTTTTAGGTCCTGAAAGGAGAGGTCCATGACGCTCCGCGGCCAGACCACGCACCCGGAGGCTGCCGACCTCGGCGAGTTCACCGCCGCCTGGCGCGCGTGGCATACCCAGCACGAGGCCCGGCTGGCCGGCCCGCACGGGTTCCTGGCGATCACCAACCTGCACTGGCTCACCGGCGCGGCCCAGCGGTTCAGCAACGCTCCCGGTGCGTGGCACACCGGCCCGGACGGCGTGATGGTCCAGCTCGTGGGCGACGAGCAGCTGGTGATCGACGGTGCCGTCGTGCGCGGCCGGCATTGCTTCGGGGTGATTCCCGAGCGGGGCGGGATCAACGCGAGCTGGGGTGACGTGCTGATCGAGGTCGCCAAGCGATGCGGGCGCGATATCGTTCGCCCGCGTCATCCTGACACGTGGCTCCGCCTGAACTTCGCTGGCACGCCTGCCTACCTGCCGCACCCGCGATGGGCCGTCACGGGCCGGTACGTGCCGTTCGGCGAGGCGCGGCCGACCACGGTGGGCGCGGCCGTGGACGGGTTGCAGCACGTCTACGACGCTCCCGGGCGGATCGAGTTCGAGCTGGACGGGCAGCCGCTCAGCCTCACGGCGTTCCCCGGTCACGATCCGGGCAGCTTGATGGTGCTGTTCACCGACGCCACCTCCGGGGTCACAACCTACGCCGCCAGCAGGGTCTTGCGGCTGGCGCCGCCGGCCCCGGACGGGCGGGTCGTGCTCGACTTCAACCGCGCGACGAACCTGCCCTGCGCCTACACCGACCTGGCGACCTGCCCGCTGCCGCCGCCCGAGAACCACCTGCCGGTGGCGATCGAAGCGGGAGAGCGGATACCGCACGAGCGCCGCTTAGCCGGGCTGGCTTTCCGCTAGCGAAAATACGCAGGGCCGCAACAGCTTGATGACCTCCGCCGGGTCGGCGGTGGCGAGTTCGTCGGCTTTGATCAGATGCCGGGAGACCGTGATGCCGAGGATGATGCCACTGATAATCGCGGCTCGCAGGTCCGCGTCCTCGGCGGTGATGGCCTGGGCGATCTGCGCCTCGTAGCGAGCGATGCCGGCGCTGGCGGCGCTGGCGGCCTCGGGATTGGTCAGCATCGAGCGCAAGAGAGCCAGCGACGCGACCGGTTCATCCGCCAGCCTGGCGGCGAGCCCGGCGAGGATCTGCTCGGCCGCCTCGGCTGGCGTCCCGCTGACCTCGGGGACCGGGGCGGCGTCGATCACTCGCCGGTACAACTCCTGCTTGGACCCGAAGTAGTGCATGACCAGACCCGCGTCTACTCCCGCGGCCGAAGCCACGGCCCGAATGGTGGTCCGGTCGTATCCGGCGCTGAAGAAGACCTGAGTCGCGGCGTGGAGGATGCGCGCCTCGGTATGGCGGCGCTGCTCGGCGCGGGAACCCGGCCTGGGAGCGGTCATTGTTTCATTCTACGGCTGTTGACCGAGATGCTCATTTGGTTCTACGCTTGTTCAATGAACGGTTGTTGACCGAACGACCCTGACTGGGAGGATCTGTCGCATGTCATCCGCCACACCCGCCGACGTCCTGGCCCGACGCAGCCAGCTGATCTTGACCGGCGACGCCGACGGCTTCGCTGCCCTGTTCGCGCCCGATGCGGTGATCGAGTCGTCCTTTGCGGGGCCGCCGGGCACGCCCGCGCGCGTCGCGGGCCAGGCGGCGATCCGCGAGTACTCGCGGCGTGTCCTGGCGTCGCCGCTTCGACTGGAGATCTTCGAAGTGACGAAGCTTCACCAGACCCAGGATCCAGAGGTGGTGATCACGGAGATGCGGACGACGGGGACCGTGACCACGACAGACCGGCCGTTCACGACAACGTCGGTCCAGATCATCCGAATCCGCGACGGCCTCATCGTGCACTCCCGCGACTTCGCCGATCCCCGGATCCTGCAAGACGCGATCGGGTCCGGACGTTAACTTCGTGGCTCAGGCTCGGGCGGCCGCACGCCGAAGGGACCGGCGTGCTGAGCGGTGATCATCGGCGGGAACGTACCGCTGCTGACGGCATCGGTGTCGAGCGTCCGGAGCTGACCTTGCAGGTAAGCCATCAGCCGGGTGCGGCACTCGCGTTCGAAGGTCCGCAGGTCATCTACCTTCCGCTCCAGTTCCTCACGCTGCTTGATCAGTGAGCCCAGCGCCTGGCGGTGCCGTTCCTGGGCATCGCGGTCCAGGCTCTCCGAGCGCGCCCGGGCGTCGCTGGCTATCTGCTCTGCCTGACGACGCGCCTTGCTGAGGATGTCACCGGCCTCCCTGCGCGCTTGGCCAAGTGTCTCGCTGGCCTCTCGCCGCGCGTCCGCGACTGCCTGATCCGCGGTCTGCTGAGCGATGCTGAGCATGCGAGCGATGGACTCCACGTTCTGACCCGGCGAGCCGGTCATCACGGTGCCCGGCTGACGCTCTTGCTCTGGCGACAGTGCCGGCGGCGCTCCGAGCATCGCCCCGGCCCACTCCGGTTCCATCATCTCGGGTGGCGGGGCAGACATCGGCGACGACAACGCCGGTGCGGCCTTGCCTCCGCCGCCGCGCAAGCTTTCAGCCAGCTTGGACCTGAGCTCCTCGTTTTCCTGGAGCAGCCGGTCAAGCTCCGCCTCGACCTCATCTAGGAAGGCATCGACTTCTTCTTCGTCGTAGCCGGGTCGAAGCCGGGTGGTACTGAACTGCTTGTTCCGCACGTCTGCGGGCGTCAGCGGCATGTTGTCTCCTATAGGCATGGACTCCGCCTTCCAGGAACATCTGATCACATCACGCCGCCACTAATCAGGCATTCCGGCTCCTGCGTGCCAAGCTGGCGCCCCGATCGTGGTGATTTTCCTCTCCTTCTGCGTCAGCTTTGGCGTCCGGCGTGTTCGATCTGTTCGATCTGCTCGGCCAACTGCTCCTTGTCCATGCCTCCTGGGCCGATGAGTTCCTCCGTGAGCGCGCGTTCGGGCCCCTCAGCGCAACGCGTCGTCGAGCAGCCCCGCTAGCTGGTGCCTGGGCAGGTCGATGAGGCGCGCGGACAGGATGTCCGGGCGACTTGCCCTGGCTTCCACGATCGCGCGCGCCGCACGCTTGGTGAGCGGAGGCTCGCCGGTGTCCGCGGCCAGCAACGCGTCCCGCCAAACGTTGCCGATCTTCCCGTGGGCCCGGCGCAGCACCCACGACGCCACGCTCGCCGCGGAGGAAACCGCCGTGGCCACGACGATCGTGCTACCGGCGTCGGGCTGGCCGGTCCGGAAGCGGAGCGTGAACTTCTGGGCGACCAGTCCGGCGAGCGCCCGCTGACCGGCCTCGTCCCGGACGTCCCGGTGACCGGACGGAACCACCGCGACGACCCGGTCGGCGTTAGCGGCGAGCAGGACCCGGAGCAGCCAGGCGCCGGGATCCGCGCGGAGGTCGGCCGCGACGGCGAACGGGGTCCGGGTCGTCATGCCGGCCGGGATTCCGGCCGAGAGCAGCGTTCCCAGCCGGATCCGCGCAGGCCCCGCGGCGGTCCCCGGGGCGGCGGTCCCCGGGGCGGCGATCCCCGGGGCGGCGATCCCCGGGGCGGCGGTCCCCGGGGCGGCGGTTCCCGGGGCCGCACCTCTCCCCGCGGCCGCCACGACTCGCAGCGGGAACCCATCGTCCTCGGTGACCCGCAGCACGGCCGCGGGCATCGCGCTCCAGCCGGTCTGCTCGCCCTGCGGCGAACCTTCCAGCGACTGGCCGCCGCGCGTGTAGATGTTCGTCTGAACCTCCGAAAGGACGCCGTCGAGCAGCTGCCAGGACCGGCTGGTCGGCCGCCAGATGTACAGATCGCTCGCGCTGCCGACCGCCTGGGCGCCGTCGTACCTGCTGAACGCCCGCAGCTGCTCCTCGGCGGCCAGGCCCAGCCGGCTGGCGGCCGACTGGCCCTGCAGGCCCAGGCTCGGATGGCGGTCGCTGTAGCCGTAGGCGACGACGACGCGGCCGTGATCCTTGTTCGCCAGGCCCTGGAGGGCCCTGGCCGTGAACAGCGTCGTGCCTTCGGGTGTGTAGGGCGGGTCGGTGAAGACCAGATCGGCGCAGCCGGCCGCCGCCTCAGCCAGCCAGAACCGGAAATCGCTGACCAAGCAGCGGATGTCGAGCCGCAGCCGCGCCGCCCAGCCGTCGATGTACTCCAGGATCCGTTCGTCGATGTCCGCCACCACGATCCGCACGCCGGGCGTGACCTGCCCGACCGCCAGCGACGTCAGGTCATGGTCACCGACGCACAGGACTACGGCGCCGCGCAGGTCGTACGTGCTGTCCAGCCACAGGGCTCGCCGCACCGCCGTCTCCGGCGTCGCCTGCACGTGATCGAGCTCGGACCGGGCCGCCGGCGTCCCGGCGATGACCTCCTCCATGACACGCAGGACCGCGACCGCGTCCGCGTCCGCGAGCCGCCGCCCGAGCGGATCCGCCAGGCGCGTCGTGCTCAGCTGCTCGAAACCGAATCGCTTCCGGTACGCGTCCGCCTGGCGGGCCGCGATCGCTACCTTCCCGCCCTCCCGGGCCAGGTCGCCGCCGATCGCGGCGAGCATCTCCTCCACCGTCTTGCGCGGCAACGCGGACCGCCGCACCAGCTCCGCAAGGTCGGCCGGCCCGTCGGCGAGCAGGCACAGCAGCTCGCGCAGCCGCCTGCCGTCCGGCCGGCGGGCATCGATCAGCGCGGCGACCGCGTCGACTGGCTCTGAATCCACGGCGTAAGTCTCGCACCTCCCCGCACGCCCGCACGTGAAGCCCCTCGTTCCGCCAGGGGCTTCACGGCGTTTAACGGTTCACTGCCCGGGCGCCAGCACCGGGCTGTTGTGATAGGCGGCGATCAGCCACTGGCCATCCCGCTTCTCGAAAACCCAGGTCGCGTTCACCTTCGCCGCGTCCGGGACCTCGGTCTGACCCGCGAACAGGATGCCGGATTCGCTGACGACGATCGCGGCGTCCCTGCCGACGAAGCGGAGGCTGAGCTGCTTGTTGTAGGTCGAGCTGCCCTTAAGCGGCCCCGCGAAGCCGGCGGCCATGCTGTCGCGGATCACCTCACGGCTACCGCGAAGCGAACCGGTCATGATGGCGGTCGCGTCCGCGGTGTAGCCGGCGACCATGCCGTCGGCGTCGCCAGCATCCCACGCCTTGTAAGAGTCAACCAGCACCGCCTGGATGGCCGCCACGTCCGCCGCACGAGTGTCTGACATCGGATTCTCCCTCGTTATCGGTTCGCCGGAGTATCCCGGCGAGTTCGGCAGTACATACCGGCGGAGGGACCGGAACTCATCGCGTCGGAGCTAAAGACTTGTCCAGTCCGGCTGCCAGACCGAACGACGCGAAGACCTCCGGATCCTGGAACACCGAGTTCCGGCTGATGCCTTCGGCGGTGACGGTGAAGATCTGGAGCGTGTGCAGCTCGTATCCGTCGCCGACGCGCCGGTAGGCGGCGAATCCATGCTGGCCGTTGGCCGCGACGGGCTTCAGGCTCCAGTTCGTCCCGGCCTTCTCGAAGACCCACTCCATGAACAGGCCGTAGTTGCCGGTGCCGGTGAACCAGTTGATCATCGGCGGCATCTCCATGAGCACGTCCTCGGTGAGCAGCCGCTTGAGGCCCTCGATGTCGGCCCGCTCGAACGCCTTCATGTAGCGATCGACCCAGGCGCGCTGTTCGGCCGCGGACGGCTCGCTGAGACGTTCCTGCACGGCTCCGGATTCCTTCACGCGGCTCCGCGCCCGCTGGAGGGAACTGTTGACCGATACGACGGTTGTGCCGAGGATTTCCGCGGCCTCGGACGCGGAGAAACCGAGCACGTCGCGCAGGATCAGCGCCCCGCGCTCACGCGCCGACAGGTGCTGTAGCGCGGCGACGAACGCCAAGCGCAGGCTGCTGCGGTCGATCACGGCTCTCGCCGGGTCGCCGGCGTCCAGCAACGAATCCGGCAACGGCTGGAGCCAGGTGACGTTCTCTCCCCGGACGAGCGGTCCGCGCGGATCCGACGCGGCCACCAGCCCCGACGGCAGCGGCCGGCGGCCGCGGACCGCCAAGGCGGTCAGGCAGACGTTCGTCGCGATCCGGTAGAGCCAGGTGCGCAGTGAGCTGCGCGTCTCGTCGTACTGCTCCCGCGCCCGCCACGCCCGCAGGTACGTGTCCTGAACCAGGTCTTCCGCGTCGTGAGCCGAGCCGAGCATCCGGTAGCAGTACGCCAGCAGCTCCGTCCGGAACGGTTCGACCAGGCGATCGAATCCCTCTATCGTCGTCACACCCGCGCCCCTTGTCCGCCCCGTCAAGATCACCATAAGCGAGGAGTGCGACAGTTGCGGCAGTTCGCGACCAGGGTTGGTCCGGGCGCTCACTCGCGCGCGATACGCTGCCCGATTTGCCCGCTTCTGTTCCGTAGGTTCGACGGTGGCTCTTGCTTCAGATGGCGATGCGAAATTATTGCGGACACTTACCCTCCCACTTTGGGGGGGTAAGTGTCCGCAATAATCTGGCCCACCCGTCAGCACGCCCCAAATGGGCTAAATGACCCGATTCGGCGCGCACGCCAGGCCTGGACGCCGACCACACACCAGTCCTGCACGCCGACCGCAAGCCAGTCCTGCACGCCAAGCCCGCACGCCAAGCCCGCACGCCAAGCCCGCACGCCAAGCCAGCACACCCGCCGGCAACGATTCAGCGCCGAGCGCTGGGCCACGTCGAGCCGAGGCATTGGCATTGACACGTGTAAGTAATTCCACCACACTACGACGAAAGGTTGAAACGTTCTATTTGTGCGATGGCAGCGTGAGGCTGACAGCAGATAGACGGCCTCGGCGGCCTGACGGGAGTTGGAGCGCAGCGTGGATACGCCCGCAGAGGACCCTCCGCCGACTGGCAGTGCCCGAGCGGCAGGCCGCGCCCAGGCGGCCGACGCCCACGCCCGGGAACCGGAGGCAGACGCCGGCCGCGACACGCCGTTGCTGTCGCTGCGGCATGCCGCGAAGGCGTTCGGCGCCGTGCGTGCACTGGCCGACGGGTCCATCGAGCTGACGGCCGGCGAGGCGCATGCCCTGGTGGGCGAGAACGGTGCCGGCAAGTCGACGCTGGTGAAGATCCTGGCCGGAGTGCACCGGCCGGACTCCGGGACGCTCGAGATATCCGGTCGCCCGGTGATACTGCACGGACCGGCCGCGGCCCAGGCCGCGGGCATCGCGGTCATCTACCAGGAACCGACGCTGTTCCCCGACTTGACCGTCGCGGAGAACATGTTCATCGGCAGGCAGCCGCTACGGACGGCCCGGCGGATCGACCGCATGGCCATGCGCGCGGCGGCCGCCCGCCTGTTCGCCGGGCTTGGCGTCTCCCTGGACCCGGCGCGCATCGCCCGCGGGCTGTCCATCGCCGACCAGCAGCTCGTCGAGATCGGCAAGGCGCTGTCCCTCGACGCCCGGATCATCGTGATGGACGAGCCGACGGCGGCGCTGTCGGCCGCGGAGGTGGACCGGCTGTTCGACGTCGTCAAGACCCTGCGCGAGGCCGGCCGTGCGGTGCTGTTCATCTCGCACCGGCTCGAGGAGGTGTTCGCCATCTGCCAGCGGGTCACCGTGATGCGCGACGGCAGGCAGGTCCTCGCCAGGGAACTGGCCGGACTCACCGCCGACGACCTGGTGCGGGCGATGGTCGGGCGGGAGATGCCGCAGCGGACCGCCGCGGAGCGGCGCCAGCCGGGCGACCCAGCGCTGACCGTCCGACGGCTGACCCGGGAGGGCGTGTTCACCGACATCTCTTTCACCGTGCGGGCCGGGGAGATCGTCGCGCTATCCGGGCTGGTCGGGGCCGGCCGCACCGAGGTCGCCCGGGCCGTGTTCGGGATCGACCGGTACGACGCGGGCGGCGTTACGGTAGGCGAGCGAGCGCTGCGCAAGGCGGCGCCGACCGCGGCCATGGCGGCCGGGATCGGATTCGTCCCCGAGGACCGCCACCAGCAGGGGCTGGTCATGGACATGTCCGTGCAGCAGAACATGGCGCTGGCCTCGCTCGCGCGGCTGCGCCACGGCGGCATCATCCGCTCGGCCGCCGAACGAGCGTACGCGTCCGACTGGGCGGCCCGGCTCCGCCTCAAGTACGGCAGGCTCACCGACCCGGTCGCCAGCCTCTCCGGCGGCAACCAGCAGAAGGTGGTGCTCGGCAAGTGGCTCGGGCGCAAGCCTTCGGTGCTGATCGTGGACGAGCCGACCCGCGGCATCGACATCGCCACCAAGGCCGAAGTGCACCGGCTGCTCACCGAGCTGGCGCGGGACGGTGTCGCGATCTTGATGATCTCGTCCGAGCTGCCCGAAGTGCTGCACATCAGCGACCGGATCCTGGTGATGCGCGAAGGGCGCCTGGTGGCCGAACTCGCCCAGTCAGAAGCGTCGGAGGAGAAGATCATGGCCGCGGCAACCGGCCAGCTTGAGGCGAGCGCGCGATGAAGGCGATCATCACCGGCCAGCCGGAGCAGGTCCCTGAGCGAGTGAGCAGCTCGCGACGGCTCACCGAGCGCGTCTTCCAGATCAGGGAATCCGGCATCGTCGTCGTCCTGGCGGTCTTCGTCGCCGTGACGGCCAGCGTCCAGCCCCGGTTCGTCAGCGCCATCAACATCCAGTTCATCCTGCTGAACACCACGGTTTTCGCGCTGCTCGCGCTCGGCGAGACGATGGTCGTGATCAGCCGCAACGTGGACCTGTCCGTCGGGTCAGTGCTCGGCCTGTCCGCGTACCTGTCCGCCAGCCTGTTCGGCCACGCGCACGGCATCCCCATCGTGGTGGTGTTCCTCGCGGGCCTGGGCATCGGGCTCGGGTGCGGGGTCGTGAACGGTCTCATGGTCTCGATCGGCCGGGTGCCCAGCCTGGTTGTCACGCTGGCCACGCTCTACATTTTCCGCGGCGCGGACATCCTCATCGTGGGCGGCAACGAGGTCATCGCGTCCACTCTCCCGCCGGGCTTCACCGGTATCCCCCGGGCGGCCGCGGGAGGGCTCCCCTACCTGGCGATCGTGATAGCCGCGGTGATCGGGGCCGGCGCCTACTACCTGCGCTCGTTCCGGTCCGGCCGGGAGCTGTACGCGATCGGATCCAGCCCCGAAGCCGCCCGGCTGGCGGGCATCCCGGTCGGCAGGCGGGTGTTCACCGCGTTCGCGGTGAGCGGCGCGATCGCCGGAATCGCTGGGGTGCTGTGGGCGGCGCAGTACCAGACCGTCGACTCCAGCGCGGGCACCGGTTACGAGCTTCAGGTGATCGCCGCGGTGGTCGTCGGCGGCGTTGCGATCTTCGGCGGCAGCGGCAGTGCGATCGGTGCCGCGCTCGGCGCGCTCCTGCTCAACACGATCAGCTCCGCGCTGTACGTGCTCGGCATCTCCCAGTTCTGGGATCAGGCGATCGCCGGGTTCCTGCTGCTGCTCGCGATCACCCTGGACCGCGCGATCTCGGTGCGGCTCGCCGCCGCCTTGCGATCAAGGAGTGCCCGCAATGGAAACCGATGACCTCCCCGTGACCGGCACCGAGGCCGCCCGGAGCGCCCGGCGCGCGCGGACCGACCGGGCCACCGCGTGGCGGCGCGCGCTGCGCTGGGAGACCGGCCTCGCGGTCCTGGTCGTGTTCGTCGCCGTCCTCGGTTCTGCCACCTCCAGTGAGTTCCTGACCAGCGGGAACATGTTCAACCTGGCGGTAACCACCGGCGAGGTCGCGATCATGGCGCTGCCGATGACGCTGATCGTCATCAGCGGCGAGATCGACCTGTCGGTCGCGTCCACGCTGGGCATGTCGAGCGCGCTGCTCGGCGTGCTGTGGAGCGACCACTGGCCGATGATCGCGATCTTCGTCGTCGTGGCCGCGGTCGGCGCGGTCGCGGGCCTGGTCAACGGACTGCTGGTCACCCGGCTCGGGCTGCCGTCGCTGGCCGTCACGATCGGCACGCTCGCGCTGTACCGTGGCGTGGCCCTGATCCTGCTCGGCGCGAAGGCGATCTCCACCTTCCCCGCCCCGTACAGCACGACCGGCATCATCCCGGTGCCGCACACGGATCTGCCCTGGTCGACGCTCATCTTCGTTGTGCTGGCGGCGGTGGCGGGCGTGGTGCTGCACGCCACGCCGACGGGCAGGTCCATCTACGCCATGGGCGCCAGCCCGGAGGCCGCGCGGTACGCGGGCATCCGGGTCAAGCGGATCAAGACGCTGCTGTTCGTCGCGTCCGGTGTGACCTGCGCGCTGGCCGGAGTGCTGTGGACGTTCCGGCTCGACACGGCGGTGCAGAACAACGGGCTCGGCATGGAACTGAACGTCGTCGCGGTCGTCCTGCTGGCCGGCGTATCGATCTTCGGCGGCAAGGGTTCGATCCCCAGCGTCGTGCTCGGCGTGCTGGTGTTCGCCGGGATTCAGAACGCCCTGCTGCTCACCAACTTCAACCAGGAGGCGACCGGCCTCGTCGTCGGCGGTCTCCTGCTGCTCAGCGTGTTCGCGCCCGGAGCCGGCTCACTCGCGGGGCGGATCCGCGGCAAGCTCCACGGCCGCCTCAGCGACCCCTGACTGACCGGTGCCCGCCCTCACGCACGTCCGAACGCTCCAAGGTTGAAAGGATTCAAGAAAATTGACGCTCATATCTAGACGGGCGCTCTGGGCGCCCGCGATACTGGTCACCGCTACCACGCTGCTCGCGGCGTGCAGCTCGTCGAGCTCGTCCTCGTCGGCCGCCGGCTCCTCCCCCAGCTCGGGCACATCGAGTTCCGCTGCGGCAGCGGGCTCGCTCAAGACCGGGCTCAAGGTCTTCGTGATCCCGAAGAACCTCGGCAATCCGTACTTCACCCTGTCCGACAGCGTGCAGACCGGCGGGGCCCTGGCCGCGCTTCAGACGCTCGGCGAGAACGGCAGCGAGACCAGCGGAACGGCCGCCACCGCCGCCTCGCAGCTGCCCGCCGTCCAGGCGGCGATCACCAAGGGCGCGAACGCCCTCATCGTGTCCGCCGCCGACGCCTCCGCCCTGTGTCCCACGCTGAACGCCGCGATGCAGCGCGGCATCACGGTCGTCACCTATGACTCCGACGCACCAGGGTGCCGCAGCCTGTTCGTGAACCAGGCGTCGAGCACGGCCATCGGGGACACCGAGGTCGACATGCTGGCGGCCGAACTCCACGATAAGGGCGACATTGCGATCGTGTCGGCGGCCGCGTCCGCGACGAACCAGAACACCTGGATCGGGTACATGAAGCAAGAGCTGACGAAGTACCCGCAGATGCACCTGGTGAGCACCGTCTACGGCAACGACGACCCGACCACCTCCACTCAGGTGACGCAGGGACTGCTTCAGCAGTACCCGAACCTGGCCGGGATCATCTCCCCGACCACGGCCGGCATCCTCGCCGCCGCGCAGGTCCTGGACACACCCAAGTACCGCGGCAAGATCAAGCTGACCGGCCTCGGTACCCCGGGCGCGATGAAGAAGTACGTCGAGGACGGCACGGTCCAGCAGTTCGAGCTGTGGAACCCGGCGAACATGGGCTACCTCGCCGCGTACGCGGCGGTGAACTACGCGTCCAAGAAGATCACCAACACGTCCGGCCAGTCGTTCACCGCCGGCAAGCTCGGCAACTTCACGGTTGGCGCCGACCAGACGATCCTGCTCGGCCCTCCCCTCGTCTTCACCAAGTCCAACATCGGCAGCTTCAACTGGGGCTTCTGATCGCGTCGGCCACGGCACCGGGTAACCGCCCGGTGCCGGTGGCGATGAAAGGAAATACCCGAAATGCGTGACGAGAACGACGTACGGACGGCCCTGCGCGAGCAGCGGATCGAGTTGCCGTCGTGGGCGTTCGGTAATAGCGGGACGCGGTTCAAGGTGTTCGGGCAGGCGGGGGTGCCGCGGACGGCGTTTGAGAAGGTGGCGGATGCGGCGCAGGTGCACAGGTTCGCCGGGGTCGCCCCGAGCATGGCGGTGCACATTCCGTGGGACAAGGTCGGTGATTACGGCGAGCTGGCCGCGTATGCCAAGGACAACGGTATCCGGATCGGCACGGTGAATGCGAACGTGTTCCAGGACGACGCGTACCGGCTGGGCAGCGTCTGCAACCCGGACCCTGGAGTGCGCGAGAAGGCCCTGAATCACCTGCTGGCGTGCGTGGATGTGATGGATCAGACCGGGTCGCGGGACCTGAAGCTGTGGTTCGCCGACGGCACCAACTATCCCGGCCAGGACGACATCTCGGCCCGCCAGGACCGGCTCGCTGAGGCGCTGCACGCGGTGTACCAGCGGCTGGGTCCGGGGCAGCGGATGCTGGTGGAGTACAAGTTGTTCGGGCCGTCGTTTTACAGTACTGACGTGCCGGACTGGGGTACCGCGCTGGTGCACTGCCTGGCCCTGGGCCCGAGGGCCCGGGTGGTTGTCGATACCGGTCATCACGCGCCGGGGACCAATATCGAGTTCATCGTCGCGGTGCTGCTGCGGGCGGGGCGGCTGGGCGGGTTCGACTTCAACTCCCGGTTCTACGCCGATGATGACCTGATGGCAGGCGCGGCGGATCCGTTCCAGCTGTTCCGGATCATGCATGAAGTCGTCAAGGCCGGCGCCCTCACCGGCGGGGTCGCGTTCATGCTGGATCAGTGCCACAACATCGAGCCGAAGATCCCCGCGCAGATCCGGTCGGTGATGAACGTCCAGGAAGCCACCGCCAAGGCCCTCCTCGTCGACGCCGAGGCACTGCGCGCCGCCCAGCAGGCCGGCGACGTGCTGGCCGCCAACGCCGTGCTGATGGACGCCTACAACACCGACGTCCGCCCCCTGCTCGCCGCCCTCCGCGAAGGCATGGGCCTGGCCCCCGACCCCGTAACCGCCTACCTCGCCTCCGGTTACGGCGACAAGATTATTTCCGAACGGCGGACCGGTTCCCCGTCCGGATGGGGAGCTTGACCACAATGGCGGACGTCGTCGGAGAGTTGCTCTCCCGCAGTAACCGGCTCGGTGCCGACCCCCGGAACACCAACTACGCGGGCGGGAACGCGTCGGCCAAGGGCACCGCGACCGACCCGGTGACCGGCCAGCCCGTGGACCTGCTCTGGGTGAAAGGGTCCGGGGGTGATCTGGGCACGCTGACCGCCGAAGGCCTGGCGGTGCTGCGCCTTGACCGGCTCCGCGCCCTGGCAGGCGCGTATCCGGGCGTGGATCGCGAGGACGAGATGGTGGCCGCGTTCGACTACTGCGCGTTCGGCAAGGGCGGGGCGGCGCCGTCGATCGATACCGCGATGCACGGGCTCACCGAAGCGGCGCACGTGGACCACCTGCACCCGGACGCCGGGATCGCGTTCGCCACCGCGGCCGATGGTGAGCGGCTGACCCGGGAGTGCTTCGGGGAGCGGGTGGGGTGGGTGGCGTGGCGGCGGCCGGGGTTCCAGCTCGGGCTGGATATCGCCGCTATCCAGCGGGACCGGCCGGAAACGATCGGGGTGATCCTGGGCGGGCACGGCATCACCGCCTGGGGCCAGACCAGCGACGAATGCGAGCAGCATTCGCTGGAGATCATCGGCACCGCGCAGCGCTACCTGGACACCCACGGCAGCGCCGAGCCGTTCGGCCCGG
>DASRFJ010000351.1:0-12031 GCA_035651595.1 Streptosporangiaceae bacterium | reverse complement strand
ACGCGAACCAGCGGAACGCAGGCCCACATAGCAGGACAAACAAGACCGCATACCCCCTGTATTGAGAGCCGCCTCCCGGCGCCTCGCCCTGGACGATCCGCACAACGCGCGCTCCGCCCGAACCAGCAACCGAAAACACGCCTGTGACGCCTGATGAACAGCTACGGCATAAGGAACAAATCCGGCAAATTGCCTCGACAGGAGCCGCGCGCACGCCGACGCCGGCCCGCGCGGGTGCCGTCGCTGGCGGGGGATGGTTGGCGCAATGATGCCGGCGGGGTGCGCCGCGGCCAGGGTGGGGTTGGAACCGGGTGGGGTTAGAAGAGGAGGGACGAGAGGGTGGCGCGGGCCTTGGTGACGCGGGGGTCGCGCGGGGGGAAGATTTCGAACAGGCCGACCAGGTGGGCCCTGGCCGTCTCGCGGTCCTCGCCGGTGGTGCGGCGGACGACGCCGAGGAGGCGGTCGAAGGCCTCGTCCACCCGGCCGGAGGCCAGGTCGATGTCGGCGACCTTGTTCTGCGCGGCCGGATCGGCCGGGTGTTCGGCGGCGGCGCGGCGGACCGCGGGCTCGTCGTAGGAGCTGACCCGGCGGATGAGGTTGACCTGGGCGAGCCCGGTCGTCGCGATCGGGTCGGCCGGCGCCTGCGCCAGCTCGGCCTCGAAGATCTTCGCCGCGGCGTCGAAGTCGCCGCGCTCCATCGCCTGGCGCGCCTCGTCGTACGCGTCGGGTATCGCGTCAGCGGCGGCACTCAGCGGGTCAGGCTCACCGTCAGCGGCCTCCGTCGCGGCACCGCCGGACCCGGACCCGGTCACGCCCATCTTCCCCGCGACGCTCATGACCTGGCCGATCCACTGCTTGACCTGGGCCTCGGGCAGCGCACCGAGGAACCCGTCGACGAGCTGCCCGCCGATCACGGCGACCACCATCGGGATGCTCTGCACCTGAAGCGCGGCGCTGAGCTGCGGATTGGCGTCGACGTCCACCTTGGCCAGGATCCACTGGCCGCCCGCCTCTGCGGCGAGCTTTTCCAGCACCGGGCTGAGCTGCTTGCACGGCCCGCACCACTCGGCCCACAGGTCCAAGATCACCGGCGTGGTGCGGGAGCGCTCGACAACGTCGGTGTTGAAGGTCTGCTCCGTTACCTCGATGACCGTCCCTGCGCCGGCCCCGTTGCCCTCTCCGGCGCCGCCCGCACCGGCCTGCGCCGTCTGCTGTCTGCGCTGAGCGGCCGCCTGCCGCGCACCGAGGTCGACAGCTCCGTAAAGCGAAAAATCTCGCGGTTGCATATCTCCATCCTGCCGTATGCGCGCCGCTGGCCCGTCCGTGTCGGTCGCTGACACGGTAGCATCCATTGTGCTACGGTCCCGGCATGAGTAACCCATCGGTTGACGACGAGGACTGGGACGATCCCGGGGGCGTCCAGCCGAGACCGGCCGCGGTTACCCAGATCGGCATCAGGGAGCTTCGCCAGCACGCCAGCATCTACGTTGATCTCGCGGAAAAGGGCTACACGGTCGACATCACAAATCGCGGCCGCCTCGTCGCGCAGCTTGTCCCGGCCAAGGACATCGACAGCCCGCTGGAGCGCTGGATCGCCGCGGGGCTGATCGAGCCGGCCGAGGAGCCGGGCGGCGTCACCGACATAGAGCCCTATCCGGCGGCCGGCGGAGCGCCCGCGAGCGAGATCCTCCAGGAGAGACGGGACGAGGCGCAGTGATCTATCTCGACTCCTCCGCGCTCGTCAAGCTCGCGCTGGTCGAGCCGGAATCGCGCGCGCTGGCCCGCTGGCTCGCCGAGCGCGCCGATCAGCCGCTGGTGTCGAGCGTGCTGCATCGTTCCGAGGTGCCGCGCGCCGTCTGGCTGGCCGAGCCGGGTGCGCTGCCCCGCAGCTACCGGGTGATCAGGCGGATCGGCAAGGTGGCGCTGACCCCCGACGTGCTGGACACCTCGGCGACCGTCCCGCCCAAGTCGCTGAGCACCGTGCACGCCATCCACCTCGCGTCCGCGCTGGCACTCAAGCGGGACCTCATCGCGTTTGTCGCCTACGACAAGCGGCTGCTCGCCGCCGCCAAGGAGGCCGGGCTCCCGATCGCCAGCCCGGCCTGACCGTACCGAGCGATCAGAACGCCGGCGGCTCCGCGTACCCGCCCCACTCCTCTCGCAGCGCGCCGCAGATCTCGCCGAGGGTGGCTTCGGCGCGCGCCGCGTCGAGCATCGGCGGGATCAAGTTCTCATCGGTCCGCGCCGCCGCGACCAGCGCCGCCAGCGTCGCGTCCACCGCTTCCTGGTCGCGTTCCGTGCGACGCCGGCCGAGCACGGCGACCTGCTCGCGCTCGACTTCCGGGCTGATCCGCAAGATCTCCAGCGGGCGGGCCACCGTCCCGGTGTGCGCGTTGACGCCGACGATCTTCTTCTCACCCTTCTCCAGCTTCTGCTGGTAGGTGAAGCTCGCCTCCGCGATCTCCCTGTTGAACCACCCGTCGTCGATGCCGCGCAGGATGCCGCCGGTCATCGTGCCGTCCGGGCTCATCTCCCGGATTCTGGCGAAGATCGCCTCCGCCTCGGCCTCGATCCGGTCGGTCAGCGCCTCCACATACCACGAGCCGCCGAGCGGGTCGGCGACGTTGACCACGCCGGACTCCTCCATGATCACCTGCTGGGTGCGCAGCGCGGTCTCCGCAGCGGCCTCCCCCGGCAGCGCGAGCACCTCGTCCAGCGCGTTGGTGTGCAGCGAGTTGGTACCGCCGAGCACCGCGGCGAGCGCCTCGATCGCGGTGCGCACCACGTTGTTCTCCGGCTGCTGCGCGGTGAGCGAGACACCGGCCGTCTGGGTGTGGAACCGCAGCCACTGCGCGCGTTCGGTCTTCGCGCCGTAGGTGTCGCGCAGCCATCGCGCCCAGATCCGCCGGGCCGCGCGGAACTTCGCGATCTCCTCGAAGAAGTCGATGTGCGCGTCGAAGAAAAACGACAGGCCGGGCGCGAAGTCGTCCACGTCCAGGCCGCGCGACTGGCCCAGCTCCACGTAGCCGAAGCCGTCAGCGAGCGTGAACGCGAGTTCCTGCGCCGCGGTGGAGCCTGCCTCCCTGATGTGGTACCCGGACACCGACAGCGGCTTGTACCGCGGGATGTTCCGCGCGCAGTACTCCATCAGGTCACCGATCAGCCGCAGGTGCGGATTGGGGGCGAACAGCCACTCCTTCTGCGCGATGTACTCCTTGAAGATGTCGGTCTGCAGCGTCCCGTCCAGGGCGGACAGGTCCGCGCCCTGCCGCTCCGCGGCCACCAGATACATGCAGAAGATCGGCACCGCGGGCCCGCTGATCGTCATCGACGTCGTGATATCGGCCAGCGAGATGCCGTCGAACAAGACCTCCATGTCGGCGGCCGAGTCGATCGCCACACCGCAGTGGCCGACCTCGCCGAGCGCGTGCGGATCGTCGGAGTCGCGGCCCATCAGCGTCGGCATGTCAAACGCCACGGACAGCCCGGCGCCCCCGGCCGCGAGCAGCATCTTGTACCGCTCGTTGGTCTGCCGCGCGTTGCCGAACCCGGAGAACTGACGGATCGTCCACGTCTTGCCGCGGTATCCGGTGGCGTACAGGCCCCGGGTGTACGGGAACTCCCCCGGCCAGCCGATCCGCTCCATGCCCGGGACGACGGCGTCCGGCGCCGGCCCGTACACCGGGTCCACCTCGAGCCCGGACAGCGTGCTGAAGTCCGCGTCTCGCTTCTTCGCCTGCTCGTACCTGGCTTGCCAGCGGCCTCGCCCGTCGGCCTGAGCGTCCATGATCCTGCCTCCGGAGGTATTTAGTAGGACGTCCTACTATCTTGCTCCGAGTCTATCCGGCGGTGGGCGCGCGGCCGGGTGCCCGGCGACGGCCGGCGGCGCCCGGCGGCGGGATAACGTGCCGGATTTGCCGTTCGTGGTGGTCTGACCCCCGGCCGCGGGGGTCAATCCGGCACGAACGGCTTATCTTCCACGTTGGTTCGGGTTTGCCACGTTGGTGGGGGACTCTGGGATCGTAGGCGTGCGTGGGGTTCTGGAAGTTTTTGGAGAAATTGTGAAACTGACCGCAACCGAACGCGCCGATCCGTCGTCTCTTAAGAGCGCAGAGCAGGACCTGCTCTGCGCGCAGCTGTGGTCCGGGCGGTCACGGGGGCGCGCCCGGACCGGGCGATGGCGGGGTCGTCGTCCCAGGCAACTCGGGCTGGGATCGACGAGCGGAAGTGTGGTAGACCTTGGCGTATCAGGCGGGCGTCCTGGAGGCTCGGCCGCCGAGAGGGGGCCCAACCGGGTCCTACGCGGTAATCTTGCCAGGCAGTGGGAACGTGGGCCGCCGGGGAACTACGCTTGTCCCGGTGCCCGCGGGGGCCTTCCCCAAGGGAGAACCGGTGGGTGCGGATGGTGGTACCGCCGCTAGCGGCGCGGCGGACAGCGGGCCCGCCGGCACAGCCGGCCCCGCTAACGCAGTCAGGACCAGCACAGCCGTTGCCGCCGACGACCTGTTCCGCACCACGTACCCGCGGCTGGCCGGCTGGGTCCGCCGCCTGGTGGACGACGACGACACCGCCCACGAGATCGCGTCCGAGGCCTTCGTCCGGCTCCTGGGGCGCTGGACGCGGGTGGACAATCCGCAAAGCTACCTGTACATGATCGCAACGAACCTCGTCAGGGATCACTGGCGCAAGACCGAGCGGGAACGGCGGGCGATCCGCAGCGTGACCGCCGGCGTCGACGCGGACCCGGTCATCCAGCCGGGCCAGGACGTCGACGTCCGCAACCTGATCGAGTCCCTGCCGCCGAAGCTTCGCGACCCCTTCCTGCTGCACTACTACGCGGGCTTCGCGATCCGGGAGGTCGCCACCCTGCTGCACCGGCCCGAAGGCACGATCAAGGCGGACCTGTTCGCCGCGCGGGCCCGGCTCAAGACCGCGCTGGGTGAGCGCGATGGCTAACCACGACCGCGACAACGGCCGCGACGGGCGCGATGGGCGTGACGGCCGCGACGACGTCGACACCTGGCTGCACGACCGGATCGAGCCGCTGCCGCCGCCGCCCGGGACCTTCGAGGCGATCCGCCGCCGGGCGCGCCGCCGCAAGGCCCGCAAGCTCGCGGCCACCGTCGGCGCCGCGGTCGTCGTGGTAACCGCCGCGGTGACCGTGCCGCAGGTCGTCAACCTCCAGGTCGAGCGCGGCACCCCGGTGGCCGGCCAGTCACCAGAGAAGAGCGCGAGCGAGGCCACCCCCACCGGCACCAACGGCGTCGAGGCATCCGCCACGGCCCCGATCCCGCTGCCGGCCGGCAACCCGGTGCCGCCGAACTTCCAGCCGTCGTCGGTCACCGCGGTGAGTGCGACGCGCGTGTTCACGATCGGCCAGGCCGGCACGCCCGGCGACTGCGCCACCCAGTACTGCACGTCGGTGGCGCGCACCGAGAACGCCGGCCAGACCTGGAACGGCCTGCCCGCGCCGCTCACCGGCGCGCCGGACGGGTCGACCGGAGTCGGCCAGATCAGGTTCCTCGAGGGGATCAACGGCTGGGCCTTCGGCCCCGAACTGTGGGCGACGCACGACGGCGGCGAACACTGGCGCCGCGTCGCCACGCACGGCGCGCGCGTGATCGACGTCGAGACGGTCGGCGCCCGCGCGTTCGCGCTCGAGGCCACCTGCACCGGCGCCGGCGCGGACTTCACCGGCGGCTGCACGAAGTTCACGCTGTACTCCACGCCAGCCAAGGCCGACGACTGGACCAAGGTCGGCGCCGCCACGACCAACCTGACCACCCAGCACGCGGGCGCCGCCGCGATCGTGCTCACCGGCGCCCGCGGCTACCTGCTCGGCCCGGACGGCACCCTGTACGCCGGCCCGGTGAACGGCACCGCGGGATGGGCGGCGGTCGGTGCTGTCCCGTGCGCCACCGGCACGCCGCAACAGGACGGTCAGCCCTCCGGCGCCCTGCTCGGCGCGCTGACCGCGACGAACCTGCTGCTGGCCTGCGCCCAGCCGCCCGCCGGCGCCACGCAGGCCAAGCTCGTCTACACCTCGGTCAACGGCGGCAAGAGCTGGCAGCAGTCGTCCACCCCGCCGACCGCCGGCGTCGCCACCTCGATCGCGGCAAGCCCGGTGAACACCGTCATGGTCGCGACCAGCACCGGTATCGCGGTGCTGCCGGCCAACGGCACCTGGCGCCAGGCGACGCTGACCGGCGCGGTCCCGGCTGGCGGATTCAGCTTCGTGGGCATGACCACGAACACGCGCGGCATGGCACTGCCCGCCGACGCCACCAGCGGCACCGTCTGGTTCACCATCGACGGGGGCGCGACCTGGTCGCCTAGCTCGGTTAGGTAAAGTCTCCGGCGCGCCGGCGCAGGTCGCGGAGCAGGGTGAACATCTCGGCCAGTTCGGCCTCGGAGTACCCGCCGAGACCGAACTCGGCGGCCATCAGGTCCCTGGTCGCCTTCTCGACCACGGCCCGTCCCGCCGCGGTGATCTCGGCTAGCCGGCCCCGCCCGTCCGCCGGGTTGGGGTGGCGGACCACCAGGCCCTGCCGCTCGAGCCTGCCGATAGTGTTCGTCACGCTGGTCGGGTGCACCATCAGCCGCTCGCCGATCACCCGCAGCGGCAGCGCGCCGGCCCGGCTGAACGACAGCAGCACCAGCGCCTCGTACCGCGCGAACGTGAGGTCGTAGGGCCGCAGCAGCGCGTCAAGCGAGCCGAGCAGGATCTGCTGCGCGCGCATGATCGAGGTGACCGCCGCCATCGACGGCGAATCGCCGAACCGCTTCGACCAGATCTGCGCCGCCCGCTCGATCGGGTCGAACGGCAGGTCAAGCGCCCTACTCATCAAGCACCGTGCTATCGGGGAAGCCAGCGGCGCCAAGCAGGTCGGCCGCGGCGGCCGCCGGGTCGAGGGTCCCGGCGGCGACCTTGGCCGCAAGGCCCGTCACATCCGCGGCGCACACGCGCGCGCGCACCGACCCCAGGGCCACCGCGACGATCTCCGCCTCGGCGCGGGCCAGCCGGCGGCGGTCCAGTTCGCCGGAGGCGGTCAGCCATTCCGCGTGCTCGTCGAGCGCCGCGATGACCTCGGCCACGCCGTCGGCCTGCTGCGCGATCGCGGTCAGGATCCGCGGCTTCCAGCCGTTGTCCCAGTTGCCCAGCGCGAGCATGCCGCGCAGGTCGCGCACGACCGCCTGGGCATCGGGCTTGTCGGCCTTGTTGACGACGAACAGGTCGCCGGTCTCCAGGATGCCGGCCTTGGCCGCCTGGATCGCGTCACCCATGCCGGGTGCGAGCAGGACGATCACCGAGTCCGCCTGCGCCGCGATGTCCACCTCGGCCTGGCCCACGCCGACGGTCTCCACGATGATCACGTCGAACCCGGCGGCGTCGAGCACGCGCACCGCGCGCGGGGTCGCGGCGGCCAGCCCGCCAAGGTGCCCGCGGCTGGCCATCGACCGGATGAACACGCCTTCGTCCGTCGCGTGCTCTTGCATCCGGATCCGGTCGCCGAGCAGCGCGCCGCCAGTGAACGGCGAACTCGGGTCGATCGCCAGCACGCCGACCCGCTGGCCGGCCTCGCGGTACCGCGCGATCAGCGCGCTGGTCATCGTCGACTTGCCGACCCCCGGCGCGCCGGTCAGCCCGATCACGCGAGCGTCACCCGGGCCGGCCGCGTCCTCGACGTGTTCGCCGGCCTCGACCCGCGACAGGAGCCGGGCCAGCGCCCGCGTGCCGCTACTACCCACGGACCCGGAGGATGAGGGCTTCGCCCTGGCCGCCGCCGCCGCACAGGCCCGCCGCGCCGAGGCCGCCGCCGCGCCTGGCCAGCTCGTAGCACAGGTGCACGGCCAGCCGGGCGCCGGAGGCGCCGATCGGATGCCCCAGCGCGATCGCGCCGCCGTTCACGTTGACCTTCTCCGCGTCGACCGCGAGGTCGCGCATGGACTGGATGGCCACGGCGGCGAACGCCTCGTTGATCTCGATCAGGTCCAGGTCGGCGACGGTCAGCCCCTGCTTGGCGAGGGCCTGGGCGATCGCGTTGGACGGCTGGGAGGTCAGCGAGTTGTCCGGGCCGGCGACCATGCCGCCGGCGCCGATCTCCGCGAGCACCGGCGCGCCGACTGCTCGCGCCGCCGCGGGGGCCATAACCACTACAGCCGCCGCCCCGTCTGATATCTGCGACGCGCTCCCGGCGGTGATCGACCCATTTTTTCCGAACGCCGGGCGCAGCTTCGCCAGCACATCCACCGTCGTGCCGGGGCGGATGCCCTCGTCATCGGTGACCAGGCCGGCCTTGGTCTCCACCGGCACGATCTCGTCCGCGAACAGCCCGTTCTTGGCCGCGGCCGCCGCGCGCTGATGCGAGCGGGCCGCGAACTCGTCCTGAAGCTCACGGGAAATGCCGAGCCTGGCCAGGTGGTTCTCGGTGGACTCGCCCATCGACAGGTGGTCGAACGCGTCCGTCAGGCCGTCGTGCGCCATCGAGTCGATCACCTCGACGTTGCCGTACTTGTAGCCTGCCCTGGACTTCGGCAGCAGGTGCGGCGCCTGGGTCATCGACTCCATCCCGCCGGCCACCACCACGTCGTACTCGCCGAGGCGGATGAGCTGCGCGGCCATCGCGATGGCGTTCAGCCCGGACAGGCACACCTTGTTCACCGTGACCGCGGGCACGCTCATCGGGATGCCCGCCTTCACCGCGGCCTGCCGCGCGGTGATCTGGCCCGCGCCCGCCTGGAGCACCTGCCCCATGATCACGTACTGGACCCGGTCCGCGGGAACGCCCGACCGGCGCAGCGCCGACTCGATCGCCACGCCGCCCAGGTCACTGGCAGACTTACTAGCCAGGGAGCCAAGCAGACGGCCGACTGGAGTGCGCGCGGCGCCGACGATAACCGGGAGATCTGTCATGTCTGCCACGATACCGACGTACCCGCTGCTGACCCGCATCGACCACGTCGGCATAGCCTGCCGGAACCTGGATGAGGCCGTGGCGAGGTACCAGAGGACGTTCGGGATAAAGGTCGTTAGTTTTGAAGTTAATGAAGCACAAGGGGTTCGTGAGGCGATGCTCGGCGCGGGTCCTGGCTACGTCCAGCTGCTGGAGCCGCTGGGTCCCGACACGCCGGTCGGCAAGTTCCTGGCGCGGCGCGGCGAGGGGATCCACCACGTGGGATACGGGGTCGCCGACATCCGCGCGGCGCTGGCCGAGATCGGCGCCACGGGGGTCCGGCTGCTCGACGAACGGCCGCGGCACGGCTCGATGGGAGCGTCGATCGCGTTCCTCCATCCGGGCGACCTCGGGGGGGTCCTCACGGAGCTTGTGGAAGGCCCGAGGGGTGTCAGGGGGGACCGGGGGGATGACATCCCCCCGGAGGGATAAACCGCATTTACCGGGACGCATAGGATGTAGAACTCTGAAGGACCCGCCTTGGCCGGTAAGCAGGAGTAGTGTGCGTGTCACTGGGTGAGAGCCTGCGGCACCGCGCGCTGGGCCAGCCCGACCAAACCCCGACGTCGTCACGTTCTAGCCAGGATTAGGCCATATGCAATCGGACATTGACGCCCAGCTGACCAACTTCTTCGAGGAAGCCCCGCCGCGCGATTTCGCGAAGGTCATGCGGGGGTACGACACGCACCAGGTCGACGAGCACATCCGGACGCTCGAGGTCGAAGTGCGCCAGCACCGCGAGCAATCCCAGGCAATGCGGCGCGAGCTGTCCGAGGCGCACCGGCAGATCCAGGAACAGGAGCGCCCGACGTACTCCGGGCTCGGCGCCCGCATCGAGCAGCTGCTCCGGCTGGCCGAGGAGCAGGCCACCGAGCTGGTGCAGGCGGCCAGGTCGGAGGCCAACGAGATCAAGGCCGCGGCTAAGGTGGACGCCGCGGAGCTGCGGGCCGGTGCCGAGAACGAGGCCGCTGAGCTGCGGGCCAACGTCAAGCGCGAGACCGACGACCAGCGTGGCGCGGCCGAGCGCGAGGCGGACTCGATCCGCACCACGGCGCGGCGCGAGTCCGACGAGCTGACCTCCACCACCGAGCGCGAGGTCGCCAAGACCCGCGCCACCGCGGACCACGAGGTCGCCGAGAAGCGTGCCGCCGCCGAGCGGGACATCGCCAAGCTGCGTACCACCGCCGAGCGCGAGGTCGCCACGCTGAAGGCGAGCGCCAAGCGCGAACGGGACGAGATCCTCACCACGTCCAAGCGGCAGGCCGACGAGATGCGCAGCCAGGCGCAGCGCATCCTGGAGGAGAGCGAAGCGCAGCGTACCCAGGCCGAGGCCGAGTTCGACATGCAGCTCGCGTCGCGGCGCGAGGAGGCGGAGCGGCAGGAGGCCGAGCGGCTGGCCGCGGCCCAGGCGGCCACGCAGAAGCTGGTGTCCGAGGCCGAGCAGCGGGCATCCACCGCCGAACAGCGGGCGGCGAAGGCGTCGGCCCAGGCGGACCAGACCAGGCGGGACGCGGACTCGCACTCCCGGCAGCTTGTCGCCAACGCGAAGAAGAACGCCGACCAGATCGTGTCGCAGGCCAAGTCGCAGGCCGAGCAGATGCTCGCCGAGGTGAAGGCCGACGCGGAGCGGCGCCGGGCGGCGGCGCAGCGCGAGGTCGAGGAGCTGACCAGGCAGAAGGACTCGATCGCGTCGCACCTGGCGCAGGTGCGTCAGCTGCTTGGCGGGCAGCTGCCGGGCATGGACGCGATGGCCGCGGCTTCGGCCGTCGTGTCCGCGCCCGCGGTGTCCGCCCCGCAGGCGCCCGCGCCTTCGCCCGCGCCCGCGCACAAGCCGGAACCCACGGTCGCTCAGCCGCATGCCGGCAATGGCGCATCCTCGGCCGGGCACGGTGCGCCGGCCGGGCACGGCCCGGGTGGCCCGGGTGGCCCGGCGCCGACGACGGTGCAGCCGGCCGCTCCCGCACAGCAGACCCACGTCGTGCAGGCGGCGGCCGCTCCCGCTGGCGGGGCACGGCAGGGGCAGTCGGCCAACGGCGCGGCCGCTGGCAAGGGCGACGACGACGACTGGTGGACCGAGTAGGTCCTTCATGACGAGCGCGCCGGGACACGGGCGTAACATTCTCGCGTGGAAACGTGGGAGGCGATCCGGTCCCGGCGCGACGTCAGGTCGTTCACGGGTGAACCGGTACCCGACGATCATCTGAACGAGATCCTCGAGGCCGGACGGCGTGCGCCGTCGTCGCAGAACTGGCAGCCCTGGGACTTCGTCGTGATCTCCGACCGGTCGGCGCTCAGCGAACTGTCCGAGGTGCAGCATTCGGGCGGCTCGGGGCACGTGGCGACGGCCGGTGCCGCCGTGGCCGTGGTGGCGTCGGTCGTCGACCCAGCAGACGCCGGGCGGCTCCGGCGGCTGTACTTCGACCTGGGTCAGGCCGTCATGAGCATGCTGCTCGCGGCCGCTGGCCTGCGGATCGCCAGCGGGCATGCCGGCGTGTTCGACCAGGATCTCGCCCGGAAGGTGCTCGGGCTGCCGTCGGACAAGTTCTGCGCGCACCTGATCTCGTTCGGGTACCCGGCGGACCGGCCCCTCGACCTGATCCGCAACCCCGCCCGCCGCCCGTTCGACGAAGTGGTCCACCGCGACCGCTGGTAACGGTGGTTCGGAAGCCCAGTCTGTGCCTGGAGTGCGCTGTGCGGCTGCCGGGACACGAACACACTGGCTGCCCGTCAGCAACGTGGACGATTTGCCCTTCGTGGAGGATCGACCCCCGTGCGCGGGGGCCGCGTTACCACGAAAGGCAAAAACACCACGTTACCGGGGCCAGCCGCGCCCATCGGGGCCGTCCGTCGACCCGCCGGGCGGCCAGCGAACCGGCCCAGCCCCCGGAACAAGCCAACTGGGCCTGATCCGGGTAGCTGTTCACCAGGCGTCGCATGCGTGTTTTCGGTTGCTGGTTCGGGCGGAGCGCGCGTTGTGCGGATCGTCCAGGGCGAGGCGCCGGGAGGCGGCTCTCAATACAGGGGGTATGCGGTCTTGTTTGTCCTGCTATGTGGGCCTGCGTTCCGCTGGTTCGCGT
>DASRFJ010000350.1:0-2022 GCA_035651595.1 Streptosporangiaceae bacterium | reverse complement strand
GCTGGTGCTCGCAGGTGCCGCACAGGTGCGAACCGGACGCCTCGTGGCCATCAGGCACATCCCGCTGTCATGCAGGCTCGCCAGCCGGGTCCGCGGCCAGATCGCCGCCGAGCCGGAGCCGCACCCGCTGCGGGACTGGCTAGCCTTCCTCGCCCGCCAAGCCAGACGCGACGTGGCCTGCCGGCTCGAGCAGCACCGCCACCTGACGCGGACCGGCAGATCGCTGCCGTGGCGACGGCCGCGGATGCTGGCAACCGACCCGGCCTGGGCGTTCGCGCCGCTGGTGCGGGTCCGCTACGCGCTCGGTTCAGGCCGCCCGCTGTATCCGCACGACGCGATGCTCGCCGGATTGGCGGTCGCATGCGGGCTCTGGTCCCGGGTGAGCCAGTACCTGGGCCCGGCCGGCCGCGGCCTCGATGAGGCACTGATCCAGCTGCAATTCGGACTGCGTGAAGTGATCTCCCAGACCCAGGCGCTGGTCGACAGCGCCGTCATGTCCGGCGTGTCAGCTGTGCCCGGTCCCGGGGCCCACGTGAAGCGCGGGACCGGGCAATGACGGCCGCGGACCCCTATGGCGGGCCAGAACGTGGTCCGCGCGGACTACGACGACATCGAGCTGCTCAGCCACCTCATCGCCGACGCCTGCCACGACCTGCCCGCATCCCGGTGGCTGGTGTCCTCGCCGGGCCTGCGCCGCCGGATCTTCCCCCGCTACTTCACGCTGCACGTCGAGCACGCGATGACCGACGGCGTGGTGTATACCACCCACGCCCGCGACGCCGCGGCATTGTGGCACCCCGTCGGCGACGAACCCGCGGATCCGCTGCCATGGTCTGAGCAACGCCTTGCCGGCGTTACGCGTCCGTGGACGAGCCAGTTCCTGGCGTTTGAAACGACGCTCAGCAGCCATCACCCGGCCGGCGTCCCGCACCAGTACCTGGCGATCCTCGCCGTTCGGCCCGGCCGCCAGGGCCGCGGGATCGGCAGCAAGCTGCTCCGGGCCCATCACGCCACGCTGGACAGCGGCAGGGTTCCCGCCTATGCGGAAGCGGCCAGTACGCTCAGCCGCAACCTCTACCTGCGGCACGGGTACACCGAGCGGCCTGGCGGGTCGTTCCGCGTTCCGCACGGCCCGATCGTGTGGCCCATGTGGCGAGAACCAGCTCCCGCAAGCACGCTCCGCGATTCCGGTGAGCGACCCGGACAGCCGCTGGCGGAGGGGACCTGCGGTGCCGGTCCTGGCGCAGCTATCAGCGCTGACCGGCCCGGCATGTGATGAGCGATCTGGATACGCGCGCCGGCAGGTGGCTGCTGAAACAGCGGCTTGCGCGCGGCTGGAGCAAGGCGGAGATGGCCCGCCGGATGCACGCGGTGGCGAGCGTCAGCGGCGGCAAGGTTCCCGGCGTGAGCAGCATCGTCCGCAGCCTCGGCGGCTGGGAACTCGGCGGACGTTACCCGCGAGACCGCTGGCGGGCGGTGCTCTGCCAGGTGCTCGGCATCAGGCTGGAGGACGTCCCCGCCGCGCCGGGGTCGGCCGTCTTGCCTGCCACGGCGGGTGACCTGAAATCGGACGACCCGCGCACATGGGTGCAGGTCGCGCTGATGCTGGTGGCGCGGATCGACACCGGAAAACTGAAACCTGGCGACTCGCTGCCACGACCCGCCGACGTGGCCGGCCAGGAGGGTGTCTCGGCGCCCACGGTGCGAAAGGCGTACCGGTACCTCAGGGCCATTGAGGTTGCGGGCTACTGGCCTGGTGCTGGCTACTACGTCAGCGGTAAGCGGCCAGACGGTCCGCGGCACGACAGCGCAGTTGCGACAACCATGAGGGACATAAAAGGGGGTCGGATGCCTGATCTGTCCGGCGTTTCGGTAATAGATGTAAACATTCAGGTCCTGGTTATGGCCGGCTCGGCGTGTCGTGTTGTTTACGTTCGGCCGGCTCTGGTGTGATCACGGTGTGTCCGGTAAGCGTGGTGTGCCCGGGGATGCGGCTGTTCTGCGCAGGCAGGTCGCGTTGCT
>DASRFJ010000349.1:0-61675 GCA_035651595.1 Streptosporangiaceae bacterium | reverse complement strand
CCCGCCCCGCGCCCGCCCCGCGCCCGCCCCGCGCCCGCCCCGCGCCCCCCGCCCCGCGCCCCGCGCGCCCTCGCGAACGTTCCGGATAAATCATCATTTAGTCGGGCGCGAGGCTGTGGCGCCGAATCATTGCGGACAGTGCCCCCGATCCGGACGCTGCTGGCGAATTGGGCGCGCGTGCCGTGCCGGTCGCCGGCAGGCCGCCGGGCCTGGCCGCGCGCCGCCTGCGCCTGGAGTGCAGTGTGCGGCTACCGGGACAGGAACGCACCGGCAGTCCCGCCAGCAACGTGGAAAATTATCCCTTCGTGGAGGACCGACCCCCGTACGCGAGGGTCGCGTTACCACAAAGGGGAAAACAACCACGTTAACCGAGGCCCGTCGAGCATGCCGCCGACCCACCGGGCGACCAGCAATCCGGGCAAGCCCCGGAACAAGCCAGCAGGATCCAGATCGCGGGGGTAACAGTCCGCAATAATTTCCGGACGCCTCCGGGGCCCACCTACGGACGACGTAGACGGTCCGACCGCATCTTGGACGCTGCCGCGCCCCAGTCCTCGGCCTCCGCCCGCAGCGGGCCAAATGCGCAGTTGACCACACTAGAGCGTGTCAGCGTGCACGATTCAGCCGATCGTCTCGACGAGCTCGTTCCTCGGCGTCGTGATGGCCCGCGACAACCTGGACGCCGAATACCAGCGACTGCGTGCCTCGGCGCCGAGTTCAACGCCCCACCGAACAGCCCCTGGGCCACCCGATGCTGTCTGCCACGACCTCGGCGGCAACATGGTCGTCCTCCGGCGGGCTGCTTAGTGCTGGTTGCTTACCGTCCGGGGCCTGAACATTTCATGGCGTTACTCCCTGGTCACGGAGATCGGAGGGGGTGCCGGGTTGACGAGGGCTAGTGAAAAGGTTTTCCTTAGGTGGTCCGGATCTGCTTACGGTAAGGGGTCGGCCATGGCACGGTTTGGGTTGGTGCTATTCGCCGCCACGGCGACCGTCGCATCGCTCGCGGCGGCGCCGGCGGCGCCGGCGGCACAGGCGATTCCTTCGGTGGCCGCCGCCGTGCCGGTCATCACCGTCAACGCCGCCGCCCCGTTCCGGCCGGTCACCCATCTCGCGGCCGGCGGGTTGTACGCGCTGTCCCAGCCGGGTGTTCCGGCGAACTCGCTGCTGTACCCGCTGCACATGAACTCCGTGGTCCAGATGGCGCCGGGCGGACAGCAACTCCCCAACGGAGAGCCCACGCCGGCCGGCGACGCGCTGGTCGTCAACGCGTCCGCGACCGCCGTCGGGGCGAGCGAGATCATCCGGATGCCCGACATCTACCCGAACTTTCCCTACCGATGGGTGAGCTGGTCCGACTGGCTGTCCAAGGTGGACACGATGGTCAAGGCGAGGCTCGCCGACACCGCCGACACCAACCTCGCGACTTGGGAGCTGTGGAACGAGCCCGACGGTACGTGGAACACCTCCGCCGCGGGATCGTTCGACGCCGGCTGGGTCCGTACCTATCAGGAGGTACGCAAGCTCGACATCGTGACGCCGATCCAGGGACCGAGCATCAGCCACTGGAGCGAGAGCTACATGCAGGACTTCCTCGGCAACGCCAAGGCGAACAACGCGCTGCCGGACGTCATCTCCTGGCATGAGCTCGGCGGCCCGTCGACCATCGCGGCGGACGTCGCGGCGTGCGTGGCCTTGGAAAACAGCTTGGGAATCACCCCGCGCCCGATATCGATCGAGGAGTACGCGACCACCAGTGAGATCGACAACCCGGGCGCGCTCGTGCGCTACCTCGCGGGTTTCGAGCGCACTGGGGTCGCCAACGCGGAACGGGCGTTCTGGCATGAATACGGCACGGTGGACGGCCTGGTCACGGTCAGCGGGGTAAACGGGACCACCACCAACCAGCCCACGGGTACCTGGTGGCTGTACAAGTGGTACGGCGATATGAGCGGATCCATGGTCGCCGTCACACCGCCGTCCGGGTCTTCGCCTGACGGCCTCGCGTCCTACGATCCGCTGAGCAAGACCGCCGACATCATCGTCGGCGGCGCCGCAGGGACCACTGACGTCACGGTCAGCGGGGTCGGCGGTTTGGGCTCGTCGGTCAGCGCGGTGGTCGAATCCACCGCCACCGTGAACAGATTCACGGCCGAGACGTCCCCCACCGTCGTGTCACAGCAGACCCTGACGGCCGCGAACGGGCAGCTGACCGTGCAGATTCCCGGGATGAGCGCCAGCTCGGCCTATCAGGTGCTGCTCCGGCCGGCCGGGGGCGGCGGCACGCAGCAGCTTTACTATGCCGCCAACGCCAGCGTGCACAACGCGACCATCGTTGCCGGCTCCGCCGCTCCGGACGGCTACTACGTCGGCAACCTGACCCATTCCGGTGACGCGCGCAACGACAGCTTCGTCGACTTCCTGGTCAACGTGCCGAGCGCGCGGACCTACACGATGACTGTGGACTACGCCGACCCCGCGAGCAGCACTGGCACACTCGGGCTCGCCTTCGACGGCGGCGCCTGGCAGACGCTGGCGTTCTCGCCGACCGGGAGCGGCTGGGGAACGCGCACCACGACGCTCAGCCTGCACGCCGGGTACAACGTCATCCGCCTGGCCATGGGATCGCCGTTCTTCGCTGGCGGGAGCGGCACAGTGAACCTCGGTTCCATCCAGCTCAGCTGAACAGGCGCGGCCGCCAGCGGCGTTGCCCCGGGTCAGCCCCGGCGGGTGCTGATGTGCGGCAGGACCAGGCCTGCCGCGACGATGACCGCTATCGCGGCCACGACGCGGAGCAGCGCGGAGCCGGGGCCTGGCGCGATCGCGGGCAGCATACCGGCGCCGGCGCCGAGGGCGAGCAGGCACGCCCCGGCGGCCAGGACGGGCACCTGGGGAGACAGCGTGCTCGCCGGCGCGCCCGAGTCCGCGAGGTGAACGGTGAGCAGGTACGCGGTGAGAACGGCGCCGAGTACCGCGGTGTGCCACGGTCTGGCCGGATGCAGGGCCTCCAGCGCGAGCGCGGCGATCACCGCTCCCTCCTCCCAGGGCGGAAGCCGGACGACGCGCAGGAACGTCAGCCAGGCACGGATCGGGCCGGGCAGCAGGAACGTGTCGTCGCTCAGCGGAATCCAGGCGACGGCCAGCCGTACCGCACTGGCGATCACGCAGCCGATGACCACGAACAGCGCGAACCCGGCCCAGCCCTTGCTGATGACCGGAACGGCACACCACACCGCCGCGGCCGCACCCAGCAAGGTGGCCGCGACCCCAGTGGCGACCGGAGTGCGAACGGCGCGCGTCACCGGCGGTGCCCCGCGGGTACGAGCGGACGTCTGGTGTACGGCGCGAGCGGCAGGTCGAGCGGCGCGACCCCGTCCCAGTGCACCAGCGGGATGCCCAGCTCGCGCAGCGAGAACCGGATCGCCTGCTGCTCCATCCGCCACACCCGGCGCGCCAGCCGGTCAACGACACGCGGCCGCGCCGGGGGATCGACGGTGAGCACGTCGACCACGAAGATCGTGAAGCCGCGCTCGCGCATGTCCCGTAGCGCCTCGACGAACCGCTGGTCGAGCAGCGGGCTGAACACGATGACGAGCGCCCCCGGCGGCAGGGCGGCCCGTGGCAGCCTGCGGAAGGCGGCGCCGCGGGCCCAGCCCGCGTCGCTGGCCAGCATCGTGTCGATGATCTTGTAGAGCTGCCGCTTGCCGAGTCCGGGGGCAAGCCAGCCGGCGCCGCCCCACTGATACGTGATTACGCCCACCCGGTCCCGCTTGTCGAGGTAGACACGGGCCGCGGCGGCCGCGCCGCGCAGGGCGAGGTCGAGCGCGGACGACCCGGGCTCGCCGACGTCCGAAGTGGCGTCGGCGAGCAGCACCACGTCCTGCGATCGCTCCGCAGCGAACATGTTCACCTGAAGCCGGCCACGTCTGGTGCTGGCCGGCCAGTTGATGCTGCGCTGCCGGTCGCCGGGCACGTACTCACGCACGCCGGAGAATTCGGTGCCATCACCCCAGGTGCGCGCCGCGTGCTCGCCGAGCCGGTTCGGCAGCCGGGTGAGCACGACCTCGGTGTCCAGCTGAGCCGGGCGCGGATAGCAGTCCAGCCGCGGCAGGTTCACCCAGGCGTGCCCTTCGGTGAGCCGCCACCGGTCCCGCAGCACGACCTCCAGCGAGCCGAGCTCGCGTCGTCCCCAGCGTTCCGGTGTCACCGCCAGCGTTGTGGCGGCCCCGTCCGCGGTGGGCGACCCGACCGGATCGACGCCGCGTCCCGGGTGCAGGGTCCACCGCACGCCGTACTCCGCGCCGACCCCGGCCGCGGCCCCAGCCCCGGCCGCGGCCACGGTCAGCGTGACGGTCTCGCCTTCGAACGCGCGGCGAGTGCTGGGTCGCGCGGCCACGCTGATCTCGGCGGGCCGGCTGCCCCGGCCGGCCGCGAGCAGCAGCAGCGCGGGCGCCGCGGCACCGGCGAACTCCGGACGCCTGCTCACGGTCGCGATGAAGATCCCGGCCAGCGCGAGGGTGAGCAGCCGGCGCGCGTGCCGGGACAGCCGCCATCGCACCGCTACATCGGTGTTACCTCCCGGCATCGGCGAACGCGGGATCGGTCTTCGGCGTCGGCACCGAGGCGAGCAGCCGGGACACCACGTCGTCCGCGGCGACCTGCCGGACCCACAGCTCGGGCCGCAGCGTCACCCGGTGGGCCAGCGCCGGCACCGCCACCTTCTTGATGTCGTCAGGGACCACGTAATCCCGGCGGTTCAGCAGCGCCTGACCGCGGGAGAGCTGGACCAGGGCGAGGCCGCCGCGCGGGCTGGCGCCGACCTGGACCTGCGAGTCGTTCCGCGTCGCGGTCACGATCGCGACGATGTACTCGAGCAGGTCCTGTGTCACCTCGACCTGTTCCAGCGACTGGCGCATCTCGAGCACGCCCTCTGCCGAACTGACGGCGGTCAGCTCGGCATAGTCCGTTGCCCGCCGCACCCGGCGGGCGAGCATCGCGGTCTCGTCGCCGGTGCTCAGGTAACCGAGACGCAGGCGCATCAGGAACCTGTCAAGCTGCGCTTCTGGCAGCTCGTAGGTGCCCTCGTACTCGATCGGGTTGTCGGTGGCCAGCACGATGAACGGCGCGGGCAGCGGGCGCGTCTGGCCGTCGATGCTCACCTGTCCCTCGCCCATCGCCTCGAGCAGCGCCGCCTGTGTCTTCGGCGGCGTCCGGTTGATCTCGTCCGCGAGCAGCAGCTGGGTGAACACCGGTCCGGGGCGGAAGACCATCTCGCCATTGCGCTGGTCATACAGCGGCGCGCCGACCACATCGGAGGGCAGCAGGTCCGGGGTGAACTGGATCCGGGCGAAGTCGAGGCCGAGCACCTTCGCGAACGACCGGGCGATCAGCGTCTTCCCGAGACCGGGGAGGTCCTCGAGCAGCACGTGGCCGCCGGCCAGGATGCCGATCAGCACGAGCTCGAGCGTCCGGCGACGGCCGACGACGGCGCGTTCCAGCTCGTCCAGGATCGCGTTGGACGCCGCCGCGGTCTGCTCCGGTGTCACAGTTTCTCCAATCGGTCGATAAGCCGCGCCAGCACGTGCCGCGGGATGCCGCGGCCGCCGGCGTTCGGCTTGGCGCGGTGGGCCGGGTCGGGATCGACCCACGGCCACAGCGAGGCGTCAAGCCGGCGCTTGCAGAAGATCCGGCGGGCCGCCACCGGATCCTGGTACAGGTTCACGCCATGCCGCTCGGCCAGGCGGGCGGCCAGCAGGTGCTCGAGCACCGGACGCAGTTCGGCGTCGTAGAAGCCGCCGTGCTGGATCGCTTTCTGCACCACGAACCTGCGGTGGGAGTAGCCGCTGACCGGGCGCGCGGTCCGCTTTTCCCTGGCCTTCCGCGCCGCGTCGGCCACGGCCTGCGGGACCAGGAAACGGATCACCAGCAGCGCGACGGCGGCGGCCGCGACCGCCACCACGGCCAGCCCGGCCCAGCCCGCCACGGCGTAGCCAGCCACCGCGGTGGCGATCACCGTCAGCTCGGCGATGACCACCTCGGGACCGGCGTTACGCCACGGACTCCGCGGGCCAGCCGGACCAGCCGGGTCAGCCCGGCCAGCCGGGTCATCGCGCGTCACGGACCCGCCTCCGCGGGCTCCGGCCGTGGTCCCAGTGCGGCGGCGAGTTCGTCCAGAGCCTGCTCGGCGGCCCGTCGCTGGGTTTGATCCATCGGATGGCTGGAGAACCTGGCCTCGTAGAACAGCACGGTGAGCCGTTCCGGCGCGGTGCCGTGCACGATGTTGCCGCTGGTGGCCCGGGCCAGCAGCTCATCGGGCGTGTCGGCGACGCCGCGGGCCGCGCCGCGGTCGGCGAGGTTGCGCTCCATGGCCACGTAACACGCGATGATCGCCGCGCGCGCGTCATCCAGCGTGCGCAGCGCGGACCGGCCGGATTCGACCGCCTCCCGCAAGTCCTCGGAGTCCGCTGTCTCCTCCCCGATCTCGTCCACCGGGCCCGGCGCGGCGCGCAGCCGCCTGGACCACCAGATGCTCAGCACGACGGCCGCTATCAACGCGAGGACGAGCAGCGCGTACAGGATGTCGATGACCGGTACCGACAGAACCGCCTGCCGCCCGTGACCGCGGGGCCGCGCGGTTGCCACGGGCCGTGGCACGGCGGCCGGCGGGGCCGGCCTCGGCCGTGGCTTGCCGTTGCCCAGGTTCAGGTGCGCCGCGAGGACCAGGAGGACGGCGATCATGGCGATGCCCATACTGAGCACGGCGAGCAGGACGCCGCGCAGCTTCGCCGCGACGTCGGCCTCCTGTTGGCCCGGCTGCTGTGCCAGCGCCCGCCGGCGCCGCAGCCACGTGGCCGTCAGCAAGATGGCCAGAACGACGGTCAGTGCGACGCCAACACCGACCGCCGCGGTATGCATCGGACCACTCCAGCGTGGCTTCGCGATCGAGCCCCGCAGTCCCGCCAGCGCCAGGACGAGGAGCAGGGCCGGCGGGAGCACGCGGACCACCCAGCCCGCCGAGGACAGGCCGCCTGGCGGCTCCTGTCCTGACTGACGGCTGGTCATGGTCTCGCGATTCCTGGTCACCGGGCACGTACCTGGGCAAGAACATACCTGTCGTCCGTCACGGCACGATGACGAGGGAACGTGGTTCCCTGGCCCGTGACGAGTAGACCGCGGTCGCTGAGGGATCATGAACGGTAGCGACTGGACCGGCTGAGCGGAAGGAGGACCTGACGATGACGGGCGCCCAGGTTTTCACGTCTCGGCTCAAGGGCCGTCCGTTGCTGGACAACGAGGGCCTGGCCATCGGCCGGATCCGCGATGTCGTGATCCTGCCCGCCGCGGGCAGCGATCCGCCACGCGCGCTGGGCCTGGTCGTCACGTTGCAGCGGCGCCGCATCTTCGTCAACCTCGGCAGGGTCGCGGAGATCTCCCTGGACGGCGCCCACCTGCTTGGCGCCACCGTCGACCTCGATCGGTTCACCCGCCGCACCGGTGAGATCCTGGCGTCTGAGCTGTACGGACGGCACGTCGAAGACGGGAACGTGGTCGACGTCGCCCTCACCCCCGGCGAACAGCCGCGGGCCGGCTGGGAGGTCGCCGCGCTGGCCGTCTCGCGCGGGCTCCGGTTCCGCGGCCCGACGATCGTCCCGTGGGACAAGTACCCGGAGCTTTTCACATCCGGTGCGCTCGCGGAGCAGCTGACCGCCCTGCGCGAGCTGAGGCCAGCCGACCTGGCCAGTGCCGTGGAGGGCATGCCGCCGAGCCGGCGTGACCAGGTCGCCGCCGCCCTCGACGACGAGGCGCTGGCCGACCTGCTCGAGGAGATGCCCGAAAAGGACCAGATACGGCTGCTGGCCAGCCTCGGGCTGGAGCGCAGCGCCGACGTGGTGGAGGAGATGCAGCCGGACGACGCGGCCGACCTGCTGGCCGAGATGCATCCCGAACAGCGCGAACGGCTGCTCGCGGCGATGGAGTCGATCCAGGCCGCGGACCTGCGGCGGCTGTTGCGCTACGACGCGACCACGGCGGGCGGCCTGATGACCTCCCAGCCCATCATCGTCACGCCGGACACGCCGGTTGCCGAGGTGCTGGCCCGGATCAGGCACCCGGACGTGCCGGTCACCGCGGCCACCCAGGTGTACGTGTGCGAACAGCCCTCGGCCACCCCGACCGGCCGTTTCCTCGGCAGCGTAGGATTTCAGCGGCTGCTCCGCCGGCCGCCGTCGGTCCTGATCGGCGAATGTATCGACGACAAAAGCGTCTTTGTCCGGCCAGATCTGCCCGAACGCGAGCTAGCGGCCAAGCTCGCCGCCTACAATCTGGTCGGCGTGGCCGTGTGCGACGAGGACGGCCGGCTGCTCGGCGCGGTCACGGTGGACGACATCCTTGATCACCTGCTGCCCCCGGACTGGCGAACGACAGGAGGCTGAAAAATGGCCCGTATTCCCCTGCGTCTCGGCGAGCGAGCTGATCTGTCCGTTCCGAGAGGCACCCCGCACATGGGTGCCCGGTACGACGCGGATGCCTTCGGGCGGTTCTCCGAGGCGATCGCGCGGTTCCTCGGCACCGGGCGCTTCCTGTTCTGGCAGAGCCTGCTCGTGGCCGGGTGGATCATCCTCAACACGATCGGCCTGGTCAGGCACTGGGATCCGTATCCGTTCATCCTGCTCAACCTGGCGTTCTCGACCCAGGCGGCCTACGCCGCGCCGCTGATCCTGCTCGCGCAGAACCGGCAGGACGACCGGGACCGGGCGAGCATCGCGCGCGACCGGGCGGTCGCGGCGCGTACCCAGTCCGACACCGAGTTCCTCGCCAGGGAACTCGCCGCCGTGCGCCTGGCGCTGTCCGACGTGGTGACCACGCAGGACCTCGACGACTCGCTCGCCCGGCTCGCCGAGCGGATCACCGGCCAGAGCAACGGACATCGCGGACCCAGGACCTTAGCCGGGGCAGCTGGGTTCAGCTACACGTACGCGAGGATTTCCTCGGTCAGTTCCTTTTTCGCGACCGCGTCGAGGAACGAGGCCTGGACCCCGTTGACCGCCAGCCCGGCGAGCGCGGCCCGGTCGAGCCCGAAGGCCGCGGCGATCCGCCGGTACTCCTCGGTCAGCGAGGTGCCGAACATCGGCGGGTCATCGCTGTTCAGCGTCACGAACAGGCCCTCCGCCAGCAGGCGAGGCAGCGGGTGCGCGGCCAGGTCGGGGACCTGGCCGGTGCAGACGTTGGAGGTGGGGCACACCTCGAGCGGGGTCTGGGTCTCCCGCAGCCGCGCCACCAGCCGCGGGTCGGCCAGGCAGCTCGTGCCGTGCCCGATCCGCTCGGCGCCCAAGCCGTCGAGCGCCTCCCAGATCGTCTCGGGTCCGCTCATCTCGCCGGCGTGCGGCACGCTGTGCAGTCCCGCCGCGACGGCCGCGCCGAACACGTCCCGCAGCACGTCCGCGTGCGCCGCCCGGGCCTGCTCGATGCCGCCGAGCCCGAGGGCGGTCAGCGCCGCGGGCGGCGAGGTGAGCGCGTGATCCAGCGTGCCGACGGCCGCCGCCGGACCCTGCTCGCCGGCGATATCGAAGATGTAGCCGACCCGGATGCCGTGTTCCGCGCGCGCCTCCCGGGCGGCGATGTCCAGCGCCTCCGTGACCCGGGCGGCCGGCATCCCGGCCCTGACGTGGGTATACGGCGTGACGGTCAGCTCCACGTAGCGCACCTGCTGCGCGGCGAGGTCGCGGGCGATGCCGAGCACCAGCGCGGCCACGTCCGCCGGGTCGCGCACCAGGCTGCTCACCGCCCCGTACACGTCGGAGAAGTGCGGGAAGTCGCGGAACTCGTAAAACGTCCGCAGATCAGCCTCGGTATCCGGGACCAGCGCGTCCGGGTGCCGCCGGGCCAGCTCAAGAATCGTCGGAACCGAGGCCGAACCTACCAGGTGGACGTGAAGTTCCACCTTCGGCAGCTGGGCGAGAAACGCGTCAAGGGATCCCATGGACACAGAACGCTAAAACTCGAGGATTCGAAGGGTCAACGTACCTGACAGAGAAATGTCAGGAATCGGCCTTGGCGGCGGCGGAGGCCTTCGCGGCCGCCTTCAGCGACTGCTTGTAGGCGCGCACCCGGCCGAGCGAGTCCTCGTCGGTGATGTCGGCGACCGACAGGTACGTGCCGGCGTCGCCGAACGGCGCGCAGGCCTCACGCCAGCCCTCCGGCCGCACGCCGAGCTGCTTGCCCAGCATGGCCGCGAAGATCTTCGCCTTCTGCTGCCCGAATCCAGACAGCCCAGCCAGCCGTTTGTACAGTTCGGCGCCGGTCTTCGCGGTTGACCACAGCTTGGCGGCGTCCCCGTCATACTCGGTGACGAGCAGTCGCGCGACGTCCTGCACGCGGGCCGCCATCGCCTTCGGGTACCGGTGCAGCGCCGGCCGTTCGGAAAAAATCGCGGCCAGTGCGTCCGCGTCGAAGGCGGCCAGCTCCTCAGCCGTGGGTTCGTGGCCCAGGCGCGCGGCGAGGTCGTGGGGCGCGCTGAAGGCGCGCTCGAGCGGCACCTGCTGGTCGAGGATCATCGCGATCAGCAGCGCGAGCGGACTGCGGGTCAGCAGGTCGTTGGCGGCCGGCTCGACCGGCATCTGGATCGTCACGGTCGCAGCGTACTCCCTGCGAGATAAGCTGGTAATTGCTGGGCAGCGCGGGGGCCCGGCCCGGACGGATGGAGTGGCATATGACACCGCACACCAAGGTTGCCATCGGCGGAGTGATCGTCGGGCTGATCCTGCTCGCGATCATCCCGTGGTGGCTGGCCTTCGCCATCATCGTGGTCGCCATCGCGGCCCCGGCCGTGGCGTGGATGTCGCTTGACCCGTCGCAGCGCCGGCGGTTCAAGGAGATCCGGCGTCGTCAGATCAGGTAGCTGACCTGCGGTTAAAGGCCGCCGACACGCGGCGCCCAATCCGGTCAACGTTGATCAAGGGCCGATAGGGTCTTTGTCATGGGGGAATGGATCGGCGCTGCGGAAGCCGCGCAGCGACTTGGGGTCAAGCAAGCGACACTGTACGCGTACGTGAGCCGGGGGATGCTCGCGAGGCGGCGCGGCGAGGACGGCCGGAGCAGCCTGTTCGACGCGGACGAGGTGACCCGGCTAACGGAGAAGGGCCAGCCGCGACGGGCGGCCGGCACGGGGGATTTCGTCATCGAGTCCGGTCTGACCGAGGTTGCCGACGGCCGGTTTCGCTATCGCGGCATGGAAGTGACCAAGCTGGCGCTGTGGCGGCCGTTCGAGGAGGTCGCGGGCTGGCTGTGGACCGGCTCGTTCGGTAAGCCAGGGGGTCCGGGGCATGCTCCGGAACGAGACCCGGCGACGCAGCCCTGGCAGGCGACGCCGGAGGCGCTGGCCGCGGGGACCGGGGCGCAGGCCGCGCTGCCGGATGCGACGCTGCCGCTGGAGCGGCTCCGGGTGATCGTCCCGGCGATGGCCGCGACCGACCTGCTCCGCCTGCATCTCGACCCGCCCGCGGTCGTCGCCGCCGGGCGGAACATCATCGCCGGCATGGTCGACTGCCTGCCCGACCCGTCGGCAGGCGCGTCCGCCTCGGCGAGCGGCCCGTCCCGGCTGGCGGAGGGCGGCATCGCCGGCCGGTTCTGGTACCGGATCTGCCCGAAGCGCCCCGACCCGGGCCTGCTCGGCGCGCTGCGCGCGGCGATGGCGCTGCTCGCCGACCACGAACTGGCCGCTTCCACGTTCGCCGCGCGGATGGCCGCCTCGGTTCGGGCGGATCCGTACGCGGTGGTCGCCACCGGCCTCGGCGCGCTCGGCACGAACCGGCAGTGCGGCGGCGCCTCGCTCGGCGCGGAGACCATGCTGGCGGCGATCCGCGACCCGGCCGATGCGGTCCGTGCGGTCGGTGACCTGCTGCGCCGCGGCGAGCGGATCCCCGGATTCGGCGGCTCTGGCGGCGAACCGGATCCTCGCGCGAAGACGCTGCTCGACCTCGTGAAGAAGGCGGCCCCTCGCTCGACGAGGTATGCCGTGGCCGCCGCGGTGCTGGACGAGACGCGCCGCCGCGCGCTGCCCGAGCCGAACGTGGACTTCGCGCTGGCCGTGCTCGTGAACGTGGCGGGCATGATCAGCGGCGCCGGCGAGGCGATCTTCGCCGTGGCGAGGACGGCCGGGTGGATCGCGCACGCGATGGAGGAGTACGCGAAGAACGTGCCGCTGCGCCCGCGCACCGTCTACGTCGGCCCGGCGACCGCGGCCAGCCTGCCGGGTGGCGTCCGGCGGGTACCCCCGGCGCCGGTCCGGGCATAACGGGACGAACGCGATGTGGCCCTCGCCGTGGGCGATGGCGGGGCCGTCGGCGATGCGGCGGACCGTGCAGCTCGCCGCGCATCGCACGTCGATGGTCAGCGCGCCACCCTCGGCGGCCATGAGCAGGTCACCGGGCCGCACGCCGGCGCCGGTCAGCTGCGCGCCGGTCAGCCGCAGCAGGCTGTCGTCGCCGGGATGCTTGTTCGCCCGGCCGGAGAAGCGGTCGGCCAGGTAGGCGGACCACCCGGCAGTGAACCCGGGCGGCACGAACCCGGCGCTCTCCACCCCGATGTCGCCGCCGCTGGGCAGGCCGGAGACCGCGAGCAGCGTCGCGTGCCCGTCCGGAGCGAACGCGTACACCCGGCCGCTGGTCTCGTTCGGCGCGACCAGATCGCCGCCGAACTGGCCGAACCCCGACGGCGCCACCGTAAGATACGGCTCGCTGGGTGGCATGCTGGGCTGGCTTGCCTGACGTGCACGCGGTGAGCGCGGCCAGGCAGGCGACCAGGAATGCCAGCGTCCGGATGATGTTGAGAATCTATAGGAGAGTCCGCCCAGAAAGGCAAGGCAGAGTTATGTCCGTCCGTCGCCTGAATCACGCCGTACTGTATGTGTCTGGCCTGGACCGTGAGGTCGAGTTCTACACCCGCAACCTCGGCTTCGAGGTGCGCACCCAGATTCCGGGGCGAGCGGCGTTCCTGCGCGCGCCGGGCTCGTCGAACGATCATGACCTCGGCCTGTTCGAGATCGGCGCCGGTGCCGCGGACGGCACACCCAAGGTCGGCCTCTACCACCTGGCCTGGGAGGTCGGCTCGCTCGCGGACCTGGTCGCGATCCGGGCGCGGCTTGTCGAGGCCGGCGCGCTGGTGGGGGAGAGCGACCACCGGGTGTCCAAGTCGCTGTACGCGAAGGACCCGTGCGGCATCGAGTTCGAGGTGATGTGGCGGGTGCCGGCCGAGGACTGGGAGGCCGAGCTCGCCAAGGGCACGATGACCGCCCCGCTCGACTGGGACGCCACGCTACAGCGCTGGGGCGACGACCGCCTCACCGGCGCCGCCGCCGGCTCCGCCACCTGACCGGCGCGTGCGCGCGCAGCCTGTGCCTGGAGTGCACAGTGCGGCTGCTGGGATAGGAGCGCAGCGGCGGTCCCGTCAGCAACGTGGAAGATTCGCCCTTTGTGGTAGATCGACCCTCGTGACCGGGGGTCCCGTTACCACGAAGGGGAAATCCGCCACGTTAACCGACGCCGATCGAGCCTGCCGCTGACCCACCGGGCGCCCAGCGATCCGGGCAAGTCCCGGGGACAAGCCAGCAGGATCCGGATGGGGGGAAACTGTCCGCAATCTTTTCGGATCGCTTTCGGGGCTTGTCTGGACGATAAGCGGCCCATTGCGACCAGTCGAGGATCCCGGCCACGCCTCCCATGCCGAAAGAGACGAGAAAAACCTGCCCAGGACACCGGCACGCCCCGTGCTAAATGCCGGAAATAAAGGGATAAATGCGCCCGGTGAAATTTACTATGGGTCTGACCTGGACATATATGAATACGGTGAACTAGCGTTGCGGTTATGAAGGGCTGGTGCCTTTTGGCCTTTAGGGTGTGTTTGTACACCATCGGGGCATGCCCAGCCCACGCCTCGCGGGCTAGCCGGCCACGAGGCACGGCGGGTCGTCGTCCCCGCCCAGACGACCCGCCGACCCCATTCGCCGCCTTTCGACGGATCCTGCTCGGGGGCGGATCCGCGGGGCAGGCACCACGCGGACGTGCCTCCGGCCGGGCTTTGAGGGGGGTCCGGCCGGAGGCCACACCGCGGAAACCGCGGAAAGCGTCAGGCGGAGGCGGACTTGGGGCTTGGGCCGCCGGCGCAGTAGGCGACGATGTCGGCCAGATCGAGGTCCAGCGCATACGCCAGGGATGCCACCGTGAAGAACGCGGGGGTCGGGATCCGGCCGGTCTCGATCTTGCGCAGCGTCTCGACCGGCACGCCGGACAACGCGGCGATCTCGGCCATGCTCCGCGCGCCGCGCGCCGAACGCAGCAGCGCGCCCAGCCGTTCACCGCGCATCCGTTCCTGAGGGCTCAGCGGGGTCCGCACCATAGTGTGATAATAATACCGGTATAGTTATCCCATGGTGGAGATCAAGACGCCAGGGGAGATCCAGGCGATGCGCGCCGCCGGCCGGGTGGTCGCGCAGGCCCTGGCCGCCACGAGGGCGCAGGCCGCGGTCGGGGTCACGCTCAAGGAGCTCGACGAGGTCGCCCGCGAGGTGCTGAGGGAGCACAACGCGACCTCGCCGTTCCTCGGCTACAAGCCGGTGTTCGCCCCGGTCGCGTTCCCCGCGGTCATCTGCGCCTCGCTGAACGACGAGGCACTGCACGGCATCCCGGACACGCGCCGCCTCGCGGACGGGGATCTGCTGAGCATCGACTTCGGCGCCACGCTGGACGGGTGGACCGGTGACGCGGCGATCTCGCTCACGGTCGGCGAGGCGCATCCGGCGGACATCCGCCTGATCGAGACCGCCCAGGAAGCCCTCAAGGCAGGCATCGCGCAAGCGGTCCCCGGCAAGAAGATCGGCGATATCTCCCACGCGATCGGCGTCATCGGGCGACGCGGGCGCTACGGCATCAACACCGACTTCGGCGGTCACGGGGTGGGGCACACCATGCACGAGGACCCCTCCGTGCCCAACGAGGGCAGGGCGGGCCGGGGTCTGCGCCTGCGCCCCGGCGTGGTGATCGCCATCGAGCCGTGGTTCATGGCCGGCGGCCGGGACGGCTACGTGATCGACGACGACGGCTGGACGATACGGTCCGCCGACGGCAGCCGCGCCGTGCACGTGGAGCACACGGTCGCGGTCACCCCCGACGGACCGCTCATCCTCACGGCGCCGTAAGCCCCGGGTACAGCAGCGACAGCTCCCTCGGGTACGACGCGATCAGCCGCAGCTCGTCGTCCGTGAGCGGTTTGCCGGTGGCCGAGGCACACAGCTGCACCAGTGAAAACGCCAGGTCCTCGTCGTCCACGGATACGCCGAGCCCGTCCAGGACATGCCGGAACCCGGCCTTGCCGCCGTACTCACCGGTCAGCACGACCCGGCCCTGCTGAGCGGCCCAGTCGTGCGGGAACGGTCCGAGCACGGAGTCGTCGTACAGCTCGTAGTTGCCCCGGTCCTTCAGCGCCCCGTCGGCGTGGATGCCCGACTCGTGGGCGAAGGCGTTGCGCCCGACACCCGGCCAGGCCGGCGGCAGCGGCTGACCGAACGCATACGATGCCCACAGCGCGAACCGGCGCGCCCAGGACAGGTCGATCGGGTCCCCGATGCTCACCTGGTCCGCCACGCCGAAGCCGTGCGAGAACGCCAGAATGCAGGACAGCAGGTCCGCGTTCCCGGCCCGCTCGCCGATGCCGTTCACGCACGTGTTGACCCAGGCGTCCTGCCCCGCGTCCAGGTCACCTCGTGCCCCGGAGACAGAATTTGCGACGGCCATACCTAGGTCGTTATGACAATGGGTCTCTATGGGGATGCCGACGGCCGAGGCGAGCTTGGCGAACCGCTCCCTGATCCGGCCGGGGGAATCGCCGCCGATCGTGTCGCAGTAGCGGATGCGGGACGCGCCGGCATCCTTCGCCGCGAGCGCGAACTCGGTGAGGTAGCCGTCGTCGGTGCGCGAGCCGTCCTCCGCGTTGACGCCGATCGTCTCGGCGCCGCCGGCCGCGGCGGCGCGGACCGCCCGGGTCATTTCGGTGAGGATGGCGCCGCGGTCCAGCTTGCCGCGAAACTTGTGCGCGATCATCTGGTCCGACGTGGAGATCGACAGGTTGTAGTGCCTGAGCCCGTGCCGCACCGAGGCTTCGACGTCGCCGGGGACCGCCCGGCACCAGCCGGAGAGCCGCAGGTCGCCGAACGCGCCGGCCTCCGCCAGCGCGACGCACGCGCGCACGTACGGCACCTCGTGGAACAGGAACGGGAACCCGATCTCGGACTGCGCGACGCCCAGGCGGCCCAGGTAGAAGTTGACCATGACCTTGCCGAACTTGGACAGCCCCGTGCGGGCTGTCTGCACCCCGTCCCGGTTCGTCACGTCGAGGAAGTGAATCGTAGCCATGCTCCCAGGTTGACAATCTCGATCAACGTCAGTCAACATTGATTAAAATCAATATCGGCATAACGAAAACGGTGCGTCCTCAGGGGACCGATGAGCTACGAACTGACGGCGGCGCAGGCCGCGGAGCGGCTCGGCGTGAAGCCGGCCACGCTGTACGCCTATGTGAGCCGCGGCGTGCTGACCCGCGGCCGCGCCGCGGACGGCCGCGCCAGCCTGTTCGACGCCGACGAGGTGGAGCGCCTGGCCCGGCGCGGGCGGCCGCGCCGGCCGGCCGGCGCCGTGGACATCATCGTCGAGTCGCGGATCACCGAGATCACCGCCGACCGGCTCCGCTACCGCGGGCACGACGTCGTCGAGCTGGCCAGGACCCGGTCTTTCGAGGACGTGGCGGAGCTGCTGTGGACCGGGGAGCTGCCAACTGGGTCGAGCACCGGCGGCTGGCGCGCACCGGAGATCGCGCTCGCCGCGGGGCGGGCGGCGCAGGCGGCGCTGCCGGCCGGCACCCTCCCGCTGGAGCGCTTCCAGGTCATCGTCCCCGCGCTGGCGGCCACCGACCCGCTGCGGCTCGAACTCGACCCGGTCGCCGTGGTAGCGGCCGCCCGGACGATCGTCGCCGGCCTGGTCGACTGCCTGCCTGGCGCCGCGGGGCCGTCCGACGGCACCCCGATCGCGATTCGGCTCTGGTCCCGGCTGTGCCAGCGGCGCGCCAGCCCGGCGCTGTTGCGCGCGCTGTCGGCCGCGCTGGTGCTGCTCGCCGACCACGAACTGGCCGCTTCGACGCTGGCGGCCAGGGCGGCGGCCTCGGTCCGGGCCGATCCGTACGCGGTCGTGGCGACCGGGCTCGGCGCGGTGGGCGGCGCGCTGCACGGCGGATCCTCGCTCGGCGCGGAGTCGATGCTCGCCGCGGCGGCCGGCCCGGCCGACGTGCCGCGCGTCGTCGCGGAGCTGCTGCGCCGCGGGGAGAAGGTCCCCGGGTTCGGGCACTACATCTACAAGGCCGGCGATCCGCGCGCGATCGCCCTGCTCGGCATGATCCGGCACGCCGCGCCGAAGTCCGCGCAGCTCGCGATCGCAGAAGCAGTACTGGTCTCGGTGCGGCGCAAGTCGCTGCCGGAGCCCAACATCGACTTCGCGCTCGCCACGCTGGCGCGCGTCGCGGGCATGACCAGGGGCGCCGCGGAGGCGATCTTCGCGGTGGCCCGCGTGGCCGGCTGGGTCGCGCACGCGCTCGAGGCCTACACCACCGCCCCGATCCGCCCCCGCGCGATCTACATCGGGCCGCCCGCAGCGAACGGCGGGGCTTAGACGTCTCTGGAGTATGGAGGCAGATGTCATCCGGAGTCCCGGCACGCCGCCGGACGGGTCGGCCCACGGTCGGGGGCCGGACGTCACCGAGCTCTTCCGGGCGCACCATCTGGAGCTGGTACGGCTGGCGCTGCTCATGGTGGGCGATCTGGGCACCGCCGAAGACGTCGTGCAGGACACGTTCGAGCAGCTGCACCGCCGCTGGCACACGCTGCGCCAGCGGTCCAGCGGGCTTGAGTACGCGCGGTCCGCGGTGCTCAACCGGTGCCGTTCGGTGCTGCGCCGGCGGGGCACGGCCCGCAAGTACGCGCCGCGGGTCGCGCAGACCGAACGGCAGCACGTCGACACGGCAACCCAGTTCGCGCAGCGCTCGGAGCTGATCACCGCGTTCGGCGAGCTGCCCAGGCGGCAGCGCGAGGTGCTCGTGCTCCGGTACTACCTCGACCTCAGCGTGGCCGACGCCGCCGGGACCCTGGGCATCAGCGAGGGCGCCGTCCGCTCCACCGCCTCGCGCGGCCTGGCCGCGCTGGCCGCCATCATGCACGCACACGACGAGGAGGGTTCGCGGTGACCGCCGTCGAGCAGCGACTGCGCGAGGAACTGCGCCGCGTCGCCGACCAGGTTGACCAGGCGGCGCTGCGCCCGCTGCACGCACCCGCGCGACGTCGTGCCGGGCGCCGCTGGCTGATCCCGGCCGGTGCCGTCACCGCGCTCGGCGCCGTCGCCACCGTGATGCTGCTGCTGACCAGCCTGACCACCGGTGCCAAGCCCGCGCCGCCGTCGAGCGGGTCCGTGCCCAGGTACTACGTCTCCGCCTCCGATACGGGCCCCCAGCTGTACGCCTACGTGCGAGCCTCCGCCGACGGCCGGGTGACCGGCAGGGTCCTGGTGCCGGTCGCGGCGTTCAATTCGCGCACCCTCACCACCTGGTGGGTCGCCGCGGCCGCCGACGACCGTCACTTCGTGATCACCACATCGACCGGGGGCGACCTGCCTGGCGTGCAGGAAGTGGCCGTGTTCCGTCTGGCGGTCTCCGCGTCCGGCCAGGCCGGGCGGCTGACGAAGGTGCGCTTCGACAATCGCGGCGACACGATGACCGGCCTGGCGCTATCGCCCGATGGCGGTTCGCTTGCGGTGTCTCTCAACCGCGAGTTCCCGCCGGGCCGGGGATCGTCCAGCAGCGTCGACGTGATCGACCTGGCCACCGGAGCGCTCCAGAGTTTCAGCGTCGGCGCCAACCCGTACTCGGCCGGGGTGCCGCTGTGGGGGAGCGACGGCCGGACGCTCATGTTCCCCGTGTGGTACACCACGACCAGCGGCGCGAGGAGCATCACGAGCGTGGAGACAATCCACGTACCGGCATCAGCCGAAGCAGGACAGTCGTTCCAGGAGACCCTGTTCTCGACACCGGTGCGGGGGATCAGCACCGCGATCCTCATCGGGGACGGCACGCATCTGGTCGGATCGTCCTGCGCGACCGGCCAGGGCAACACGGCCACTGCGAGCATCCTGGAGCTGTCCGCCACCGACGGCCGAATGGTGCGCGTCCTGCGGACGCAGAGCGCCCGGTTCCCCAGCCGGGACGCCGCGCAGCAGGCGGTGGCGATGACCTGCTCGGTGCTGTCCGCGGACCCGAGCGGCCGGCACCTGCTGACCCAGGCGTTCACGTTCGGCCGGATTGACGACGGCGCGTTCCGCGCGCTGCCCGGCGCTTCCGCGGACGACCTTTACGCGGCGGCCGCCTGGTGATCGAGCAGTGCGGCGAGGTCCGCCGGCCTGGACAACATGGGCCAGTGCCCGGTCGGCAGGTGGACCACGTCGAGGCCGCTCATCTCGGCGAACACCGGATTGCCCGAAGCCGCAAGCTGCCGCGCCTGCTCCGGCGTGAACGTCGTGGCGATCACCGTCCCGGGCACCGCGCGTGAGCCGGGGCGGTTCAGCGGCTGCGTGATCGGGCCGAACGGCTGCGGCGTGCCCGCGGTGCCGAGCAGCGTCAGGTGCTCGGTGGTCAGCCCGGCCAGGTACACCGGATCCGCGGCGGCGTCCCAGTCCCGCATCGGGAGCAGCCATCCGTCACCCTGCTCGGTGACCTGGGCGCGCATGCCCTGCTGCGCGTCCGGCGGATAGAAGTCGAGCGCGGACATGCCGTCCGGCATCGGTCCCGTGTCCACGTAGACGACCCGTCGTACCAGGTCAGGCACCTGGGCGGCCACACCGGCCACGGGCATGTTCCCGCCGCTGTGACCGACCAGGATCACCTCGCGCAGGCCGCGGCCCTCGATCAGCCGCCGCAGGTCAGCGATGTAGCTGTCCAGGTCGGTGTGCGGCGTCGCCTCCCCGGCCCGTTCGGCGAGGCCGGGCAGCGTGACCGGATGCACGTCGTGCCCGGCCTTGGTCAGCTCCCGGGTGACCGCGTCCCAGGCCCACCCGCCGAGCCACCAGCCAGGGACGAGCACGAACGTGGCCATCATTCCCCCACAGCGCCGTCGATTTGCTCGCGGAGCAGGTCCGCGTGGCCGTTGTGCCGCGCGTACTCCTCGATCATGTGCAGGTAGATCATGCGGAGCGACATCTCCGTACCCCGGAAGTCGAACGTGTCGTCGAGCGAGTCGTTGGCCACCGCGGCGTCGCACAGCCGGAATTCCTCGGTGAGCCGCGCGTAGTCGGCCGCGGCCCGAGCCGGGTCGACCTGGGTGAACTCGGCCTCCGGGTCATCGCCGAACACCATGGCCACCGGCTCGCCGGCGAACCGGATCCGGAACCAGACGCGTTCCACCTTCGTCATGTGCCGGATCAGCCCGAGCAGGGACAGCCCGGATGGCGGTACGGTCCGTTCGGCGAGCTGCTCGCCGGTCAGGCCGGAGCACTTCCACAGCAGCGTGGCGCGGTGCCAGTCGAGCATGGCCTGCAGGATGGGGCGCTCCGGCCCCGCGCTCGGACCGTCCTCGAGCCGTTCGACATCGGGGGCTCTCCAGGTCATAGCGAAAGGCTACTGGCTTGCCGGGAGTCCCTTGTGCTCTGGGGGACGGGTGGTGATCTCGACGGATCCCTTGTAGGCGAGGGAGCGGACGTGGATCACCGGGGCGTCGTTCGGCAGCCGGTAACCCAGCGTCTCGTCGTCCGTGCCGTCCTGCACGATGCCGACGCCGGTCACCTCCACCCGCACGCCCGGCGGCACGAGGATTCTTACCGTGGACTTGTACGCGACGGCGCGGATGGCGGTTACCGGGCTGGTCAGCTCCGCGGCCCGCAGGTCTAGCCAGCCGCCGCCCTTGTAGACGACGGTCGTGTAGCTGGCGGGCACCCGCCACCGGCCGGACCGCCGGACCGAGCCCTTGTAGGCGATCGCGTACTTGCCCGGGGCCGGGCCGCTTACCGCCGCTGGCTGGCTGTCCTGGGTCGCGGTAGCGGGTAGATCCTTGAGCAGTACGTCCAGCTCGGCGTGGGTCTTAGCGGTCAGCGTCGCCCGCATCCGCTCGTCGAACTCGGTGTCGTCGAGCCGGCCCTCAGCGAACGCCTGCTGCACGCGCTGCAGCACGGCGTCCCGCTCGCGGTCGGAGGCACGGGTCTCAGGAGAACTCTCATTCACGCGACATATCTTAAACCCGGGCGGGTCGGACGCGCAGCTTGGACTGGGCGTGCGGGAGTTCCTCCCAGTCCGCCATGAACTCCCCGGCCAGTCCGTGCCGCGCGGCGAGCGCGATCAGCGTCTCGGTCCGGTAGTAGAAGTCCTCGTGCAGCACCTGGTGCTCGGCGCCCTCGGTCCGGTCGAAGGTGAAGTCGAAGAACCCGTCCGGCTTCATCACCCGGCCGACGTGCGCGAGGCATTCCTCGATCACGTGGCGGGGCGAATGCGAGAACACGCTGTGTGCGTGCACCACGTCGAAGTAACGCGACGGCAGGAACTTCAGCGTGAGGTCGTCCACCAGCGTCAGGTGCGGCAGCTTGCCCTGGAGGCCTTCGGCACTGAGCGTGCGCTGCGCGGCCAGCAGGATGTCCGGCGAGATGTCGAGCCCGTAGTAGTCGCCCGGATAGAGCAGGTCGATGAACAAGCGGCCGGCCCGCAGGTTGCCGCAGCCGATCTCCAGCATCCGCATGCCCGGCTTCAGGCCGTGCCGCACCAGATAGTCGAACTGCATCTGGCCGACGCTGAGCCACTCCGCGTGGGTCCTGCCGCCGACCGCGGCCTCCGCGCTGCGCTCGGCGTCGGCCTTCATCACCGCGCGGTAGTAGGCGACGTGGTCCGGGTGCTTCACCCGCAGCACCGCGTCGCGCGCCAGCCGCCGAGCATGCGGCACGATCCGGTCCGGATGGCGCGCCGCGTACCGGAGCTTGAACACCAGCCGCGACCTGTCCTTGGCATGCATCCAGCAAGTCAAGCAGAACTTTCGGGTGATCAGCCCCGAATGTACCGCTTCGTTGCCTGCGGCCCGGAGCCGCGGCGCGTCGCGACGGTCCGGCCGCGAAAGGGGGTCCGGGGAACCCCACACCCCCTCCCGCTCCTCCCGGCAGGGGGTCCGGGGGCCACGCACCCCCGCGTAGGGGGCTCCGGGGGCCACGCACCCCTGATGGCTCCGGGGCCGCTCAAGAATATTGAGCGGTCGAGGAAAATTCTTTGAGTGGGGTGGGTGTGCTGAGTGGGGCTAGTGGTTGGCTGCCATATTGAGCCTAAGTTGCTCAACTTTCTTTAGCGGACGGGGTGGTGTGCGGTTCTGGGCGGGTGCATGATCCGGTGACGTGGGGAATGTGCTGGCGGAACGGAACTTCCGCACCTTCTACGTGGGGTACGTGACGTCGCTGCTGGGCACGTCGATGTCCGGCGTGGCGATCGCCTGGGCGGTGCTGCAGAGCACGAGGGGCCCCACCGCCCTCGGCGCCGTGATGGCGGCCGGGGTGGTGCCGCAGGTGCTGCTGATGACGTTCGCGGGCGCGATCGCCGACCGGTTCGGGCGGCGCCGCGTGATGCTCGGCGCGGACCTGCTCCGCTGCGGCGCGCAGGCCTCGCTCGCGCTGGCCGTGTCCGCGGGACGCCCGCCGCTGTGGCTGTTCCTGCTGCTGGCCTCGCTGCGCGGCACCGGGGACGCGTTCTTCACGCCCTCGCTCGCCGCGCTCACCGTGGAGATCTCTCCGGCGAACCAGCTTGGCAACGCCAACTCGCTGTTCGGGCTGGCCAGGTCCGCGACCACGATCGCCGGCCCTTCGGTGTCCGGGGTGCTCGTCGCGTTCGCCGGGCCCGCCATGGTCATCGCCGTTGACGCGGCGACGTACGCGGTCAGCGTCGTCGCGCTGGCCGGGCTGGAGCTGCCGCCGGTACCCAGGAGCGAGGTCCGCGGTGCTCGCGCGCTGCTGCGCGACATGGCCGAGGGCTGGGCGGACTTCCGGTCCAGGACCTGGCTGTGGGTGACCAGCCTCCAGTGGGCGTTCTTCAACCTGCTGACCTGGGCGCCATGGATGGTGCTCGGGCCGGTGCAGGGCCGCTCCTACCTGGGCGGCTCGGCGGTGTGGGGCGCGATCATGGCCACCCAGGGGGCCGGCGCGATCGCCGGCGGCCTGCTCTGCCTCGGCCGCCGGCCCAAGCGCCCGGTGGTCCTCGCGACCGCGGCGATGTTCGGGTACGCGGCGCCGGACATCCCGATGGCGCTGCACGCCGCCGCGCCCTGGGTCGCCATCGCCGCGTTCATGTGCGGCGCCGGCTCCGCCATGTCCAGCGCGTTCCTCGGCACGGCCGAGCAGCAGCAGATACCGGCGGACCGGCTCGCCAGGGTCAGTTCGCTGAGCCTGTTCTCCGCCTACGGCATCGGCGTGATCGGATACGGCATAGACGGCCCGCTGGCGGTCGCCTTCGGCGCGCCCGCGGTGTTCGCCATCGGGGCCGGGTACGGGTTCCTCAGCAGCGCGATCGTGCTCGCGCTGCCGTCGGTCCACGCCGTCCGCTGGCGAGAGCGTGAACCGGAACCGGCGGCCGCGCGGATTGACACGGTCTAGTGGGCTCGATTGCGCAATTGGCACGCTGGGGGAGGGCGCACGCTGGGGGAAGGGTGCCCGGTGGGGCGGGGCCGGGGCTAGCGGAGCAGGTGGGCGGCTAGCCAGTCGATGGTGGCGGCCTCGAAGCCGGCCTCTTGCTGGGCGATCTCGTGGCCGGCGCCGTCGATCCGCCGGTAGGTGACGGGCTTGCCAAGTTCGGTCAGCCGGGCGTGGAACGCGTCGGTGGTGCCGATCGCCACCCGGGTGTCGTTGGTGCCGTGGATGAGCAGCAGCGGCGCGCGGACCTGGTCCACGTGCGTGATCGGGCTGGCCTGCCGGAGCCGTTCGCGGTCCGCGGGATCGTCGACGTCGCCGATCCAGTCCACGACGCGACGGCGCCAGGTGGGCGGCAGGGTACGCGCGTCCTCGACCTGGTCGGCGACACCGCACTCGCTGACGCCCGCCCGCCAGTATTCCGGCAGCCTGGTCATGCACGACAGCGACGCGAACCCGCCGTACGAGGCACCGTACACGCCGAGGCGGTCCGGGTCGGCCCACGGCTGGGCGCGGAGGAACTCCGCCGCGGCGCGCAGGTCCACAACGTCGCCGCCGCCCCAGTCGCGGTAGATCATCCGCTGGAAGCGCAGGCCGTAGCCGGACGACCCGCGGATGTTGGTGGCCAGCACCGCGATACCGCGAGCAAGCAATCCGTCGATCAGCGGGTCGGACACCGGACGCGCCTGGTCCTCGGGCCCGCCGTGGATGTGCAGCACCACCGGGAACGGTCCGGGCCCGGGCGGCCGGTAGACCAGCCCGGACACGAGCACGCCGTCCGCGCTGGTGAACCGCGCCACCTCGGGGACCGGGACGGCCGTGCCGGCGCCGGCGGTCAGCCGGCGGGCCGGTCCGCCGGCCCGGTCCACCGACCACAGCGCGTCCGCGGCGTCGAGCGCGAACACCGTGCCGCCGTCGGCGCTGAGCCCGAGCCCGTGCCCGTCGAAGCTCCGCTCGCGCGCATAGCAGCCGAACGGCAGGCCGGTGACAGGGACCACCTCACCGGCCAGCCCGTCCTTGATCTCGCACGCGCGCAGTTCGGTGAACCCGTCCATGTTCACCGCCCAGACCAGCGTGCCGCCGTCCGCGGACAGCGTGGCGCAGTCGATGTCGTGCTCGGGTGCGTCGATCCAGTGCATGATGCTGGCGTTGTCGAGCAGTCCGACCCCGGTGAAATCGCCGTCGCGTGTGGCGCACAGGTAAATGCCCTCTGGCCGCCACGCCGTGCCGAAGTACTTCGCGAAGCCGTCGTGCGCCGTGAGCAGGCGGACCTCGCCGGAGCCGAGGTCGGCCGCGTACAGGTCGTGCTCGGTGTTCTGGTGCAGCCGGGTGATCAGCAGCTGGCGGGAGTCCCAGCTGAACGTCACCGGGAAGTACCGGTCCGCCGGGACCCCGGAGCCCGCGGTCAGCACCGTCCGCTCCACGCCGGTCGCCAGGTCACGGACCACGATGTCGAAGCAGTCGATCGCGCGCCGGTTGGTCGCGAACGCCAGCCAGCGGCCGTCCGGGCTGCACGGGCTGCTGCCGGCCGTATAGGGCGCGCCGATCTCGTTGCGGGTTCGCGGGCGCGCGGCGATCGGCTCGGCAAAGCCGGTGGCCGCGTCGACGAGGACGAGCTGGTTGTCCTCACGCCCGTCCGGGTCGGTCAGCGCGACGAACCGGGCGCCGTCCGGCAGCCACACGCAGCGCTGCACCGCCCCGTCCACCGGGATCAGCCGCGCCGCCGGACCGTCCAGCGGCACGATCCACGGCTGGGGCCGGCCCGAACCGTCGCCGGTCACGAGCATCCGCGTGCCGTCCGGGCTGAGGTCGAACGAGCGGATCCGGCCCGGCGTCACAGCGCACCGCCGAGCGCGAGCAGCACGCCGGCCGCGCCGCTGATGCCCCGCAGGAACCGCGCGACCGCCATGTTCTCGTTCGGCGCGTGGTTGCGCTCGTCGGCGTTGGCGAGCGGGAGGCCGTAACAGGGGATGCCGAGCGCGTCGCCGAACTCCGCGATCGGCAGGCTGCCGCCCAGCGCGGGCGTCAGCAGCGGGTCCTCACCCAGCCCGGCCCGGGCACCGCGGATGACGGCCTCGGTGTACCGCGTCTCCGGCAGCGTCCGGTGCGGCTCCATGCTGCCGCCGAACGTGACCTCCGCGCTGGGTTCGCGGTCGGCGACGTGGCGGCGGATCGCCGCCTTGACCTCGTCCGCGCGCTGCCCGGCGACCAGCCGCATGTCGCACTTGGCCACCGCCACGTTCGGGATGATCGTCCGGTGTTCTCCGGCGTCCTCGCAGGTGAGCGAGTTGATGGTGAACGTCGGCCGGGACAGCCGCTCGTAGTAGCCGAGGTCGGCCGGCGGCTCCATGGCATCGACGCCGATGTCGCGCAGCACCGTGTCCGCGTCGTCGGGCATGGCCTCGAACGCGGCCCGCTCGCCGGCCGACAGCGGCTCGACCCCGTCGTGTGCGCCGTCGATCAGCACCTTGCCGTCGGGCGAGCGCATCGAGGCGAGCAGGTGCACCAGCCGCCAGGCCGGGTTGGGCGCGACGCCGCCCCAGTTACCCGAGTGCAACGGTGCGACCGCCCCGGTGAGCCGCACCTGGAATGTCACGATGCCGCGGACCCCGAGCACGACGGTGGCGCGGCCTGACTCGTGCACCGGCCCGTCGCTCCACACCGCGAGGTCCGGTGCGCTGCCGGCTGGGAAGCGGCGCCGCACCGCGGCCGCGAGGTTCGGGCTGCCGATCTCCTCCTCGCCGTCGAGCAGCACGGTCACCCGGCACGGCAGTGCGCCCGCCACCTCGAGCAGCGCACGCAGCCCGAGCAGCTGGGCGAGGTGCTGGCCCTTGTTGTCGCCGGTGCCGCGGCCGTACATGCGCCCGTCCCGGATCTCGGGCTCGAACGGGGGAGAGTGCCACTCGGCCAGCGGACCCGGCGGCTGCACGTCGTAGTGCCCGTAGATCAGCACGTGCGGGGTGTCCGGCGGGCCGTCCGGCGACGTGCCGATGATCACGGGGTGGCCGCCGGTCTGGACGATCTCCGGGACAAGGCCGCTGCGCCTGACGAGGTCGGCGCCGTGCTCGGTTGCCGCGGGGAAACCGGTCCCGTCGCTGCTCACGCTCGGCTGCCTGATCCAGTCGGCCCATTCCGCGATGAGCTGTTCCTGGCGCGCTTGCACCCACTCCGCTACCTGGTCGAGCATGGCTCTCCCCACTGATTGCATTTTTTGAAATCAGTGTCAGTCCACCATGCCCGGCGGCACCGGGTCAAGCCGTTACAGTGTGCGTATGCCATCCGGAGCCAGACATCCCGCGGGGGTCCGGGGGGACGGTTCCCCCCGGTCTAAAAGGCAGGCCTCGATCGAGGAGCTGAAAGCCCTGACGCATCCGGCCCGCTGGCGGATACTCCGGCTGTGCCTGGACCAGTCGCTCACCAACCAGGAGGTCGCCGACCGGCTGGGCATGTCCCCGGCGACCACGCTGCGTCACGTACGCGCGCTGGCCGAGGCGGGATTCCTGGTGGCCGAGCCGGTCCGGTCCGGCCAGCGCGGCTCGCGTGAGCGGCCCTACCGGGCGACCGGCCGCACCTGGGGGCTGGTCGCGGTCGACCTGGACGCGCCGGAACTCGTGCAGCGTGTCGACCTGGCGATCCTCGCCGCCCACCGAGCCGAACTGCTCGAGGCGGGCCCGGACTCCGGCAGGGACCTCAGCCGCGGCGTGCTGCGGCTCGGGCCGGACTCGAGGAAAGAGCTGACGGACCGCATGCAGGTGCTGCTGTCGGAATTCCGCGACCGGAACGAGGACGACGGTGAGCCGCTGTCCTATCTATGGTCGCTGGTGGCGCGGCCTAAAGATTTACGAGCGGCCGAACGAAGGGCGGCGAACGCCGTGAGTCTGGCAACCAGCGTGATCGCGACGGCCACCGGGAGGATCTGCGGCACGTCGACCGCCGGGGTGAACGCGACCACGCCGAACGCGATCAGCACACCGCCGGAGGCCAGCCCGAGCGCGGTGGCCACCCGAGGCGTCCGCAGCGTCCGGCGGACCATGAGCCGCGCCTCGCGGGGCAGTCGCAGCACCACCGCGGTGAACCCCGCCACGGTCGCCGCGGCGAGCGCGCCGAGCCCGATGACGAACGGCGTGCGGCTCACGTGGGTGAGCGCGGGGATCCAGATCAGGATCAGGGCGAGCAGCGTGAACGCGTAGATCGTCCGCGACACGGTGCGCAGGATCACCACGTCGATGTTGCGGCTGTAGATGTGCTCGCCGGGCGCCACCCGGGCCGCGCTGATGAAATGCCTGATCGCGCCCGCGGTGTCGTGCCGGCGCAGCCTGATCCGGCCCAGCTCGTTCATCGCGCCGCTGTGCGTCGGGTCCAGCGCTAGGGCGCGCTCCTGATGCTCGCGGGCCTCGGTCAGCGAGCCGCCGGTCAGGCTCACCTTGCCGGACAGGAAGTGCACATCCGGCTCGTTCGGTGCGAGCGCGCGGGCCCGGGCCGCCGCCGCGGCCGCGACGTCGAGCCGGTGGCCGGCGAGCGCCGCCTGCGCGACGCAGACGTGGGTCTGCCAGAAGTCCGGCGCGAGCCGGCACGCCTCCGCGGCGGCGCGCAGCGCGTCCTGGTGCGCGCCGACGTGCACCAGGGCGTTGCTGGCGAGCCGGTGCGGCCACTCGTCGGCCGGGTCGAGCGCGACCGCGCGGTTCGCCGCGTCGATAGCGTGCGCGTACCGCTCGCTGCCCAGGTGGGCGCGCGCCATCAGGCACCACGCGCGCCCGCTCTCCGGTTCGGCGGCGACCAGCCGGGCGAGTAGCTCGGTGGCCTCGTCGAAGCGCCGGACGTCGAGCATCGTGGAAGCCCGCGCCAGCTCGTGGCGGAGCTCGACGACGCTCACGCGGACCCAGTCATAGGATCCGTCGCTTGCGGAGGTAGGCGGCCAGGTCGTCGTAGGCGCCGCCCTCGTTGGCGAACAGCGCGACGTTCCGCGCGGTGTCGAACCAGGCGCCGAGGGAGGGCTTGACCTCGCCGATCGCGGCCTCCAGGTCGGAGTTGCCGATCATCCGCGGCTCGCCGAGCCGGACCGAGTCCAGCAGCGCCTGCTCGGCGGCGGACTCGCAGATGTGCGCGATGTCCGCGCCGGAGTAGCCGTCGGTCAGCTTCGCCAGCTTGGCCAGGTCGATGCCGGCCACCGGGCGGTCGCGCAGGTGATAGCGGAACACGCCCTCGCGGGCCGTCTGGTCCGGCGGCAGCACCAGCAGCGTCCGGTCGAACCGGCCCGGCCGCCGCAGCGCGCTGTCCACGTCCCAAGGATGATTGGTGGCGGCGAGCAGGAAAACTCCCTCGTTGTTGCCGGCCACGTCGTCGAGTTCCAGCAGCAGCTGGTTGACCGCGCTGCGCATCGGCGTGTGCCGGAGCTGCGAGCGCTTCTGCCCGATCGCGTCCACCTCGTCGAGGAACAGCACGCACGGGGCCTCGCGCCGGGCGATCTCGAACAGCTCGTGGATGTTCCGCTCGCTCTGCCCGACGAACATGTCGATGATGTCCGCGAACGAGACCGCGATGAATTTGGCGCCCAGCTCGCCGGCCACCGCCCGGGCAATGAACGTCTTGCCGCAGCCCGGCGGCCCGTAGAGCAGCAGCCCGCCGCGCAGCGACTTCCCGTACAGCCGGCGCAGATCCGGGTTGCGCATCGGCGCCAGGAACGCGGCCTCCAGACGCTGCTTGACCTCGGTCATCCCGGCCACGTCGGAGAGCGTCAGCCCGGTGTGTTCGGCGTCGTATGCGTCGGCTTCCTCGACGGCCGCCGGGCCGGTCTCCGCCTCGCCGACGAACATCGCCGGCAGGACGTCGCGCAGTTCGTCTTCGGCCTGCGACCAGTCGTAGAGCGGAGGCTGGGGAGCCACCGTATGTCGTTCAGAAGAAATAGCGGGTTTGCCGATGAGGGAAAGAGCATCCGCGTTGCCGGGGTCGCGCTGCAGCACCGCCCCCAGGTGCCGCACTGCCTCGTCCCGCTGGCTGGCGTCGAGCAGCAGCCTGGCCAGGTGCAGGCGCAACGGTACGTCGTCTGGCATCGCCTCGACCGCCTTGCGGAGGCTGTCGATCACGGTGGGATCGGGTTCCATGGCAGCCTCCAGCCTAGCCCGGTACGCCTCTACCAGTTCAAACCGGCGGGCGATCCGGAGACATTCCCCTCCCGGTCCACAGCGACGGCACGCTCACCCCGAGGCTGGTCAGCAGCCTGCGCAGGAGCGGCAGCGACAGGCCAAGCACGGTGCCGTGGTCACCGTCGATGCCGTCGACGAACCAGCCGCCGAGGCCCTCGATGGTGAACGCGCCCGCCGCGCCGAGCGGCTCACCGGACGCGACGTACGCGTCGATCTCCTCGGCCGACGGCGTGCCGAACCGGACCGCGGTGCCGGCGGTCGCGGCGGCGCGCCGGCCGGTCGCCGCATCGATCACGCAGTGGCCGGTGAACAGCGTGCCGGTCCGCCCCGCCATCTCCCGCCAGCGCCGCCGTGCCGCGGCCGCGGACCCGGGCTTGCCGAGTGCTTGGCCGTCCAGGTCCAGCATGGAGTCGCAGCCGACCACGATGCCGCGGTCCCGCGTGGCGGCGACCGCCGCCGCCTTCGCCTCGGCGAGCACGGCGACCAGGCCGGCCGTGGTCGCGGCCTGATAGCCGGATTCGTCGACGCCGCTGACCGCCACCTCCGGCTCGACGCCGGCGCCGCGCAGTACCGCCAGCCGGGCGGCCGAGGCCGACGCGAGGATGATGTCAGGCACCCACGGGACGCTACCAGGCTGAACGATTACCGCGCGTACTCCGCGGCGGCGGCGGCCGCGAACACCCGGATCAGCGGGTTCTCCGTGTCCCTGGCCCAGAAGATCGCGCAGTCCAGCGGCTTGATCCCGGTGACCGGAACGGCGACGAGGTCGAACTCGGTAACGACGCGCTGCACGACCGCCGTCGTCGTGAGGTGGATGAGGGTGCCGCCGCCGAGCAGGGCCGGCAGGTCCTCGAAGTACGTGATCCTGGTCTGCTTGATCGCACGCGTGGGCTTGCCGCTCGGTGTCGTCTGCGGGTACCAGCCGTCGGCGAACGGCCCGTATCCCCAGGGGCGCAGCACGTCGTGGTCCGCGAGTTCGTCGGGGTCGATCCCGGCTCGTCTGGCGAGCGGATGGCTCCTGCTCATGAGGGCGGCGCGCTGGTCGCGGAACAGCACCGGCCCGATCTCGATCCAGTCCGGGGCAGGCCGGGAGGTGGCGGCGACGTCGGGTGCCCAGCCGACGCAGACGTCGGCCTCGAACTGGCCGGTCTCGAACCAGTTGAGCAGGTGGCTGGCCTGGTGGTCGATGCGGACGAGCTGGCTGTCCGGTGCCGCCTGGCCGAACGACTTGATCGTCCGGAGCGCGACGTCGGATGGCAGCGAGGTGGCGAAGCCGACCCTGATCAGATCCCGGTAGGGCAGCCGTCCGGCGCGGCGCGCCTCGGTGAGGGCTCCGGTCAGCGCGTCGTGCGCGGGACGGACGCGGGCGAGGAAGTCGGCGCCCACCGAGGTCAGCTTGACCTGCCGGCTCGTGCGTTCGAACAACGGTGCGCCGACCTTGCGCTCAATCGCCCGGATCGCCTGGCTGATGCTGGCGGTGGTGACGTGCAGCCGCTGAGCGGCCCGGCCGAAATGGAGTTCGTCGGCTACCGCGAGAAACGCCTCTATCTCTCGCATCTCCACTCGGTCTAGTGTACGAGCGTTCGGCCGTCGCTAACGATCATTAAGCTCTGCTACACGGTGGCGCGCGCCGGGCGGCCGCCCGGGCCGTCCGCGGCGGCGCGGCTGCCCGCTATGTCCGGTATTTCGCACCGGGGATCGTGCCCGGAGCCGGCCCGAAAAAGATTGCGGACACTTACCCCCCCAAACCGGGAGGGTAAGTGTCCGCAATAATCAGCGCCGGGTGTCGGACGCGCCCGCTACGACATGGTTTGCGCTAGATCCCGGAGCCGGGCGTGCACCCCGGCCATCGCGGGCGTCCCGCCGGGCAGGTACCGTTTGGGCAGTTTGACCAGCGACGTGTAGTTGGTGTCGCACACGTTCGCCAGCGGCGCCTCGATCGCCTGGGTGACCAGCTGGTAGGCGTCCATCGCGTCGAGCCCGGTCAGGCCCGATACCCAGCTCACCATGTCCGCCGAAGCAATCCGGAACGCGTCCTCCAGCGGCCGCGCGGACCCGGCGGACATCAGGTGCGTGTCGGACTCGAGACGCGGCCACGGGCACGGAACCCCGCGGATGAGGTCCACGATCACGACCGTGTCCATCGCGCACTCGACCGCGACGCCGCACGTCTCGCCCTCGCCCTGCCGCGCGTGCCCGTCGCCGAGCGACATCAGCGCGCCGTCCACGTTGACGCCGAGGTAGCACGTCACCCCGGCGCGCATCTCCGGCGTGTCCATGTTCCCGCCGAACGCGTCAGGCACCAGCGCACTGCGCACCTCCAGGTTCGCCGGCGCGACGCCGACCGTGCCGTGCATCGGCTCCATCGGCAGGTCCACGACGAAGTCAGGCAGCGACCGTGCCGTGAACCGGCAGGTTCGCGCCGCCCGATCCAGCTCCCAGAGCCACACCAGCTCGGGCAGCGGGTCCTGGAGAGTAGCGGTCAGGTGCGTGCTGGTGAGTGCGCCGAACAGCGGGACCGTGGTCGACGCCGCCCAGGACCGGGCCGGCTCGATCGACACGAAGTGCACCGCGACGGTGTCCCCGGGGGTGGCGCCCTCGACGTGGAACGGCCCGGTCTGCGGGTTCAGGAACGGGAACTCGCACACCTCCGACACCAGATCCGAGGCGGATCGGACCCGCCCGGCGAAGCAGTCCTCGGTGAACAGCCGCAACATCGCCGGCGGCCGGATCCGCAGCACCGGCGCGGCCCCGCCGAACGTCCACGCGTACTGCTCGGCGGACGGCCGGAACTCGATTACCTCAAGATCGCTCAAGCTGGACCTCCGCTGCTGGTTCGTCTAGGTGCACCAGGCCTACCTCGGTGATCCGCCGCGGGTGCTTGCGGTACAAGTACACCAGGTAGATCAAGCCGGCGAACATCCAGCCGGCGATGCCGGGGCCCATGTACGAGGACGGCGCGGTGAGCGCCGCGACGAACGAGAATGCCCTGATCCCGGCGGCCGTCAGCCAGACCGGCACGAAAATGGCGATCCCCAGCACCGGGATGACCAGGTGCAGCAGCACGTTGAACCGTACCCCGTTCTTCCGGCCGCGCACGCCGAAGAAGCCTATGCACGAAGCGCACGCCACGATGTACACGCCCACCTGCAAGATCACGATGCCGGTGCCCACCATCGCGAACGCGGTGATCGGCCCGTACGCCAGGCCGAGCCCGAGCGTGACCGCCACGGTCAGCATGAACGTCACACCCACCGCCACCCACGGCGACCGGTACCGGGCATGCACGACGGACAGGATGTGCGGGAACGCCCTGATGCGTCCCATCGCGAACCCGATGCGCGACGCGATGTTCGTGCCGGCGTTCGCGTTCGCGATCGTCGAGTTCACGATCGCCAGGAACACGAAGAACCAGAACAGCCCGTACAGCGACCGCGCTATCCCGACCCAGGACGCCGCGCCCGCGCTGCTGAAGCCGCCGAACTTCGACGGACCGAACGCCACGTCCACCGCGTAAGTGGTGAAGATGTACAGCACGCCGATGCTGACCGCGGACAGCACGACGGCGCGCTGCACGGTCCGCCCCGGGTTCCGCGCCTCCTCGGCCAGCGGCGCGGCGCCCTCGAAACCCGCGAACGCGAGCACTGTGTACACCGAGCCGGCGATCACCCCGGATATCCCGTGATACGCCGGCGGCGTGTACCGGGTGCCGAACACCGTCGCCGTGTTGTGCCCGCCCGCGTGCACGATGAGGAACACCGCGAGCACCACGAACACCGCGATCTCGAACACGCCGAGGATCGTGCCCAGCCGGGCCGACGTGCGGACGCCGAAGTACCCGGCGGCCAGCACGATCACGGCCCCGGCCAGCGACCACGGCCACCACAGGTTCGCCGGGTAGCCACTGAACTCGCCGTTGATCGTCGACGCCGTGGTGAACCCGAGCTGGAGCAGGACCAGCGGCGGCACGAGAATCCCGGTCAGCACGTACGCCCACGCGGTGAGGAACCCCACGGACGGGTGCAGGCCGCGCGCGGCATAGGTAGCCAGCGATCCCGCGGCCGGCATCTGCCTGGCCAGCACCCCGACGCACGACGCGCCGAGCAGCGACGCGATAAGCGCGAGCAGGACCGCCAGCGGCAGCGACCCGCCCGCATACGCGATGCCGGCCGGGATCGACGCGGCGATCGCGGCGCCCGGCGCCATCTCAGTGATGCTCTGGAAGAGCACCTCGCGCAGCCCGATCGCGTCACGCCGCAGTCCCGGCGCCGACTCTGTCCTGCTCTGTTGCTCCATGCACATCACTATCGCACGGACGTTTGCGTCCGAACAGTGACGAATTTGCCCGTTCGGCCAGCACCGCGAGAACGACGAGCAGCGCGGCGACGATCCCGTCCAGCCAGAAATGGTTCGCGGTCACCACGACGACGAGCGTCGTCAGCACGGGATACGCGAGGCTCAGCCAGCGCCATCGCGACCGCGACACGGTAATCACCGCCAGGCACACCACGATCGCCCACCCGACGTGCACCGAAGGCATCGCCGAGTACTGATCCGCCTCAAGCGCCCCGTTGCCCCAGGTGTACACCGACTGGCCGTAGTGGAACGCGGTGTCGACCATGTGGGTCTGCGCCAGCAGCCGCGGCGGCGCCACCGGGATGAGCTGCACCAGCAGGCTCGCCGCGGTGAACACCACCAGGATCGTCCTGACCCGCGGATACTGGTCGCGGTGCCGCCAGTACACCCAGATCAGGCCGCCGATCAGCACCGGGAAGTGCAGGATGTCGTAGTAGAAGTCGGACGCCTGCACGATCGCCGGATGCGGCAGGAACAGGTGCTGGACCCACGCCTCGTTGGGCAGCCGCAGCGCACGTTCCAGCTGCCAGATCCATCGCCCGCGGCCAGGCCCGCCGGCCGAGCCCAGCACGGTGAACGACCCGGCAAACTGCCACAGCGCGTACAGGCCGAACAGCACCGCCGCCTCCACCAGCGGCGCCGCCACCCGCCTCGGGCGCAGCGCAAGGCCGAGCAGCGCCAGGCAAAAGCCGATCTCGGCCGCGTCGCGCCAGGAGAGCATGAAGTGCGGCATGGCCCCGCGCCCCCGATACAAATCGCCCGGTTTGACCCTAAGGCGATCTTATGTAACCCCGCGTTCAGGGCGTCAGCTGACCCCGTTGCGGGAGAGGCTGGCGGGATCGGGCTCGCCCTGGAGCGTGACGTTCCCGGTGACGTCGGCGGCCAGCCGGACGCGATCCCCGTCGACAAGCCGGACTTCGGCACCAGGGAGCACCCGGTCATCGTTGACGAACGTGCCGTTCGTGGAGTTCTCGTCGCGGATCGTGGCGTGTCCGTAGTCGTCCACCTGCACGGTGGCGTGCCGTCGCGAAACGTTGTCGAACCGCGCGAAGGCGGCGGCCACCAGCGACTCCGCGGGATCGCGGCCGAGCAGTACCGACGTGCCAGCCGGGATGTCGACGTTCCCGGTCGGGAAGGAGATCCGCAGCACCACGCCGGAGATGCCGCGCCGCTTGGGCTGCATGTCCGCGCTGATGAACTGCTGCGAGATGGTCGGCGAGGGCAGGTCGTCTTCCGGCACCGGAGTATGCGGCAGGTTCGCGCCGCACCGGAAGCAGATCAGGTCCTCTTGCTGGACCTTGACGCCGCAATCTGGGCACGTCAGGCTGGCCATGTCCTCGGTTCTGTCCTTCGCTAGACGGTTCTGGCCAGCCTTAGGTTACCGCTGTGACCCGTTGCGTGCGAAGCTGTCCTCATGATCAGTTACCAGCTCGCGCCGGAGCAGCAAGACCTGCGGGACTCCGTGGCGCAGTTCGCCCGCGAAGTCGTGGCGCCCGTTATCGGCGGCTTCTACGAACGCGGCGAGTTCCCCTATGAAATTATCGCCAGAATGGGAAAGCTCGGCCTGTTCGGCCTGCCATTCCCAGAAGAATACGGCGGAATGGGCGGTGACTATTTCGCGCTCTGCATCGCCTTGGAGGAGCTGGCCAGGGTCGATTCCTCGGTCGCGATCACGCTGGAGGCCGGCGTCTCGCTCGGCGCCATGCCGATCTACCGCTTCGGCACCGAGGAGCAGCGTCGCCGCTGGTTGCCGGACCTTTGCGCGGGGGAGCGGCTGGCCGCGTTCGGCCTCACCGAGCCGGGCGGCGGCTCGGACATCCCCGGCACGATGCGTACCACCGCCCGCCTGGAGGGCGGGGAATGGGTCATCGACGGCTCGAAAGCGTTCATCACAAATTCCGGTACTTCGATCACTTCGCTGGTCACGGTGACGGCCATTACAGGTCGCGCCGCCGACGGCAAAAAAGAGATCTCTTCAATCATTGTCCCGAACGACACTGATGGCTTCTCACCGGCGCCCGAATACTCGAAAGTGGGGTGGTGCGCGTCCGATACTCACGAGCTCGCGTTCACCGGCTGCCGGGTCCCGGAGGAGAACCTGCTGGGGGAGCGGGGCCGCGGTTACGCGCAGTTCCTCCAGATCCTGGACGAGGGCAGGGTGGCGATCGCCGCGCTGGCCACCGGCCTGGCCCAGGGCTGCGTGGACGAGTGCGTGCGGTACGCGCAGCAGCGGGAGGCCTTCGGCAAGAAGCTCCAGGAACACCAGGCCGTCGCGTTCGCCATCGCCGATATGGAGCTCCGGGCGCACAACGCACGGCTGGCCTGGTACCACGCGGCCGCCAAGCTGATGGCGGGGGAGCCGGTCAAGAAGGAAGCCGCCATCGCCAAGCTCACCGCCTCCGACGCCGCGATGGACAACGCGCGCGCGGCCACCCAGGTGTTCGGCGGCTACGGCTTCATGAACGAGACCCCGGTCGGCCGCTTCTACCGGGACGCCAAGATCCTCGAGATCGGCGAGGGCACCTCCGAAGTCCAGCGCATGCTAATAGCCCGCCAACTAGGCCTCGCCTAACCCCGCCCCCGCCCGCGCACCCCGCCGCGCACCGTGCCGCGCCCCACCACCGCCGTGCCCGCCCCGGCCGGCCCCGCAAACCGGATATATCACCATTTAGCAGGGCGCTCGCCCAGGGTGCCGAATGATTGCGGACACTTACCCCCCCAGATTGGGGGGGTAACTGTCCGCAATCTTTTTTGAGGCGGCCGTCACCTCGTGCAGGCGGGTCACGACGTGGCTCAGGCCGGCGTCGAAGACGTCGAATTCACCGGGCGGCATGTCGGCGAACAGGCGCCGGGCGAGTTCGCGGTGCGAGTCCGCGAGTTCCTGGGCGGCCGCGTGACCCTGCTCGGTGAACGTCACCAGGACGGCGCGCCGGTCCGCCGGGCTCGGCTCGCGGGTCACGAACCCGGTCTCCACGAGACCGTCGACCAGCGCGGTGATCGCGCGCGGGGTGACATGCAGCGCCGACGCCAGCACCCGCTGCGTGCACGGGCCGCGCGCGTGCAACTCCCAGAGCATGTGCGCGCGGGCCTCGGTCAGCCCTCGCTGCGCGAGGCCATCGGCCAGATCCTTGCCGACCAGCACGGTCAGCAGCAGGATCCGGTCGAGCGCGGCCTCCCAGTCCTTGTCTCGCATGTAGTTACCTTACTACATAGTGAATGGGATACATTATTGCCATGAACACATCAGACAGCAATGTCGCGCTGCTGCGCAGCGCCATCGAAGCCTTCAACGAGGGCGACTTCGACACGTGCGTGGCCTACCTCAGCCCGGACGTCGTGATGAACATGGCCGGCCTGGAGACGAGGCGAGGCCCCGACGTGTGGCGGGAGGGAGCCGAATACATCAGGTGCGGCTTTCCCGACCTGCGCGCGCGCATCGACGACGTCGTCGCCGAGGGCGACCAGGTGGCCCTGCGGCTGACGTTCCGCGGCACCCACCAGGGCGAATTCCTCGGCATTCCGGCCACCGGCCGCACGATCGAGTACGTCAGCCACGAGTTCTACCGGATCGTCGACGGCGTGGTCACCGAGGAGTGGATCTGCTCCGACATGGCCACGCTGCACAGCCAGCTCAATCAGCCAGCCTGAGGCACCGCGCCACGGGCCCGGACCAGCCGGCTGACCTCGGCGCGCAGCTTGACGAATTCGGGCAGCTCCTTGGTCGCCGTCTGGTCACGCGGGGCGGGCAGCGTCACCGGCAGGACGGCGCGGATCCGGCCCGGGCCTGGGGTCAGCACGACCACGCGGTCGCCGGTGTAGACGCTCTCGTCGATGTCGTGGGTAACCAGCAGGATCGTGATGCCGCGCTCGGCGCGCACGGCGAGCAGCAGGTCTTCCAGGTCCTCTCTGGTCTGCGCGTCGACCGAGCCGAACGGCTCGTCCATCAGCAGCAGCACCGGATCGCAGGCCAGTGCCCGGGCGATGGCCACCCGCTGCTGCATTCCGCCGGACAGCTGCCACGGGTACCGGCTGCGCTGGCCGGCCAGGCCCACCGCGGCGAGCGCGGCCGCCGCCGCGTCGCGGCGCTCGGCCCGGCTCCGCACCGTCCGCCGCAGCGGCAGCGCCACGTTGTCGCCGACCGAAAGCCATGGGTACAGCGACCGGCTGTAATCCTGGAACACGACGGCGAGCCGGTCCGGCACCCGCGTCACAGGCGTGCCGTTCAGCACCACCGTGCCGCTGCTCGGCGCCAGCAGCCCGCCGACGCAGCGCAGCAGCGTCGACTTCCCGCAGCCTGACGGCCCGACGATCGTCAGCAGCTCGCCATCGGCAACCGACAGCGTGATGTCCGTGATCGCGAGATGAGCAGCCGCCCCCTGCCCGTACGCCCGGCTCAGCCCGGTTATCTCAAGCATCCTACGAGGCTCCTTGTCTCGCTGACCGGTGCCAGGCGAGGACGCGGCTCTCCACCAGGTACAAGATGCCGTTCATCAGGTAGCCGAGGATGCCAAGCAGCACGACGCCCTCCCACAGGCCGGTCAGGTCGAACGACTGGTTGGCGTTGTTCATCTCGTAGCCGATGCCGTCGGTGGAGCCGATCAGCTCGGCGAACACCATCAGGATCAGCGACAGGGACACGGACAGCCGAAGGCCGGTGAAGATCTTCGGCAGCGCCGCGGGGAAGATGAGCCAGCGCACCTTTTCCCACGCGGAGTACCGGAAGGCGCGGGCGGTCTCCACCTGGACCGAGTCGATCGACCGCGCCCCGTCGATCGTGTTGAGCAGAAGCGGCCAGATGGTGCCGGCCACGATCGTCGCGACTTCCATCTGGGTGCCGATCTTGAACAGCGCGATGAACACGGGCGCCGCGGTCACCACCGGGATCGACCGGAAGAACTGGAGCAGCGGATCCAGGAAGTCGGTCAGCACCGGCGACCGTCCGATGGCCAGGCCGGCCGGGATGCCCGTCACCACGATGATCGCCAGGCCGAGCAGGATGCGGCCCAGGCTGGGCAGGATGTTGCCGGTCGCGTCGGGTGTCAGGAACAGGTGACTGGCCGGGCCGGAGAACCACTGACGGTGCATCGCGGACGCGATCGTCGACGGCGGCGGGAAGAACGCCGAATGCCGCCAGTCGGCAAGCAGCTGCCAGAGTCCGACGCCACAGGCCAGTACCACCCAGCGGGATAGCCAGCCGAGCCGTCTCACGGCGCCGCCGCGGGAGCGCGTGCGGTGGTCAGGTCCGCGTAGCCCAGGCTGGTCCGGTGCCACGGGAGCAGACGTCGTTCGGCCCAGACCAGCAGCAGGTTCAATACCACACCGAGCAGCCCGGCCCAGATCACCGCGCCGAGCACCAGGGGAGTGTTACCCGAGCCGGAGTTCGCGTCGGCGATAAACGCGCCGATCCCCGGCCCGGCGATCCGTCCGGTGAGGTAGCCGGTGCCGACGTCGAGGATGAGTGCCACCGCGGACGCGATCCGGATGCCGGTCGCGATGAACGGCGCCGCGCTGGGCAGCGAGACGTGGCGGATGACGGCGAGCCGCCCGAAGCCGAACGCGCGCAGCGTGTCCTTGGCGACCGGATCCACGTCGTCAAGCCCGGCCATCGTGTTGTAGAGGATCGGCCACATGCCGCCGTAGACGATCAGCGTCGCCGCCGTCCGCAGCCCGGGTCCGAGCAGCAGCTCGACCGGCAGGATCAACGCGACCGAAGGGATCGGCCGCAGGAACTCCACGATCGCGCGGGTGGCCACCCGGACCACGGGAACGCTGCCGAGCAGCAACCCGAGCGGCACGCCGATCACGATCGTGATGCCGAGCCCGAGCGCCCACCCGGCCAGCGTCGCGCCCATGTCGGCGATGAACCGCGTGTTGCCGGCCAGCCCGGACGCGCGGGCGAGGACCGTGGACATCAACGGCAGCACACTCTGCTTGACCAGCCCCGAGGCGCCGACCGCCTGGGCGAGCCCGATGAAGACAGCGATCCCGATGACCCCGCGCACGACCGCCGGGTAGCGTCGGCCGGACCGCCTGGGAGCCGACTCCGCTGACACGCCGTCCTCCTTGAGAGCGCGCTCTGCCCGGGCCCCCGGCCCAAGCCTGACGGAGCAGGCCCGCCTCGGCAACCGATCACGCGGCGGGAGTGGTCACAGTGAGCTGCGTGACTTGTGGGAGCTAGGCCATGCGATCTCCCATGTTAGAAAAGGGCTTTTGTCGAAAAAGGCCCTCGCATGCGCCGCCGATCACAATCACAAAGCCACCCAATACTGATATTTCGGGATAAGAGGCCCTCGCTGGGTCTAGCATGCCCTGCAAGGCTAGTCGCCAGCCTGGCGGACGGCGGCGCGCCTGAAGGTGGCCGGCGGGCGCGGAGGAGCGCCCGGCGGGTGAGTCGAAGCGGTGCGCGGCCGGAGGAGGGCTGCGCGGCGGGAGGGGAGGCGTGCGGCCGGGGAAGGCCGGACGTTGCAAACGGGTAGTCGCGCGGCCGGAGCGGCCGGGCGCAGCAAGGCAAAGTAAGGCGCAAGGCAAGGACGCGCGGCGAAACTGCCGGGCACAGCAAGGCGCAAGGCAAGGACGCGCGGCGAAGACGGCCGGGCGTGGTGGTTACGCGGAGTATCGGAAGGCCGGAGGTGAGGCCCCACAGGATGCACGTTCGGTACAGTCGGTGAAACGGACATTGCGGTCGGTAACGCACCGTCGTGAGCTGGGATCCGGGCAGGCAAAGCTAGCGGGAAGGAAGAGGCGAGGGTGGCCGGCGGTGGCCGAGAGCGACCGCAGCGGAAACAAACCTCGCTAAGATCTACCTGTTTACTGGCGAATGCCCGGTGCGGTGCCTACCGAAGGTGATTATATGTCCTTACCCGTTTTGTAACGAGAACGAGAAAGTGTGGCCTCGGCCGCACTGTTGACGAGGTGCGAGCGCAGTGCGTAGACGATCGGTGACCAGTCTCGGCGAGACGGCCGGAGACGGTAACTCTGCGTCCTCATCGGCCATTGCCAGACACGGGACCGGTCCCGACGCGGCGCTTGTCGCCGGCGGGCCTGCCATTGACGAGCAGGGGCAGGGGAACATACCCCCGGTTACCCCCGTCACGACTCGCAGCTCCATGGGCGCGGCCGGGCGGCCTAGCCGCTTCGCGCCCAGCAACTGGCGCGTGCGCTGGCGTCTCGCGGCCGTTATCGCGATTCCCACGATCGCCGCCGCCGTGCTCGGCGCCATCGAGATCTCCTCGAACGCGTCCGACGCCGCCGCGTTCGGCCGGGTGCAGACGCTGGCCAACCTGAACGCCGCGGTCGTCACCCTGACCCAGAACCTGGAAGACGAGCGGGACATCACCGCTAGCTACGTCGCCAACGGCCGGATGGTCGGTTACGACACGCAGAACGGCAACATGGTCTCCGTCAAACAGGCCCAGGCGAACACGAGCTCGTGGTCGCAGACCGTGCAGCGCGACGCGCAGGCGGTGCTCACCGGATCCGGCTTCCAGCCCGGCACCGTGCAGGACCTCCAGCAGCTGGTGGCCAGCCTCAGCGACCTGCCCAACATCCGCACGGTAGCCATCAGCACGAAGTTCCCGCCCTCGGACGTCATCCGGGCGTACACCACGGTCATCGACAACGCGAACACGTTCAGCGGCTCGGTCGGTAACGGCGCTAACGACGCCGACCTCCAGGGAAACGTGACCACGCTGACCGCGCTGCTCCGCGAGGAGAACCAGATGTCGCGGCAGCGCGCGATCTTGTCCGCGGCGCTCGGCTCGCCCACCCAGGTGCTCGGCCCGGAGGACCTGTCCGCGCTCGAGCAGGCGCAGACCGAACAGGCCGCTGACCAGACGGACTTCAACGCCTCCGCGTCCGAGACCGAGCAGAGCATCCTGACCAACACGCTGGCGGGCACCCAGGTGGACTCCGCGTCCGCCGAGGAAGCGCTGGCCGAATCGCTGGCCGCGAAGCCGAACACGCTGCTCACCTCCGGTGGCAGCAACCTCAACGCCCAGGCGTGGTTCGGCAACATGAGCGCCGAGATCGGCAAGGCGCGCGCGGTCGCCGACGGCGGCTCGCAGGGCGTCGCACAGGCGAACGGCCTGGTCTCCCAGATCACCACCCGCGCGAACGCACTGAAGTCCAACTCCCAGCGCAACCTGCTGGTGGCCGCCATCGCCACCGCGCTCGTGCTGGGCCTGGTGCTGCTGATCTCCACGATGGTCGCGCGGTCGCTGACCCGGCCGCTGCGCAAGCTGCGCAGTGACGCGCTCGACGTCGCCGGTCACCGGCTGCCCGACATGGTCCGCCGGCTCAGCCAGAGCGAGGGCGCGGACGAGGGCGTGGAGATCGAGCCGATCGGGGTCAACTCCACCGACGAGATCGGCGAGGTGGCGCGGGCCTTCGACCAGGTGCACCGCGAGGCGGTGCGGCTGGCGGCCGACGAGGCCATGCTGCGCGGCAACCTCAACGCGATGTTCATCAACCTGTCCCGCCGCAGCCAGTCGCTGATCGAGCGGCAGCTCTCGCTGATCGACTCGCTGGAGCAGAGCGAGCAGGACCCGGGCCGGCTGTCCAGCCTGTTCCGGCTCGACCACCTGGCCACCCGTATGCGCCGCAACTCGGAGAACCTGCTGGTTCTGGCCGGCCACGAAGTGGCCCGCAGGTGGAGCCAGCCGGTGCCGCTTGTCGACGTGCTCCGCGCCGCGATCTCCGAGATCGAGCAGTACGAGCGCGTCGTGCTCAACGTGCAGCCCGGCATCGTGGTCGTCGGCCAGGCCGTCAACGACGTGGTCCACCTGGTCGCCGAGATCGTCGAGAACGCCACCACGTTCTCACCGGAAGACACCCAGGTGTACGTGTCGGGACAGCCGCTGTCCAGCGGCGGCGTGCTGCTCGACATCACCGACAACGGCGTGGGCATCTCGGACCAGGAGATGTCGCACGCGAACTGGCGGCTCGACAACCCGCCGGTGGTGGACGTGGCGGTGTCCCGCCGCATGGGCCTGTTCGTGGTCGGCCGCCTGGCCGCGCGGCACGGCGTCCGGGTCCGCCTGCGGCACGCCCAGGCCGGCGGTCTGACCGCGCTGATCTGGCTGCCGGAGACCGTGGCCGCGCCCGAGGTCGCGCCGCCGCTCGGCCGGCTGCGCAAGTTCGACGCCGACGACTACGGTCCCGCTCCGTCGCTGTCCGCGCCGACCGCGACGGCCAGCACCGCGACCTCGCAGGCCACCGCGGCCGCGCGCATCCCGCGGTTCTCCTCGGGTACCGGGCAGGGCAGCTCGCCGTCGTTCACGCCGACCGGCCCGCAGCCGGTGCAGCCGGTGCAGCCGTCGACCGGTCCGCAGCCAACCCAGGGTGTGCCGCCGCTGCCCGTCCGCAACGCTGGCGCGGCCGCGCCAGCGGACACGAGCAACGGCATTTCGACCGGACCCAGCCGGCTCCCGTCGTTCGGCGGCGCGCAGCCGCCCACCGTGCGCGACGACGACCTGGGAGCCGACTCGCTCCCGGACGATGACGCCACCACGAGCCTGCCGCGGGTGGGCGCGGGCCTCGGCGGCTTCGGTGACGGGTTCAGCGACGGCTACGCGAACGGGAACGGGAACGGGAACGGCAATGGGGCCGCCGCGACCCAAGACCCGACCACGGTGACGATTCCGCCGGCCGCCGCGCAAGACCAGCGGCTGCCGATCTTCGACTCGCTCGAGTCGGACTGGTTCCGGCGCAGCGGCAAGACGATGGGCACCACCGCGACCGCCACGACATCGCGGGGTACCGGCCCGCAGCCGGTGCAGGCCGCGACGACGCAGACATGGACCTCGCCAGCCGATGAGGGCTGGCGGGCGGCGCAGGTGGTTGCCGCGCCGTCGGCGGGGGAGACCACACATGCTGGGCTGCCAAAGCGGGTGCCCAGGGCCAATCTGGTCCCTGGTTCCGTCGGCGGCGGCGGCCAGGACGCCGGAGGAACGGCGCCCGCGGCCCCGGCCCGGACCGCGGACGACGTCCGTGCCCGGTTGTCGAGCTTCCAGCGAGGCGTGCGCGAGGGCCGCGCGGCCGCACCCCAGATCGAGGAGCAGTAACACTGATGACATATCCACGAGCGCATATACAGTCCGCCCAAGCTAAGGAGCGAGCGTGAGTACGCCAGGGCGCCCAGCGCAGGATCTCAACTGGCTGATCACCAACTTCGTGGAGCGGGTCCCGGACGTGGCGCACGCGGTGGTGGTCTCCTCGGACGGCCTGCCGCTGGCCTTCAGTGCCGGGTTCCCCCAGGAGCGGGCCGACCAGCTGGCGGCGGTGACCTCGGGCCTGACGAGCCTTACCCAGGGCGCGTCACGCGTGTTCGAGGGCGGCGCGGTTGTGCAGACGGTTGTGGAGATGCAGCGCGGCGTGCTGGTCATCATGGCGATCAGCAACGGGTCGAGCCTCGCCGTGCTCGCCGCCTCCACCTGCGATCTCGGGCTGGTTGCCTACGAGATGACGTTGCTGGTCGAGCGGGCCGGGCGGGTTCTGACCCCCGCCCAGCGCGGCGGCCTGCAAGCGGCTATTCCCGGTGACGGACGACGTTAATCAACGCAAGAGACGGTGACCGGAGGTTCTAGTGGCTGGCCAAGGGCGCGGTGACGACCGGTCACCATTCGCCGGCTCAGTGACCCCCGCGGGGGGCGCGCAAGGCTCCTGGCAAGGCTCAGGGGTCCGGGGAGCCGGCGGATGGGACGACAACGTTGTGCGGGGCTTCGGAGGCGGCGGTTTCGGCGCCGAGGAGGAGGGCTCCACGCGGCTTGTCCGTCCCTACACGGTCACCGGGGGGCGGACACAGTCCCGGTTCCAGCTCGCCATCGAGGCGCTGGTGACCGCGACCGTCCTCGAACCGCGGGACCTCTCCGTACTGGCACCGGAGTGCCAGGCGATCCTCCAGTTCTGCCGGGACTGGCGGTCGGTCGCGGAGGTGTCCGCGGTGCTTCGGCTGCCTTTGGGGGTGGCGAGGATTCTCATCGCCGACATGAGCGCGGACGGGCTCGTCCGCATACACCAGCGCGATGACGCGGAGGGCCGTCCGGACCTCAATCTGCTCGAAAGGGTGCTTAGTGGACTCCGTAAGATCTAGCGTCGCCCGCCCCGTGGCGGACGCTTCGCAGGCTATGACGTCGGTCAAGATCGTCGTGGCCGGCGGGTTCGGCGTGGGCAAGACGACGTTTGTCGGCTCGGTCTCCGAGATCACGCCGCTCACCACCGAGGCCGTCATGACCGTGGCAAGCACGGACGTGGACGACCTGTCGCACGTGCCGGACAAGAGCACGACGACCGTGGCGATGGACTTCGGGCGCATCACGCTGGACAAGGACCTGGTGCTGTACATGTTCGGGACCCCCGGACAGCACCGGTTCTGGTTCATGTGGGACGACCTGATCCAGGGCGCGATCGGCGCCGTCGTCCTCGTGGACACCCGACGGCTGGCGGACTCGTTCCCCGCCGTGGACTACTTCGAGGCCTCGGGCCTGCCGTTCGTGATCGGGATCAACGGCTTCCACGGGCAGTTCCCGCACCGCAGCCGGGACGTCTCCGAAGCGCTGGCGATCAGCCCCGATGTGCCGGTCATCCCGTGCGACGCGCGGAACCGGGAGTCCACCAAGGCCACGCTCGTGACGCTGGTGGAGCACGCGATGTCGATGCAGACGGCCGGCCGGTACTGACCGCGGGGGTCCGGGGGGACGGCTCCCCCCGGTTGAACCGGTATTACACCACAAGCAGCGCCTTCCTTGAGGCCCTCGCCGAGGCCGGGGTCAGCTACGTCTTTGCCAACCTCGGCAGCGACCATCCTGGCATTATCGAAGCGCTGGCCCAGGCACGCGCGGAGGGCCGGGACTCCCGGCTGCCCACACTCATCACGTGCCCGCACGAGACCGTGGCCCTGTCCGCCGCCCATGCCTACGCGGCGGTGACCAGGCGGCCCCAGGCCGTCCTGGTGCACGTCGACGCCGGTACCCAGAACCTCGGCGGCGCGGTCAACAACGCCATGCGCGGCCGCGTGCCGGTGCTGGTCTTCGCCGGAGCGGCGCCGTACACCATGCAGGGCGAGCTGCCGGGCGGCCGCAACGAGTTCATCCACTGGGTCCAGGACGTGCACGACCAGCGCGGCATCCTGCGCGGCTACGTCAAGTACGACAACGAGATCCGGACCGGCCGCAACGTCAAGCAGCTCGTGCACCGCGCGTTGCAGATCGCCCGCAGCGAGCCGTGCGGCCCGGTGTACCTGGTCGGCCCCCGCGAGGCGATGGAGGAGCCGGTCGAGCCGTACGACGGCCATCCCGAACTGTACCCGCCGATCGGGCCGTCCGCGCTGACCCCCGACGTCGCGGCGGAGATCGCCGACGCGCTCAGCGCCGCCGAACATCCGCTGATCGTCACCTCGTACCTCGGCCGCAACCCCGAGGCGGTGGCCGCGCTCGTCGAGCTGGCGGAACTGCTCGCGATCCCGGTGCTCGAATCCGCGGCCTTCTGCGTGAACTTCCCCGCCGACCACCCGCTGCACGCCGGGTATCAGTTCACCACCCGGCAGCAGAACCCGGTGCTCGCCCAGGCCGACGTCATCCTTGTCGTGGACAGCGACGTGCCGTGGATCCCGGTGGCCAGCCGGCCGTCGCGCGACGCTGCCATCTTCGCGATCGACATAGACCCGCTCAAGACCGGCATGTCCATGTGGCATATCCCCGCACGCCGGTTCGCCATGGCCGACTCAAAGGTTGCCCTGGAACAAATCCGCGATGCCGTTCGGACAAAAGATGCCCTTAAAATCGAGGCGCGGCGAGCCGAGGTCGCGGCGGCCAGCCAGGCACGGTGGGCCAGTCTTGCCGCGCTCGAGCGGCCCGAGGATGGCATGATCACGCCGCGGTACCTGACCGGATGCCTGCGGGAGGCGCTGGCGGGGACCGGCGCGCTCGTGCTCACCGAGGCGGTCACCAACTTCCAGGTGGTCGCGGAGCATCTGCGCGCGAGCCGGCCCGGCTCGCTGGTGGGCTCCGGCGGTGGTTCGCTGGGCTTCGCGGGTGGCGGCGCGATCGGGGCGAAGCTGGCTTTTCCCGAACGTCCGGTGGTGTGCGTTGTGGGAGACGGTTCTTACCTGTTCGGCGTGCCGGCGTCCGCGCAGTGGGTCGCGCGCAGGTACGGCGCGCCGTCGCTGACAGTGATCTACGACAACCGGGGATGGCGCGCCCCGAAGCAGTCCACGCTCGGCGTGCATCCGTCCGGGGCCGCCGCGGCGGCGGACGACTTCCACGTGTCGTTCGAGCCCGAGGCGGACCTGCCCGGCGTGGCCGCCGCGGCCGGCGGCGCCTACGCGGTCACGGTCGACGACCCGGACGCCCTCCCCGGTGTGCTGAAGGACGCGCTCGCCGTGGTGAACGGCGGCCGTTCGGCGGTCGTGTCGGTGCACATTCCGGCGGTGTTATACCCAGCCGCGCTGGACGGCCAGCTGGCCTAGCTGGAAGCGTGACCGCAGGCCGTGCACGGTCATCAGGTTCGAGAGCCGGCGCCGGACCGTGCGCAGGCTGACATCGAGCTGCCGGGCGATCGCCTGATCCTTGAACCCGGCGGTGAGCAGCTGGAGCATCGTGCGGTCGGTCTCGTCCAGCTCGTCGTCCGATCCTGTCCAGCTCAGCGGAAGGGACCGCTCCCACAGCATGTCGAACAGCATGCCGAGGGTGGTCAGCAGCGAGCACGGGTGCACGAGGATCGCGGTGTGCTCTTCGGTCTCGCCCGCGTTGTCCGCGGTGAGCGGCAGCAGCGCGAGGGCGCGGTCCACCATGACCAGCTTGAGCGGCAGGTGAGCGCAGACCCTGGCCTGCTCGCCGGCGTCCTGCCAGCTGCGCAGATGAGCGACGCGCTCGGGAAGCTCCAGCGCTTCCGGCGCGTAGACGGCCTTCCAGGTGACGCCGCGTTTCAGCACGTCGACCTCCAGCGGATTCTCCGCCGGGCCGATGTACGGGGGCTTGTCGAACATCAGCACTTCGCTCCGGGCAGTGGTCAGCAGCTGCCGGTAGCGCTGGAACGTGGCCTCCCGGCCGGCGATGACCTCGACCAGCCATCCGGCGGACTGGCCGGCTTCCCGGCTCTCCGCGAGCAACGTGGCGGCCACCATGCGGCAGCGTTCCAGCTCCTCCTGGCGCCGCAGGATCAGCGCCTCGATGGCCATGTCGGGTGCGGCCGGGACGAATCTGGCGGGCTGACCTTGGCGGCTGACCAGGCCCATCGTTTCCAGCCGGTCCAGTCCGCGGCGAGCCAGCACCCGGCTTGTGCCGGTCGCGGCGCTCAGCTGCGACAGCGTGGCGCGGGGGTTGCGCAGCAGCGTGCGGTAGAGCTGTTCGTCGCGGTCGCTGACGCCGACCGCCTGGAGGCCAATCGATGACATTGTCCCCATCATGCCACTTAAACCGCTTGGCCACTCAGGTCCCGGTATGCGCATACTTCAGCATGTTCAAGTTCCTTGCACGGAGATCACTAGTCGCAACGGTGGTGGTTAGTATCAGCGTGCTGGCGCTCGCGGCGCCACCCGCCGTCGCCGCCACCCAATCGCAACCCTTCTTCAGCTGCCAGCTCTTCGCCTTCCAGCCCACGGTGTCCGCCGATCACCATGAGATCACCGGGTTCGGCGCGTCGACGTGCTGGGGCAACGGATGGCAGGACCAGAAGCTCGTCGTGACCCTCCTGGCGCAGCCCCTCCCCACGCTGTACCAGGTCTTGGCCCAGGCCTCGACCGGCTACAGTTCGTCGTGGGTGCTGCGGCAGCGTGTGTCCTGGGCCTGCACGTTCACCGGCACCCGCACATACACGCTCGAAACAAGCTGGTACGGGAGAAACGGGGACGCGTACTCGTACAAGTTCCCGCCGCGGAGCATCAAGCTCACCTGCGCCGCCTGACGTGTAGGCCCTCTCCGGGGGCTCCCCTCCCCACACACCCACCCCCCGGGCATGCCCTGCCCACCCCCATATCACGACATGTCACGTTATTCCCGGCATGCCGACAGGCACGCCAGATTATTGCGGACACTTACCCCCCGATCTGGGGGGGTAAGTGTCCGCAATCATTTCCGGCAGATGAGTTCGCCGTGCAGGATGGAGAGCCAGCCGTCGGGAGACTGTGCCCATTCGCGCCAGGCCGCGGCGAGGTCGTCGAGCGTGCCTCGGGAGGCGAGGCCATGTTCGATGGCGTGGGCGGCTATCGCGGAGTCGCGGATGCGGTCCGCCCACATGCCGCCCCACCATGCGCGGTCTCGCTCGGTCGCGAAACACCAGGTGGACGACGTGGCGGTGACGTCTGAGAAGCCTGCCTGCCTGGCCCAGCTCAGCAGTTTGCGGCCCGCGTCCGGGTTGCCCCCGTTGCGCCGGGCGATCTCGAGGTAGAGGGCGAGCCAGTCGTCGAGCCGGGGGAGTAGCGGGTACCAGGCGAAGGCGGGGTAGTCGGAGTCACGCACGGCCACGATGCCGCCCGGCCGGCATACCCTGCGCATTTCGCGAAGCGCCCGCACCGGGTCGGCGACGTGCTGGAGCACCTGATGCGCGTGCACCACGTCGAAAGTGTCGTCCGGGAAGTCGAGCGCGTGCACGTCGCCTGTTCCGAACGTGGCCTCGGGGGCATTTTGCCTCGCGGTGGCGATGATTTCCTGGCCGGTGTCGATCGCGGTGACGTGCTTGACCAGGCGGGTGAGATCCGCGGTGATCGTGCCCGGCCCGCAGCCGACGTCGAGCAGTTCCATGTCCGACGTCAAGTGACCGAGCAGGTAGCCCGCCGAGTTCTCCGCGGTCCGCCAGGTGTGGGACCGCAGCACGGATTCGTGATGCCCGTGGGTATACGTCGCCATAGGTGGCGACGCTACCAGCCTGTCTCGTATATCAGTCAAGCTTGTCTCGTTATATGGACAGATCGGCTTTGAGGTATCCGTCGAGGTCCGGGTCGTCGGGCCGGTGAGCGCGTGCTCCACCCATGCCCATCGTCGCGCCCAAGGCCGCCGAGCGGACGTCGTCGCCTGGTTGGTCGTCGGTCGCGGTGATGCCGATCAGCTTCACCGGCAGCCGTCGCGCTCGCGGACGCCGTAGGTGTTGGTGCGCGGATGACGGTAGAGCTCGATGGTGCGGAGCGCATCGGTCCCGCTCGGCGTCGACTGTGCGGCGCCAGTTCGTGTAATGTGGCGCGATGCGGGGCGGTAGCTCAGCCGGTTAGAGCAGCGGACTCATAATCCGCCGGTCCTGGGTTCGAGCCCCAGCCGCCCCACCAGCAACGGATTCCTTACAGGCTGGGGCTTTCTGCCGGGCCGCACGGCGGTATGCGGCGCCCGTTTTGCCGGTTTCCGCGGCCTGTCTGGTCCCGAGGTGGCGGGCGGCATGGTGGAGGCGGCGGTTCTTGATCCGTATGGCCTGCGGGCAGAGGATGGGAGACGTGGGTACGCCGCTTGAGCTGGGGATCGTGGTCATGTTGCCCACGGCCGCGGGATTCGCCGTGCTCTGCGCGATCCGCGCGTTCCGCTGGCTCTCCGAACGCAGCCGCATGCGCCACGTGCCGCCGCCGGAACCGATCGAGCGGCTGGGCGTGAACCTGCGCCGGCTGCGGATACAGCTCGATGCGACGGAGAACCAGACGGCGACGCCGGCCAAGGGCCTGCGGGTGCGGGCAGTCCGGGCAGCATACGTCGACGTCCTGTCGCAGGCCTGCCGACGGCTGGAGGTCAGCCCGCCCGTGGTCACATCCGGCCGGGTCCCGGTGACCGAGATCTACCGGGCGGAGGCCGCGTTGCGGCAGCGTGGCCTAGATGTCCGGGAGACGGCCGCGCACTGAGCCGGCCTCCGGGCCTGCATCACGACCGCACCGCGGCCTGAGCATACGATCAAGGAGTGGTCAGGGTGCTCGCGGTTTCCGACGAAGTCGATGAGGCGCTGTACGCGGACGGGCGAGCGGTGCCTGGCGCGGAGTTGATTCTCGCCTGCGGGGATTTGCCATTCGGCTACCTGGACTACCTGATGAACGCCCTGGACGTGCCGCTCCTGTTCGTCTGTGGCAACCATGATCCAGACGTGTCCGGCTACCGGATTTCCCGTGCCGGGATGACGCTGCGGGCTGGACTGCCAGATCGACCGCCCTGGCCGGCGGGTGCGGTGAATGCCGATCTGCGGATAGCCGATGTCGCGGGCCTGCGCATAGCCGGCCTTGGCGGCTGCCGCCGCTACGGCGAGGGTCCTAACCAGTACACCGACAGCCAGCAGGCCCGGCGCGCCTGGTCCTTGAGCCGCAAGGCCGCGTGGCGCAGGCTGCGCGATGGCCGCGGGGTCGATGTGCTGATTACCCACGCACCGCCACGCGGGGTAGGCGATGGCGAGGACGTCCCGCACTACGGGTTCACCGCGCTGCACGCCCTGGTCAGACGGCTCCGGCCGGCCCTGCTCCTGCACGGTCATGTGCATCCCTTCGGCGCGCCGGTGCCCGACCGGCAGCTCGGCAGCACGATCGTGCGGAATGTCGTCGGCCGGCACCTGCTGAAAATCGAGCCGGGCGGCGGTCTCCTGAACCCGCGGGCAGGCGGTCGCAATGCCCGGTGAGACTGGTTTTCCGCGAGCGGACGTGGAGAACGACTTTCAGCGGGCCAGGCGGCGTCAGCTGCTTACCAGGCTCACCTACCGGCTGCGGCGGGCACCCGACGACGTCAACCTCATCCTGCCGCTGGACGAGGTGGTGGCCGCGCTGGGCAGGCGGGGAGAGCGCTCTCTGGGCCTGGCGAGCATCCGGGTGGACAGCATCGTCGGCACCCTCGATTCCCGTCGCGATTTCGATCGCCGCTTCCGGCCGACGTCGGGCAGGGTGCGCGAGCGATGGGAGCGGCTGGCCCTCGCCCAGCGGCGCGGGGAGTCGATCCCGCCAATCGACGTCTACCGGGTCGGCAGCCTGCATTTCGTCAAAGACGGGCACCACCGGGTGTCGATAGCGGTGGCGACCGGCCAGACGATGATCGACGCCTACGTGACCGAGGTGCTGACGACCGTGCCGGCCGACGGCGTCAGCCGGCGGGGCGACCTGCTCATGAAGAGCGACGAGCGGCTATTCCGCTCACGAGTGCCGCTGCCCGCGCCCGCCTATGCCGGGATCGCCTTCACCGATCCGTGGTCCTATACCGAGCTGGCAGAAGCCGTGGAGGCGTGGGGATTCCGGTACATGCAGGACGAGCGCCGCTTCCTGGACCGCGGCGACGTTGCCCGCCGCTGGCTGGCTGAAGAGTACAAACCGGTCGTGCGCATGCTGCGCGAGGCAGACCTGATCGGCACCCGCACTGAGGCCGAGGCCTACCTGCGGATCGCGTTCGAACGTTACCGCCTCATGCGGACCCACGAATGGAACGACGAGGTCATTGAACGGCTGCGGGGGCGGCGGGTGCATCACCGAGGCTGAGGTTCCGGCCGGTTGCCGGGTCGAACAGGTGCATCGACCTGACATCGGCCCACAGTTCGCTGTCCGCGCCCTCCCGGATGCGCGTCGCCGCGTCGAGCCGCGCGACCACCGTGTCGCCGCTCCCGCCGGTGTCGGCGCGTCCGGAGTCCCGCGCGAGTTCCTCGAGCTCGGCCGCGTTCACCCCGCTGTCCTCTCCCTTCGTGAAGTAGACGAACACGTCGGAGCCCATCGATTCGAGTACATCGATGGTCGCCCGGAACGTGATGCCCTTAGGCCGGACGTCGGCGGAGACGAGCGCCGCGTCCTCGAAGTTCTCTGGACGGATGCCGACGATCACGTCACGGCGGTTGCGCGCGCCATCAAGCGCATGCCGCAGCTCGCCGGTGAGGGGGACATCGCCTAGGTGGGTACGCAAGCTGTTCTCTTCGAGGGTGCCACCCATGAAGTTCATCGCGGGCGACCCGATGAAACCAGCCACGAACAGGTTGAGCGGGCTGTGATAGAGCTCATCCGGGGAGCCGACCTGCTGGAGTATGCCAGCGCGCATGACGGCAACCCGGTCGCCGAGCGTCATCGCCTCGGTCTGGTCGTGCGTGACATACACGGTGGTGGTGCCGAGGCGTCGCTGGATCCTGGAGACTTCTGTGCGCATCTGCACCCGCAGCTTCGCGTCGAGGTTGGAGAGCGGCTCGTCCATCAGGAACGCGGCCGGATCACGGACAATTGCCCGGCCCATGGCGACCCGCTGCCGCTGGCCACCGGATAGGTTGGCCGGCTTGCGGTCGAGGTGCTGGGTCAGGTCGAGGATGCGCGCGGCCTCGCTGACCTTCTCATCGATCGTGGCCTTCGGTGTCTTAGCCAGCTTGAGCGCGAAGCCCATGTTCTGCCGGACTGTCATATGCGGGTACAGCGCGTAACTCTGGAATACCATCGCGATGTCGCGGTCCTTAGGCGCCTTGTTGTTGACCACCTGGCCGCCGATGCGCAGCTCACCTTCGGTGATGTCCTCCAGGCCGGCGATCATGTTGAGGGTCGTCGACTTCCCGCAGCCAGACGGCCCGACCAGGATGACGAACTCGCCGTCGGCGATGTCGAGGCTGATGCTGTCGACCGCGAGCGCGCCGTCGGGGAAGCGCTTGGTGACGTTGTCCAGAACGATGTTGGCCACTGTTTTCTCCTAATGTCCTGGAATCCCGGCTAGCCCTTGACCGCGCCAGACGTCAACCCCGCGACGATCCGGCGCTGGAAGAACAGCACGAAAATGATGATCGGGATGGTGATGACCACGGCGGCGGCCGAGATCGACCCGGTTGGCACGGCGAACTGCGAGTTGCCGGTGAAGAAGGCCAGCGCGGCCGGGGCCGTGCGAGCGGCCGTCGTCGACGTCAGTGAGATCGCCAGCAGGAACTCGTTCCAGCAGAACAGGAACACCAAGATCGCGGTCGTCACCATGCCTGGTGCGGCGAGCGGGGCGATGACCTTGGTGAACGCCTGGAACGGCGTGGCGCCGTCCATCTTCGCCGCCTTCTCGAGCTCCCACGGGATCTCACGGAAGAACGCCGACAGCGTGTAGATGCCGAGCGGCAGGCCGAACGCGACGTACGGGATGATCAGCCCGGGCCAGGTGTTGAATAGCCCGAGCGACCGCTCGATGTTGAACATTGGGGTCACCAGCGAGACCAGCGGGAACATCGCGATGAGCAGGGACATCCCGATGAGCACGTTCTTCCCGGGAAACCTCAGCCGCGCAACCGCGTAAGCCGCCATCGAGGCCAGCAGCACGGAGATGAAGGTGGCTATCAGCCCGATGCCGATCGAGTTGATCAGCGGCCGGATGAAGTCCGAGGTATGGAAAATGCCGCTGTAGTTCCCCCAGGTCCACTTGACCGGAATGAACGTCGGATCGGTGATGCTGGACGGATCCTTGAAGGACAACGACACGATCCACAGCACGGGGATCAGCGCCAGCACTATCGCGACGGTGTTGGCTAGTCCCCAGCCTGCCTTCTGCCTGGCTGTAGTGGCCATCTTCGCTACCTCACCTTCCCGTCGACGTGCCAGGTACCGCCGCGCCGAAGCCCTTGATGAACAGGAAGGCGATGATCGCGACGCAGATGAAGATGAGAATCGAGATCGCCGACCCGATGCCCAAGTTCAGCGCGGTGAACAGGTTGTCGTAGCCGAGGATGGACACCGAGCCCGTGCTATGGCCACCCGCGGTCAGGATGAAGATGTTGTCGAACACCCGGAACGCGTCGAGCGTCCGGAACAGCAGCGCGACCAGGATCGCGGGCTTCATCAGCGGCAGGGTGACCATGGTGAAGCGCTGCCAGGCGGTGGCCCCGTCGACCTTGGCCGCCTTGAGCAGGTCCTCCGGCACCAGCGACAAGCCCGCCATCAGCAACAGGGCCATGAACGGCGTGGTCTTCCAGATTTCCGCAAGGATGATGATCGCGATCGCGGCGGTCGTCTTGGTCAGCGGCGCGCCGCTGCCGAAGGCGGCGGCCAGATAGCCCTCGCTGGGCGTCCAGGCGTACTGCCAGCTGAACGCGGCGGCCACGGTGACGATGCCGTAGGGCACCAGGATTGTGGTGCGCACGCTGCCGCGGCCGAACAGCGTCCGGTACATGAGCAGGGCGAGCAGCATGCCCAGCACCAGTTCGACCGCCACGGAGACCACCGTGATGATCGCCGTAACCTTCAGCGCCTGCCACCAGTACGGCGAGCTGAGCACCGCGCTGTAGTTGCTGAACCCGATGAACTTGGCCTGGTTGGGGAAGCGCAGGTCGTAACGCTCCAGCGAGAGGTACACCGCATAGGCGACCGGATAGGCGGTCACGGCGATCATCACGATCACCGCCGGGGCACAGAGGAGCCAGCCGAGCCGGCGCTCGGCCCGCGCGCCCTCGGACAGCCGGACGCGATGTCTGGCTGGTCCCGCCGCGGTCTCGCCGCCGGTGACCGGCTGCGTGCTTGTACTCATCGGTCTCCGCCTTCCTGATGACTGCGCCCGCTGGCCACCTGGGCGCTCACGGAACCAGGCCCTTCGAGGCGAGGGCGTCGTTGAGCTGGCTGGCCATTGATTGCTCGGTGCTCGCGGGATGGATCGCCGCCGGGGGCGACACGAGGTGGGAGATGACGATGGACAGGTTCTGGTAGGCCGGCGTCTTCGGCCGCACGCTCGCGGTCTGCAGAGCCGCCAGGATGTCCGCGCGGAACGGGTAGTCGGCCTGCATCGCCGGATCGGTGTACAGGCTGGCGATCGTCGGCGGCAGGCCGCCCACGGTCGCGGCGATCAGCTGGTTCTGCCGGTCACGCAGGCACAGCGCGGCCTGGAAGGCCAGATCCGGATGCGTCGAGTACCTGCTGATCGCCATGTCGATGCCGCCGATTGTCACGTGCGCCGGCTCGTTCGCGTTCACCCGCGGGTACAGCGCCCATTTGAAGTTCTTGAACAGGGCCGGCTGGTCGGTCTTCATCGACGGGTAGACGAACGGGTAGTTGAGCTCGAACGCCGCCGACCCGGCTTCCATGGCGAGCCGGTTCTGGTCTTCCATCTGGACCGAGAGCGACGGGTCAGCCGCGACCGAGGTCGCCAGCTGCTTGATGATCGACAGCGCCTTGACAGCGGGGGCGCCCAGGGCGGGGTTCGCCGCGCTGGGCGTCAGCACGCTGCCGCCCGCGCTCGCGAGCAGGGTGTTGAACCAGACGACCGCCCCCTCGTACTGAGCACCCTGGATCTCGATGAGGTGCGGCTTGCCTTCCTTGGCCAGCTGTTCCGAGTCGGCGATCATCTGCGCCCAGGTGGCCGGCGGGTTCGGCACCAGATCGGAGCGATACCACAGGAGCTGCGTGTTGCTGTTGTACGGCACCGCGTACAGCTTGCCCTGCCAGGTGGCGGTCTGCAGCGGCACCTGGAGCGTGCCGGCCGTGGCCTGCTGCAGGTAGCTGCCCGTCCACGGCAGGATCCAGCCGGCCTGGGCGAACTCGGCTTCCCAGGTGACATCGAGGCCGAGGATGTCCATCTGGCTGTCCTTGGCGGCCAGCCTGCGGACCATCTGCAGCCGCTGACCATCGGCGGCGCTCGGCAGCTTGTTGTAGTTGATCGTGTACCGGCCGCCGCTCTGCGCATTGCAGTTGTCGACCGCCTTCTGGATGGCGCCGGAGCCGTCGGGGAAGTTGTAGAAGTTCAGCGACACCTTGCCGCCGGTCGCGGCGTTGCTGCTGGCGCAGGCGGCGAGTACTGACGCGGCCACGAGCGCGGCGAGCAGACTCGCGCCAAGGCGCCGGCCGCGGCTGCCGGTACGCCAGGCCGTCCGCCACCGTGCGCGGCGCCCGAACGTGATAATGAATTTGCGATCCATCATCGTCTTCCCTTCAGCACGGCATCGGTGCCGATCCGTTGGGTGCTCATCGGTCCGAGACAGCTGCGCTATCCTGTGAGCTTGATCACATTTGTAACGCTAAACACTTAGCTCGGCGGCAACAAGGGTTGTCGCCAATAAAGACTCGTGCCGTGCCAGCGGGTCTGCTCTGCCCGACCCGCCATCTCGCCGGCGACTCGCAATGAATGATCCCTCCCCGTAAACGTTGTGCCGCGTGCGCACGTCCACGGTGTTGGCTAGCCCCGCATTGCCCCCGGCACTCAAAGCTGACTGTAACTTACCGTAGGTAATCAACTACGAAACGTTGTTTACTGGAGATGGCGCGAAGTCATAGTGCGGAGCCGGATTCGGCGCAGGGTGTAGCTCCAGGACCGCAGCACGTTGCCGGCCGCGCACAAGGGGCCGCAGGCGGTACTGCGTCCCCTTCGCCTCAGAAGGGTTATGCATACCCAGAGGCAGCCTATGGGTCTTGACAGGGTTTCGACTCAAGAGGAGGCTCCGCGGTGTTTGGCCGAATTTGCGCAAACACGGGTGGTTTTGAGCTGTCCGTGTGCGAAATCCGGCTGTGCGCAGCCGGAGCTCACCCAGCTACGGCAGGCATCGTGGCCGGGGTCGTGGCAGGCAATCCCGGTCCTGGAGCGGAGGACGGAAGGACGTCATGAGGAGATCCTTTGTGAGACGTGTTCTGGGCGTGATCCTGACCTTGATGGCGGTGGGTGCACTCGCCGCGGCGACGGCGACGACGGCCACGGCGGGGGGTGCGTCTGTGCGCGCGAGCGCGCATTCCCCGGTGCCGGCGGCCTGTACGGCGACGTCGGCAGGCCCGGCCCGGATGGGCCGTTTCCTCGGCATCGTGCAAGTACAGCAGTCGCAGGTGGCCGGCTGCGCGGTCACCAATCCCAGCCATGCCGGCAATACCAGCGATCGCGCGATAGGCCAGCCGCCGCTGCTGTTCAACGGCGGCGTTGTGATGGGCACGAAGTCGACTGGCCGGGTGGTGCTCACGCCGATCTTCTGGCAGCCAGCGGGTCATCCGATCGATGCCGGCTACCAGAACACCATCAACACCTACCTCAATGACGTGGCGGTTTCCAGCCACCGCCAGGACAACGTGTACTCGATGGCGAGTGAATACCCCGGCAGCAACGGGGCTCACCTCACCGGGATCAAGTTCGGCGTGCCTATCATCGACACCGGTGCGCTGCCACCCTCGGGTTGCACAGTGGCGGCCAACGACACAAGCAACATTTACGCGGACAGCACCGGCTACGACGCCTGTGTGGACGATGATCAGGTCCAGGCTGAGGTCAACCGGGTCATCGGGGTGCAGGGGCTGCCGGCCGACCTGGCTCACATTTACGTGATGTACCTGCCAAAGCATGTCGAGACCTGCTTCTTCCCGGGTTCCACGCTGACCAGCGCGAACGCATGCACGATCAACAACCAGCCGTCCGCGGCCTTCTGTGCCTACCACAGCCAGGCCACCGTCGGCGGCGCCATCTACGCGAACATGCCATTCCCGGTCTACGACTCAGCCACGCATTTCACCTGCGGCAACAATGGCAGGAATGGTTTCCCCGTTCTGGAGAGCCCCAACGGAAACCCCGACGCCGACACGATAATCAGCACCACCAGCCACGAGGTCAACGAGTCGATCACTGACCCCGAGGGTTCCGCATGGTTTGACGCCATCGGCTTCGAGATCGGCGACGAGTGCAACTTCGTCTTCGGGCCAACCAATGGCGTTGCTGGCCAGCTTTACAACCAGATCATGAACGGCCATCACTACATAACCCAGGAGGAGTTCAGCAACAGTGACTTCGCGGTAACAGGCCTCGGGTGCAAGCAGGGAGAGAAGGAGAGAAATCGTCCCTGACCACTAGGTAAATCACCCGGCGCTACGCCGTCTGAGATTGTGTCCAGCCCCGGTCGCCGGGGCTGGACTCGTCCAGCGCGGCGAGGATCGCGAAGTGATAGGTGTAGACAATTGACGTAGCGGGGCACCTATCGTGGCCGGCCTGGCTGCTCGGCTGATCCGGCGCGGCGATGTCGTCGTCGGTGCGATAGCAATTCGCCGGAGGGCGCCCGAACAGGATGACGAGTGCGTCGATGTCGGGGTCGGCTCCCCGCCACCCTCTGCGTCAGCATAGGCCTCTTCATCGGTCGGGAACGCCCCAGGCGCCGCCGGGACCGTGACCGGGCCCGCCCCGCCTGGAGACGACCCGCGCGGCAACCCGCGCGGCGGCGGCCGGCGGTGTCCGTGGCCGGGACGCCGTTATCCCGCCCGCAGCCTTCGGCGCTGTTATCGCATACCACCGCTCCGCACCCGCCGAAGACCTGCTCTACGGCGGCTACACCAGCACCAGCCCAGTCTCCGCACCCAGCACAACCTGGATCTGGACCGGCACCAACTGGGCGCTGGGATAGGCCCGGGCTCAGGGCTGTCGGGCAGCGGCCGCGATGGCCGCCTCAACTTGGGCGAGTTGTCCGGTGGGGCTGAACTGAACGAGCTCGGTGCCCTCTTCGGCTTCTGGCGCGTGACCGGGTGCCATGTAGAAGGCGTCGCCGGCTTCAAGGGTCTCTTCGCGGTCGGCGTAGCGGACGACTACGCGGCCATTGAGCACGTAGCCCCAGTGCGGGCATGAGCAGTTGCCGCCGGGGAGGGAGGCCAGCATGGGACCGAGGTCGTGGGTCTTGGTGATGCTGACGAAATTGACGGTGTACCCGTCGAGCTGGCTTGACCGGTCGACCGCGACCCCGTAGTCCGCGGACTTTTCGGCCGTTGCGCTTGATGCCTTCGCCATGGTTGCTCCCTTGTCTCGGTTCCTTGTCCTGGCTCTGCGATGACGATACGAGGCGGCCTCCCCGCAGTCATGGGGTGAATCCCTCATCTTTGCTGGTCGTCCTGGCTGCTGGCCGGTGCGTAGACTTGACAGGATGGGCGAAGGACCCGAGACCGGTGCCCGGCTGGCGGAGCTGCTCGCCGCGCTGTCGCTGGGGATCGATCTGGGGTTCGGCCAGCCGATGGAGCACGTCTTGCGCCAGTGCCGGATCGCCATGCGCCTGTGTGACCTCGCCGGTTCCGGGGAGGGCGCGCGGGCGGCCGCGTACTACAGCGCGCTGCTGGTCAACGTCGGCTGCCACACCGATGCCTACGAGCAGGTCCAGTGGTTCGGCGACGACATCGCGCTCAAGGCAATGAAATACGCCGAGGCGGGCGGCAAGCTTGCCGAGGTGGCCCGGATGCTGCGGCTGCTCGGCTCGGGCGCAACGCCGCTTCATCGCCTGCGGACCGGATTCGAGTTCGCGCTCGGCGGACACAAGCAGGTCGAAGCGATGATCGCCCAGCACGCCGGGCTAGCGCGTTCACTCGGTGACGAGCTCGGGCTGCCGCCGGGCGCGCTGGACGCGCTCGGCGCCTGCTACGAGCGCTGGGACGGCAAGGGCTGGCCCGGTGAGCGCGAAGGTGAGCAGATACCGCTGGCGGCGCGGGTAATCCAGCTGGCCGAGTTCGCCGAGGTCGCCCACCGCAACCACGGCATCGGCGGCGCTGTCGAGGTGGCCGGGCGCGGCTCTGCGACCCAGTTCGACCCTGACCTGGTCGCTATCGTCCGGGCGGATGCCGAGAAGATCTTCCGCGGCCTCGACGAGGTCAGCTCATGGGAGGCAGTCCTGGCTGAAGAACCCGCATTGCGGGTCCTGCCGGCAGCCGAGCTCGACGAGGCGCTCGCAGCCATCGCCCGCTTCGTTGACCTCAAGTCGCCCTTCATGCTCGGCCACTCCCAAGCTGTCGCCACACTGGCACGCGACGCGGCGGCATGTCTGGACCTGCCCGCAGCAGAGCGCACCAGGCTTTACCGTGCCGGGCTGACCGCAGGATTCGGGCGCCTGGGTGTGTCGAATGCCATCTGGGACAAGCCGGGGCCGCTCACCGTCGGCGAGTGGGAACGCGTCCGCCTCGCGCCGCAGCTCGCGGAGCGGATGCTGCGCCGGTCCGCGGCGCTGGCACCAGTAGCGAGCCTCGTCGGCCAGCAGCGCGAGCGTCTTGACGGGTCCGGCTACCCGGCCGGGCTCGCTGGCGGCGCCATCTCGGCGGCAGCGCGCCTCCTGGCCGCCGCTGACAGTTACCAGGCCATGCTCGAGCCACGGCCGCACCGGCCCGCCCGGTCAGCCGATGAGGCCGCCGGGGAACTGCGCTGCGACGCTCGCGCCGGGCGCCTCGATCCAGATGCCGCGGCCGCGGTGCTTGCCGCTGCTGGCCATCGCGTCACGCGGCCTGCACATGCCGCCGGTCTTACCGCCAGAGAGATCGACGTCCTGCGCTTGGCTGTGCGTGGCCTGTCGAACAAGCAGATCGCAGCCAGCCTCGTCGTGGCACCAAAGACCGTCGGCAACCACATCGAGCACATCTACACCAAGATCGGAGTGTCGAACCGGGCAGGAGCAGCACTCTTCGCCATGCGCAACGGACTTCTGCCAGACACCGGCCCCCATACCGACGTCCCGGCCAGCTGAAGCTCGGCAACGAGTTCATCGGCCTGTACGCCGAGCACATGCCGGGCTGGCGAGGCGCGTCTGAGATCCGCCAGATCTTCGGCGGTACCGGAGGCTAACGCAGCAGGCGCGCGGCCGTGCCAACGGGGGCCGGCCGAC
>DASRFJ010000348.1:0-9135 GCA_035651595.1 Streptosporangiaceae bacterium | reverse complement strand
GACCTACATCTACTGGGCCATGATCATCGTCATGACCCGGCGCCTCGCCCGAACACCGTCCCAGCCGCAAGCCACCTAGTTTTCAAGCAGGCTCTAAGTGGCTGCTGTTCGCTGGGCAAGATGGTGAGTGTAGGAACTTCCATCGTTCCGCCCGGGCCCGCCAGCCGTCTCAGGACACGCCGGGCGCATCACCTGCCGTTACGACATTGCAGGTCAGCGCCTCGACCCACGACTTTGCCGGGTCCCTGACCCCCGGGGCTCCGCCCGCGCCGCCTCCATTTGGTCATAAACCGGACTATTTGCGGCCATCTCCCTCGAACGCGACATTGGAATTCATTAATTTTCGGGATGCTCAAGGAACGTATGATCCGCCAGCATCGAGGTGAAAGGAAAACGCCGCCAGACCCACAGCAGGCGCCGGATGGCGGATTTCAAAGGAAATCACGACCCGAATCATGGTCCGAATCAAACAGAATGGATACCTGTCATGTCAGACGAGTACACCCTTACCGTCATCAACAATTCAGAACTAGTGAAGCCGGTGTTCGCGGTCTTCGCCGTGCTCCCCGAATTCATGTCGGCCGATTCGCTCCAGCTCGCATGGCTGACTCAGCAGATCAACGGGGGCAACGATTACGTATTCTCATGGGAGATGAAATGGCAGTTCGTCTGGTCGGCACAGGGCACCAGGGAAGGCTACCAGTGGAATGGCAGAGGGAGGCTGGCGGCCGATCCGGGGTCAAATGACCAGTGCCGGGCCACCTTCGACTACGACGGCGGCGACTGGTCTCTGCTCAAGGCGTACGGCAAAGCCGACATGGCACGTCTCCGCATCGCCAGCACTGCCCGGGTACCGCGGCCCAGCGTGAATCCTAGTTCGGTGGGCCTCACCCTCAACGGCAAGGCCGTCTGCGCCATCGACACAGGCCCCGATCTCGAGCAGGTCTTCACTCTCCACCCCACCTATTACATCGCCGCGGGCAGGTTCATTCAGGGCCAGATGGTGAGCCTCAGCTCCTCCACCAAGTTCAAGGAACTCGTTTACTCGGGCGGAAACAACGCCCTGACCGCCACGCTCACCGCGGACAACAAGTGGGAGGTGAAGGCTTCGAACGCGGTCAACTTCAGCCGGGAACTGGAGGCACTGAGCGCGTAACCGGCAGCAGGCCCGCTTAGGAGGTACATCATGCACGTTGATCCGCTGGAGTACCAGCGTCTGCTCACGATCAGGGACAGATTCGAGGACGAGCTCCTCGCGCTGCCGGGGGTGACCGGCATCGACGTCGGCCTGAAGGAGATTGGCGGAGAACAGCAGGCCACGTACGCGATTCTCGTATTCGTCACGCGCAAGGGAGAATATCGCCCGGAAAACGAGATTCCGCGGACGATAGCCGGCGTCCCGACGGACGTGGTGGAGGCGGCCTTCGAGCTCCAGGGACCGGCCTCCGGCGTCGTATCGGTTCCGCCGGTCGTAGCCGTCGACAACACGCGCTACGACCCGTGTCAGGGAGGGGCGTGCATCGCCCCCGCGCGTATCAGCGACTGGTACGGCTCCCTGGGGATGCTCGTCACCGACGCGATCTCCGGGGAGAATCTGTGGCTGAGCGCCTACCACGTCCTGTGCGTAGACCCTTCATGGGACAAGAAAGACAAGCGCGTCCTCCAGCCCTCCCTGGACCAGGGCGGGAACGAGCACAGGGACGTGATCGGCGAGATCGTCCGCGGTTCCCACGGGAGCATCGAGGTGCAGTGGGGCGACACCCTGTACGTCGACGCCGCGGTGTGCCGCGTCACCGGGCGGCCGGCGTCTCCGGACATCGTCAGCCTTGGCAGCCCTAGGGGAGCGAGAGCAGCCGTGCTGAACGGTAATGTCGTCAAGTACGGTGCCACCTCGCGGCGCACCGAAGGCAAGGTCGTGAGCACCGACTTCACGGTTGTCCTCAGTGGCGTCACGTTCCGCCACCAGTACCGAGTCGCCCCCACGATCGACGGTGACCCGCCCTTGTCGCTGCCGGGAGACTCCGGATCCGCCGTGCTCGATTCAGAGCGGTATGCCATCGGCCTGGTCATGTCCGGGGACGGCGTCCGTTTCAGCACGATCAACCCGATCGGCCAGATCACCAAGGCGCTCGGCATCACCGTCTGACATCGCTGCGCATCCGACGGCGCGGTCCTGCCCATCCTCCCGGGGCAGGGCCGCGCACCCGCGCATTCGCTGGCATCAACCCTTCAGCAGCTGCCGCGCCATGACCATCCGCTGGATCTGGTTGGTGCCCTCGTAGATCTGGGTGATCTTCGCGTCGCGCATCATCCGCTCGACCGGATAGTCGTTCACGAACCCGTACCCGCCGAGCAACTGCACCGCATCGGTGGTCACCGACATCGCGGTGTCCGAGGCCAGGCATTTGCAGGCGGACGAAATGAACGTGAGGTCCGGCACCGTCTCCCCTGCCATCGCCCGCTCCGACCTGGCCGCCGCGACGTAGGTTAGCTGCCTGGACGCCTCCAGCTTCATCGCCATGTCGGCGAGCATGAACTGCAGGCCCTGGAACTCCGCGACCGGCTTGCCGAACTGCTTGCGCTCCTTCACGTATCTCACCGCGTAGTCCAGCGCGCCCTGCCCGATCCCGACGGCCTGCGCCGCGATCGTGATCCGGGTGTGGTCCAGGGTGCGCAGCGCGATCTTGAACCCCTCGCCCTCGGCGCCTATCAGCCGGTCCGCGGGGATCTCGCAGTCGTCGAAGTACAGCTCGCGGGTCGGCGACCCCTTGATCCCGAGCTTGTGTTCCGGGGCGCCGAACGAAAAGCCTTCATCGGATTTCTCCACCACGAACGCGGAGATCCCGTTCGCGCCCTTGTCCGGATCGGTGACCGCCATCACCGTGTAGTACTGCGACACGCCGGCGTTGGTGATCCACCGCTTCACGCCGTTCAGCACGTAGCCCGCATCCGTCCGCACCGCACGGGCCCGCATCGCCGCCGCGTCCGAGCCGGCCTCCGGCTCGGACAGCGCGTAGGAGAACATCGCGTCGCCGCGGGCCACCGGCGGCAGGTACCTCTGCTTCAGCTCCTCGGAGCCCGACAGCAGCAGCGGAACCGTGCCGAGCTTGTTCACGCCCGGGATGAGCGAGGAGGCGGCACACGCCCGCGCGACCTCCTCGATAACGATCACCGCGGCGAGCGCGTCGCCCCCGGCCCCGCCGTACGCCACCGGGATGTGCACCGCGTGGAAGTCGGCCTTGACCAGCGCGTCGTACACGTCCTGCGGGAACTCGCCGGTCCGGTCCACCTCGGCGGCACGCGGCGCGATCTTGTCGTCGGCCAGCTCACGCACCGCGGCGCGCAGCGCCTCGTGCTCCTCGGACAGGGCGAAATCATTGCTCATACCGGAATCGTATGCTCACCGCTGGCCAGCGGCTCACCGGCCGTTCACGAGGGGGCCTTAAGCTCGTTTCCGACAGGGAAGGGGCTGATGTGTCACTTCGGCTGACCGTTATCGGGACCGGCTACCTGGGCACGGCCCAGGCGGCGTGCCTGGCCAGCCTCGGCTTCGAGGTGCTGGGCGTCGACTCCGACCCGCGGCGCGCGCACGCCCTCGGCGGCGGAATCGTGCCGTTCCACGAGCCGGGCCTCCAGCCCCTGCTCCAGGCGGGCCTGCGCACCGGCCGCCTGTCGTTCACCACCAGCTACGCCCGCGCCGCTGAGTTCGGCGACGTGCATTTCATCTGCGTCGGCACCCCGCAGGCAGCCGACGCCAACCGCGCCGACCTCACCCAGCTGGAAACCTGCGTGGCGACGCTGGCTCCGCTGCTGGATCGCCGCTGCCTGATAGTCGGGAAATGTACGGTTCCTGTGGGTACCGCCCAGAATCTGGCGGAACGACTAGCACTGCTTGCTCCGGGCGCCGAACTCGCCTGGTCGCCGGAATTCCTGCGCGAGGGTCACGCGGTGAACGACACGCTTCGCCCGGATCGTATCGTCGCGGGGGTGCAATCGGCCCGCGCCGAGGCGATCCTGCGGGAGATCCACGCGGACGCGATCGCGGCCAGGGTCCCGTTCCTGGTCACCGACCTGGCCACGGCAGAGCTGGTGAAGGTCGCCGCGAACGCGTTCCTGGCCACCAAGATCTCGTTCATCAACGCGATGGCCGAGGTGTGCGAGGCGGCACACGGGGATGTGCACCTGCTGGCGGAGGCGCTCGGCCACGATCCCCGGATCGGCCCGGCGAGCCTGCGTCCCGGCCTGGGCTTCGGCGGCGGCTGCCTGCCGAAGGACATCAGGGCCTTCATGGCCCGCGCCGACGAACTCGGCGTGGACCAGGCGCTGTCGTTCCTGCGCGAGGTGGACGCGATCAACATGCGCCGTCGCGCCCGCATGGTCGACCTGGCCCGCGAGCTGGCCGGCCGGGAGGGCTTCGAAGGCTCGCGCGTGGGCGTGCTCGGCGTCGCGTTCAAGCCGGACTCGGACGACATCCGTGACTCGCCGGCCCTGGACGTCGCCGCGACCATCCACGGGCTCGGCGCCACGGTCACCGTCTACGACCCGGTGGCGATGCCTTCGGCGCGGCGGGTGCACCCCGAACTGGGCTACGCGGACTCCGCGGTTGACGCGGTGCGCGACGCGGACGTGGTGCTGCTGCTCACCGAGTGGGCCGAGTTCCGCGACGCGGACCCCGAGGTGCTCGGCAAGGTCGTCACCAAACGCAACATCGTGGACGGCCGGAACGCCCTGGACCCGGTCCTGTGGCGCGCGGCCTCCTGGCACTACCGGGCGCTAGGCCGTCCGTAACGACCGGGATTCCCGCCCGGCAGGCCGCGACCCGGCGGCTCGTCCGGGCCAGGGCCTCCTCGAACGCCTCGGCCTTCATGGCGGCACGGGTGTTCATCGGCCGCGCCGTGCCCCGCCCGCCCTGCTCGGGCACCCGCAAGCTGGCGGCCCGGCGGTACTGGCCGACGTACTTGTCGCGAGCCCGCCTGATCCGTGTCTCGAGCTCGATCGCCGCGTCCTCGTCAAGCGCCGTGAGGCGGGCAGCCTCGGTCTCGGCGACCGTCAGCCGTTCGGCATCGGTGAGCACTGCCAGCAAAGACGCGTCCATGCCGTCGTCATTCCCAGCTCGGCAGCGCTGAACCGGAACGCTATGGCTGACCGCTGACGCTGACCTCGTCCACCTGGGCCTGGTACGTGCCGGCGTTGTCCGGCGGCAGCTGGGTGAACCAGAGCAGCACGTAGCGGGCCTGCTCGGGGGTGCCGAGCTTGACGTCCACCGTGCCGCCGGCGTTGCTTACCGTGGCCACCCACGCCAGGCCTCGCGGCGTGGCCCCGCGTCCGGTCTTGAGCTCGAAATCCGCGCCAGGCTCGCCGCCGAGGACAACATGAACACTGTCGACGGTCACCGTCTTGCCCATGTCGATCAGCAGCCCGGTGCCGTCCTGAAGACCGCCGAAGTTCCGCGTCGCATACCAGTCGGTCCGCCAGTCCGTGGCCGCGCTGCCGTCGGTCGCGAGCCCAGCTTGCGCGCTCCCGTCCCCGTCGGCCGTGCCGTCCGGGCCGAACGCCGCGGCGCTCGCCGGCTTGAGCACCTGAGCCGCCAGCGCGGAAGCGCTCGGGGACGAGCTGACGGGCGGTGCCGGCGACGGACTGGCCGGTGAGGTGGCCGCCACGACGGCCGGATGGCTGGCCGCCGGATGCGCGGCCGCCGTGGGCTTGCCGGAACGGCCAGCCCGGTCGACGAATTCGTAACTGGCGACCCCAAGCACGATCAGGACGACGGCGGCCGACCCCGCGATCGCCTTGAGCTTGCGCCGTTCCCGGTTCCGTGCAGGGCTGAAGGATTCCGTCGTAGCGTCGCGCTCACTGACCACGGCGAGGATCCTTCCCTGCTACGAGGGCTGTCCGATATGTCCCAACGAGCATAGGCGGCTCGATGTGGCTCCGTACGTCAGATGGGGATGACCACGATCCTGGCGCCGGATGCCGCGGTATGCATATCCCCCGGATCGCTCGGCTATTCGCGGCGGGTCCGGAGGGCCGCGCCCTTGGCGCGGGCCTGGTCGGCCAGCCGTGCGGCGAACGCGGTCAGCGCTTCGCGCAGCGCGGCGGCGGCCGCGGAGTCCCCGGCGGCAAGGATGCGCACCGCGAGCAGCCCGGCGTTGCGTGCGCCGCCGACGGCGACCGTCGCCACCGGGATGCCGGACGGCATCTGGACGATGGACAGCAGCGAGTCCAGCCCGCTCAGGTTGGCCAGCGGCACCGGCACGCCGATCACCGGCAGCGGCGTGACCGAGGCGAGCATGCCGGGCAAGTGCGCGGCCCCGCCCGCGCCGGCGATGATCACCCGCAGACCGCGCTCCGCGGCGGTGGAGCCGTACTCGATCATGTCCTTCGGCATCCGGTGGGCGGAGACGACGTCGGCCTCATACGCCACGCCGAATTCGTCGAGCGCCTCGGCCGCGGCCCGCATCACCGGCCAGTCCGAATCGCTGCCCATGACGACCCCGACCAACGCGTTGCTCATTCGCCGTCCTCGGTTCCCCAGCGCAGATAGCTGGCGGCACGGCGGGCGCGGTCCCGCAGCGACTCCGGGTCGTCACCGCTGACCGTGACGTGGCCGATCTTGCGGCCAGGCCGGGGCTCCTTGCCGTACATGTGCACCTTTACACCCGGGTCGGCGGCCATCACGTGGACGTACCGGTCATACACGTCGCCCCCGTCCCCCCCGAGCACGTTAGCCATGACGGTGACCGGCGCGGACAGCGCGGGCGAGCCCAGCGGGAGGTCGAGTACCGCTCGCAGGTGCTGTTCGAACTGCGAGGTCCTGGCCCCGTCGATCGTCCAATGCCCGCAGTTGTGCGGACGCATGGCGAGTTCGTTGACCAGCAGCCCGCCGGCGGTCTGGAACAGTTCGACGGCAAGCAGACCGGTCACGTCCAGTTCGGCGGCGATCCGCAGCGCCAGTTCCTGCGCCTGCGCGGCCAGGCCGGGAGCCAGGCTCGGCGCCGGGGCGATCACCTCACGGCAGATCCCGTCGGCCTGCACGGTCTGCACCACCGGATACACGGCACCTTGCTTGTGCGGCGACCGGGCCGCGAGTACCGCAAGCTCACGCTCGAACGCCACGTACTCCTCCGCCATCAGCGACAGACCGTGACCGAACACCACGGCGGCTTCGCCGGCTGACCGGCAGATCCAGACGCCCTTGCCGTCGTATCCGCCGCTGACCGCCTTGAGCACCACCGGCCACTCTCCGCCGGTGAACGTCTGGAGCTCGGTGATGTCGCGCACCGGGGCGTACCGCGGGCATTTGACGCCCAGCGCCGTTAGCTGCTCACGCATCGCGAGCTTGTCCTGGGTGAGCCGCAGCGCGGCCGGTCCCGGCCGGACCGCTACCCCGGCCGCTTGCAGCGTCAGCAGATGCTCGCCGGGAACATGCTCATGATCGAAGGTCAGCACGTCACATCCGGCGGCGAACGCGGTGAGGTCGTCCAGGGAGCGATAGTCGCCGATGCGCGTGGGCGCCCAGATCTGGGCCGCGCTGTCCGACGCCGAGTCCGCTAGGACGCGGAACCCGACACCGAGGGCGATAGCTGCCTGGCAGGTCATCCTCGCGAGCTGGCCACCGCCTACCATGCCAACCTGGGGGGCGGAATCGATCACGACCGGTACCCTATGCCAACCGAGGGGAGCGCGGCACGGCGGCACGCTTGGGTTACGTATCGGGAAAGATTCACGTGGCACCCGAATACGGCCGGTAGCATGTCTAGGCCCGGGGGACTTCCGTGTTGAGGAGGACTTTTGTCCATGCCGATGATCGCTGGCTTGCACCGGCGGGTCGCCGCACTGATCCCAGAACTGGCGAAGTTCGGCGTCGTCGGGGGCGTCGGAGCGGTCATCGACCTCGGTGGCGCCGCCTACCTGCACGGCGCGATGGGCATCGGACCCATGGTGGCCAAGGGCCTGTCGATCTCGGCCGCCACTGTCGTCACGTACCTGGGCAGCAGGTTCTGGACCTTCCGGCACCGGGTCAACCAGCACGTGCTCCGCGAGACGGTCTTGTTCGCCGCGCTGAACGTCGTCGGCCTGCTCATCGCCGAAGCGGTCATCGCGTTCACCAGCTATGGGCTCGACATGAAGAGCACGCTGGCGTACAACGGGGCCAGCCTGGCCGGCACCGGACTTGGCACGATCTTCCGGTACTTCGCCTACAAGAAGTGGGTGTTCCTGGCCAGCGAGCCCGTCGAGGCACCCGCGCCCGCGCGCGTCCCGGCCATGGCCGGTGCCGGTGTCGGTGTCGCCCCTATGGGGCCAGTTGGCCCCGTCGGGGGACGCCACGCGGCCCGGCACGCCGGCGGAACTCACCCGGGAGGCCCCCGGCACCCCAGCTCCGTCCCCGCCCGCCACGCGGCTCCGCCGCGGCCAGGCGCGATGCCCGGGTACCCCCCCGCCGCACCCGCGTTCAACGGCGGGCCGGCGTACGGCGGGCCGACATACAACGGAGTCCGGTCCTACCCCGCGCAGGCGCGCCCGCAGCGCTGGGGCCCACCGCAAGAGCAGCTCGACCCCGAGCCCTTCTAACCCCGCCGCCACCCCCCACGCGAGCTGCCGCGCTCCCCTGCCTCTGCGTGCCCGTGGACCACATGCCGAACGTCCGCCCGCTGGCGCCATCGGCACGAAGGCGACGCGAGGGGTCGGCGCGAGGGGCGCGCGAGAGGCACGAGCGCCTTACGGCGCGATGGCACGCCAGTACCTCAGCAGTACCTCCCGCCTCGCTGGACCCGCTACTCACGCGGCGTCGGCCCAGTTCCCCATGCATAGCGTCCCGATCTGACGCTACACGCGTAGCGATACGGTTGTCTTTTTACCCGTTCGGAGGGCTGCGCGACCCAATTTGCCCCGGTTTGCGGTCGACGTTCGGGTAAGAAGACACGTGTAGCGTAAAGGGAGTTGCGTGTGTGACTGGAGGGAACGCGCGCGGGTCCGGGGCGCGCGCGGGTCCGGGGCGCGCGCGGGTCCGGGGCGCGCGCGGGTCCGGGGCGCGCACGGGTACGGGGCGCGCACGGGTACGGGGCGCGCACGGGTACGGGGCGGGTGCGGGTACCGGGTCGGGTGCGGGTACGGGACGGGTGCGGGTACCGGTAC